>NZ_JBEXHC010000003.1:374234-564661 GCF_040607655.1 Streptomyces sp. NPDC005266
GGACGCCGGGGACGCCGGGGACGCCGGGGAGGCCGGGGAGGCCGGGGAGGCCGGGGAGGCCGGGGAGGCCGCTCCGCCCTCTCCGCCGACGGCCAAGGCCGGCCCAACGCAGACAGCACGGCGGACGTGGGCGGCGCGGCGGCCCTCGGGCGGCGGGGAGTCCGGCGGGCGCGGGCCCGCGTGGGCGGCGGCGCGGCTCCGGTCGGTGCCGGCCGCAGGCGGGCCCGACACCACACCCCGCATACGCAAGGCGCGCCCATGGGCGTTGATGGCCGGTGCCGCCGCCGTGGTCGTGCTCGCCGTGACGGCGGTGGAGGTGCGGCCGCCCGGCGGAAGCGGCCATAAGGACGCCGCGGCCACGCCCCCGGCCACCGCATCCGCGTCCGCCCCGGCCGCCGGGCCGACCGTACGAGGCCGTCTGGACCGGCTGGAGACCGGCGAGCACGATGAGTCCGGCGTGCCGCGGCGGAAGACCGGGGACAAGGACGGGCGCACGGACAACCGCACCCCCTCCGCCCCCTCCGCCTCCGCCGCCCCTGACGCGACCTCCGGAGCGCGCGACCCATCCGGTGGCGGCACCACCAGCCGCGTCCCGCTCACCCTGGCCACCCGCTCCCACGTCTGGGAGAACGGCTGCGACCACCGGTATCTGATCGACCGGCCCCCGGCGCAGGTGGCCCCGCCGCCCACCGAGCAGGACGCTCCGGCCTGGGCGGCAGCCCATGGCGCGGTGCACGGCGGCACCACGAACGTCGAGGTGACGGCGCAGGGCCGTGCGTCGGACGCCGTCGTGCTGCAGGCCCTGCACGTACGGGTGGTGGGGCGGCACACCCCGCTCGCGTGGTCGTCGTTCGCCATGGACAACGGCTGCGGTGGCTCGCTCACCCCGCGCGCCTTCTCGGTGAATCTGGACGCCACCCGTCCGCAGGCCCACCCCACCGACGGCAGTGACGAGGGCAAACCGATCCCCGCCGTCCGCTTCCCGTACCGCGTCTCGGCCACCGACCCCGAGGTGCTGCTGGTCAACGCCCGTACGTCCGGCTGCGACTGCCGCTGGTACCTGGAGCTGGACTGGACGAGCGGCGGCCGTTCGGGGACGGTCCGGATCGACGACCACGGCGCCCCGTTCCATACCAGCGGCGTCAAGGGGCGCCCCGAGTACGGCTATGACTACGGCGAGGGTGGCTGGCGCGAGAACGGCTGACGCGTCGGGTCGTGCGCGCCACCACCGTCACTCTGTCGCCGTCGTGACCGCGAGCGCCGCGTCCCGGACGTCCGGGTGCGGATGGCGGCGCAGCGCGCGCAGCCGCTCCCGCCAGGGCTCCGCCCATGCGGTGCGCGCCCCGCCCACCGCGGTCAGGGTCGCGGCGAAGAGCCCGGAGGCGTGGCCTCCGTCCTCGCCCAGCTGCCGCGCGGCGCGCAGCAGGGCCTCGCCGGAGCCGGGCCGCATCGCGGTGTTGAGCCGCTGGTGGAGGACGTCCGCGGTGCGGACGGCGAGCGCGGGGCGGGCGGTGTGGAGCCGGGCGAGGCGGGCGAGCGCTGCCGCGAGCGGGCCGGGGTGGGCGTCCAGGTCGAGGGCGTTGACCAGGACATGGGTGGCGTCGTGGACGAAGCTCTCGTACCCCGCGAGGAGTTCACCGGCGGCGGTCGCGGTGGGCCGTATCGCATGGGACCGCATCCGGCTGTGGGTCGCCAGCCGTTCGGCGATGTGCCGGATCCGGCGGCGGGCGGGCCGGTCGCGGTCCGGTACGGCGTCGGGCGCGCCGGGCCGGGCGTCGGCGGTGGCGAGGGCGGCGAGGGCCCAGGCCAGGGGGTTGTCCTCGGACACCCCGTCCGGCGCCGCGGCCATCAGGTCCAGCAGGGAGTCGGCGGCCGCCCGCCAACTCGCCCGGTTGTCCAGGTCGGTGACGGCCGCCACCAGCACCGCCGCCGCGTCCGGCGCCCAGGGCGACCAGACGGCGAGCGCCGCGTAGCCGGGCGCGGCTACCTCGGGGTCTTCGGTATCGCAGACGACGCGTATGAGCTGGGCGTAGCGGCCCCGGTGGGTTTCGGGGAGGTCGAGCGGGCGGGTGCGCAGCACGGCGTGGCGCAGCTCACGCCGCCCGCTCGCGGCGGCGGCCAGCAACTCCCAGGCGCGTTTGGCGTCGAGCAGCCCGGTCGTGAAGGCCACACAGGCGGCCTGTACGTCATGGTGCTGGCCGGGCAGCTCGTACGCGTCGGCGAGCAGCGTGGCGGCGTCGGACACCGGCAACCGGGTGGCGGCGAGCCGCGCGGCCTCCTTACGGCTGGTGACCTTGGCGGGGACGGGCGGTACGGCGGTGGCCACACCGTCGGGCGCCAGGACGCCGCGCACCAGCCGGCCCAGCCGCGACGGCTCGACGTACAGCGAGGCCCTGGTCGCGGCGTGGATCGCGACGCGGGCCCGGTCGCCGCCCGCGTGGGCGAGCAGCACGGGCAGCGACTCCCCCGGCCGGTCGGTCCGGGCGAGGGCGGCGAGCGCTGTCTCGGCGAGGACCACGTCGTCGCTGTCGGCCCAGGCCCGTACGGCGGTGGCCCCCACCTCCGGGATCGGGGCGGCGGCGATGGCCGCGGCGCGCTCATGCGGCCGCAGCGAGCTGTCGGCGGCGGCCCGGGCCAGGATGCGGGCGGCGGCGGCCTGTTGACGGGGGAGCCAGCGGGCGGTGTCGCGGCCGGCGGGCGGGGTCGGGGTCCAGTGGGTGCCGGGGGTCAGGAAGCGCCCGTACGGCGGGGTGTCGTCGAGGATCAGGTCGAGCAGATCGGTGCGGCGGCGCGTCAACACCGCAAGCACGGGCGGCAGTACGGCCGTCGAGGGTTCCTGCGCGAGCACGTCCGCCACGCGCGCGTCCCGCTCCCCCGGCGGCTCCAGCCACAGCCCGATGGCGGTACGGACGGTCGCGTCGCTGCCGAACTGGATCGCCTGCCGCAGCAGTTCCTGCAGCTCCGGCATGGCGTGGGCCCGTCGGCCCAGCGAGCGGGCCAGGGCGAAGGTCAGCTCGTGGTCGACGCGGTCGGCGCCCGCCTCCAGCCAGGGCCGCAGCGCCTCGAACACGGCATGCTCCTGGCCGCGCCGCAGCCTGTGGTCGAGCCGCCCGAGATCGGCGGCGCCGACGCTGCCCGCGAGCCGGGTGACGGTGCGCAGCGCCCAGCCGAGCAGCTCCCGCCGCCCGGTCACGGCGTGTTCGCGCAGCAGCGCGACAGCGAGGCGGCGCAGTGCCTGCCGGGTGGCCGGGGACGAATCGCGGGCCTGGATCGCGTCGGCCGCCACCCGGTCGAGCGGCTCGGCCGCGGCCTCCGTGAACAGCGCCGGGTGGGTCGCGGCCAGCGCGCCGAGCGCGGCCGAACGCACCGGGTCCTGCTCATCGCGCAACCCCTCCAGCAGCCGCAGGAGCGAGGTGACGGCGTCGGGATCGCCGGAGCGGGCCGCGTTGCGGATCAGCAGCGGATAGGCGCGTGCGCGGTCCTCCGCCGAGGAGCGGCGGACCGCCGTCAGCAGCTCCTCGCGCGCCTCCTCGACCGGTAGATACGCGACCGCCTCCAGCACGGTCGTCCATGGCGCGCCGCGCTCCCGGGCCCGCGCGGCCATCCGGCGCGCCTCGGCCTGGCGGCGCGGGCGAGGCAGTACGTCCAGCACGGCGGGGTCCACGACGGTGTGGGCCGGGTCGCCTTCGGCGGTGGCCGCGTCGTAGAAGCCGGCGCGGCGGGCGGGTGGCAGGGCGGCCAGCAGCCGGGCGAAGGCCGCGGCGTCGTGGTGGAGCGTCCGGCCCAGGTCGATGAGATCTGGTGGATCCGCATGGATGAGCCGGCGCAGCACGGCCGGTTCCAGGCTCCGGAGGGTTCCGTGGTGTGCGGGCGCGAGGAGCAGCCGTAGCGTGCGGGCGGGTTCGACGGCCGCGAGGGTGCTCAGCCGCTGCCGCACCGGGAGTGGCAGCGGGCCGTGGCACAGCCGCTCAAGCAGGTCGAGGACCCGCCGCGGCTCGGCGGTCGCGGCGAGCGCGATGCCGGGCGCGTAGCGGGACCACCAGTCGCCGCGCAGCGGGACCGGCAGCGCGGTCAGCTGGCGCGCGGCCTCGTCGAGCACCACCGCCGGATGGCGGGAGACCAGCCGACGCCAGCTGCCCACCGCATGGAAGAGCCCGGGCAGCAGCCGCTCCACCGTCTCCGCCCCGCACCCGGGCAACAGCCGGGCCGCCTCGCCGTCGCCCCAGCGCTCGCGCAATGGCTCGATGAGCCGGTCCGCCAGCGCGGTCCGCCGCCCGGCCACGACCGTGCGCACCAGCCGGCGCCGTACGACGGCGGGCGCGTCCTCGAATGCCGCCTCCAGCGCGTCATCGGTCACCCCGCCCCGGCGAGCGACCCGCAGCGCGCGGTGACGCACCACGGGATCCGGGTCCGCCAGCCTGTCCCCGAGATAGCCGTAGCACCCGCCGACCGCCGCCACGACGATGGCCAACCGCCGCTCGTACGCACCGCCCCGGTCGAGCCCATCGAGCAGCGCGTCGAGCTCACCCGCGTCGCGCGCCGCCCGCGCACGCGCTGCCACCTCCCGCATCCGGCGCGGATAGGGCAGCGGATCGAGGGCGCCGAGCATTTCCTCGATGAGGGCGCTGGGGGCTTCGAAGTGGCGGACCATGCCAGGGATTGTGCACGGTATTCGCCGTGCGAGGGGGACCGGTGCCGCTTACGCTCGGTGTGTGGGCCGGCCACGCGGATCGACCGATCGACCACGGGGTCGGCGCTCCGTCCGAGTCGGGAGGCGAGGCACCCATGCCGGAGCTGTTCATCGGCGGCCAGTGGACGACCGCCCTCGACGGGCACACTCGGGAGATCCGCTGCCCCGCGGACGGCACGCTGGTCGCCGTGGTCGACGAGGCCGGGCCGAAGGACGCCGCGGCGGCGGTGGCGGCCGCGCGGGACGCCTTCGACCGCGGGCCGTGGCCCGGTACCCCGCCTGCCGAGCGCGGTCGGCTGCTGCTGCGGGTGGCCGATCTGCTGGTGCGGGACAAGGCCGACCTCGCCCGCGTGGAATCGCTGGACACCGGGAAGCGGCTGGTCGAGAGCGAGTACGACCTCGATGACATCGCGAACTGCTTCCGCTACTTCGGCCATCTGGTCGCCTCCGGCGGCGCGGGGAGAGTGGTCGAGGTGGGTAGCCCGGAGATCGACAGCAGGGTGGTGCATGAACCGGTCGGGGTCTGCACGCTGATCACCCCGTGGAACTATCCGCTGCTGCAGACCGCCTGGAAGGTGGCGCCCGCGCTGGCCGCGGGGAACACGTTCGTGCTGAAGCCGAGCGAGCTGACCCCGCACACGGCGATCGGGCTGATGCGGCTGCTGGCGGAGGCCGGGGTGCCGGCGGGGGCGGTGAATCTGATTCTGGGCGCCGGGTCGACGGCGGGGGCGCCGCTGGTCACGGACGAGCGGGTGGACATGGTGTCGTTCACGGGCGGGGTGGTCACCGGGCGGTGGATCATGGCGGCTGCCGCGCCGTCGGTGAAGAAGATCGCCCTGGAGCTGGGCGGCAAGAACCCCAACATCGTCTTCACCGACTCCGATTTCGACACCGCCGTGGACTATGCGCTGACGGCCGTGTTCCTCCACTCCGGGCAGGTCTGCTCGGCCGGTGCCCGGCTGCTGGTGCAGGAACAGCTGCACGACGCGTTCATCGACGAGGTGGTGCAGCGGGCCCGGGAGATCCGGCTGGGCGGTCCGTTCGACGAGAACGCCCGGGCGGGCCCGCTGATCTCCGCCGCGCACCGGCAGAAGATCGCCGACTATGTGGCGGCCGGGCTGGAGGAGGGCGCGGTGCTGCGCTGTGGCGGGGCGCCGCCGGACGATCCGGAGCTGGAGAAGGGCTACTACTATCTGCCGACCGTGCTGGACGACTGCACCCCCGATATGTCGGTGGTGCAGGAGGAGTCGTTCGGCCCGGTGCTCACCGTGGAGCGGTTCCGCGACGAGGAGGAGGCGCTGGCGCTCGCCAATGACACGGCGTACGGCCTGGCCGGGGCGGTGTGGACGCAGGACGCGGAGAAGGCGCACCGGGTGGCGTCCCGGCTGCGCGCCGGGACCGTATGGATCAATGACTTCCATCCGTATGTCCCGCAGGCCGAGTGGGGAGGTATGAAGCAGTCCGGTATCGGCCGTGAGCTGGGCCCCTCGGGTCTTCACGAGTACCAGGAGACCAAGCACATCTGGCGGAACACCGCGCCCCGCCCGCTGCGGTGGTTCGCATGACGGCTGCCGAGCCCGCTCCCCGGCCGGACGGTTCGCATGACGACGACTCACTCGCCGAGCTCGGGTATCGCCCCGAGCTCAAGCGCACGCTGGGCAACTTCCACACCTTCGCCGCCGGGATCAGCTATATCTCGATCCTCACCGGCACCTTCCAGCTCTTCTACTTCGGGGTGACCCACGGTGGCCCCGCGTACTGGTGGTCCTGGCCGATGGTGTTCGTCGGCCAGCTGATGGTGGCGCTGTGCTTCTGTGAGCTGGCGGGCCGCTATCCGGTGGCGGGGTCGGTCTACAACTGGTCGAAGCTGCTGGGCGGGCCGCATGTCGGCTGGCTGGGCGGCTGGATGATGATGACCGCCTCGATGGTGTCGCTGTCGGCCGTCGCGCTCGCCTATCAGGTCACGCTGCCGCAGATCTCCCCGTGGTTCCAGTTCATCGGGGACGGCAGCAGCGGGACCGAGCGGGCGGCCAACGCGGTGGTGCTCGGCTCCATCCTGATCGTGTTCACCACCCTGGTGAACGGCTTCGGCGTGAAGCTGATGGCCCGGATCAACTCCGCGGGCGTGGCCATCGAGCTGATCGCCGCGATCGTTCTGATCCTTATGCTGGCCGCGCACATCACGCACGGCCCGTCCGTCGTGTTCGACACCTTCGGCCGAGGCGAGGGGCAGTCGCTGGGCTACTTCGGCGCGTTTCTGACCGCCTCGCTCGCCTCGGCGTATGTCATGTATGGCTTCGACACGGCGTCATCGCTCGGGGAGGAGTCCGTGGACCCGGGCCGTAACGCGCCGCGCGCCATCTTGCGGGCGCTCGTCGCCTCGTTCCTCATCGGCGGGTTCATCCTGCTGTTCGCCCTGATGGCGGTGGAGAACCTGCACTCCCCGCTGCTGGCCGAGGACGGGCTGCAGTACGTGGTGCTCTCCGTCCTCGGTCACACCGTCGGCGAGATCATGCTGTGGTGCGTGGTGATCGCGATCACGGTGTGCGCGCTGGCCGTGCACACCGCGTCCATCCGGCTGATGTTCGCGATGGCCCGGGACAACAATCTCCCCGGTGGCTCCAAGCTCGCCCATGTCCATCCGCGCTTCCAGACACCGGTGCTCCCGGCGGTTCTGATCGGGCTGGTGGCCGTGGCGATCCTGATCATCAACATCAACCAGCCGCAGATCTTCTCCGTCGTCACCAGCATCGCGATCATCATGATCTACATCGCGTATCTGCTGGTCACCCTGCCCATGCTGGCGCGGCGGCTGAGGAGGGAGTGGCAGCCGGCGAAGGGCCGCTTCTCGCTGGGGCGCTTCGGGCTGCCGGTCAATGTGGTGGCCGTGCTGTGGGGCATCGCGATGTCCGTCAACCTGGCCTGGCCGCGCGCCGAGGTCTACAACGCGACCCCGCCGCACCACTGGTATCTGCGCTGGGGCGCGGTGCTGTTCATCGGCGTGGTCGCGCTCGGCGGCTTCGCCTACTACTGGTTCGTCCAGCGGAAGCACACGGGTGTGCTCTCCGAGCACGCCGCCGCCACCGCCTCGTAAGGAGAGGGCCGTGGATGAGTTCGACTATGTGGTGGTGGGGGGCGGCACGGCCGGGTCGGTCGTCGCCTCGCGGCTGACCGAGGACCCCTCGGTGTCGGTGTGCGTTCTGGAGGCTGGGCCGTCGGACGTCGGGGACGACAACATCCTGCGGCTGAACCGCTGGATGTGGCTGCTGGAGTCCGGCTACGACTGGGACTACCCCGTCGAACCGCAGGAGCGGGGCAACAGCTTTATGCGGCACGCCCGCGCCAAGGTGCTCGGCGGCTGCTCCTCGCACAACTCCTGCATCGCCTTCTGGGCCCCCGCCGAGGACCTCGACGAATGGGCGGCCCAGGGCCTGGACGGCTGGTCGGCCGCCGACTGCTTCCCGCTCTTCCAGCGATTGGAGAGCAACGACGCGCCCGGCGACCACCACGGCCGCGACGGCCCGGTCACCATCCGCACCATCCGGCCGATGGACCCGTGCGGCAGGGCGCTGCTGGCGGCCTGCGAGGAGGCGGACATCCCGATCACCCCCTTCAACACCGGCACCACGGTGGTGCGCGGCGCCAACTGGTTCCAGATCAACGCGCGCGAGGACGGCACCCGCTGCTCGTCGTCGGTCGCCTATCTCCACCCCGTGACGGGCTCGCGGCCGAACCTGGACGTGCGCACCGCGCTGCAGGCCAAGCGGCTGGTCCTGGACGAGGACCGGCGCTGCACGGGGGTCGACTACCTCTCCCCCGATCTGATCCGCACCCTCAGGGTGCACGCCCGGCGGGAGGTCATCGTCTCCTGCGGCGCGATCGACTCGCCGAAACTGCTGATGCTGTCCGGCATCGGCCCCGCGGACCATCTGCGCAAGACCGGGGTGGAGGTGATCGTGGACTCCCCCGGTGTCGGCAGCAACCTCCAGGACCATCCCGAGGGCGTCATCATGTGGAACGCCGAGCAGCCCATGGTCACCACCTCCACCCAGTGGTGGGAGATCGGCATCTTCGCCGCCACCGAACCCGAACTCGACCGCCCGGACCTGATGTTCCACTACGGTCAGGTGCCGTTCGACATGAACACCTACCGCCGTGGCTACCCCACCTCGGAGAACGCGTTCTGCCTCACCCCCAACGTCACGCGCGCCCGCTCCAGAGGCACCGTGCGTCTGCGCACCCGCGACTTCCGCGACAAGGCACGCGTCGACCCCCGCTACTTCACCGACGCCTACGGCTACGACATCGGCATCATGACCCATGGGCTCCTGCTGGCCCGCAATATCGGCGCCCGGCCCGCGCTGGCCCTGTGGGCGGGCTCCGAACTCGCCCCCGGGCCCGATGTCAACACCGACGACGAGCTCGCCGCCTACATCCGCGAGACGCACAACACCGTCTACCACCCGGCGTGCACCGTGAGGATGGGCGCGCCCGACGACCCGGACGCCCCGCTCGACCCGCAGCTACGGGTCAAGGGGGTGACAGGTCTGCGGGTCGCCGACGGCTCGGCCATGCCGTACCTCATCGCCGTCAACCCGTGCATCACCACGATGATGATCGGGGAGAAGTGCGCGGACATGATCAAGCGACGCCATCCTTGACAGGCTGAACCCAAGCCGACCGGGAGTCCTTTTCTCCGAAGCTCTCCTCGGGGAGACGCGAGGGCCCGGGGTGAATCACCCCTGGCCCGGTGATGTGTGGTCACCCCCGGCCCGGTGATGTGTGGTCCCCCACGGCCCGGTGACGCAGGGGTCCCGTTGACCCGTCACTACCCCCCCTGCCCATGCCCGTGCGGCAGACCCATGGGCGTTGCCGCCCCGGCGCCGCGTCTGTCATCGATGCCGCGCTGTCCGTCGCCGACCGGATCACCGGAGGCTCCATCGCCTGTGCCTCTCCCCGGTGGGGCCGGCTTGCCCCGGCCGAGCAGGACGACCTGACGGCGTCCCTGGCCCGGCTGTCTTTGCGGATGCGGACGCTGGAGCCCCGCTATGTGGACCGCGGCGGCCGGCCGCGCGACGACCGCGCACTGCAGGGAGGCGTACGACGGGGTCCTGTGCGTCCCCACGGCCACCACCGCGTACGTGACCGGTCTGGCCCAGGCCCCCGGGCCCCGGGCCCCCGTTCCGGCGGGCCCGGAGCCCGGTCGGAGCCGGAACCCGGTCGCGGCCGAAGCCCGGTCGGAGCCGGAACCCGGTCGGGGCCGAAGCCCGGCCGGGGCCGAAGCCCGGCCGGGGCCGAAGCCCGGCCGGGGCCGAAGCCCGGCCGGGGCCGAAGCCCGGTCGGGGCCGGAAACCTGTTTGAAAGGGGGGTCAACGGTTACTCCGGGGCAATGATGCGATGGGGATACACGATGATGACCGAGCAGGCCGGGCCGCGTCAGCTGGTGGACGACGTGGTCCGGGCCGAGCAGGTCGGGTTCGACTTCTCGGTGACCTCCGACCACTACTTCCCGTGGCTCGACTCCCAGGGGCACTCCCCGTACGCGTGGAGCGTCCTGGGCGCTGCGGCGCAGGCCACCTCGCGCATTCCGCTGACCACGTTCGTCACCTGCCCGACCATGCGCTATCACCCCGCGGTGATCGCGCAGAAGGCCGCGACGGTACAGCTGCTGTCCGAGGGGCGGTTCCGGCTGGGACTGGGGGCCGGCGAGAACCTCAATGAGCATGTGGTTGGCGCCGGCTGGCCCTCGGCCGATGTGCGCCACGAGATGCTGGAAGAGGCGGTGGAGATCATCCGTGCGCTGTTCGGCGGCGGTTATGTGAACCACCACGGTCCGCACTTCGACGTCGACTCGGCCAAGCTGTGGGATCTGCCCGACGAGACCCCGCCCATCGGGCTGGCGGCCTCCGGTCCCCGGTCCTGCCGGATGGCGGGGGAGCTGGCCGACATCCTGATCGCCGTCGAGCCGAAGGCCGAGCTGGTGGAGGCGTTCGAGAGCGGCGGCGGGAGCGGAAAGCCGCGGATCGGGCAGATCCCGGTCTGCTACGACCCCGACCGGGACGCGGCGATCGCCCGTGCCCATGACCAGTTCCGCTGGTTCGGGGGCGGCTGGAAGGTCAACTCGGAGCTGCCGGGGCCCGCTTCCTTCGCGGGTGCCACGACGTTCGTACGGCCCGAGGACGTGGCCGCGTCCATCCCGTGCGGCGACGATGTGGAGGAGTTCGTGGAGCGGATCCGGCCGTTCGCGGACGCGGGCTTCACCGATGTCGCCCTGATCCAGATCGGCGGCGACCACCAGCGGCCGTTCCTGGACTGGGCCGAGAAGCGGCTGCTGCCCGCGCTCAAGGAGCTGTAGGAGCTCCGGCCGCGCGCCGTGCCCGCCTGACGAAGAGCTGGTGCAGATCGCGTACGGCGCGCGGCGCGGATCCGGTGCGGCGGCGCTGGATGACGAGCAGCACATCGGTGCCGCCCCCGTCCGCGAACGGGCGGTAGGTGATCGCGCCGCCGCGCTCCAGGGGGTCGCCGATGACACTGAAATCGGGGAGCACGGTGACTCCGAGCCCCTCGGCCACCATCAGCTTGCCCATCTCGGCACCGTCGGTGGAGTACGAGAAGGACGGGGAGCGGCCGTCGAGCAGCCGGTGGATATAGCGGTGCATGACATAGCCGGACCGCATGACGATGAGCGGCTCGCTCTCGTCCAGCAGATCCGCCGCGCTGACGGTCCGCCGGCCGGCGAGGGGGCTGTCGGGACGGACACAGACCACGGGACGGCCGCGCAGCAGCTCGGTGGTCTCGAAGTCGGGCGGAAGGTCGTCCCCTTGGAGGTAGTTGACCAGCCCCAGATCGAAACTCCCCTCCAGCAGCGCCCGGTGGATCTCGGCCTGCTGTGCGCCGACCACCTCGACCTGGGTCACCGGATGGGTCGCGCGGAACTCCCGGACGGTGGGGATCAGCAGCGGAACCGTGGCGGTGTTGACCGTCCCCAGCCGGATCATCCGGCTGACGCGGTGCTGGTCGCCGGCCGCGCCACGCAGCCGGTCGACCGCCTCGATCACCCCGACGATATGGGGCAGCAGCTCACGGCCCTCGTCGCTGATCTTCGCGCCGGAGCGCTTGCGCTCCAGCAGATCCACACCGAGCTCACGCTCCAGATTGCGCACGGTCTCGCTGAGCGCGGGCTGGGACAGATGCAACTCCTCGGCGGCGCGGCGGAGTGAGCCGAGCCGGGTGACGGCGGCGATGTATTCCAGCTGCTCTATTCGCACACCCAGCACCATGCCCACCGCTCTGCGGGCCGTTCAAGGGGTTCCCTATCACGGTCTCATGAATACCGACTCACTCCCCGGCCGCCGTTACGGGTAATCTCGATCCAGTTGCCGCGGTATTTCCGCAGCACAGCCCCCGCGTCCGGGATGTGGAATCAGCCCCGGGCCTTCTTGACCGGCTGGAATCCCACTGGTTGGATCGGTGACATGAAGCGACAGGACCTCACGCGGCGACGCCACGTCGACCTCGCGCGTGTCTCCAGCGCCTCCTGTTGCTGTCCGGCCTGACCTGCCGCCGGGCCTGAGCGAGTCCCGAGGGATCGCCTCCGATTCGCTCCCCGCCACCTTTCATGATCGGGCGCGGCTGGTAGCCGCCCTTTCCTGAAATCCGGCCGCGCGCCATCGCCCTGCCGCTGTTTCGCGGTGCCCGGTCGCTGCCCGTTTCTCTCACGCCCCGCATGGCGCACATTCCGCCGGCGCGCGGGGTCGATTCACCCTGCTCGTATTCGCTCACTCGGGAGTTCCTCATGCCCGCAGATCCCCTCCGTTTCGCCTATTGGGTGCCGAATGTCAGCGGCGGCCTGGTCACCAGCACGATCGAACAGCGCACCGACTGGGGCTATGACTACAACCGCGAACTGGCCAGGCTCGCCGAGAACAACGGCTTCGACTACGCCCTCAGCCAGGTCCGCTACATGGCCAGCTACGGCGCCGAGTACCAGCACGAGTCGACCAGTTTCAGCCTCGCGCTGCTGCTCGCCACCGAGCGGCTGAAGGTCATCGCGGCCGTCCACCCCGGGCTGTGGCACCCGGGCGTCCTGGCCAAGCTGGGGGCCACCGCCGATCAGCTGTCCGGCGGACGGTTCGCGGTGAATGTCGTCTCCGGCTGGTTCAAGGGCGAGTTCAGCGCGCTCGGCGAGCCCTGGCTGGAGCATGACGAGCGCTACCGCCGCGCCGAGGAGTTCATCCGCGCGCTGCGCTCGATCTGGACCGAGGACCATGCCGAACTCGCCGGGGATTTCTACCGGATCCGCGACTTCTCCCTCAAGCCCAAGCCGCTGAACAGCGCGGAGCGCCCGCATCCGGAGATCTTCCAGGGCGGCAACTCCACCGCGGCGCGCGCCATGGCCGGCCGCGTGTCCGACTGGTACTTCAGCAATGGCAAGGACTTCGACGGCGTCACCGAGCAGATCGAGGACGTCCACGCCTCGGCCGCCGCCGCCGGCCGCCCGGCGCCACGCTTCGGTCTCAACGCCTTTCTCATCGCCCGCGACACCGAGGCCGAGGCCCGTGACACGCTGCGCGAGATCGTCGCCAGGGCCGACACCCCGGCCGTCCACGGCTTCCGCGACGCCGTCCGGCAGGCGGGCCAGTCCACCTCCGACAACAAGGGCATGTGGCAGGACTCCTCCTTCGAGGACCTGGTCCAGTACAACGACGGCTTCCGTACGGGGCTGATCGGCACCCCCGAGCAGATCGCCGAGCGCATCGTCGCCTACAAGCGGCTCGGCGTCGACCTCTTCCTCCTCGGTTTTCTCCACTACCTGGAGGAGGTCGAGTACTTCGGCAAGCGCGTGCTCCCCCTCGTCCGCGAGCTGGAGGCGCAGCTGCCGGACGCTGAGCCCCTGCTGACCTGACCAGGCATCACACCGCCCGCACATGCCCGCACACGCCCGCACAGCGAAGGGGAACCGACATGAGCACCGCCACCCGCGCCGACTGGCAGACCCTGCCCCCGCCCACCGACCCGGCCGGCTGGATCGGCCGCGCCGCCGAGGTAGCCGGCGTGCTGGCCACCGACGCGGCCGCCCGCGACAAGGCCGGCGCCACCCCGTACGCCGAGGTCCGGCTGCTCAAGGAGGCGGGACTGGTCACCCTCCTCGGCCCCGTGGAACACGGGGGCGGCGGCCAGGACTGGACGACCGCCTACCGCGTGGTCCGCGAGATCGCCAAGGCCGACGGGTCCATCGGCCAGTTGCTCGGCTACCACTATCTGTGGAACTGGGCCGCCCGGCTGGTCGGCACCCGGGAGCAGTGGGAGCAGGTCGAGGCGGAGGCGGCCCGGAACCAGTGGTTCTTCGGCGGCGCCGTCAATCCGCGCGACAACGACGTGGTCGTCCGGGACGAGGGCGACACCCTCACCTTCACCGGCAGCAAGTCCTTCTCCACCGGCAGCAGGGTCTCCGACGTCACCGTCCTGGAAGGCGTCCTGGAGGGTACCGACAAGCACGTCTTCGCCATCGTCCCGTCCGGCAGCGAGGGGCTGACCTTCCACGACGACTGGGACAACATCGGCCAGCGGCTCACCGAGAGCGGCAGCGTCACCATCGACGGAGTGCGCGTCCCCTGGTCGGCCGCGGCGGGATACGTGGACAAGGAGTTCACGCCCCGCGTCTACAACACTCTGAACGTGCCGACGATCCAGCTGGTCTTCGTCAGCTTCTACCTGGGCATCGCGGCCGGTGCCCTGGAGACCGCCGCCGTCTACACGCGCACCAGGGCCCGGTCCTGGCTGCACGGCGGATTCGAGGCGGCGGTCGACGAGCCGCATGTCATCGACACCTATGGCGATCTCACCGCCAAGCTGTGGGCGGCCGAGGCGCTCGCGGACGCGGTGGCGGCCGAGGGCCAGCGGCTGCACGACGACCCGGACGCGGTGACCGAGGCGGCCCGCGGCGAGTTCGAGGTGCGGGTCGCCGCGGTGAAGGCGCGGGCCACCGATGTGGCCCTGGAGGTCACCAGCCGGATCTTCGAGGTCACCGGCGCCCGTGCCACCGCCTCCGCCGAGGGACTGGACCGCTTCTGGCGCAATGTGCGCACCCACACCCTGCACGACCCGGTGGCCTACAAGCGCCGCGAGGTGGGCCGCCACGTGCTGACCGGGGAACTCCCCCGGCCCACCTGGTACTCCTGACCGCCCTTCGGGTGCCGTCGGCCCGCCGACGGCACCCGCCGCCCCTCACCCCGTGAAGCCACCCCCGCCCTGTGAAAGGTTCGCCATGGCCACCGTCCTGTCCCTCTCCGGCTCCCCCTCCGCCACCTCCCGCACCGCCCGTCTGCTGCGCCATCTGGACGCCCGGCTGGTGTCCCAGGGGCATGAGGTGGTCCCGCTCGACGTCCGTACGCTCCCCGCCGCCGCACTGCTCGGCGCCGACTTCGCCCATCCGGCCATCACCCGGGCCGCGGCCCTGGTCGAGCAGGCGGACGGGATCGTCGTCGGCACCCCCGTCTACAAGGCCGCCTACTCCGGGCTGCTGAAGTCGCTGCTGGATCTGTTGCCGCAGTTCGCGCTCGCGGGCAAGACCGTGCTGCCGCTGGCCACCGGTGGCACCACGGCCCATGTGCTGGCCATCGACTACGCGCTGCGCCCGGTGCTGTCGTCCATGGGTGCGGCCCATATCGTCCAGGGCTGGTTCACGCTTGACAAGGACATCAGGGTCGAGGCGGACGGCGGCATCGGCGTGGCTCCCGCCGCGGCCGAGGCGCTGGAGCAGGTCGTCGACCATTTCTCGGCGGCACTCGGCCGCACCTCCCTGTTCGCCGCCGCGGGCTGACGCCCGCCGAGGAGCCGAGGAGTACGCCATGCCCTCCCTGCCCGGGCCGCCCGAGGCCGCCCATGTGATCGCCGATGACGCGGAGGCACTGAAGGTGGCCGCCGCGCTGGCCGAGGAGTTCCGTACGGGCGCCGCGGAGCGGGACGCGACCCGCCGGCTGCCGCACGCCGAGCTGGACCGGCTGTCCGCCTCGGGGCTGCCGGCGATCACCGTCCCGGCCGAGTACGGCGGCGCGGATGTGACCGCCGTGAGCCTCGCCGAGGTGTTCCGGCTGCTGGCCGGCGCCGACGCCAGCCTGGCCCAGATCCCGCAAAGCCACTTCGTGTACGTCAATGTGCTGCGCCGCCAGGGCAGCGCGGCACAGCAGGCGTTCTTCTTCGGCGAGGTGCTGGCGGGGAAACGGTTCGGCAACGCCCAGTCGGAGGCGGGTACGAAACACCTCCAGGACATCCGCACCCGTCTGGAGCCACGCGCCGACGGCTCGTACACCCTGACCGGCGTCAAGCACTACTCCACCGGCGCGCTGTTCGCCGACTGGATCCCCGTGCTCGCCCGCGCCCAGGACGACGAGCTGCATGTGGCGTACGTACCGCGGGACGCGCCCGGGCTGACCGTCGTCGACGACTGGGACGGCATGGGCCAGCGCACGACCGCGAGCGGCACCGTCCGGCTGGCGGGCGTCCCCGTCCCCGCCGACCGGGTCGTCCCGCACCACCTCACCTTCCGGGGCCCGCAACTGCACGGCGCCGTCGCGCAGTTGCTGCACGCCGCCATCGACGCCGGGATCGCCTCCGGGGCACTGGCCGAGGCAGTGGCATTCGTCCGCACCAAGAGCCGCCCCTGGTTCGAGAGCGGCTTCGAGACCGCCGCCGAGGATCCGCTGCTCATCCAGCGCTTCGGCGAACTGGCCCTCCAACTGCGGGGAGCCGAGGCCCTGCTGGCCGCCGCCGCGCGGGCGGTGGACACCGCCAGCGCGGATCTGACGGACGACACCGCCGCCGAGGCGTCGATCGCGGTGGCGGCGGCGAAGGTGTCGGCGGCGAACGCGGCCGTCGAGACGGGCAGCGCGCTCTTCGAAGTGTCCGGCACCCGCTCGGCGCTGCACTCCCTCGGCCTCCACCGCCACTGGCGGGACGCCCGTACGCACACCCTCCACGACCCGGCCCGCTGGAAGGTCCAGCACATCGGCCGCTACGTCCTGAACGGCACCCCGCCGCCCCGCCACGGTCTGCTGTAGTCCACTCCCCTCGATCGGAGCCGCACCATGTCCCTCACCTTCCACTGGTTCCTGCCCACCAACGGCGACAGCCGCCATGTCGTCGGCGGCGGCCACGGCACCCCGGTCACGGCGGCCGGCGGTGACCGCCCGCCGTCCGTCGGCTATCTCACCCAGATCGCCCACGCCGCCGAAGACCTCGGCTTCACCGGCGCGCTGACCCCCACCGGCGCCTGGTGCGAGGACGCGTGGCTGACCACCGCCATGGTCAGCCGGCACACCGAGCGGCTGAAGTTCCTGGTCGCCTTCCGGCCCGGCTTCGTCTCGCCCACCCTCGCCGCGCAGATGGCGTCCACCTACCAGCGGCAGACGGGCGGCCGGCTGCTGCTCAATGTGGTCACCGGCGGTGAGAGCCATGAGCAGCGCGCGTACGGCGACTTCCTCGACAAGGAGGCCCGCTACGCCCGTACCGGTGAGTTCCTGAGCGTCGTCCGCGGTCTGTGGGACGGCAAGACCGTGGACCTCGCGGGCGAACACCTTCGCGTCGAGGACGCGACACTGGCCCGGCTGCCCGACCCGGTGCCCGAGGTCTACTTCGGCGGCTCCTCCCCCATCGCCGGGCAGATCGCCGCCCGCCATGTGGATGTCTATCTCACCTGGGGCGAACCGCCCGCCCAGGTGGCCGAGAAGATCGCCTGGATCCGCGCCCTGGCCGCCGAGCAAGGCCGTACGCTCCGCTTCGGCATCCGGCTGCACGTCATCACCCGCGACACCTCCGAACAGGCGTGGGCCGAGGCGCGGCGGCTGTTGGACGGCTTCTCCCCCGAGACCGTACGGGCCGTCCAGAGCGGGCTGGCCCGCAGCGAGTCCGAGGGGCAGAAGCGCATGCTCGCCCTGCACGGCGGCAGCCGTGACGGTCTGGAGATCCACCCCAACCTGTGGGCGGGCATCGGACTGGTCCGGGGCGGCGCCGGTACGGCCCTGGTGGGCAGCCACGCCGAGGTGGCCGAGCGGATCGCCGAGTACCACCGGCTCGGCATCGACGAGTTCGTCCTGTCCGGCTATCCGCATCTGGAGGAGGCGTACTGGTTCGGCGAGGGCGTCCTGCCCCTGCTCCGGGCGCGGGGCCTGTGGTCCCACCCGGCCCGGCCCGCCACCGCCGCGCAACCCGCCGCCCAGGTGCCCTTCGCGGGGTCCGGAAGCGCATGACGGCCACAGCGCTCCTGGCCGGGACCGCCCCGCGGCGGGCAGCCGCCGGCGAGGAGCGCGAGGGGGAACGGCGCGCGGGTAGTGGTCGGCGGAAGACGGTGACGACTGTCATCCACTTACGCGCTTTCGGGTTCTTTGCCGCCTATCTCAATGAGTTGGCCGACCACTGGCGCGAGGGCTAGGAGTGGCGCCGCCACGAGGCGCGGCTGAATGAGTTTCCGCAACCGCACCACCGTCCCGCCGCGCCGGCCGGTGGCACCGTCGCGCACGTCAGCGGCGGCGCCCTCGGCCGATTTCATGAACCGGGCATGTCGCTCACAAGATCAGCATTTTTGTTCACGACTCCTCCACGATAGGCTCACGGCGGTGTCAGGTGCATGGTGACGCACCTCACGATGGGAGAGCCTGCCTTGCCCCTTTTCAGCTCCAAGCGCCGCGTATTAGCCGCGCTGACCGCCCCGTTGATGGCGGCGATCACATCCGCGACCGTGAGCCCCGCCATGGCCTACTCGGGCAGCCGCGCCGCGGCGTACGCGGATCAGTACGCGCTCCAGCCGAACAAGCCGGCCTTCCCGGTGTTCGGCGCGGACTGCACCAACTTCGTGTCCCAGTCCGCCCATGTGGGCGGCGGCTATCCGTTCCGCGGAGCCAACACCAACGCCTCCAGCGACAAGGTCTGGTGGATCCGCGGCAGCGGATCCAGCAACGACGACTTCAGGTGGTCCAACTCCTGGGTGGCGGCCGACGGCTTCTACCGCTTCCTGCTGGCCGACCAGCCGGGCGGCAAAGCCGGTGGCAGCGCCCCCGGTTCGTCGACCGACTACTGGACGCCCGACAGCCAGAAGACCGGGGACGTGCTCTTCTACGACTGGGGACAGGGCGAGGGCGTCAGCCACGCGGCGATGCAGGTCGGCTACGGCCCCGACGCGACGTCCCCTTCCTGGAAGGGCAACTACGTCGACCAGCACACCAGCAACCGGTACCACGCGTTCTGGTCGCTCAAGCCCTACAACGCCGCCTGGGCGACGACCACGGTCTACTTCATGCACATCGACGCCGCCAACTGACACTGCGTCAGTAAGCTTTGTGAACCGGAGATAGCATGCCCCCCGTCAAGTCCACATGGCGTACGACGACGGCCATCAGCGCGCTGACCGTCGCAGCCGTCGGCGGTGTCGTCGCACTCGGCGGCGCGGGCGCCGCGTCCGGCAGCCCGCAGACCGGCGCCGGCCTGGTCCAGGCCGACGCCGCTCAGCTGCCCAGCGTCAAGAGCGCCTTCACGGGCGCCATCAAGGCGGCCCGCACCTCCCAGGCTCCCCCCGCCTCCGCCGTCGGCGATGTGTCCACCCTCAAGGCCGGTCAGGCCGCGCCGATGGCCGGCTCCTCGGTACGCCGGCGCCAGCTGTCGGACGGACTGTCCACCCTCGCCAAGCACTTCACCCCCCAGCAGGCCAAGCATGAGGCGGTCGGCCTGCGCAACGCCGTGGCCGGCGAGGCCGATCCGACGTTCCGCAACCTCGGCAGCGGAGCGTCCAAGGTGGACTTCACCCGGGTCGGTGTCTCCGGCTCGACGGCGACCGTCCAGGCCAAGGTCACCCTGTGGGCGAAGTTCCAGCAGCAGATCGACGGCAAGTGGGTCACGGCCAACCCCGTCAACGTCATGAACTACACCGCCACGCTCGTCAAGAACGCCGAGGGCGACTGGCTGGTCGACTCCCTGACGGGCAACTTCGCCCCGAACGAGGGGCCGTGACACCTCTCCGTATCGCAGCCGGTGGCCTGGCCTCCGTCCTGGTCGCCGCCCTGGCCACCGGCTGTGCGAACACCGCCGCCCCGCCGAGCGCGCGGCAGCAGGTCATCGACCGGGTCCACCACGCCTATGAGCGGACGACGGCGCTGCCCGCCGTGTCCGCCGCCCTGACCGAGACCGTCGCGTCCGGCACCAGCGCCGTGGCGCAGGGCAAGGGCACGGCCGTCTGGGAGTTCCCCCACCGGAGGGGTGAGACCCGGATGACGGTGAACGGACAGACCCCGGTGATCGCGCTCCGGGTCGAGGACACCTTCTACGAGGGCCGGACGCGGAAGGCGCTGGCCGGCACCGGGCGGGACCTCGCCCGGACGGGCGCGCGCAACCCCACGGCGATGCCGCAGATCCAGGCCCCGGGGCTCGACCCCTTCCAGCTGACGACCCTGCTGGGCGCCACCTCATGGCCCGACACCCTGGAGAGCGCGCAGCCGGTCGTCACGTCCGACGACAGCGGGCAGCACACCGAATACCAGCTCGGTATCCGAACGGCCCGACTGGCGACCCATGCCAAGGGGGCCGACCGCACCTGGCTGACCGCGATGTCGCGACAGCCGGGCGGGGAGGTCGTCACGGTGGCCGCCAGGCTCTCCCACGGCCGCATCAGCACGCTCTCCGCGCAGCTCCCCATCCCCAAACCGCACTCCCTCGCCAAGGAGCCCAAGGGGGCGAGCATCGCGCCCACACCCAGGCCGATGACCGTCCTCGTGTCCGCGGAGTTCTCCTATGTGAAAAAGCCTCAGCCCCTTGCCGTCCCCTCGTAAAGAAGGGGCCACCGCAGGCCGGCCCCTTGTCGTGGCAGGAAGCCATGACAAGGGCACGACCAGGGCATGACGTGGTACTTCACGGGAACTCGGAGCGGCTTGGAGACGCTGAACCGATGGGAACGAGCCCTGGAGCGCTGAGAGGAAGCGCTCGTCGCCAAGGTGTTCCGCAGTGAGCCTGTCGAGCTCCTCGGTGCCCTGCAACGGGAGTGCGACGACCATGCCGTGGTGTGCGGCCCACACCGGGTGGTGGTCCCGAACGTCTATGACGTCGCGCTGGCCGACGCGGTGTACGAGAAGCTGGAGCACGCGGCTGCTCGGTAGGAGAGGAGCTGACGGACCACCTGATGCGGCACGCGGAGGAGAACGGCTACGAATGGGCGGGCCCGCCCACCGTGCATGTCACCCGGTCCAGCACCGTACCCAACGGCCGGTATCAGGTGGCGAGCAACCCCACGTCCCACATCCGCGCCGACGCGTTCACCGCCCCGGTCCCCGGCTGACGCCGGGCATGGCTGCTTCAGGCAACCAGAGCGATTCGGAGCGCGGACGCGCCGTGTTACTCGGCCTGGTCGCTGTAGGTGTGGCCTGGCCTGCTGGCTGGTGAGGTCGGCCCTCATGGGGTGGGCCGAGTAGCGGTGGGCCTGGCTTGCCGAGTGCGCGTCGTTGGTCCCGGGGCTTGCGTACGCCATCGTGCACGCGTGGGGTGAGCAACGTCCCTTCGTGCCGTCCCTTCAGCGTGAAGCGTGGATCACTGCCGTCCTCACCGCGGTTACTGCGGTTGCGCCGGTCGTTGTGCTGCTAAGGGCTGGGGAACCGCGACCGTCGCACTGCTGATCGCGGCTCGCAGCGGGGCCACGCCTGCGTATGCGCCACACCATCTGCGGTCTGCCGCCCGCCCAGGCGTCGCGGACCGAGTGACCAGTTCCTTGTACCGGCGAGGGATTACGACTCCTCACCCGGCACAGCTCACCATCCCTGACTGACTTGTTGAACCTTGAGCCCAGAGGTTCCCTGGTGCTCTAACTCCTGTGAACATCCCGGAGCACCACCGTGTCCATCTCCTTCTTCCGGTCTGATCACCGCACCCTTCGCCTGGGCACCCCGTTCGCTGTCGCATGTGTGAGCGGTGCAGTGATCGCCCTGGGGAATATGTCCAGGGACGATTGGGAGGCGAGAGACGGCGCCTCGGTCCACTCCGTGCCGAATGCGTCAGCTTCCACGAAGGCCAGCACTGTGCAGAGGAAGTCAGTCGCCTCGGTGGCGGGTTCTGCTTCCCGTAGAGGCACGGGCAAGAACATGCACTTCACCGTGGCCGGGGAGACGATCGCCAAAGCTCTTAACCGCCTCCCGGCTACTCAACGCGGCTGTGCTCTGGACGACCCGCTATCTGGACGCGAGCAATTGTCAAATCCTCGGGTCCGCGCGGCCGGACGTCAGTTAGGTTCAGAACCGAGTCCGGTCTCACAGGGTGGTGTTCGCCTGCCGCATGGCGGATGAGCTGCTAACTTCCGCGTCATGGCGAACCAGAGCGACGGCACAGATCTCCGAAGCCGGGTGGCCGATGCCGACAGCGGTGTCCTGTTGTTCGGCATCACGCCGCCCCGTCTGAGCAACACTCCCGAGCGGATCCGGGAGATCACCGCAGCCACCCTGGCACGGTTGGAGTCCCTCGATGTCGACGGTCTGGCGCTGTACGACATCGACGATGAGAGCGACCGTAATCCGGCGCAGCGGCCGTTTCCGTACCTGCCGACCATCGACCCTGCCGTGTACCACGCGGACTATCTCGGCAAGTGGAACCGCCCGGTGGTCGTCTACCGGTGCGTCGGCAAGTACTCCCAGACGGAGCTGCGGACCTGGCTGCGGACGGCCGACGCCGACCGGCTGCTCGGCGTCTTCGTCGGCGCGTCCTCGAAGGGGAAGGCGGTGCGGACCGGCCTGTCCGAGGCGCAGGACCTGCGCCGCGATGTCCGCCCAGACCTGCTGCTCGGTGGCGTGGCCATCACCGAACGCCCGGAGGAGCATCTGCGGCTCGTCGCCAAGCAGGTGGCCGGATGCGCGTACTTCATCTCGCAGGTCATCTACAGCGCCGACGCGGCGAAAAGCATGGTCTCCGACTACTACTACGCCTGCCGCGAGCGGGACCTCGAACCGAGGCCCGTCCTGTTCACGCTCTCGGTGTGCGGCTCGGTGAAGACGCTGGCGTTCCTCCAATGGCTCGGCGTCGACGTCCCGCGCTGGCTGGAGAACTCCCTGCGCCATGCGGACGACACCCTGGCCGAGTCATACCAGCACTGCTTGGCGAACGCCCGGGACCTGATCGCCTTCTGCCGCAAGCTCGGCATGCCGTTCGGCTTCCTCGTGGAGAGCGTGTCCATCCGCAAGGTCGAGATCGACGCCTCGGTCGCCCTGGCCCACGAGCTCAGCAGGCTGCTCGGACGAGGTACACCCTCGGTGTGAGGCCGGGCACGAACGTGCGGCTGTCGAATCCCGCGATCGGGACGCGGCTCAGGCCGTGCTGGCGTCCTCCCGTTCGACGAGGACGCCGCGCTTGAAGCGGGCTCCGGCTCGCACGAGGGCGACCAGGTGCGGCGCATTGACCGCGCGCCAGCGTTCCTGGGCGGACTCGATCAGCTTGAACGTCATCGCCAGAGCGGCCGACCGCGACCCGGCGCCGCGGGTGACCTTGGTGCGCAGCCGCACAGTGGAGAAGGATGCTCGGCCGCTACAGCTTCCGCGCCTCCACCCCGGTCGACGGCGGTCTGCGCCCACTGCGCGACCCAGGGGGCGGCGGTCTCGACGAGGACGACGGCGAGGATTAGGGCCCGGCTTCCGGACCTTGCGATGCGCTGATCCGGCTTGAAGCCCGACCCAGCCCTTCGTGGAACCGGCCTACTCTGGTCGGCGTCCCTCCATGAGTCCGCAAGATCGACTTCACCGAAGGACGCACCCATGACCGGTACGGCCGCCCGCTACCTCTACCTCACACGCCACGGCGAGGCATCGCCGGACGAAAGTGAACTGACGGATACTGGCCGCCACCAAGCCGCCTTGCTCGGGGAGCGGCTCTGCGGGGTTCCGCTGGCGGCAATCCACCACGGGCCGCTCGCCCGTGCCGAACAGACCGCGCAACTGGTCGGTGAGCGGCTCGACGGCGTCCCCCGGCGTCGCTCCGAAGCGGCTGGCGACTACATACCCTACCTGCCGACACGCGAGGAGCTGCCGTCGGAGGCAGACGACGCCTGGTTCAAGTTCCTAGACCAGTTCACGGCCAAGGAACGCGAGCAGGGCCCCGGGCTCGCGGCAGCGGCGCTCGCGGACTTCACCGGACCTGTCGTCGGCGACGAGCCGCGCCACGAGCTTGTCATCACCCACAACTTCCTGGTCGGCTGGCTCGTCCGAGCCGCCCTCGACGCGCCGAAGTGGCGGTGGCTGGGCATCAACCACGCCAACGCGGCCCTGACTGTCATCCGCTACACAGCCGACCGCCCGCCGGCACTCCTCCTCTTCAACGACACCGGCCATCTCCCCGCCGAGCTCCGCTGGACCGGCTTCCCGCAAGAGCTCCACGTTTGAGGCCCGGAGGTGAGATCGATGTTGACCCATCGGAGGGAGCATCCGATCGTGTCGGCAAACGATCGTTTGCCGACACGCACGGCGGGTGTCCAATGAACCCGGACATTCCGGGGCACGGGAGCATGGTCAATCCAATCGGATCCGATGACCGTTGATGACAGGGTTTGACACAGATAGGGTCCGTTCCACCTTGCGGAAGGGGCCGGATGGCGAACCTGGTCTACAAGCGGGTCTCGACCGACCAGCAGTCGACCGCCCGGCAGAACCTGGTCCTGGACGAGGCCGGGATCGAGGACCCGATCCCGTTCGAGTAGGAGTCCGGTACCTCCAGCCGTCTTCACCCGCTTCAGCGCCCGAAGTTCGGCGAGCTGCTGGCGTACGCGCGGCCGGGCGACACCGTGCACATCTCCGAGATGTTCCGCCTCGTACGCGGCACCGGGCACATCCTCGACGTGCTCGACGTCCTGCACCGCGACCGGCTTGCCCTACGCATCCACGACGGCGCGTTCTCCGCGATGGACCTTACCGCCCGCCACCCGCGCACCGGCGAGCTGCTGTCCACGGTGAAGTGCATGGTGCAGACCCTCGCCGCCGCCGGCGAACTCCAGCGGGACCTCCAGCGGGAATTGACCTACGACGGACTGCGGGCCGCCGAGGCCAATGGCAACAAGGGCGGGCGCCGGCCAGCCGTCACGGGCGAGACGATCGCCGACGTGCGCGCGGCGTACCTCGACGGCCAGACCATCGCCGCCCTGGCCCGCGAGCACGGCGTCAGCCGCGGCGCCGTCCGCACCGCCGTCGCCGACCTCATGCCCGAACGCGTCGCAGCCGACGAAGGCACCCCGGCCCCGGAACTGCCCGTCACCCTCGACATGCCTGGCAAGGTCGCCGACTTCCTCCGCGCCACCGAGATGGGCGACGCCGAGCTGGCCGCGCTCGACCACGGCGCGACGGTGCGGCGCGGCCAGGGCTACACGCTGCGCGTCACCGCTGCGCCTGCGGTTCACGGCCAGCTCCTCGCCCGCTGCCAGCCCCTCGACGGCACCCAAGGCGCCCCGACCGCCCGGCACAGCGCGAGGCCCGCCGCGAGTACGAGAACCGCGTCAATGCCCTTCAGGCTGCTACAGCCGGACCATGATCAATCTCAGCGCCAACCACGGTTCGATTGATCCCCGGGGCCGGAGTATGGGGCAGGTGGAGGCAGGCCCGGTGCCGCCGCCGTCCGGCGGGCCGATGGGACGGTCGGCCGGCGGCGGCCCAGCCCGGATGACGGGAGCCGCCACCGGGCCCTGACACCAAATGCGCCGAAGGCGCGAGACGAAAGCGGGGCGCTCGCCGTTCCATGCCCTGCCCGCCGCGCTGACCGCGCGGAGGTTGTCTCGCTACTCCCCCACCGCGTACTGCACGAACTGGCTCCAGCCCTCGCGACCGACCGCGAAGGCCGGGCGGCTAGCGTCCTTGGAATCCCGTACATGGACGGCCTGTTCGGTGACGGCCACCTCCACGCAGCTGTCACCCTGGCTCCCGCTGTAGCTGGACTTGAACCAGGCGAGTTCCGTTGTGCTCATAGCTCTCCTCGCAGTCGCTCCAGCAGACCCCGCGAGTCTTTGGGGGTCAGGGCCTGCGAGCGCAGTGTGTCATAGCGCTGGTAGAGAAGGCTCACCTCTTTCGGGTCACTGATCAGCCTGCCGTTCTGCTGCCCTTCGGAGTACGCGAGCCGCCGCCCCTCCGGGGTTTCCAGCAGCTGAACAGGACCGTCGAGACACGCATGCAACTCTGCCTCCAGAGGCACGACTTGAAGCTTCACGTTACGCAGCGCGCTGAGTTGCAGTACGTGGTCGAACAAGACCCGCATCTTCTCCGAGTCGCCGAACCTCCGGCGGAAGACGCCCTCCTCCACGATGAAGCTGAACGGGACGTCCGGCCGCTCATACAGCATCTTCTGCCGCTCCATGCGAGCCGTGACCTGGGCCTCCAACTGCGAGTCCGTCAGGAGGGGGATCGTGCCCTCGAACACCGCCCGCGCGTAGTCCTCCGACTGCAACAACCCCGGAACCAACCTGCACTCATACGTACACAGGCTCACCGCCACCCTCTCCAGCCGCGCCCACCGCCGGAACCACGCGGCAAGCCCCGGCTCGCCCCTCGTCAGATGACGGGCCGCCTTCCGGAGAGCACCCGTGTTGCCCAGGACCTCCTCCGCCCGCTCCACGAACGACTCATCCGGCATCCGCCGCCCCAGCTCAACCGACGCCACCGTGTGCTTCGAGAACCGGACCAGCTCGCCGAACTCGACCCGGCTGAAGCCCGCGTGCTCGCGCAGGGCCTGGACGACGGCCCCGAAAGTCCGCAGACTGTCCGAGGGGTCGGGCTCCCGCTCCCAGTCACCGTCGTCCGCCACACTGGCATTGTCAGTCGTCATACCGCGGCCACCTCCAGGTGCGTATGTGCGAGGCCCCCGCGCTCGACTCACTCAGGGTGACGGAACGACCGGCGTACCGTCCACCGAACGTGCGCGTACGCTGACCGTGCGTACGCAGCGCGCCGCTGGCAGGGGCCGCCGCACACCCGCCACCGTGGCCCCATGAACACGAGCACGTCCCAACTTCCCCCCACCCCACGCGCCTTTACCCAGCGCCTGTCCTCCACCCGGCGCGGGGCCCGGCTCGCCCGGCTGTTCGCCGTCGAGCAGCTACGTACCTGGCCGGTGTCGCCAAGCCTCACCGAGCGCGCCGAGGAGATCATCGGCGAGCTGGCCGCCAATGCCGCCCTGCACGGGCGCGTACAGGGCCGGGACTTCCGGCTCACCCTCACCCACCAGGAAGCAACCGGGACCCTCCGCATCGAGGTCGCCGACACCCGTGGCGAGAAGCTGCCCGCGCTCGGGCCGGTCCCGGAGCCGGACAGCGAAACAGGACGTGGTCTGCATCTGGTCGCCGCCCTCGCCGATCGCTGGGGTACGCAACCCCACGAAACCGTGGGCAAGACCGTATGGGCGGAGCTGGACTCAGTCGTGCCCTTCCGTCAAAGCTGTAAATCATCGGGCCGCCTGGGTATGCCCCGCAGGTGACGACCCTGCTCCGTCATGGCGCACAGGAGGCGGTGCCGTTTCGTGGCCGTCATGGCTGGAAGATCAGGTCGCCCTTCTCCGCGTCCGCGGTGGGGGCGGTGGCCGCGGGCGGTTCCGGTGCCAAGGCGTCGCGCAGCTCCTCCACGTCCATGTCGAAGTAGGCCGCGAGCGGGCGCAACGTGGTGTCACCGGCCAGATAGCCCTCGTAGAGACCACGGGCGGGGCCCAGCGGAAGGCGCCTGGCCCGAGCGGCGGCCACGCGTTTCTCGTGGAGATCGGCGTGCTGGGCCAGGAGGTGGCAGACCTCGGTGGTCACCCCGCGCAGACGGTTCCTGTAGTCGGCCGTGACCAGGCCGAGTTGGTGCAGGCGGGCTGCGAGCGCGCTCGGAGAGACCTTGAACCGCACGACGAGAGCGCGGAAGACGTCATCGGACACGTGAGAGTCGGGGGACTCGGCCGTCACTACGGCGTGGATCTCCGCCTGCGGCATCAGGAAGTTGGACGCGAAGACGTTGGCACGGATCTCGGTCCGGTCCTTCTGCCTGCCGGGAGCCAGGTGGGTCTCGATGAGCATCTCCTGGGCGTCGCGCGCCAGGATGTGGCCGAGTTCGTGGGCGAGCGTGAAGCGCTGCCGGGTCCACCCGCCCGTGCGTGCCAGCAGAACCAGCCGGAAGCGGTCCGACTGCCAGGCTGCCCCGTCGAGACCTTGCGGCAGATCCGTCTGTGCCACGTCGATTCCGAAGTGCTGTTCGAGGGCACGGACGAGATCGGAGGTCTCGCATGCGGCCACCGACGTCACCCCCTGAGCGGCCAGTGCCGACAGGGCATCGCGGGCCAGCGCTTCTCCTTGGACGACCCGCGGGCGTCAACGACTTGCGGTGCCATCGAACGCAGACAGAGAGAAATGAACCGGGCCCCCTGACTGCGTCAATGGCAACAAAGGGTCATCAGCGGCCGTCCTCCTTCTCACGTCTGGTGAGAACGCGCGGAGTGGTGGGCCGAGGCTCGACTCGGCCCACCCAGCCGTATCAGCCGCTACGCGACCAGCAGCCGCGCATCACCGGCTCGGCCCGCAGCCGCGAGCCCTCACGCTCCAGCACCTGGAACGCTTCCAGGCACTCGCGCACCCAGTTGGCGTCACGCTCCTCCACCCCGGCAAGCTCGATGGCGGTGAGGAGGTCCCCGTCATCAGCCCATTCGTGCCCGAACTCCTCGACGACAGCGCGATAACCCGCTGCGACCATGGGATCTGCCGTGAGGCCCGAGGCTTCTACCAACTCCGCCGCGTAAGACTTCTGATCGAGCTCATCAGAGAGGCTGCGCAATGCCTGATCCTCGCTCCGCGAGGTGCGACGCAGCTCGACGGCGCGATCCACCAGCATGGGCCAACCGCCCGTGACCTCCAGCAATCGGGTAAGCCGCTCTTCGGTCTCGAAGCGCTCGCCTCGCAGGGCCCACGACTTCAGGCTACGCCTATCGTGGCGGCGCAATACGACCACGGACGACTCGGCCATATCCGTGTCCATCAGAAGGTCACGCCAGCCGCCGAGCTGCTCGGTCCCGGCGACAAGGACAACCGCCCTGGTGACTCCCGGGCGTTCCGGGAGAAGTGTCCCGGCCAGTTCCAGCGATTCCCGGAAGGCGTCCTCGTTCACAGCACGGCCGGCAAAGTCGCTGACGATGACGCGCCGCTCGCCAGGGCGACCCGAGGTGAGCTCCTGACGGAATACACTCATGCGCCCGATGGGTGGCATGTTCCACCCCGCCAACCTACCGGTGACCGTGCGCAGTGTGTCGGCGACGTCCGTGACGCCCGTCGCGAAGGTGCCCAACACCATCCGCGTCTGGTTGGTGTGATCACCCAGAAGGTCGTCGACCTGGGTGACGGTGAGCGGGGCCGAGCGGCCGTCGGACAGTTCGGGCCGCCCCTCCATGACGACCGTCTCCTCCAGATCGCATTCGGTCTCGGCACTCAACAGCTGCGCCTCTACCTCCTGGGCGGTTCCGATCATCCGCAAGGCGTTGGGGCCGCGCAGATGCCACCCTCGCCCGTCACGGTTGGGGGCGAGAACACCGAGACCTACCATCTCCTGGAGGTAGGACCGAAACCCCTCGCTGTCGAGGTGCTGGAATCCAGCAGGCCACCAACTGGCGCATTCCTCCCGCAGTTCCACATCGCTGAGCCGGGTCTCCAGGCCATTGTCCCGGGCGTGCCGGGCCAGCACATTGGCGATGACGTTGTACCGGTCGTCAAGGGTAAGCGTGTCCTTGAACGCCGCGGTGATGTCGGCGCGCAGCGAGGGATCGGATTCCACCGCCTCCACATCGGCCGCCTCGATGGCGTAGGGCGGTCCGTCGGCGTCGCCCCGGGCTCGCCTGCGCTGCATCACCTCCACAAGCCTGCTGCCGAACATCTGTAGCAGGAAGGGCTGGTACGAGCAGAAGCCCAGGACTCGGTTCACCAGGTCGACATCGGCGAACTCGAATCCCAGCGCCCGCATCGGCAGAGCGAGCAGGTCAGCCGCGAACTGCGGGGCGAGCGGCCCGACGACGGTCGGGGTCTGTGCGAGGTGGCTGAACGGCCCGTTGCGTGCCAGCCGGGTGAACCGCTGTACGGAGTGCAGCCCCGCGAAGACGACCTTCATCCGGCCCGGTGTCTCCAGGCAGAGCCCCTTCAGGCGCCGGGTCTGCGTGCAGTGTGGGACATCGGCCTCGAAGAACCGGTCGCACTCGTCCATCAGGATCAGCAGACGACGACGGGGGTTGTCCTCCAGCCAGGCCTTGATGCCCGAGCGCACCCGCTCGTACGGGTCGGTGGTCCACGCCCTGCGCCGTGGCTGCGAGGGGAGTACCTCTGCGTCGGTCAGCTCCCGGTCCAGCACGCTCCAGATCGTCTCTGCGCCGAGCGCGGCACCCTTTCCGATGTTGTGGTGGTCGAGGTTGAGGTAGATCGGACGGTGATAGCCCGGCTGTTGGTCGGCGAATCGCGCGCCGGCGTCATTGAGCAGCGCCGACTTTCCGAGTCCCCGGCCCCCGAAGATGATCTGGGTACCGTCAGGATCGATGATGCTCTTACGCTCCGCGTCGCGTCCGTAGAACATCTCGCGGCCGATCCGTCCGCGCTTCTCCTTGATGTACGGATTGACCCCGGAGAATGGCAGGAGGGTCTCGGTCGCCACGGTTACCTGCCGGTTTCCGCGGGCCGCCAGATAGGCGAGGGCCGCATCGTCCAGAACCATCAGCGGCGCGCTTCCGGCGCTGTGCGCGGCAAGCTCCGCACGGGCCTCGCGACCGAGGGTGCCGAAATAGACGACGAGAAGGCTTTCACCGCTGGGCTCTTTGGCCGCGCGGCTCAGCACCAGTTGCACCTGAGGACGTCCCCAGAGCATGAGGACGCGCAATCGGCCGCCTTGCTCAAGGATCTTGGTTCCGAACGCGGGGGCCCAGGCGCGGCCGTTGATTTCGATGTCGGGAACATCGACGAAACCGTACTCCTCCTTCGTGCGCGCCAGGTCGTGCAGGGGGCGTGCCCGCCGGGCCTCATAACCCAGAAGGGAGAGCGCGGGCAGCAGCATGAGCCGCACGTTGATGTTCGGACGTTCCTTCGGTTCGACGACCGAGAGTTCCCGCCATCGGCTCAGCGCGTCCGCGGCGCGCGCGGCCTCGTCGGCCGACAGATGGCCGTAGTCGAGCACCGGCAGGGTCGCGTGACGGCCACGCTCCCGAACCAGACGGATAAGACCCGCGGTGATCCCGTCGGTCAGTGCGTCCGGGACTGCCGGGAAGAAGTCCGCGAGGTGCGATTCGTTGGCCTCGATCTCAGGCACGGGCTCGCCCAGCTCAAGGAAGTAAACCAAGTCAGCCGCGGTCGCGAGCCCACCGGTGTCCAGATGGCGCAGCACCTGAGCGCGCTCGTCAGCGGTTACGTCGGGGAGGGCGTGGAGCCTGGCTCGCAGCCGGTCCGCGGCCTCCTTCCGGTACTGCGGCAGCAGCCTTTCGACCCGTTCGAGGGTACGCCGTACGACGCTGAGATCGCGCGACGAGCCGTCCTCGGCCTTCGGATGACAGTCCGCGAGCAGTTCCTGGAGCTTGACGTCCTGGTCGTCGGAGACCGCGCCATCAGCTTGCGCACGCCTGAGCTCCGCGACGAGCTCGCCATGACGTGCGCCGAGTTCTTCGCGGCGCTGCCGCTCCGTCTCCTCGACGTGCGTCCTGCGATTCACTTCAAAACGTACGACCTCACGTTCACGCAACGCGCCCCGGTCAGCGAAGTCGAGGATGCTGTAAGCCGCACCGAAGGCGTCGTGCGCCACCTGGAGTTCGAGCGCTTCTTCCCAGGTCCGGTCCACGGCTGCCAGCAGGTCTGTCACCGTGGGCGATTCGCCGGCTCCGAACGGGACCTTGAGCAACTCAGCATCGACGACCTGACCCGTGTCGGCCTCCGTCTCGGGCGACCCGGCGGTCGCGCCGTGCTCCAACTCGTCGAAGAGGGAGGTGAGGGAGATCCGTGCGGCCCAGGCCGCGGCGGCCGGCAGTGAAGCGCCCGGCCTCCCCGTCAGTTCGAGGTCGGTGAGTGCGTGGTCTCGCCGGCCGAGGACGGCTTGGCGCATCGTGGAGATCTCCTGCACCGCCCAGTGATTGTCGACCGCGTTGCCCCGGCGCAGGGCTTCGGTGACGTACAGCCACTCCTTGGCGCAGTCCACCACGCGCTCGACCACGTGTACCAGGTCCTGGCGCCCTGAGCCCTGGAGGGGACGGCCACCGGAACCACGGAGATCCCGGTCGAGCCGGTCGATCTCCGTGTGGACCTCGGAAAGGCGGCTCAGCCGCTCGATGGTTTCTCGCGCGATCGATTCCGCGCCCGCATCACCGTTCAGCAAACCCAGAAGCATGCCGCCGAGCATGCCGTCCGCCGACAGCCACCGCTTGGCGATGTGCGTGGCCCGGTTGTACCGCAGACGCTGCGGCTTGAGCAACGCCCGGCAGTGTCCAGTTATCTCACGCAGCCTTGCCTCCGACTCGGACACATCGGCGATGACGGCCATCGGTGGAGCGATCAGCAGAGCACCGTTCAGTGCCCGGTCCGCGACCGCTATCGCGATGGTGGCAAGGTTCTCGGGCAGTCGCGGTGCCAACGCTTTCAGCTGGGCACCAGTCTCGTGCTCCCCGGTGATGAGCGCTGCGCGGACCAACGCGGGCAGCAGGATCAGTTTGGTGCCCTCGATGTCGGACGCGCCGAGGGCGCCCCATTGCTGGAGTGCTTCCTTGACAGCCCGGGCGTCGGCACCGGATCCGGAACGCAGCACCGCACAGACCGCGGCGAGCCGCAGCGCGGCCGCCTCGCCCTGCGAACGGCCCACGGCCTGGGAGAGGTGGGAAGCGAGACCGAAGCGCCCCTCGGAAACCAGCCGGGCCATGGCGGTCTCGACTTCGGTCCTGGACGGACCTGATTCCACCGGACGGGAAGGAGTGGACGGCGTTTCGGCCACGACCGCGCTGGGGAGAGCGGTGTGTGTCGCCTCCCCTTCCCGCGTGCCGTCGTCGGTCCACTTCGAGGCCTGTTCCGGCGAGGTTGCCACGGGGGGGTCGCGGAGTTCGCCACCTGCCGATACCGACTCGGACTGAGGGCTGGCCCCGAGGCCCTGTTGCTGGTCGAGAGGCTCCGATACGGACGATGGTCCAGACGAACCGCCGCGCTGGTCAGCCGAGTCCACCGGGGCATCCGGGACGACGGTCACGCTGCCTTGTCCCACGCTCCCCTCACCGGAGTCGACTTCCCGGTTGGGTGCCGTATCCGTACTCGGCGCAAGGGTCAGCCCGTCATACATCACGGCGGCCATCAGGCAGTCGGGCAGGTGTTGCCCGACACGCTGCTGGCGCTCCATGATCGCAGGCAGCGAGTCCGGCTGTGTGCTCAGTTCAACGATCTCCACCAGCGCGGCCAGGGCATCTGCCTGCTCCCATTCCGGCTCGCTCAAGACCGTCGCCTTCAGCAGTTCGCGTGCTCGAATCCGCGCGGTCTCCAGTGCCGACGCCGCCGGACCGTCCACGCCGCACTCGATGGCCAGCGCCTGGTTCAGGACGCGGCGCATGGAGCGGTCTCGATCGCGAACCGCACAGTGAGCCTCCACGGCCCGTGCCACATCGTCCAGCCGGGACGGCACGGTCCCCACCCCGACCGCTGTCAGCGCTTCCTGGGCGCGGACGAAGGCCGGGGAGAGGGCGGACAGTGCTCGCAGATCACCCTCGGCGGGCGGGCGACCGTCCTTGATGGCCTCGGCGGCCCGGTCCACCGCTTCCCGGGCGGCCGAGACGACGGCTTCCAGAGCTTCGTATACGGCACAGGGCTCGGGGACGACCTCCGTGGCCACGGGCTCGCTCGCCAGGGCGGGCTGCGGTGCGCTGCGTTCCGGTGACGGTTCATCGGTGCCGGGGAGGGGTGTCGGCGCGGCTCCCACGACGCGCACCGCAGCTTCTCGCACGGCGCGCAGTGCCTTCGCGTCCGTCTTCATGCCGAGCCAGCCGCGGTCGGCCGCCCACAGGAGGATCCTGGCGTCGGCGACGGATGCCTGGCACCCGGCGAAGACCGTGAGCCGCACCAGCGTCTCACCCCACCGTTCGACCGGGTCAAGGGTAGTGGCCTCGGTCAGGACGGCGGTCATCACATCGGACATGACCTGCGGTGTCAGCGACTGCACGGCGCAGGTGCACGCACTGTGCCGTGCGTCCCGTCGCATACGGTTGAGCACATCACGGCACAGGGACATGCTGGCCCGGCGGGGGGCCGCGAGCTGGATGCCGATCCCGCGGAGGAAGCTCTGGCGGGCCTTCGAGGTGATCGAGTGGAAGGCCAGTTGGACCATGTCCGGGGTGAGGTCGTCGAGTGCATCCGCCACGGGTGTGCCCAGTGCGTTGAGGGCGGCAGCAAGCGGCGCCAGATGCTCAGGCGACGTCCCCGGTGGAGACAGCGGTGGCTCGGTGACCACCTCATAGCGATCGTGCATAAGTGCTCCGTTCGTGCGTGTTCGGGTTTGGTGGGCAGGCAGAGAGCGGTGGGCCGTGAGGGCGCATCGGGTCAGCAGCCCCGGGTGTGCTGGGTGACGAAGGTGTAGCCGTCCGGCAGTTCCCAGCCGTCGGCTTTCCCGAGCCTTCGGCAGTGCTCCCTGAAGGCGGCGCGCTGGGCCTCGCTGGGCGAGCGGCCCGGCAGCAGGCGCCGCAGGTGCCCGGGGACGTACTGGAGCGGGATCTCCTGCCTCGACTTCCAGGTCTGCACGATGGCGTCCAACGTCGGCGTGGCGCGCCGCACGGGCCGCGGATCGGGGGTGTAGCCGATCAGCGGTATCTCCTGTTCGCCGGGGCGTGCCGGGTGGTGAGGGCGCCCATCGCCGCCCCGGCTGCCGTCGGCGTGGTAAAGCTTCCCTTCGGCGAGGAGTTCCTCCGCGGCCGCGTCCAGTGCCAGCGCTTGCCCCGGGGCCGGATCCTGTCCGTACACGGCGGTGTGCAGGGCCGAGCGGTCAAGAAGGGCGTGCCCGTCTGGGGTGAGCAGACCACACCTGCGTACGGCGCGCAGCACCAGCTCGCGCGAGTCGAGGCCGGCGGCCGAGTCCCGGGTGCGGGTACTGCCGGGAGAGTCCTCACGGGTGAGGACGGCGGGGTCGTACCGATGCCCGATGGTCCGGTCGCCGATGACCACGGGGGTATCCAGCGGAACGGTGGTGGCGCGGATGACACGGCCACCACGTGGCCACTGAAGCTGCAGTTCAAGCCCGGGGAAGAAATCGAGCGGCCATTCGACGTCGAGGAGACGGCCGGACTGGTCCCCGAGCTCGGCTTGGGTGTCCTGGACGGCCTCGCACTCCTCCAGTTCGCCGCCCGGGTGGGTGAGTTCCAGGCGTACGAGGGCCTTGTGATGACCGAGATGCCGCAGCTCGTCGGCGATGATCGGGCGAAGCGGGAGATACCCCTCAATGAGATGGGGCAGCCTCAGCGGCATCCGCCAGGAGACCTCGCTGTCGCCAATGCGCAGCAGCTGACCGGTCCCGAGCCCGTCGTCGTCATCGAGTGGTGTGTCCACCGGCTCGGCGAAGGGCGGAGGTGCGGGTTCCTCCATGGGCTCGCTCGATGACACGGGCGGCTCGACCGCGGCAGTGGGCGACTCCGTGGTGGCACGCCAACCCAGTCCGGCGGCCGCGAGCGGATCCCCGGAGCCCGACTCCTCCCCGGGGTGGCGTGACCGCCAGATGCCTCCGCCTTCAAAGGCGTCGTCCAGGCTGACTCGGGTGCCGTTCGCGAAGAGCCCGTTGTCACTCTCGCCCCGGATCACATCGGCGAGCGCAAGGTTCGCGCGGCACACGGCCGATGCGTAGCCGACCCCGGCAAGCAGCGGCTCAGCGCCTGGGAAGTCGCGGATCCGGGGTCCCACCGCGGTGTACACGGTGGCTCCGCTCGACAGACCGTAGCGACGCCTGACCACAGGCTTGGCGACGTGCTGCAGCGCCGCGGCGAGCGTGCTCATGTCGTCGCCACCCAGAGGGCCAGTATCCCGCCAGGACGCGGCGAGGGCATCGCAGGCCAAGGCATACGACCCCCACATGCGCAGTGCGTCACTGGATGCCAGCACACGCCTCACGACGTCAAGCAGTCGCCTGAGCGCGCCACTCAGCACGTCCTCGTCCTGGGTGGCGGCCAGTTCGGCGAGTGACACGGGAACGAAGGGGCTGAGCAGCTGCGCGCGTGCGGTGCCGAGCAGATAGGCGCCGTACGCCGACACATCGTCGCGTTGCGCTGCGGCCCGGGACGGGTAGACAGCCTCGATCACCACGTGCCCGTTCTGGTCGATCCAGCGCTGGTGCGTGCGGAGTCGCCTCAGCTGAGTGGGCGTGAGACTCAGCGCTTCCCCGAAAGCCGTGGGGTCGGGGACGAGCAGTTCGCGGCGCACGGGCGTGTCGTGGAGACATGGCCTTCCGGGGCCTTCGGCACCTGCCGGCGCTCCGGACACCCAGGCCGGTATGTCGCCGAGCGGCCCGGTCTCCGGGTGGCGGCCCTCCTTGTACACGATCTCCGCGTACACCGGCTGTGAACCGGTGGTGACGCGCACCATTGCTCCGACGGGGAGAGCCGGAACCCGCTCCCCAAGAGTGACCGCCGGAAAGACATCGGGGTCAAGGGTGCTGACCCCATATCCCTCTCCTCCGACGCTGTAGCCGAAGTACGCGGCGTTGAAGGCGACGGACACGTGTACAGGTGCCCGCCGATGCAGAACGAGGGCTTCCAGGTAGCGGCGCAGCGGCGCCAGTTCCGCGGGAGGGACCGCGTCGTAGCCGTCGGTCATCGAGGGGGTCAGCAGGGGGGCGTCGGTATACGGCCGCCATACCCCGTACGCTGCCTCCGAGGACGTGATCACGTGGTGTCCCCTTCCTGCCGTGTCGTTCTTCTCGGTTGTACGGAATCCACGGATGCCCGTCCGGCATGCCAGCGGCCGTCCTCGGTAGCAGCCACGGCGCCCGCTTCCGCCAGCCGGACCAGGCTCTTCTCGACATCCGCGTAGGGGAGGTCTGCCCGCCCTCCGAAGTGGCGGCTGTCCCTCAGCGCCCGGGGCAGCGGTACCCGCCGTCCGCGTCCCGGGTGGTAGGAGGTCTCGTCGCCACGCAGCGCATGCCACAGCGTGCGGGGGTGGAGACCGCGTGGCATAAGACGGACAAGCCGGTGGATCTGGCTGTCAAGTCGCCTCATCCGGAGTGCTTCGTCGGCCCCGCCGCCGGTGCGCGGAGCGGCGCTTTCGAAGGCCAGGGCAACGGCGGGCCGACGCTCATGCGGTGGCCAGTCGGGGACGGTCCAGCATGCCGAGCAGCGGCATCGGGCGCTCGTGCAGCAGCCGTCCGGCAGTTCGGAAACACCGAAGTAGTCGGCGAATTTACGCTGAGCGCACGTTGCCGTGTCCTCGAAGAAGTTCTTGAGCAGACTGAGTTCGCCCGTGGCGCGCGTGGCGCGCCGGGCGAGCAGCGGCAGGAACCCGCTGGGCACCTGCCGGTCGTGGACAGCGAGGCCGGTCACCAGTCGGCGGCTGGGAGCCGCGGACACGTCGAGGAGCCCGCGGTCATGCAGATCGGCAAGGATCTCCCAGGTGCCCGCGGGGCCGTCGGCGAGGTCTCGGTAGCCCTCCACGTTCTCGGCGAGATGGCCGTCGATCACCTCGACACGAAGACGGTCGAGTCCAGGGAACGCGAGGACGTTTTCCACGATGCGCCGCTCCACGACCGCGCCACCCTCCGGCTCACCGGACGTACCACACGCGGTGGGCGTGGTCATTTCTCCAGGCTTGACCGTGCACAGTGGCGGGAAGTCGCCGAGGTCCGTGACCTTGCCAAGGTCAGCGAGCGCGCTGAAGGCACGCATGACTCCGGTGCGGTAGAGGTCGACGGTGTGGTCGGAGCGCAGTTCACTCTCCTCGAGGAGACCAGCGGCAGCGTCCTCGGCCATCAGCGTCTCAGCGATGGCAGCGGCATCCAGGCTGCCGCTCTGGGCGACCACAGCCCGGCCCATTCTGCGCAATGTGGTGGGGCGCAGGTCCTGACCGGTCATGAAGCGCACCGTGCGCAGTCCACGGCTCGTGGCGAGCGCCAGCGCGGCGTTGACGGGAGCGTCGCCATCAGTGCCGCGTCCCGCTCCATCACGGCCCGCGCGGCCGATCTGCTGGTAGAGGGCAGCCAGGTCGGTGGGTGGGGACACACAGAACACGGTCCGGATATCGGGCCGGTTGACACCGAGCCCGAAAGCAGAGGTGGCCACCGTGACGATCGGGGCGAACCCCTCCGTGCCTTGCTGCGGTGCCTCGCGAAACTCCGTCATCACGGCCGCCTTCTCGGCCTCGGTGAGCCTTCCGTGGAACCGCAGGATCCGGACGCCGGTGTCGCCCGTGTACTCACGCAGGTGGGCGTGGAGAGCGTTGACCTCCTTGACGGTGAGGCAGTACAGGATCGCGTGGCCGTCCAAAGCATCGACCACCCGTTCGGCGAGACCGGCCACCCCGCTGAGGCCAAGCTGGTTCGCCGAGCGCCGGAACACGGCGAGCTCGGGGCGGATCGGGTTCTCGCGTACGGTGACCAGCCCACCGCGCGCACCGGGCCGGGACGCCTCGGCGTGCTCCTGCTCCGACCCGGCGGCCGGTGGCTCGGGGGTCACCCCGAACAGGCTCTCGCGCAGGGCGGCGTGCACGGAGCGGTTGGCGGTGGCGGTGACCGCGGTAACGGCGAGCCCGAACTCCTCGCGCAGCTCGGCGAGAAACCTCCCCACCCTACGCATACTGGGCCGAAAATCCTCCCACTGCGCCATGGTGTGCGCCTCGTCCACGGCGATGCGGGTCACCCGCCCCTTCTCGACCGCACGCCGTACGAGCTCCCGGAAGCGACGCTGGCACAACCGCTCCGGGCTCACATAGACCAGCCTGATGCCGTGCTCCTGACGGCCGAGGAGCTGGTCGGCGACCTCGGTCTTGCCGGCGCGGCTGCTGGACTCCCGCAGCGGTGAGATCAGGGCCCGTACGGCGCCTCCGATGGAGCGGTTGAGCTCGAGCGCCTGGTCGTGCATGAGGGCGACGAGGGGGCTGACGACCAAGGTGGTTCCCGGCAGAAGCAGGGCCGGAAGCTGAAAGGTGTAGCTCTTGCCGAATCCGGTGGGAAGCAGGCCGAGGACATTACGGCCGTCGGTGACGGCGCTGATGACTGTGCGCTGGGCCGGTTTCAACACGACGGGCTCGTCGGAGAGCCTGAGCAGACCGCCTACGCGTGCGGCACGTTCCAGGAGCTCCTCGGTGAGGCGTCCCTCGCCGCGCAGCCGATCGACCTCCTCGTTCGTGAACGCGAGCTCCCGGATGCGCCGGGTCTGCGGTAGGACCGTGTGTCGTTCGAGCGCATCGTCCGTGGCCAGGGCGGCCGCCCGATCCTTGTCCATGAGCCCTTGTTCGGCCATGAACGTCCAGATGCGCCGCCATCCTTCGGCCATCGTCGTCACATTGCCGCCTCCCGGCGCCTCCGTGACCGGATCGGGGCGCAGCAGCCCCTTGTCGAGGCTGCCGAGGAATGCCTTGCGGTAGGCGCGGCGCAGACTGGTGTGTCCGCCAAGTTTGCGGTCGCTGATGACGACGACCCCGCGGTGCCGGTCCGAGCGAATGAGCCGACCGACCGCCTGGCGCAATTGGATTGCCGCGAGCGGCAGATAATAGGTCTCGGTCGCGGCCCCCTCCGGGTCGGGGTGTCCCGCCTCTTCGGCGCGTTCGCGTACGGCGGCTCGGCGGGCCTCGATGACCGGGGCGGCGAAGGGCGCGAAAGGCAGCTTGTTGATCCACACGAGCCGCAGTCGTTCCTCGTCGGCGACGTCGACGCCCTGCCACAGTCCTTTCGTTCCCACGAGAAACCCGCCGCCCTGCTCCCGATCGGTGAACTCGGCGACGGCGCGGCCGTTCCCGAGGGCGAGCGCGCTGAGGACGGGTGCGGTGGCCGAGCGAGCGCGTAACTCCCGCTCGAGAAGATCGCCGATGCCCGCCGCTGTCGCACGTGCGGTGGTGAGCACCATGGCTCCGCCGTCGTGCCCGTGACCACCTGGTCGAGGGCAAGTCATCTGCTCGGCGTAGCCAGCGAGTTGGTGGGCAACCGTACGCATGGCCCCCTCTTCCTGCTCGGCCCACGAGGGGAAGTCGGAGAAGCAGACCAGCCGGGCTTGGTGCTCCAGGTCGAACGGGGAGGAGAGCGCGAGCGTGGGAAGCGATGCGGGCAGACCCAGGCGCTCGCGCACAAAGTCCCACTCATGGGCGACGCGCAAGGTTGCCGACACGTAGTGGACCCGACGGAAGGACTCCAGAAATCGGCGCCACTCCGGGTCGGCGGGCAGCTCGATAGGGCTGGAAGCCAGGCGGAAGCGATAGGAGCGCAGGCCCGGTTCGGGTTCGCCCAGCTCCTCCAGGTACACCACGCGAGAGGGCGTCGTGTCCCCGGCCCTTCCGTCCAGGGCAACAGCAGGGTTCAGCAAGGTGTCGATGTCCGCGGCGATACGGTCGAGCGTCGTCGCGGTGTCGTCTGCGCGGTGCGCCAGTGCGACGACCCGTTCCCGTACGAGGACGTCCATGCCAGCGGCATGCTCTGCGCCGTACCGGCCGAGCCTGGCAGCCACCGCGCCGATGGCCCTGGCGATGCGGACGAGCAGCCCTTGGATCCGGCGTGCGTCGCGCGTTCCCGAAGTGCCCGCGTAGGGGCTGGCGAGCACCGCGGCACGGCTGCCGACACGCACACCGGCGCCCTTGGCACGTGCGTCGAATGCCTGAGCGGCAAGGCGTGGCAGCTGCTCATTGTCGAAGAGCTCTTCGAGTTCGGCGATCGCACCGATTGTCTGATCGCGCGCAACGCCCTCGATCGCGTCGGCGCGCCAAGCCCAGCACTCGGCCAGCAAGTTCTCCAAGTCTCGGTAGTCGACCGTGACGGTGAGAGCGGAGGTGGCGGCGTTCTCCAGTTCATGGGCCTCGTCGACGACCAGCAGCGTGTGGGGACCGAGGGCGCGCAGCTCATCGAGATGGGAGAGGGCGAGCGCATGGTTCGCGATCACGAGGCGATGGCCGGCGATGACCTCGCGCACGGTGTCAGTGTGGGCGGCGAGCGGAGTGTCAGCGCCCGCCTGATAGTCGCCGTCCCGCTGTGACAGGGCCTCCAGCCACAAGGGCAGGACCGGGCCGGCGTAGTCGGCAAAGAAGGCGGGCACATCCACCGGGTCCACGGACCTCGCCGTCCATGCCTCCGGCGCCTCCGGGCTGGCCCGCAGCCGGAGCAGCAGGTACACGGCCAGCTCGCGGAACTGCGGCCGGTCCACGAACCTCGCGCGACCGCGTCTGGCGGCGCTGGCCTGGGTGGCCTCGGCGAGCAGCGAGGTGAGTGCGGCGAGGGAGAGGCGGCCGGTCTGCCCCTTGACGAGGTCGGCGATTTCGAGGATCCCGGGCAAGGCACGCTGGAGGTCTTGGATGTCACGGGCCAGCTGGCTCTGCAACTGCTTGGTGAACGTGCCGATGACGGCGGTGTGCTGAGGGCCGGCGGCAAGCCAGTCGAGTGCGGCCGCAATCACCGCATAGCTCTTGCCTGTTCCGGTGGGCGCCTCAAGCAGGCCGGAGACGCCTTGGTCGGTCCAGGCGTGCAGGGTCTCCGACATACGCTGCTGAGCCGGGCGCGGTTCAGCCCTGACTCCATGGACGGCGGCCGCGAGCTTTCCCGGATCCACACGCCCGTCGTCGCCGCGCAATCGGTCGGGTATCACGACGGCTCCCCTTCCGCGGCGCGATCCGTCTCCGCCACGCCTGGGCCGATGCCGCGCGAGCTCCTGCCGGATCAGCCGGGTCACGTGCTGCCGGTCCCACACGGCGGCCTCACGGCCAGGAACCGTGGCATCGCGGGCAAGCTCCCTCAGCAGCCGCCAACCGGCTGAATCCGCACAGGCATCCGCGACCAGTGCCGTGAGCTCTGGTGCCCAAGCGGCCACCTCGTCGGACGCCCGGTGCATCAACCGAACCAGCAGTTCGACATCATCAGCCGCGGAATGGGCCTTGAGATCCGACATCGGGATGTGCTGGGCCTTGGCAAGCTCGTGGAGCCGGTGGGAGCTCGCATTCGGCCACACCGCATGCGCCAGGTACAACGCGTCGACCAGCACGAAGCCGGCCAGCGGATCGCCGGTTCCGGCTCGCTCGGCCGCCTGGCGCACCAGCGGGAAGTCCAGCCCGGTGCCGTTGTACGCGACCAAGACGTCAGCCCCGGCGGCATACGCGGTGAACTCCGCCCAGACCGTCTCCGGCGCCAGCCCTTCCTCCCGCACCCGCTGTCGCACCGCCGGGTCACGGATGTCATCATCGCCGGAGGGCAAACACACATAGCGTTTCCAGCTCGGCGCTAGGGCGGTCCACTCCGGGTCCGTCCCGAATCGCCGGAGAGCGGCCTGGTACACGTAACGCTCCAGATGTGGCTCCGTGGGCACGGTGCGGACGACGCTCTCCAGATCCATCGCCACGACCCGCAGGCCACGCGGTTCAGCCCCCTCACACTCGACCTCGATTTCGGCCGACGGGGCGCCGTGCGCCGAGGGCATGATGAACCGCCCGCCCACCTCATCGATCAGGCGGGCGGCCACCGCCTGCTCAAGAAGCTTCGCCAGTCGCTTGCCGGGCAGCCCCTGGTACCGACTCCGCGCGGCCTCGGCCAGCTCCGCGGGCCGCACTCCGTCCGGATACTCCCGGACCAACTCCACGATCTTGTGGACAGCCGCCGGAATTCGCGATTCCCCACCCATGGCACCCCCCGACACCAAGATCCGAACACATTTTCTTCACGTTTTCGCGCAACCCTTTTCACATCCGGACAGTCCACGCCTGCATGGACCGGCGGAACGCCGCCCTCCTTGATGACATTCTTGAGCTTAGAGGTGCTCGTTAACAACGTCAACGCGTAGTTGATCTTTCAAATGTGTCGAGTCATCCTGTACGATGACGTGCAATCAGCTCATCGAGCCGCTGAAGTGGTTGACGCGACAGCAGATACAGGGGCATGTCTGCTACGGGACCGCGCACATGAGGACAGGGGGGCGGCAGTGAGCCATGAGCTGATCGATGGCCGATTCCGCATGGGGCACGTCATCGGCAAAGGCAACATGGGAGAGGTCCACCGGACCGAAGATCTCCGGGCCGCCGAGGGCACTCCTGAGCGCGCGGTCGCCGTCAAGACCATCCTGCGTCGGCGCACGGGGACCCAGATCGACACCGACGGTGACCCCAAGGCCGTGGAGCGCTTCGCTCGCGAGGTACGCATCATGCGTCGCCTCAATCAACCCAATCTCACGCGACTCATCGCCGGCGGGGTTGCCGAGGGCGGCAGCGGTCTGCCCTATCTCGCGATGGAGTTCCTGGACGGCGAGACGCTGCGCGACCTCGTCGAGGAGGAGCGGCAGCTTCCTGTCTCCTGGGCCGCCGCCATCGGTGCTCAGGTCGCCGCCGGCCTCGCCGCCGCGCACGCCGCCGGCATCGAACCCCAGATTCCCTGTCCCTCCGGCGCGGCCGGACGCCGGTTCACGACCGAGGACAGGACCATGCACGCGGGGAGTGTGCCGCAGCAAGGTAGGGGGGCCATTGGCTAGAAACGAATCTCGGGGGGAACAGGAGAAGATGGACGCCCGGAAGGGGTGCGCGATCATGCTCGCGGCCCTTCTTCTCGTCGGTGGGTGTACCGCCTTGTTCTCCGACGGAGATGACAACAAGAGCAGCTCCAGTTCCTCGTCCACGCATGTCGCCGAGGCCGAGACCAAGAGCATCGATATACCCGACTTCACGGGACAGGGGCTCCAGGAGGCACAAGACAACGCGCAGGCCTTGGGCCTCTACAACCTAAGAGAGAAGGACCTCTCCAGCGCGAGCCGCACGCCCATGTGGGACCGCGGGTGGCAGGTTTGCTCCCAAAGCCCGACCGCCGGTACGGCCGTGTCGGACGACGAGGCCCTCACGTTCGAGGTCGTACGCAACGAGGAGAGTTGTGACGACCCCGACGGGCTCGCGGACGACTCCAGCGTTCCCGACGACATCGGCGACGATGCTTCGGGTGACGATTCGTCCAGCATCGCCGGAGTGGAGGAGGACGACAGCAACACCACACCGGACAACCCGAGTGACGGTTCAGGAAGCAGCGGTTCAGGCGGTTCCACCAGCGGCTCCGCAGGGTCCAGCGGCAGTCAGAATGAGGCGCCAGCTGGGGCCACCGCGAGGTGCAACGACGGCACCTACAGCTACAGCCAGCACCGCCGGGGCACCTGTTCCCACCATGACGGTGTGGCTACGTGGCTGGCATCGCTGCCGTCCTGATACCGCCGGCCTGACCTCGCGGCTTGCACTGGGCCGTGGGGAACAGGATCGGCCACCGCCCGCGGCTGAGCCCGTGGAGAGGCAGGCTCAGCCGCGTGCGACGTACCTCACGAACTGCGCCCATCCGTCGTGCGCGATGGCAAGGCCGGGCAGCGTCACGTCCTTGGAGTCCCGTACGTGGACGGTGCGTTCGGTAACGGCGACCTCGATGCAGTTGTCGCCCTCGGTTCCACTGTAGCTGGACTTGAACCAGGCCAGATCGGTGCTGCTGCTCATAGTGCTCCTCTGATCCGTCTCAGCAGGCCCACGGAGTTAAGGGGGCTGAGGGCCTGTGAGCGGAGTGTCGCATATCGTTGGTGCAGAACGGCGGCCTCAGTCACATCGGCGATCAACCGCCCGTTCTTCTGCCCCTCGGAGTAAGCGAGGCGCTTACCGTCCGGAGTCTCCAGGAGAGCCAACGGGCCGTCCAGCCCCGCGTGACACACGCTGTCGATCGGCATGATCTGGACGGACACGTTGCGGAGCTCGCTGAAGGCCAGGATGTGGTCCAACTGCCCGTACGAGACCTCGGCTCCCCCAAGCCGACGCCTGAGGATGTGCTCCTCCATCACAAAACTGAACGAAGTGTTGGGCCGCTCACGAATCAGACGCTGACGGTCCATGCGGGCGGTGACCTGGGCCTCCATCTGCTCGTCCGACAGAGGCGGAACGCTGTTATCGAAAGCAGCCCGCGCGTAGTCCTCCGACTGCAACAACCCCGGCACCAACCTGCACTCATACGTACACAGGCTCACCGCCACCCTCTCCAGCCGCGCCCACCGCCGGAACCACGCGGCAAGCCCCGGCTCGCCCCGCGTCAGATGACGGGCCGCCTTCCGGAGAGCACCCGTGTTGCCCAGGACCTCCTCCGCCCGCTCCACGAACGACTCGTCCGGCATCCGCCGCCCCAGCTCAACCGACGCCACCGTGTGCTTCGAGAACCGGACCAGCTCCCCGAACTCGACCCGGCTGAAGCCCGCGTGCTCGCGCAGGGCCTGGACGACGGCGCCGAAGGTCCGCAGACTGTCCGAAGGGTCGGGTTCGCGCTCCCAGTCACCGTCTTCTCCCGCCACACGGACGTTGTCAGCTGTCATACCGCGGCCACCTCCAGGTGCGTACGTGCGAGGCCCCCGCGCTCGACTCACTCAGGGTGACGGAACGACCGGCGTACCGTCCACCGAACGCGCATGTACGCTGACGCAGCGTACGCAGCGCGCCGCTGGCAGGGGCCGCCGCACACCCGCCACCGTGGCCCCATGAACACGAGCACGTCCCAACTTCCCCCCACCCCACGCGCCTTCACGCAGCGCCTGTCCTCCACCCGCCGCGGGGCCCGGCTCGCCCGGCTGTTCGCCGTCGAGCAGCTCCGTATCTGGCCGGTGTCGCCAAGCCTTACCGAGCGCGCCGAGGGGATCATCGCCGAGCTGACCGCCAATGCCGCGCTGCACGGACGCGTACAGGGCCGGGACTTCCGGCTCACCCTCACCCACCAGGAGGCGACCGGGACTCTCCAGATCGAGGTCGCCGACACGCGTGGCGAGAAGTTGCCCGCGCTCGGGCCGGCCCCGGGGCCGGACAGTGAGACTGGGCGTGGTCTGCATCTGGTCGCCGCGCTCGCCGACCGCTGGGGTACGCAACCGCACGAGGCGGTGGGCAAGACCGTCTGGGCGGAACTGGACTTCCGCCCCGCCCGAGCCGCCGGGTCGGGCGACCCGTCAGCCCTCTGATCGCAGCGCACCCGGAACGATTCGACCAGTGGTGCGGCCTGACGGCTCGGGCCGGGAGGATCATCGACGAGATCAACCGGGCCAACCTGGCCAAGGTCTTCGGCGAGCTGTACTTCCTCCTTGAGTACCGGAACAAGTCGGTGCGGCTCACCTACTCCGGTGACGACTTCGCGCTGCCGCCGAACCTCTTCGTCATCGGCACGATGAACACCGCTGACCGGTCCATCGCGCTCGTGGACGCGGCGATGCGGCGCCGGTTCGCCTTTGTGGAGCTGTCGCCGCGCACCGAGCCGACGAGCGGGCTGCTGCGGCGCTGGCTGGCCAGGGAGGGCAGGGATCCCGAGCCCGCCGATCTGCTCGACGCGCTCAACTCCCGCATCGACGAACCCGACTTCCGGATCGGGCCCTCGTATCTGATGAAGAAGGGCGTCTACCGTGAGGCCGGCCTGGAGCGGACCTGGCGGACGAAGATCCTGCCGCTGCTGGAGGAGCACCACTACGGAGAGGGCATCGACGTCGAGAAGCGGTACGGGCTCGAGGCGCTTCGGGAGTCGCTGGGGGGAGCTCCTCAGTGACTCCCGAGGTGTCCTCCACCGTCGAGCTCGTCGAACACGCCCCCGCCCGTTCCGTACCGCTGCCAGATCCCGTCGGCCGGGCGCTCGCCGACGCATGCATGGTGGACGCCGCCCCCGACCCGTACGTCCCGGGGCACTGGTCGCTACGGGCGGGCAGCAAGGTCGGGGCGGTGGCCATCGCCCCGTCGGGTGGCGGGGCGCCGGTCACCGTCCGCATCACGCCCAAGGTGCCCATCGCCCGCCTCTTCTTCCTCCTCGGCTACAGCCTCGATCCCCGCGGCGCCTGGCGTGACGGAGAGGTGGAGGTGGCGGACCACCGCGACCTGCTGCCCGCCCTCGCCCACGCCGTGGAGCGGCAGGGCCTCCTGAAGGGGTACCGGGCGACGGAGGAGACCGCCCTGGTCGTACGCGGACGGATCCGGGAGGCCGAGCAGATCCGCCGCCGCTTCGGGGCGACGCTGCCCGTGGAGGTGGCGTACGACGAGTTCACCACCGACATCGCGGAGAACCGCATCCTGCGCACGGCCGTGGAACGACTGCTGCGCCTGCCCGGCGTGCCGCGCGACGTACGCCGAAGGCTCCTGCACCAGCGGGCCCGTCTCGCCGACGTCACCGCGATCGTGCGCCGGCGGGCCGCTCCCCGACTGGCATCCCACCCGCCTCAACTCCCGCTACCACCACGCCCTTCGTCTCGCCCGGGCCGTCCTGGACGGTGCGTCGGCGGAGCACGCTCCCGGCGGGCTGCGCATCGACGGGTTCCTGTTCGACATGAACCAGCTCTTCGAGGACTTCGTGACGGTCGCCCTGCGGGAGGCGTTCCGGGGCTCGGGCCGCACGGCTCGCCTCCAGGACCCGCACCACCTCGACGAGGCGTCCGTGATCCGTATGCGGCCGGACTTCGTGCTGTACGGGGCGGACGGCGCCCCGTCGGCGGTCGTGGACGCCAAGTACAAGGCGGAGAAACGGAATGGCTATCCGGAGCCCGACCTGTACCAGATGCTGGCCTACTGCACCGCTCTGGGACTGCCCGAGGGGCATCTGGTGTATGCGAAGGGCAATGCGGCGCACGCCGCGCACCAGGTGCGGCATGCGGGCATCGTCATCCATCAGCACGCGCTCGACCTGGACCAGGAGCCGGCCGGGCTACTCTCGGACATCGCGGCCGTGGCCCGACGGATGGACACCACGCTGCGCGTGTGATCGATTGCGGAGTGTCCGTCAGGGGTGAGGGGTTCGACCGTGCCACAGCTCGCGTTCGCCAACAGCTTCCGGGAGAGCTACGACGTCCTGGACAAGCCCGTCAAAGCCGTTGACCGCGGCCAAGGTGCCGGTGGTCCGCGTCAAGGACAACCCGGGGGCGGACGTGGAGGGGGTGCGGCTCGCCACGATGCATGCCATGAAAGGCCTTGCGTTCCGGTGTGTCGCCATCCTCGGAGTGACGGCGAGCCCGGTGCCGTTCGCGCGGGAGGTCACACCGGCCGATGTGGATGTGCTCCAGCACGATGCGGGTCTGCTGCGGGAGCGGTGTCTGCTGTTCGTGGCGTGCACGCGGGCGCGGGAGGCACTGGCGGTGTGTCGTGGAGCGGCAGCGCGAGTACCTTCGTACGCGCGAGTTCCTTCGTACCTCGCCGCTGCGCATAGCCGGATTACTCAGGCTTTCCGCCCTCAGGAACGAGCGTGCCGTTGCCCAGCCCGTCCCGCGCGAGGGCTGCCGTCTCCCGGCTCAGCTCCGCCAGCTTCCGCGCACGCTCCTCGAACTCTCGGAGTGCGCGGAAGGCGGCTCCGTAACGGCGCTGGTCGGCGATCTCCATCTGCGGGATACGGGCACCCCGGCCGTCGAGGCGGAACGTTCCGCTGGCGCTCGTGGAGCGACGGTTGTTCACCGCGCTGCGCAGAAAGCCTTGCAGGTAGTCGGTGTCGAGCTGATCCGTCACCGAGACCGGTTCGGGGTCGCCGTACTCGACGAGGCCGGCGCGGGCGAGCTCCGCGACGCTGACCGTGGGGCCGTCGAGAGACGCGGGCCCCCCACCCGCGGTCAACATCGGCAAAAGCTCCGCGATCCCCCGTAGCTGCTGCTCAAGCTCCCCCCGCAGGGCGCGGTACTCGGCCAGGAAGTCACGGTGTGACTCCTCGACGTGGCGGCCGGGGGTCAGATCCACGGCCTCATCGAGCAGATCGATGAGCGGCACATCCGCGACCTGTCCGGGGCCGGCCTCCAGGGAACCGTCGGGATCGCTCGCCGTCAGGTCGACCATGCGTACGGACGTGGCGGCGTCACCGGGTGACGAGGGGCGGCGCAGCTGCCAGAGGTGGACGGGAAGGGAGTGGGAGGCCGCGGTGCCGGGCGGCAGTGCGATGACGTGCGTGAGGATGCCACGCCGTACGAGCTCGGCACGGATGCGGCGGCCGGCCTTGCGGTAGGCGACCGAGGCGGGCATGACCATGAGAACACGACCGCCGGGAGCCGTGTGGGCGTAGGCGTGCTGGAGCCAGGCGAGTTCGCCTTCGGCACGCGAGGGAGTGCCCAGTTCCCAGCGGGAGTCGAGCAGCAGCTCCGCTCGCCCCCAATCGGTGGCACCCACCGGGGGGTCACAGACGACGAGTTCGGCCTTGAGATCCGGCCATTGGTCGTCGCGCAGGGAGTCGCCCGTGGCGATGGTGACGCCCGTGCGGCCCGTCAGGTCGACGCGGAGCTGGGCGATACTCGCGCTGCGGGCATCCGATTCCTGCCCGTACCGCTTGTCTCCCCCGTCGGGGGCGACAGCGAGGATGAGCGTGCCGATGCCGCAGGCCGGGTCGAAGACGACCGCGTCACTCGCCACCTCACCGGCGAAGTGGCGCACGGCACGGACCACACGAGGGGAGGTGACCTGGTCCGATCCGGCCCGGCGCACCGAGTCGGTGAAACGTTCCGTGAGAGCACCGGCCACCTCCGCCGCGGATGTGCTCGCGGCCATGCTCCGCGCCAGCCGGACGGCCTCCTCCGGAAGCCCGGACGCGGGCTCCTCTCCGGCGAGCAGGCGAAGGACATCGGCGACCCCGCCGATGATCTCGTCACCGTAGGCCCCCCGCAGCATCTGCCACAGCTGGACCTCCTCGGAGACTCCCTGCCCCTTGCGCTGCCGGTCCAGCCATGCCTGCACATCGGACAGGGCGAACAGCGGGCTGTTGGCACCGCCGCCCGCAGGCGCGGGGAAGTCGTCGTAGCGCCGCCTCCAGTTGGAGACCGCGGCACGGGTCACTCCCGCGAGCCGCGCGATATCGGAGCCGGTGATCAGTGGAGCGGCCTGGGGGGCGGCGTTCTCCTTCATGCCGGTCACCGTACACGGGGCCGGGTGGCGCCTCAACGGTCAGTGATGTTGACGACGTACACGAAGTACGGAGGTCATTCTCGGTGTACTGGCGCAGGGCCTACGGCCCGGAACGGCAGACCGGCCGAAGCGAGACCCTGGCGCAGGCCGAGTGGTGGGGGGCGGAACGCTGTACGCGGTCAGGCGGTCACCTTGGCGATGAACGCGGCGACGTTCGCCACGGTCTGCTGGATCTTCTCCTCCAGAGTGAGCGACTCGGGGAGCCGTGCGCCGACGCCCGCATCCTTCTTGCCCCTCACGTACAGCGAGCAGCAGAGGTCGCTGCATATGTAGGTGCCCACCGAGTTGCCCTGCTGTCCGGCCCTCCCCGCCCTGGGGGCGACCATCAGGGAGACGCCGCCGGTGTGGGTGGTCACGCACATCGAGCACATGCCGCGCCGCGTCTGCCAGGAGGCAGGGCCGGGGCAGCGCAGCGCGATGGCCTTCAGGCGGCCGTCCAGCTCGGTGACGAGGTAGGCGCGGTCGGGGGCCTGAGGATCGCGCCAGCCGAGGTAGTCCAGGTCGCCCCAGGGCCGGTCGGCCAGATCGCGCGGGACGGCCAGGCGCTTCGCCTCGCCCTTGGTGCGGTTCACGAACGCGGCACGTATCTCTTGCTCAGTCAGCGGCTTCATGAACGGCAAGCTAATTTGCCTAAATCCTTTAGGCAAATGCATAATCGCTTCAGGCACATGAGGGGAAGGGTATGGCACGCGCAGGACTGACCACGGAACGCCTGATCCAGGCGGGGGCGGAGCTGGCAGACGCGGTCGGCTTCGACCAGGTGACCGTCTCGGCGCTCGCCAGGCGGTTCGATGTCAAGGTCGCGAGTCTGTACTCGCACCTGAAGAGCTCCCGGGATCTCAAGACCAAGATCGCCCTGCTCGCTCTGGAAGAGCTCGCCGAGCGGGCCGCCGACGCCGTGGCCGGGCGGGCGGGCAAGGACGCCCTGACCGCCCTCGCCGACGTCTACCGCGACTACGCCCGGGAGCACCCCGGCCGCTACGCCGCAGCGCAGTTCCGGCTGGACCCGGAGACGGCGGCCGCGAGCGCCGGGGGCAGGCATGCGCAGATGACGCGGGCGATCCTGCGCGGCTACGACCTGACGGAACCGGACCAGACGCACGCCGTCCGGCTGCTGGGCAGCGTCTTCCACGGCTACGTCAGCCTGGAGATGGCCGGAGGATTCAGCCACAGCGCTCCCGACTCGCAGGAGACCTGGGGATGGATCATGGACCGCCTCGACGGCCTGCTGCGGAACTGGCCCGGACCCTGTGAATGACTCGGACATCTCGACAACAGGCTGAGACCATGGACACCCATCACCACTGGATCACCACACCCATCACCGCGGACCTCCTGCGTGGCGCCCTCGACCTGGAACACACCGCACACGGCGTCCTGCCCCACCGGCTGCCCGCCCGGGCCCGCACCCAATGCACCGACGGACAACTCGCCATGGCCGAGTCCCAGCCCTCCGGGGTCCGGCTGGCCTTCCGCACCCGGGCCACCGTCATAGAGCTGGACGCGCTGCCCACCAAGCGGGTCTACGTGGGTGCCCCGCCCCGCCCGGACGGTGTGTACGACCTGCTCGTCGACGGCCGCCTGGCCGGCCGGGCCAGTGTGCCGGGCGGCAACACCCTGACCATCGACATGACCACCGGGACCTTCGAGAGCCGGCCCGGCCCGGTCGGCACCCTCCGCTTCACCGGCCTGCCCGACGGCCTGCCCGACCGCGTCAAGGACGTCGAGATCTGGCTGCCGCACAACGAGACCACCGAACTCGTCGCCCTGCGCACCGACGCCCCCATCGAGCCCGCACCGGACCGGGGCCGCAAGGTGTGGCTGCACCATGGCAGTTCGATCAGCCACGGCTCCGACGCCGCGAGCCCGACCACCACGTGGCCCGCGCTCGCCGCCGCACTCGCCGGTGTGGAACTGATCAACCTGGGCCTGGGCGGCGGCGCCCTGCTCGACCCGTTCACCGCCCGCGCCCTCCGCGACACCCCCGCCGGCCTGATCAGCCTCAAGATCGGCATCAACCTGGTCAACGCCGATCTGATGCGCCTGCGCGCCTTCACCCCCGCCGTCCACGGCTTCCTCGACACCATCCGCGAAGGCCACCCCGCCACACCGCTCTTGGTCGTCTCGCCCATCCTGTGCCCCATCCACGAAGACACCCCCGGCCCCAGCGCCCCGGACTTCACCACGCTCGGCACCGGACAACTGCGGTTCCGGGCCGCGGGCGATCCCGCGGAGCGCGCGAACGGGAAACTGACCCTGGGCGTCATCCGGGACGAGCTGGACCGGATCGTGAAGCAGCGGGCGGCCGAGGACCCGAACCTGCACTACCTCGACGGCCGTGACCTCTACGGCGAGGCCGACTCCGCGGAGCTGCCGCTGCCCGACGAGCTCCACCCGGACGCGGCCACCCACCGCCGCATCGGTGAGCGCTTCGCCAAGCTGGCCTTCAGGGCCAACGGCCCCTTCATGACCAACGGCCCCATCACGGCGCCACTGGCGGGTTGAGTCGGGCGAACCCTTCCTGGCGCTGGTAGGGGAAGTAGGGATAGGGGGCCGTCTTGGCGCTCGCGGCGTCGAGTTTCGCCATCTGGTCGGGTGTCAGCGCCCAGTCGAGGGCGCCGAGGTTCTGACGCAGCTGTTCCTCGTTGCGGGCGCCGATGATGACGGAGGAGACGGTCGGTCGCCGCAGCAGCCAGTTGATGGCGATTTGCGGTATGGCCTTGCCGGTCTCCTGGGCGATCTCGTCGAGGGTGTCGACCACGCGGTAGAGGTGTTCGTCGTCGACCGGCGGGCCGTAGTCGGCCGTTCGGTGCAGTCGGCTGTGGGCCGGTAGCGGCCGGCCGCGGCGGACCTTGCCGGTGAGCCGCCCCCAGCCAAGAGGGCTCCAGACGAGCGCCCCGAGTCCCTGGTCGAGCCCGAGGGGCATGAGCTCCCATTCGTAGTCACGGCCGATGAGGGAGTAGTAGACCTGGTGTGCGACGTAACGCGGGTGGCCGTACTTCTCCGCGATGGCGAGGGACTTCATCGCCTGCCAGCCGGAGAAGTTGGAGATGCCGAGGTAGCGGACCTTTCCTGCCCGGACGAGATCGTCGAGCGTGGACAGGACTTCCTCGATGGGCGTGCCGGCGTCGAAGGCGTGCAGCTGGAACAGGTCGATGTAGTCGGTGCCGAGTCGGCGCAGGGCGTTCTCGCACGCGGTGATCAGACGCGTACGGGAGGAGCCGGCATCGCCTGGCCCGTCGCCCGTCGGCAGGCTGGTCTTGGTGGACACGATCACCTGGTCCCTGCGGTCTTTGATCGCTTCACCCAGCACCTCCTCGGACGCGCCGTTGGAGTAGACGTCGGCGGTGTCGAACATCGTGATCCCCGCGTCGAGGCAGATGTCCACGAGCCGGCGCGCCTCTCGCGCATCGGTGGTGCCCCAGGCGCCGAACAGCGGCCCTTGGCCGCCGAAGGTGCCGGCACCGAAGCTCAGTACGGGGACCTTGAGTCCGGATGCGCCCAGCCGCCGGTATTGCATGATCGATCCCCTCTCTCGCCCGCAGACCCCCTGGCTAATGGTTCTGCAGTCCCGTTAGGATCGAACATAGCACGTGCAGGCGATTAATGACACGGGAGTTCCGTTTATGGCAGTGGAAGGCGCGGATCCGGGGACTGTCCGCCCGGGAGGACGCACGGCGCGGGTGAGGTCAGCGGTACTGCGGGCGGCCGGGGACTCCTTGGCGGAGCAAGGCATCGCCCACCTGGACCTGGCCGACATCGCGCGCCGCGCCGAGGTGGGCAAGACAACGGTCTACCGTCGCTGGGGAACGGTGACCGGACTCGTGGCCGACCTGCTGATGGACATGGCCGAGCAGTCGCTGCCGCGCACCGAGACCGGCTCGCTGCTCGGCGACCTGAGGGCCAACGCCCTGCTCGTCCAGCGGACCTTGGCCGACCCCCGGCAGGGAGCCCTGTTCAAGGCAGTGATCGCAGCCGCCGCCTGCGACCCGAAGACCGCCGAGGCCCTGCACCTCTTCTATGACACCCGCGTCAACGAGTGGGCACCGTGCGTCCAGCAGGCCATCGAGCGCGGTGAGGTGCCCGAGGGCACCGACACGCACGAGGTGATCCGGGCCGTCTCCGCACCCCTCTACTACCGCCTGCTGAACAGCGGCACCCCACTCGACGAAAGCGCCGCGGACCAGGCCGCCGAGGCCGCCGCGGCGGCGGCGCGCGCCGGAGCGTATGCGCGGCAGCACAGAGGGGACGCGGATGACGAGCCGGTCCGCTGACCCCCGTCACCTCGCCCCTGCCGGGACATGAGCCCCCCAGCCAATCAGCCCCCCAGCCAATCAGGGCGTACCGAGATCGGCACTCAGGGCCGCGCCAGGCCGGCTGACCGCACGGCTTCCTCCATTGGTCACTCACCCCGCCCGCATCAGGCCGTATCCGTCAGCCGGAGTGAGGGCGCAGCCGTGACAGGATGCCGCAGGCCGCGACGTAGCCTTCCCTCTCATGGCGACTGCGCACCGCGGTGGCGTTCTCTGTCGGTCGCGGATCTCACGGTGGCTGGTCAACGCCATACCGAACGCCCCCGGCCTCGCCCGGTTCGGCGAGGCCCTGGCCGGGGTGGCGGCACGGCGGGAGGCGCCGCCCTTCGCGCAGGAGTCGTTCATCCAGTGGTGGCGGGCTGGTGCGTGACGCCGAGGCGTCCTCAGGCGGCGGCGCTTGGATCACGCGCGTCTCCGGTCGGCGGGCGCGCGCACCCTCCGGTCTTTGTGTGCGAGTGCCGGGATGATGCCGCCTGCCAGGACCGCCTCACGCTGTCGGGGCGAGAGACGGTGGCGGACGAGATACTCCTCGTCCCGGGTCGTGTTATGGACGCGCAGTGTCGCGTCGCCGGTCGGGGACAGAGCCTCGTGCAGACCGGACAGGTGCAGCCGGTCGTCGACCTCGATGCGGTCGTAGTCGTCGGGGTCGCGGAATTCGAGGGGCAGGACACCGAAGTTGGCGAGGTTCTGCCAGTGAATGCGGGCGTAGGACTTGGCGATGACAGCTCGCAGTCCGAGGTAGCGCGGCGCGATGGCAGCGTGTTCGCGAGAGGAACCCTGCCCGTAGTTCCCACCGGCGACGATCAGATGTCCGGTGACCCGCCGGACCGTCTCGGCGCGCCGGGGGTAGTCGGGATCCAGCCGGGTCAGGGTGAATTCCGCCAGCTTGGGGATATTGGACCTGTAGGGCAGGGCCTTCGCGCCGGCTGGAGAGATCTCGTCGGTCGAGACATCGTCACCGGCCTTGAGGAGGACGGGGCCGTCGATGCTGTCCGGCAGTGGGTCCAGCTCCGGCAGTGCGGAGATATTGGGGCCGCGTTCCAGCTGAACACTCCTGGCCTCCTCCCGCGACAGCGGCGGTTCCAGCATGGCGTTGTTGACCGATGGAGGGCTGGGAAAGTCCGGTGCGGGAGGAGCCACCGAGAGGCGGTCGGCCCAGTCACGCGGATCCGTGATGGCGCCGGTCAAGGCGGAGGCCGTAGCGGTCTCCGGTGAGCACAGCCACACCGCGTCGTCCTCGGTACCGGAGCGACCGGGGAAGTTGCGCGGGAAGGTCCGAAGGGAGTTGCGTCCCGATGCCGGTGCCTGCCCCATGCCGATGCAGCCGAGGCAGCCGGACTGGTGGATTCGGGCACCGGCGGCGATCAGATCGAACGTCGCACCGCAGCGCGTCAGGTCCTGGAGGATCTCGCGGGAGGTCGGGTTGACATCGAAGCTCACCCCGGCCGCGGCCTGACGCCCCGCCACCATGGCGGCAGGGACGGCGAAGTCACGGAATCCGGGGTTGGCGGACGAGCCGATGACCACCTGACCGATGGGCTCTCCGGCGACCTCCCTGACCGGCACGACATTTCCCGGAGAGGTCGGCCGTGCGATAAGCGGCTCCAATGCCGACAGGTCGATCTCCTCCTCGATGTCATAGGAGGCATCCCGTTCCGCGGTGATCTCGACGAACTCATCCCCGCGTCCCACCCCGCCGAGGAAGCCGCGCACCGCGTCATCCGAGGGAAAGACGGTGGTCGTGGCGCCGAGCTCCGCCCCCATGTTGGCGATGACGTGCCGGTCCATGGCGGTAAGGGAGGCCAGACCGGGTCCGTGGTACTCCAGCACGCGGTGAACGCCTCCTCGCACCCCGTGACGGCGCAGCATCTCCAGAATCACATCCTTGGCACTGACCCACGGTGGCAGTTCCCCGGTCAGCCGAACGCCCCAGACTTTCGGCATGGCGAGGTGGAGGGGCCTTCCGGCCATGGCGAGTGCGACTTCCAGCCCGCCGGTGCCGATCGCCAGCATGCCCAGGGAACCGCCGGCGCAGGTATGCGAGTCGGAGCCGGCCAGGGTCTTCCCGGGAGCACCGAAGTGGTGCATGTGCGTCGGGTGCGAGACGCCGTTGCCGGCTTTGGAGAACCACAGGCCGAAGCGGCGGGCGGCCGAGCGCAGGAAGAGATGGTCCTCGGCATTGCGCTCGTCGGCCTGAAGAATGTTGTGGTCGACGTACTGAACGCTGGCCTCTGTCCGGACCCCGTCCAGGGCCAGTGCCTCCAGCTCCTGCATCACCAGCGTGCCGGTGGCATCCTGGGTGAGCGTCTGGTCCACACGCAGCGCGATCTCCTCCCCCGGCTCCATTCGGCCGGACAACAGGTGGTCGCCAATCAGTCGCTGCGTCACGGTGCCTTGTGCGTGGCCACGGGGTCCCATCGAGGTACCCCCTTTCTGGGGCGGAGCGTCCGGTTTCTGGGGCGGAGCGTCCGGACCTTCCAGGCACCCCACAGCGGGTTCCCGCTCAGCTACCGCCATAGTGCACCCATCACGGGAGCCACCGGGTCATCCCTCGGCGGGCGATCATGCGGTCAGCAGGTGCTCCGAACTGGTCCTCGTAGCCGCGGGTGCGAGCCGTGAAGGACGGCCGAACCATCCCCGCGGGCGCGGGGAGCAGTGGACGTGGGAAAACTGCTGGTCAGGCAGGCGGGACCATCCTCGCGGGCGCGGGGAGCAGTGGACGTGGGAAAACTGCTGGTCAGGCAGGCGGGACCATCCTCGCGGGCGCGGGCACCTCGGGACCATCCTCGCGGGCGCGGGCACCAGAGGGCGGCGATGTCCGCCTGCACGGTAGGGCTGGGACCATCCCGCGGGCGCGGGGAGCAGTCGTAGACGACGGAGAACTTGACGTACGGCGTGGGACCATCCCGCGGGCGCGGGGAGCAGGAGGCGGTGAGCCCGGCCGTGGTGCCGCGCATGGCACCATCCCCGCGGGCGCGAGGAGCAGGCACGTCAACCGACACGGGAAGGGACCACTTCAGGACCATCCCCGCGGGTGCGGGGAGCAGGCGGGCACCTCCGGCAGGGAAGGCTCGGGCGAGGGACCATCCCCGCGGGCGCGGGGAGTGTCAACGGACAGCGGGCCGTCCGGGTGAGCGGACTTTTCAAGTCCTTGGGGGCGGACAGTTGATCTCCCTGTCCGGTATGACTGTTCATCCCTCGGACGGGGGCTCGTATGGGCGTTGGAGACCCCATGCGTCTGTGCCGTCTCCAATGTCAGAGGTGGCTGCGATGCTGCCTGCATGATTCCTTGGAACCTGCTCGACCTCGACAAAGCCTTGCGAGCCAGCTGGGCTGCGGACACCTCCTCGCCCGACGATCAGACCGAGTGGCAGCCAGACAACCCGGCCTGGGGCCACTGCGACATCACCGCCTTGATCGTCCATGACATTTTCGGTGGTCATCTCATGGTCGGCGAGGTGCATCTTGATGGAGACCAGCACGGCTTCCACTGGTGGAACCGGCTGCCCAGCGGTGTCGAACTCGACCTGACGCACGAGCAGTTCCAGCGGGGTCAGACCGTCACCGAGGCCCGTGTCGTCGAACGCCCGCCGGGTCCCCTGCGCCGCTGGGACGAGTACCTTCTCCTGCGCGAACGGGTCATCGAGCACCTCGGTCATCTGCCGGAGCCAGCTGCCTGAGCAGGCCCGGATCCCCGGCTGGTTCAGCGGGATGACGCCCTGACCGGTGGTGACCTGGGTCAGCCGGCGATGAGTTTGCCCGGCCCGGCAAGTCTCACCACCGTTGTCGACAACACAGGAGGAACACGTGGCTCAGCTACTGAGAGTCCAGAACTTCAACGTCTCGAATGACGGAATCGGTGCCGGTGAGGACCAGACCCTCGAGAGGCCATTCGGGCATGTCGATCCCGAGAGGCTGTTCTCCTGGGCCGGCGCCACGGCGAGCTGGCCCATGCGCACCGACCCCGGGGGCAGCCGGGGCCTGGACGACTATCTCACGCGGGACTACGCCCGCAACATCGGCGCCGAGATCATGGGCCGCAACAAGTTCGGGCCCCAGCGCGGGCCCTGGCACAACCTTGAGTGGCAGGGCTGGTGGGGGGACGAGCCCCCGTTCCGCACCCCGGTGTTCGTCATGACCCACCACAAGCGTCCTTCGCTCACGCTTTCCGACACCACGTTCCACTTCGTCGACGGCGACCCGGCCACGGTCCTCGAGCAGGCCCGGGAGGCGGCGCAGGGCAAGGACGTCAGACTCGGCGGCGGCGCTACCACCGTCCGGCAGTTTCTCGACGCCGACCTCGTCGACACCATGCACGTGGCGGTCTCGCCGGTGAAGCTCGGGTCCGGAGTGCGACTCTGGGAGTCCCCCGATGAGCTGCTCGACCGGTTCCACCTGGAGGTCGTTCCCAGCCCGAGCGGCGTGACGCACCACCTGTTCTGGCGAAAGTGACTCGGTCATCAACAGTTCGGCGAGGAAGCCGCGGTAGGTCATCTGATCCTTGACCGCCCGGTCGGCGATCTCGTTGAACTCGTTGCGGATCGACGGCAGCCGCAGAAGGCGGCAGGCGGTGTCGATCGCGGCGTCGGCGGCCTGCTCGGTCAAGCCTCGCTGGCGGGGCAGGGTCACTGGGCTTCTCCCTCACGGTGGTCGCTACCGCTGGTACGGCGGCGTCGGAGCAGTTGGTCATAGGGGGTCACCGACGGCAGCGGTCTGGTGTCCGGCGGGAGGTGCGCAAGGCGCCACTCATGCAACGACGTCACTGTGGCCGGCGTCTGCCCAGGAAGCGCCGGCCGGGCCCGGGCCTGGCTCGCCGATCACGACTGCCGGCCTGCGCCGCGCGCACGTTCCAGCCGGGCCCGGTCCACTCCGTACACCCCGGGGCGGTCGTCATGAGGTACGAGGGCGCGGATCGGGAGGTCAGCGGCGGGGCTTGCGCTTCTTCGCCGTACTGCGCCTCTTCGCCGTACTGCGCCCGTGCCGGGTGCGGGCCGCGCCCCGCCGTCCGAGCTGGGTCGCCTTGGCGCGAAGGGGGCCGTCGGCGATGCGGCGCAGGGTGTCGAGTCCGGCCTGGTCGGGGTGACCGGAGGCGAGTGCGGCCCCGATCGCTGTCTCGGCTTCCACACGGCCCTGGGAAAGCAGGGCTTCCAGGAGGGCCTGCTCGCCGCCCAGGTCGAGGAGTTGGAGGAGGCTTTCGGCGACCATCAGCCCGGCCTCGGTGTCGGTGAGGTCCACGTGGTCGAGGGCGCCGCGCTGAGTGAGGACGGTGAGGGCGGTGGGGGCCAGCTCCGGGTCGCCGCGCAGGGAGCGCAGCAGTTCCGCACCGTCGGGGAGGGCGGTGGTCAGAGTGTCGAGCAGGGCGGCGGCGCGGGTGCGGAACGGGGTGGTGCGTACGGCGTCCAGGAGCAGGTGCCGGGCGGCCTCGGGGCTGTCGTGGGCGGCGGTCCAGGCGGCGAGTTCGGCTTCGGCGTGCTCGGGGTCGTACTCCTGGGCCAGCACGCCCAGCAGTTCGGCGGCGGATGCGTGGGCGAGCTCGCCCACCAGCGGTGCGCTGCGGCCCTGGGCGAGCAGCCGCTGCCGGACGGAGCGGGTGCCCAGATCGGTGAGGCGGATCAACTCGACGGGGTTCGAGGCCAGTTCCGCACGGAGCTTACTCGCGCGTGCCGTGGCTTCCGGGTCCGGGGCGGCCGGGAGGGCCCCCAGCAACTGGGCGAGTTCGGCAGGCATCCCGGCGGGCGGTCGCGGAGCGGCCAGGGGCTCATCGAGTGCGGTTTCCAGGAAGGCGGGGTCGGCCATGCCCTGCTCGCGGGTGATCGCGCCGAGGCGCTGAAGGACGTCCAGGACATGGCGCAGGTCGTGGTCGGCGTCCAGCAGCCACGCCCGCCGCTCGCGTTCCGTCGCCCCGCCGAGGTCGAAACTCATCCGGTAGGCGAGGTGGACCGAGTCCCGCAGCCGGGGCCAGGGCATCGGGTAGGGGAGGCTGTAGAGAGTGTTGAGGACGTCGGGCAGCACGTCCTGGTACACGTCGAACAGCATCGAGGCGCCGTACCCGTCGGGGCCGCCCAGCAGTGGGCCGCGCAGCTCGAAGAACGCCTCGAAGGCGCGCTCCCACAGCGCGAGTGGATCCGCGAGCACCGGGCGCGCCTTGGCCACCGCGTACACCCGGCCCTTGACCACCCGGATCAGCCGGGCCTGCTTCGCCCAGGCGAACAGCAGGTCCAGACGCGGAAGTTCCGCACTGGTGCGCACCTGATCGGCCTGATCCCCGGTGTCCAGAGCGCGGACGAGATCCCGGGCATCGGCGAGGCGCAGCCGACCCGTCTTCGTCAGATCACGGCCCTCGCTCCCGGCCCACCCGGCCAGCCCCGCCAGCTGCCCGATCAGGGGGACCGCGGCGGCCCGCTCCCGCAGCGCGTCCTCCCCCGGCAAGGCGACCGGCAGCTGCGGTTCGGCCCGTTCCACCTGCGCCGGGCCGGCCGTCATCTGCCGGGTCATGATCGCGTCGAGGGCATCGCGGTCGTAGGGAACCTCCCCGCTCCGGGCCCGCTCGGCAAACTGTGCCATCGCCGCCTGGTCCATGATGTCCACGCCCAGCTCGGCGGCAGTAACCGTCCAGAACTTCGCCAGTCCCCAGCGGGTACGGTCCGCCATCCGAGCGCCGAACCCCCCGGCCGCGGAGCTCACCGCTCGCTCCAGTGCGGTGAGGCCCTCCCCGCGGGGATCGGCGAGTCCGACCGCGTCGAGGTACCGCAGCAGGGCCAGCAGCGAACCCGGCCCGTCGGGCACCGGCTGGCCCGGCAGCACCGTCAGCGTCCGCGGCAGCCAGTCCAGGAGGAACCCCTCAGCATGAGCCGCCTGCCACAGCCCCAGACGGCCGTCCACCGTCCCGCTGTGGCGGTAGTCGAGAGCCGACTGCACAACGAACGCGTCCGCTGCCTCATCGTGCTCCCGCGCCCACTCCTCCACCCGACTCGCCAGCACGTCGGCGGCGGCCTCGAACTCCTCCTCGTCGGGCTCGAACAACATGAGCACAGGACAGATAACCTCACAGACGACCGAACGGGACCCAACCACGCTACCCGGCGAAAGCAGGCCCTGGACACCCACAGCAACGGTTGCCGGCCCGCCGGACACGGATCCAGCCCACCGGGCCGCCACACAAGCACCGAACGGGGCCACATCGAACTGGCCGTACTCGGGTGGCGTGCCTGAGGCTATCGGCCACGCAGCACGCTACTGCCGAAATCAACGGACACCGATCTTCAACCGTTCGAGTGGTTCGGTGAGTTGATATCCGGCCAGGTGGCTGGGACGTGTCTCTGGATGAACGCGACTGACACGGGAGAATAAGACCAGGGGGAGAAGCCGACGGAGGGGGCGTCGTGGCACATGTACGCGCGGTGCAAGTCTGAGTAAACGACGGCAGGCCATCCGTCTTGGCCCAGGGGTGGTCGAAGTCGTAGGGGCCGGGATCCAAGGCGTGGGCGACCTCGTGGCCGGTGATCGCGGCCCGGTGATCGGCGGGGGGTGCCGCCGAGAAGCCGACCCGGATGTGGGCCAAGCGCCGCGAGAACACCCCAGCCGACACACCCTGCGGGCTCCGGATCTCGTCCTGCTTGAGGATGTAGCCAAGGGACTGCACGATCCGCTCGGCCGTGCCGTCGCCGACCGCCGTCGCCGACCGCCGTCGGCTACGCGTCGCCGGATGCCACGTCGCCAGATTCGGAGAACAGACCGCGAGGGGCGTTCCCCCACCCGCTGAGGAAGCCGCCTACCTGTGCGGCGACGTCGAGGTGGGCGACAACGGTCACGGCCGCCTCGTGCCGACGAGCGTGGAGAGGTCCGGGGCTAGCCGCACCTCTGCGCAGAGCAGAGCCGGATGCTCAAGCCAGGCCAGGCGGGCGGCGTCTGGCTGGCCGTCGAGCAGCGGTGGCCATTGCGTCATGGGGGTGAAGTCGTCAACGACGATCGTGCCAGCCGGACGGAGCAGGCGCTCCGGATCCACTGGGGACGTCTTCTTACCGTTGCCGCCGCCGTCGGGGACGAACAGGTCGAATGGCGCGCGTTCGTAAATGCGGGTCCAGTCGCCGCAGAGGATCTCCACGTCGGGGATGTCCGCGAAGAGCTTGGCAGTCTCCTCGGCGCGCCGTTCGTCCCGCTCGACGCTGACGATCCGGACGCCGGGTCGACGTCCCGCAATCATCCAGGCCAGACCCACACCGCAGCCGGTCCCCGTTTCCCCGATGCTCTCTCGAGCGCCGGCGGCCAGCGCGTGTAGGAGGCGCCCCTGTTCCGGACGGCACGAGGATGGGAAGTCCAGCCGCCCAGCGAGCTCGACTGCCTCCACCACGAGATCAGGCAGGCCAGTCAGGCGTGCGTAGGCGTCTGTTCCAGAACGGGACATGCTCCCCCTATCCGCGTACGTCAACGACTGCCGCGACTGTCCGGGCAGCCGACCGCTGTCAACCCCAATTGGCGGTATCGGCCGGCTCATAGAAGAGCCCCGCCAACACGTGTCCGATCCCGACTCTTGTGACCTCCAGCCGAGCCAGGGGATCGACGTCCGAGAAGACGAGGGCCGAGGCGGCACGCGGTGAGCGTGGCCCGCGTGGAGCCCAAGCTCCCACCGTACGCGGTGAGTTGATCCGCTGCCCAGTCCAGCAAGGCGCAACGCTGAAGATCTCGTCGGCGGGCGGGGTGACCGGGGTTCCGTCGGGGAAGGGTGTCGGGGCGTCGTTGGTGAGCGTGAACGTGATCCCCGCAGGCCACGGAAGCCAGCGAGCCAATTCACCTGTCCGCTGGTGTGCATAGAAGTGCCCTCCTGCGCCCGTGTTGCCGTCGGCGTTGCCGTCAGGCGGAGCCGCCGACCTCGGCATGCGGGATGGAGTACCCCTGCGGTTCCTGCTCCGTGACCGCGACGGCAAATACGGGCAGTCCTTCGACGCCGTCTTCGACGGCCGATGGCAGAGACGTGATCAAGAGCGCGCCGCGAGCACCGAGGATGAACGCCAGGCAGTGCACGCAGCCGCGTTCGCGGAACCAGCGCAGGACCAGGACGGGCCTGGCGGAGCGGGCCGAGTGCCCGGCTGCCGCGCGGGGTGCCGATCCGCCGCCGGTGTGCGGCCGGCAAGCGTGAGAGATGGTCCACGACGTGGAGCGGGACGTCGAGCGTGGCGACATAGGTGCCCAACGTGAAGCCTCTGGTGGTTGCCGACATGATCTTGTGGTGAGACCTGTCCCACCAGGGGCTTTACGTGGTGTCTGCGGTCGGGTGTGGACCGTTCGACCCGCCTTCGCCAGGCGGTGGTTCACACCGCTTTTCGCGCAGATCATTTCGCTGAGAAGACGTCACTGGCCGGCCCGTTCTTCCCAGGGCTCGGCGAACGAGCCGGCTAACGCGCCACACGGTAGCGGAGGTAGACGAATCTCGAGCTGAAGGTGCGGGTCTCGACGAGTTCGAGATCCACCCGGCGCTCGCGTTGGGGAAAGAACGGAATGCCACCGCCAACCAGCACCGGGTACACCATGGCCCGGTACTCGTCGATCAGACCCAACGCGGCCGCCTCGGCGGCGAGAGCCGCGCCGCCGATCGCGATCTCGCCCTCCCCCGGCTCGGCTCGCAACCGCTCGATCTCCTCCGCCAGGCCGCCGGAGGCCAGGCGGGCATTGCCCTGCACCGCCGACAACGTGGTGGAGAACACCACCTTTGGGAGCGGCTTCCAGAGCGCGGTCCACTCGAGCATTGAGTCGTCGAGCGATGGATCCTGGTGGGCGGTCTCCCAGTACAGCATCGTCTCGTACAGCCGTCGTCCCAACAGGTGGACGCCGACCTCTCGAATCTCGTCGATCCAGAAGCGAAAGACCTCCTCGTCGGGGCCCGTCCAGGCGAAGTCGCCATCCGGCCCGACGATGTAGCCGTCGAGTGAGACGCTCATCGAATAGGTCACGCTGCGCATCAGAAGTCCTCCTCGGGAACGGGTTCGACAGTATGACCGCCGGACGCCTAGGCCCGCACCAGACGCCTACCACTGACTTTGCGAGCCAGCCAGGGTTGCTACGCACGGCACACGACCTGCCTGGACTCATCTCCGCGCTCAACGCGGGCGACCGCACCGCCAAAGCCGTCCTCCGCGCGGCCGGAACCCGGATCGGCCGGGTCCTGGCCGCGACCTCCAATGTCGTTGGCCCTCAGATCAGCGTCATCGGAGGCGAACTCATCCGCACCGGCCCCACCCTCATGGACGCCATCCAGCACGCATTCGACTCTCACACCTTGCCCTGCCCCCAGAACAGGATCAGCCTGCGGACGGCAGGGCTGGGCGAATCGGCCGCGGCACTCGGCGCCGTCGCCCAACTCCTCCCGCACAGCCCACCACCACTCCGCAACCTGCCCCAACCCCGCCGACCCCGCCTCCACAGCGCACCAACGCCCATTCCCATCCCCAAGCAAGGGCGACAGGCATGCGTTGGTACACACTGAGAACGGGACATCAGCTTCGAGCAGGAAAACGCAGTAGCGTCACCGAATGCGCCTTGAACACCCAGTCCAACGTCTTTGCCTTCACCTTGGCTTGTGATTTTTCAATCTTGACGGAGTTCGGGTGCTCTGCGTTGTTGAAGTCGTAGTACGTCCTCCCGGCGACCACGGACACATCGACAGTGCCGGCGGGTGTGAAATCATCCGGAGCGAAGTGCGCCTTGATGTCCTTGTCCGGTGAGCGATTCACCACGAGGACGTTGAGGGCCCCGTCCCGGTCGATGGTGGCCGTCGTCACCAGTGCCTCGTAGGAGGAACCCAGCGGGGTCTTGTCGGTTGCTACGTCGATGTTGTCGTTCACCTTGCTGTCAACGACGTTGCCACCACCATGGAAAACAACCCGCAGCTGCTCGCGCATAATGGCTTCCGGCATGCGCGCGAATTCCGGAGCACCTCCGAACACGGTCCGCGATGCACCGGGCTTGTGGCTGACCAGGTCATTGCTCGCCGTCCATGGAACACCGGCATTGCTGAATCGCGCCCACTGAGACGCCATGTAGAGGACGTGCGACATCGCATAGGAATACTCAGGATAGGCTTCCGTGCTGCGTTGCTTGCCGAAGAAGAGCGCACCGCATTCGGAGACCGCAACGTACGCTCCCTTTTTGCCGTACTTGCGCACCTCAGCCATGAGATCGGTGACCATACTGGCAGCGGCCGCGTCTCCCAGCATCTGGTAGTCGTGGCCGGCCCGCTTGTCGGGGAAGCTGGTGATACGGAGGTCCCGCGAGAAGTTCGTGTAGGGGTGGATGGTCATGCCATCGTAGTCATCGGCATGGCCGTGCTCGGCCATGAGCCGGGGGAAACTCATTTTTCCGGTCACGAGTTTTCCCGCCTCGATGGGCGCCCAGACGGACAGCACGTCGATCGTGGGGTCGACGGCCTTCATCGCCTTGTAATAGTCCACGAAGCCGGCGTGCGGCCCGGAGTCGTAGTCGGTGGTGATCTTTGCCCCCTTCGGGGGAACTTCGCCGTGCCGGCCGTCACCGAACTGAATCGTGCCGCTCTTCGGATCGAAGGTGTAGACCTTGGCGCTTGCGCCCACTGAGGACAAGTCGCTGACTTCACGCCATTTGGTGCCGGAGACACGGACCACCTGGCTCTTGGGCACCACTGGCGGGTACCACACGGTGAAGCTCTGGCTCGGCCGGCCGTTGCTGACCGACGCGGTGGGGCGTTGATCAGTCGGTTGCCCGACACGTTGACGTCGCTGCCGCTGCGTACCACCGAACGCATACTGTTTGATGGCCCTGTCGTCATCGGCGCTCATCCAGTAACGCTGGTACTTCCCGAACAGTTCGTTACCGATTTCCCAGCAACGCACACCGTAGGGTTCGGGGTGGCCGTTCTCCGCCCGCAAGTTCCCCCACTTCGTTCCTTGGGGGGCGTTCATGTACGCCACCCAGTCCGCGATTTCTTGTGGTGTCGAATTCGCGAACGGCGCCATGATCTGTGGCGTACCGTCGATCTCCTTCAGAAGGGACATGTACTCGTCCGGGCCGTACCTGCTGTCCACCTGAGCCCCATGTTGCCCCTCGACCTGGCGGGTCCGGCGCGATTGGGGTCCCACGGCCCCGTTCCAGTTGAACAGGTTGGACGAGGTCCCGCCCGGATACCGTACGAGGGCGATACCGCTCTGTTTGATCTTCTTGACGGCAACCGGTTCGGGGGCGTTGGCCTTTGGATCCCACAGACCGTAGGAGTCCCTGTACCACTTGGCGCCGTTGACCCCCGCCATGAGTCGGCTCACCTTGGAGAGGGCCCGCTGTGTGTTGACAGCGATGACCGGACCGGCTCCGTCCGCTGCCCCCTGCTCATCCCGAGCGCCGTCGGGGTCGCATCCCGCGACGGTGACGCCGACCGTCAGGGCTATCCCGCTGTGCAGAAAGTCGCGCCGATTGAATCCACTCATGTATACCTCCTCAGGGTTCGGTGAGGCCCCACGCCATCACTTCTGGACGCGGGACGCGGCCTGGCAGCTCTTCGCGCCACGGCAGTGCTTCAGCGCGGTGAGGGTCTTATGCAGGGAAGCGCGTTTCTCGGCCGGAAGGGATGCCGCAAGGTTCTTCAACTGGTGGGGGTCGGACCGGGTCTCGTAGTACTCCCGCTCCCCGGTGGCGTACTCGATGTAGAGGGAGTCCGCGGTCCTGATCGCCTCGTAGCTGGGCGGGTTGCCGGCGTCGTCCGGAGCCGCGTCCGGGTCGTTCTTCTTGGACTTCGCGTGGTGGTGTTCGACGAGCACGGCATCGCGCCAGTCGTCCGCCCGCCGACCGTGCAGCAGCCCGCTGAGGCTCCGCCCGTCGACGGTCGACGGCGGCTTCGCGCCCGCGAGTTCCAGGAAGGTGGGGTTGAGATCGACATTCTCGGCCAGTTGCGAAACGCTCTTCCCGGCGGGCACGTCGGGACCTGTGACCACCATCGGCACCCTGATGTCGGTGTCGTAGGCGGTCTGCTTGCCCGGGCGGAGCCGGTACTCACCCATGTGGAAACCGTTGTCCGAGCCGAACACCAGGTAGGTGTTGTCCGCCAGGCCCTTCTCCTTGAGCCGGCTCCTCAGGTGGCCGATCATCTCGTCCACCGCCTGCACGGAGCGCACCCGCTGGCGGAACTTCCCGTCGATCTGCTTCTTTTCCTTGGGCGTCAGGGGCGTCAGCTTGCGCTGCCACTTCGGCGCCGGCTCGGAGGTCCTGTCGTAGGCGGGTGTGCGGGGAGCCTTGAGTGTGGGGAACTCGTCGATGTGGCGCGGTGCCGGGATGGCGGGGGCGTGGGGGGTGAATGTCGCTACCGTCAGCATGAACGGCTTGTCCGCCTTCGCGGAGGAGTCGACGAAGGAGGTGGCCTTCTTCGACAGCACATCCGTCAGATAGTCCTGGGGGGCTTCCCCGTAGCGCTCGACCTCGCCGTTCTCATTGAGGTCGTAGTTGTAATTGCGATAGCCGTCGCCGGCGACATCCCACTCGTCCCAGCCGGGCGGGACGTACTTGTTCTTCGGCCGGTAGCCATTCAAGTACTTCCCCATGAATCCGGTCCGGTAGCCGGCCCGTTGCAGAGCTGGTGCGAACGACTTGTGTTCGTTGTCGTTCTTCGTGAAGGCGCCGTAACCGCCGTCAGCGCCGTTGTTGGTGAAGACCCCGGTGTTGTGCGGGTACTGGCCGGTGAAGATGGACGAGCGTGACGGGCAGCACAATGAGTCAGTGGTGAAGAGATTGGGGAATGACGTCCCGCTCTTTTCTATCTGCTGCACATGCGGCATGTACCTGATGAGGTTCGACGAAAGGTCATCGGTCAGCACATAGACGATGTTGGGTTTGTGCGCCGCCCTCGTGGCGCTGTCGGCCGACGCATCGGTCCTGCCGGCCCGAGCGGTGTCCGTCTTCCCCAGACACGACGTCAGTAATGCGGCGGCCACCGCCATACACAATCCGGCCGTGACCGTGCGGCGGCGTTGGATACCGAGCATGAGTATTCCTCCACGGAATCGGGTGTCGCCGGGTACGGTAGGGCTCGACTTTGTGGGATTCTTGTGGCCCGAGCCTTCGCCCCGGACCGGCTCACCGCCACTCTCACCGCGCTCAGCCAGGCCAGTCACGCCGCGAGTGCGGCACAGCCCCAGAGCCCCGAGCAGGTCCAAGCCCGCCAGGCGATCAAGGAATGCGAGCGGCGCCTCGCCCGCTACCAGGCGACCCTCGACGCCGGAGCCGACCCAGCCGTCGTCACCCAGTGGATCAATGAGGCGCAACGCGACAGGAAAGCGGCACAGAAGAAGGTCGATGCCCTGCCATCCGTCACTCGGAAGAAGGAACCACCTCTCACCCCCGACCAGATCCGGGAGATCACTGAGAGGCTCGGAGACATCACACAACGCATCCAAGCGGCCGACCCCGACAAGAAAGGCCCGCTCTACGAGGCCCTGGGCATCACGATCGCCTAGAAAACGCAACGAGGACCGCGACCGTAAGGTCGAGGCACTCGCTTCCGTCTCGTTATCGCGAGTCGAGTGTCCGAGGGGGGACTTGAACCCCCACGCCCGATAAAGGGCACTAGCACCTCAAGCTAGCGCGTCTGCCATTCCGCCACCCGGACCAGGTGTGCCGCGCGGTTGCCCGCGGCGGCAAAGACAACAATACCAAGGATTCGGAGTGCGTTTCACTTGCGTATGCGCACCCTCGCGCACCGCCCCGAGCCGCGCCGACCTGCGAGGACGGGGCTCGGGACGGGTGTGGTCACGGTGGGTGATCAGTCGGTCATCAGGTGGTGGTGGGGGAGGTTACCGGGGAGGCGCTCGGGCTCCGGGCCCTGGGTGACCGCGCGGACCAGGAGGTCGCCGCCGACGAAGGCGCCGCGCCAGGAGGCGCCGAAGCCGCCGACGAGCTCTTCGCGGTCGCCGCGGGAGCGGGGCTTGCCGTGGCCGACCTTGAAGCGCGGATCTGGGGGGCGAGACGGGTGCGGGTCTCGGGGTCGTCGCGGGAGAGGTGGCGACGAGGGCACCGTTGCCGGCGTTCATGGCGGCGAGCAGTCTGGCCTCGGTGTCGACGAGGACGATGGTGTCGACGGGGCCGAAGGGCTCGGCGTGGTGGAGGGGCGAGGTGGAGGGCGGGTTGAGGAGGATGACGGGGGCCGTATGGGCGGAGAGGTCCCGGCCGGGGAGGAAGCGGCCGTCGGCGAGGTCGCCGCGGTGGAGGGGGACGGCTCCGCGGTCGATGGCCTCGGCGACCTGGTCGGTGAGCTCCTTGGCCTTGGGGGCGTTGATCAGGGGGGCCGAAGTCCAGGTCGGGGAGGTCGTCGGATGCGTTCTCCACCGCCAGGGGGAGCCGACGCGGATGGCCCGGACCGCGGGCAGACAGACGGAGAGGAACGTGGCCGGGGTGCGGGTGCCCCGGCCCGACGGCAGGGCTGTCCTTCAGTGCCGTCCGCCGCACCGCAGGGACCGCAGATAGCGGGCGGAGCGGCGGGCGGTGGTGAGCGAGTCGGCCGGCTGGTCGTGTTCCACCAGCCAGTTGTGGTCGCGGCGGCCCCCGTGGGTGCGGCCGACGGCGGTCAGGAAACGCCGGTAGTCGATGTCACCGTCCCCGACGTCCACCATGCGGTAGCCGTCGGTGGCGGTCTCGTCGTGTTCGCCGTCCTTGACGTGGAAGAGCGGATAGCGGTGCGGGGCCCGGAGCACGTAGTCGAGCGGTTCGAAGGGCGCCGGGGTGCCGTCTGCCTTCTTGCCGAAGCGGTACTGGCCCACATACGCCCAGTAGATGTCCATCTCCAGATGGACCAGCTCGGGGTCGGTCTCGGCGAGCAGCACGTCGTAGAGGCGCACATCCGGCCGGTCGGTGGCGAAGGAGAACTCCTCGGCGTGGTTGTGCTGGTAGAACTTCAGCCCGCGCGCCTTGGCCGCCGCCCCGTAGGTGTTGAACTCCTCGGCGCACCGCTTCCAGCCGTCGACCGTGGAGCCGTAGCGCCAGGGACCGGAGGCGGTGCCCACATGGGGCAGCCCGAGGGCCTCGGCGTCGTCGAGCACCTTGGTGAGGTTGGTGGCGAAGGTGTACGCGCCCGGGTCGTCGGACCAGTAGCCGACATGGCTGCCGATGCCGCGCAGCCCGTTGTCCCGCAGCAGTCGCTTGAGCTGCCTCAGGGTGATGGCGCCCGCCCCTTGGGTGTATCCGGCGAACTCGACCTGGTCGTATCCGTAGCGGGCCAGCTCCTCGAAGACCCGGGCGAAGCCGATCGACTGGACCTGGTCGCGGAGGGTGTAGAGCTGGATGCCGAGGTGGCCGGGCGGGACGAGGGGGCCGCCCTCGGCGGACCGAGCGGTGCCGGCGGCGGTGGCGGTGGCGGTGCCGGTGCCGGTGGTGCCGGCCGCGGTGGCGGCGCCGGTGCCGAGCAGAGTGGCCGCCGTGGCCCCCGCGGCGACGCCGAGGAATCTGCGGCGGCGGAGGGTGTCGGCGAGTTCGGGGTGGTCGCTGCGGGTGCTCTTCACGTGCGTCTCCTTCAGTTGTGGTGGAGGCCGGCGAGGCGCAGGAGCAGTGACTTGACGTCGGTGGCGGCCACGCGGCCACCGACGGCGTCCGGCTGGGAGCAGATGAGGACGGGCCCGTCCTCGTCGCGGTCCGGAAGGCGGCCGTGGCTGCCGCGCACCGGGGAGGGATCGAGCGGGACGACGGCCATGCGGTAGCGCATCCCGGTCTTCTTGCGGGCGAGCGCGGCGGCAGCCCGCACCCGCACATAGGGGTCCTTGGGGTCCAGGAACAGCTCGGCCGGGTCGTAGCCGGGTTTGCGGTGGATCTCGACCAGCTGGGCGAAGTCGGGGGCCCGGGCGTCGTCGAGCCAGTAGTAGTACGTGAACCAGGCGTCCGGCGCGGCGAGCGCGACCAGTTCCCCGGAGCGGGGGTGGTCCAGGCCGTGCGCCTTCTTCCCCTCGTCGTCCAGCAGTTCGGCGAGGCCCGGCAGCCCGGCCAGCGCGGCGCGCGTGGCGTCCAGGTCCTCGGGGCGGCGCACATAGACATGGGCGAGCTGGTGGTCGGCCACGGCGAACGCGCGGGAGGCCCCGGGGTCCAGATACTCCATGCCGTCCTGGGTGTGCACCTCCAGCAGCCCGGCGCGGCGCAGCGCCCGGTTGATGTCCACGGGCCGCGAGACCCGGGTGATGCCGTACTCGGACAGCGCGACGACGGTACGGCCCCGGGCGGTCGCGTCGTCCAGCAACGGGCCGAGGGCGGCGTCGAGTCCTGCCGCGGCGGCGTGGGCGCGGGGGTCGTCGGGGCCGTACCGCTGGAGGTCGTAGTCCAGGTGCGGGAGGTAGGCGAGGACGAGATCGGTGGGCCGGGTGCGCAGGATGTGGCGGGTGGCGTCGATGATCCACTGGGTGGAGACCAGATCGGCGCCGGGTCCCCAGAAGTGGAAGAGCGGGAAGGTGCCGAATTCCGCGGTGAGCTCGTCGTGGAGGTCGGTGGGCCGGGTGTAGCAGTCCGGCTCCTTGCGGCCGTCGGCGTAGTAGACGGGGCGCGGGGTGACCGTGATGTCGGTGTCCGAGCCCATGGCGTACCACCAGCAGATGTTGGCGACGGTGTAGCCGGGGTGGGCGCGGCGGGCCGCGTCCCACAGCTTGTCGCCGCCTACGAGGCCGTTGTACTGCCGCCACAGCAGCACCTCGCCCAGCTCGCGGAAGTACCAGCCGTTGCCGACGATCCCGTGCTCGGCGGGGGTGGCGCCGGTCAGGAACGTCGACTGGGCGGCGCAGGTGACGGCGGGCAGCACGGTGCCCAGCGGGGCGTACGAGCCGGAGCGGGCCAGGGCGCGCAGCCGCGGCATGTGGTCGAGCAGGCGCGGTGTGAGGCCGACCACGTCGAGGACGAGGAGAGGCGTCGGGCCGGTCCTGGCGGTGCTCATGGCAGCTCCTTGAGGCCGAGGTCGGTCAGCAGATCGCGGGCGAGGGCCAGTTCGGCGGCGATCCCGTCGGCCAGCCGGTCGCGGCTGCGCGGGCGCAGCTCGGGCGGGAGCGCCTGCCAGGTGTAGGTCTCGACCTCGAGATGGCGGGTCAGCGGCGCGGCGCCGCCGACGAGCCGGGTGAGGGTGTCGGTGAGCACGGGGAGCGTGGAGGTGAGCGGGGGCTCGGGCGCCGCGTGCAGCGGTATGTGGAAGTGCGACCGCCAGGGCGCGGTGCCGCCGAGCCCGCCCGCGAGCGCCTCGTCGAGGTCGTCCGTGCCGTGGACGCCGCCCTCCGGGGCGCGGGTGCGGGTCTGGTGGAGGAAGCGGGGCTCGGCGAAGGCGGCGAGGGCGGTCCGTACGGCGGGCAGCCGCGGATTCTCGGCGTGCAGCGCGGCGGACAGCTGGGCCTTGACGACGGGCACACCGGCGGCGGTCAGCGCGTCGACGGCGGCGTCCGGGTCCTCGAACTGCGTCGCCAGATGGCAGGTGTCGACGCAGACCCCGATGCGCTCGGGGGGCGGTCCGCCGGGCACGGTGAGTGCCTCGATGGCCTGGGCGGTCGTCTCGACGGTGCAGCCGGGCTCCGGTTCCAGGCCGATACGGATCGAACGGCCGGTGAGCTCCTGGATGGCGTCCAGCCGCTCGGCGAGGACGGTGAGATTGCGGCGGGCGGTACGGGCGTGGTCGGCGTCGAAGGGGGTGCGCCAGGCGAGGGGCAGCGTGGAGATGGAGCCGTCGGTGATGTCGTCGGGGAGCAGGGCGGCCAGCAGCCGGGCGAGATGGGTGGTGTGGTCGAGCCGCTCGGTGTCCGTCCAGTCCGGCTTGTAGACGCGGTACTTGACCTCCTGGGCGCCGAATCCCTCGTACGGGAAGCCGTTGAGCGTCACGACCTCCAGACCACGGGTGTCCAGTGCCGTGCGCAGGCGGCGCAGCTCGGCGGGGTCCGCGATCAGGGTGCGGGCGGCGTCGCGGGCCAGCCACAGGCCGATGCCGAGCCGGTCACGGCCCAGACGGCGGCGTACCGGCTCGCAGTGCAGCCGGAGCTGGTCGACGACACCGTCGAGGTCTTCGGCGGGGTGGACGTTGGTGCAGTAGGCGAGGTGGACGGTGGAGCCGTCGGGGTGGCGGAAGCGCATCGGTTCATCACCGCCCCGTCGGTGCGGCGGGGGCGCCACGCAGGATGGAGTTGCCCTCGTGGGTGGCGGTGGGCTCGGCCTCTCCGGTGTCCAGATCGAGGTCGAGACGTCCGCTCAGCCCGTAGAAGGCGACCGGATTGCGCCACAGCACCTGGTCGACGTCCTCCTCGCCGAAGCCGGCCGCCAGCATCGCCTCACCGACCCGCCGCGTCTTCAGCGGATCGCTGCGTCCCCAGTCGGCCGCGGAGTTCACCAGGATGCGGTCCCGCTCGGCCCCGTACTCGCGCAGTACGCGCACCATGCGCCCCTCGTCCATCTTGGTATCGGGGTAGATCGAGAACCCGAGCCAGCAGCCGCTGTCGGCGGCCGCTCGTACGGTGGTCTCGTTGAGATGGTCGAGCAGGACATGGCCGGTGGGCAGAACGGACTCGCGGACGACGTCGAGCGTACGGGCCAGGCCCGCCGCCTTGTCCCGGTGCGGGGTGTGGACGAGGGCGGGCAGCTCGTGGTCGGCGGCCAGTTGGAGCTGGGCGGCGAGAGCGGCGTCCTCGGCGGGGGTCATCGAGTCGTAGCCGATCTCGCCGACGGCCACGACACCGTCCTTGACGAGATAGCGCGGCAGCTCGTCCAGGACGGGCGCGCAGCGCGGGTCGTTCGCCTCCTTGGGGTTGAGGGCGAGCGTGCAGTGGTGGGCTATGCCGTGCTGGGCGGCGCGGAAGGGTTCCCAGCCGAGGAGGGAGTCGAAGTAGTCGTAGAAGGAGGCGGGCGAGGTGCGGGGCTGCCCGAGCCAGAAGGAGGGCTCCACGACGGCGCGCACGCCCGCGGCGTACATGGCTGCGTAGTCGTCGGTGGTGCGCGAGGTCATGTGGATGTGGGGGTCGAAGATACGCATCAGCATTCCTCGCGGGTCAGGGCCAGTACGCGGACGAGATCGGCGGGCACGGGTCGGCCGGCCGCGGTGCGCTCACCGGCGTAGTCGGTGAGCATGCGGGCCAGCTCGCCGTCGCCCCGGGCGCGGTGTTCCCACTCGGCCACGGCGGCCATGGGCACCCCGGTGAAGAGGCACTTCAGCACGGCCTGCCGCCAGCTGTGGGGGCTCAGGTGACGGGCCGTGTACCAGCCGATGGCGGCGGCCATCAGCCGGGTGTCATTGGTCCGCAGCGCGTCCTCGACCAGCGGCACCGCGTCCGCGCCGAGGGGGAGATACGGCAGCGCGAGCAGCACGGCGCGGCGCTCGGCGCCGGTCCCGTGCGTGTACAGCCGCTGAGCTGTGCGGGCGTCGGCCTGCGCGGCATGGAGGAGCAGGACGCGGGCGGCGTCGGCGGGAGGGTGGGGGGCGGGCGGCCGGTCGGTGGCAGGGGTGGGGTTGGTGGCTTGGGTGGGGTCGGTGGCTTGGGTGGGGTCGGTGGCTTGGGTGGGGTCGGTGGCTTGGGTGGGGTCGGTGGCTTGGGTGGGGTCGGTGGCTTGGGTGGGGTTGGTGGCTTGGGTGGGGTTGGTGGCTTGGGTGGGGTCGGTGGCGGGCGCCGGGTCGGAGGGTGCGGCGCGGCGGCAGTGGCGGCCGGCGGAGGCGAAGGCCGACTCCCATGGTGCGGGGCCGGAATCCCGCGCCTCTGCCCCGGCCGCCTCCGCCAGGGCCTTGTCCAGCCAGGCACGTGCGTCCTCGTCCAGTCGCTCGTGCAGCGCCTCGCGCAGGGCGGTCGGGGTCAGCACCGGACGGCTCCCTCGATCGCGGAGCGCTCGGCGTCCTTGAGGAAACGGAGGGAGGTACGGGCCAGTTCCGGGCCGGCGTGGGAGTGGCGCGGCAGCTCCACGCCGACCAGCCCCCGGTAACCCGTCGCCCGCAGCGCCTCCAGCACCGGCGGGAAGTCGATCTCCCCCTCGCCGAACGGCAGATGCTCATGCACCCCGCGCCGCATGTCCTCGATCTGCACATGCCGCACCCATGGCGCCGCCGCACGCACGCACTCGGCGGGCGGCGCCGGTTCGAGGCACTGGCAGTGACCGATGTCGAGGGTGAGTCCGAGGGCCGGCGGATCGCCGAGCGCCGTACGGAGCCGGTTGAATCCGGCGAGGTCGGCGAGGAGGTGTCCCGGTTCCGGCTCGACCGCCAGGGCCACGCCCGCCGAGGCGGCGGCGTCCAGTACGGGCCCGAGGGCGCCGGCCAGCCGGCGCCAGGCGGTCTCCTCCGACGCGCCAGGGGGTGTGACACCGCTGAAGCAGTGCACGGCCCCCGCCCCGAGCTCGGCGGCCACCCTCACGGCGCGCAGCAGCAGATCCACGCGGGCGTGCCGGGCCTGTGGGTCGGGGTCGAGGAGGGTCGGGTGGTGCTTGCGCCGCGCGTCGAGGACGTACCGGGCGCCGGTCTCGACCGCGACACCGAGGCCGAGCCCCTCCAGGCGCCGCGCGACCTCGCGGGTGCGGGCGGCGAGGTCCGGGGCGAGGGGGTCGAGATGCATATGGTCGAGGGTGAGCGAGACGCCGTCGTAGCCGAGGTCGGCGAGGAGGGCGAGGGCGTCGGTCAGACGGAGGTCGGTCAGCCCGTTGGTGCCGTAGGCGAACCGGAGGCGGCCCGGGGCCGGTGTCGTGGTGGTCAAGTCGGGCTCACCTTTCGGGCGAGGCGGCGAGCGACGGGTACGAGCGCGAGCAACGACAGCGCGGTCCGCTGCGCGCCCGCCCGCGAGGCCAGCGCCGCCTGAAGCGGGATCATGGCGCGGATGCCCCCGCCGACGGCGCTCTGGAGGAGGTACGGGGAGGGGTTGAGCGCGGCATGGGCGAGCGGGCGGGCGGCGGTCGCCGTATAGGTGGCGGCGAGAGCGGCGGTGGCCGCGGCGGCCGTGCGATGGGCGACGGCGTGGCGGCGGGCCGCTGGTTCATGGGGTGCGAGCCGGTCCATCGCCGCTGCACGGATCGTTTCTGTGGCCGCGGTGGTGACGGCGCGCCGGCCGAGGAGGGACGGACGTCGCCGGGCCCCCCGGCCGTGCGCGGCGGGGCGTCGTGCGACGGACCATGCGATCGCCGCGCCCGTGGCGAGCGCCGCGAGGGGTGGCGCCGAGGAACCCCCCACCGCCTCCCGGCGGGAGACCGTGGTCACGGCGAGGGTGTGGGCGCCGAGCAGGGCGGCCGAGGGGAGGGCGGAGCGTACGGCCCCCGCGGCGAACGCCCCGTCGGGAACTCGGGCGGACGCCCCGTCGGAAACTCCGGCGGAGGCCCCCGCGGAAACCCCGGCGGAAGCCCCCGCGGAGGCCGTGGCTCCGAGGAGAAGGTCCAGGGCGCGGGCCGCGGCCATCGTGGGCGGGCCCGCCGGAGTGTTCTTCAGCCCGAGGTCATACGCCCACACCGTGCCCGCGAGCACCGTCGCCGTGCCGAGGGCCGGCCGGCCTGCCGCCGCCGCGCAGACCAGCCCGGCGGCCGTCAGCCCCGTCGCGGCGACGAGGGCGGCGGCCGGGGCGATACGGCCCGACGGGAGCGGGCGGCCGGGCCGCTCGATGGCGTCGACATCGCGGTCCGCCCAGTCGTTGAGCGCCATCCCCGCCTCGTACAGGCACAGCGACGCGCAGGCGGCGAGCGCCGTACCCCGGTTGGGCCCGCACCGCGCCGCCGCCGCGCCCGCGAGGGCGTCACCCGGCACGGTGAACAGGGCCGAGACCCGTAGCAGTTCTGCCCACGCCGCCGCGCGGCGGCCGACGCCGCGCTTCTCGTTGTACCGCGCCGTCATGCCCGCCCCCGCAGCCGGGCGGCGAGGCCGGCCAGCGCCGCGTACTGGTCGGCCAGTGCGGACGGGCCTCCGTCCGGGTCCTTGAAGTAGAAGCCGAGCTCGCCGAGCGGCCCGGCGAGGCCCACCTCGTGGGCGCGGGCCGCGAACCGGGCCAGATCGAGGACGAGGGGCGCGGCGAGGGCCGAGTCACAGCCCTGCCAGATGGTCTGCAGGACCATCCGGGAGCCGAGGAAACCGTCAAAGGCGACGTGGTCCCAGGCGGTCTTCCAGTCGCCGAGCGCGGGAACGTTGTCTATGTGGAGCTCGCCGTCGGGGAGTTCGCCGAGGGTCTCGGCCAGGACACGCGCCTTGCCGGCGTTCTTGGCGGCCGCGGCGCCCGGGTCGGCGAGCGCGGCGCCGTCGCCGCCGCCCAGCAGGTTCGTACCGGACCAGGCCCGTACGGGCAGCGCCCGCTGCGCGAACATCGGCGCCAGGACGGACCGCAGAAGGGTCTGCCCGGTCTTGCCGTCGCGGCCCGCGTACGGCAGTCCGGAGCGCGCGGCGGCCTCACGCAGCCGGGGATGGTGAAGGCCGGTGGAAGGGGTGAAGTTGACGTACGGGCAGCCGGCGCGGAGGGCGGCCGCGGCGTAGAGGGAGCTGGGCGGCAGGGCGTCCGGATCCGGCGGAGCGGCTTCGGTGGAGGCGACGTTGACGACGACGGCACGGGCGAGGCCGTTGGTACGGACGAAGTCGGCGAGGTCGGCGGCGAAGGCCTCGATCAGCTCCTCCTCGCCCCGGGTGTCCCCGGGTTGCGGCCCGCCGGGGCGGATCGCGGCGTCGGCGGCGGCGAGTTCGGCACGCACGGCGCCGGACAGCCCATGCGGCACCACCCCGTCGGCGGCCAGCGCCTCGGCCCGCTTGGGGAGCGGGGTGGTGGCGGTGTCATGGCCGCCGAAGACGAGGTCGGCGAGGGCGGGAAGGCCACAGTCCGCCAACGGCGCGGTCTCGCTCACCATGCCGGTCGCCGGATGCAGTCCCGCCGCGACGGCGGCACAGCCGGTGACGGCGGTGGTGGCGACGGAACCGCGGGCACCGATGAGCCAGACCCCCGTGCGGGGTGCGCTGCGCGGATGGGTGAGGTCGTCGGGGCGGGTGGTCATGAGCTGCCTCTCCGTGGGGTGGTGCGGTGCGGTTGAGCGTTGGCGCGACGCGTGGTTCCTCGCCCGGGCGTGCGGAGCGGTCGCTGCCGGTGTGAGGTGACGCGGTGACGATGGTCTTGGTGACGCGGTGACGCGGTGACGCGGTGACGCGGTGACGCGGTGACGCGGTGACGCGGTGACGCGGTGACGCGGTGACGATGGTCCCGGTGGGGTGGTGAAGCGGTGACGATGGTCCCGGTGGGGTGGTGAAGCGGTGACGATGGTCCCGGTGGGGTGGTGAAGCGGTGACGATGGTCCCGGTGGGGTGGTGATGTGGTGACGCGGGTTCCGCGGTCGTGCCGGGGACCCGGTGGCGTACCCCGCGTGGGTCGTGCCGGCGGTGCGGGCGCACACGAGGTGGCCCGGGGCCTCGCTGCTGCGGCCCCGAACTCCCGGACCACAGGCCCGACTTCAGGGCTCCAGCCGAATCGAGCCGGATCCGGTGCCGATCCCGGTCGGCGTGGGCCAGGGGCGACCGCCTCCGTCCCGGGGCCGGAGTTCGGGCCGATACCGCCCCGAGCCGGGAACGCTCGCCCGGCCGGATACCGGCCGGCCCGCGGCCGCAGGCCCGGAGCCGGGCCCAAGGCCGGAGCCGGGCCCAAGGCCGGAGCCGGGCCCAAGGCCGGAGCCGGGCCCAAGGCCGGAGCCAAGGCCGGGGCCGGGGCCAAGGCCGGAGCCAAGGCCGGGGCCGGGGCCAAGGCCGGAGGCCCCAGGGTTCCGCCGGGCCCCGGGGAACGGCGGCGGGGAGGAGGCGGCGTACTCCTCCCCGCCGCCCCGCGCCGCCCCAACGGCTCCCCTCGGGCCGTCAGGGCGGCCGACCGGGGTCCAGGGGGTGTCTCGTGGACCATGCCGGGCTCAGCCTGGTCCACGAGACACCCCCTAGGGGCTCCTCGGCGGGAGGTCCTTGATGCGGATATGACGGAAGGAGACCTCGTCCCCCTCCCCGTGGTTCTGGATGCCGACGTAGCCGCGGCGCAGGCTCCGCGCCGGATCCCGGTTGGTGAAGTCGTTAATCGGGACGCCGTTAAGCCAGACTCGCAGTCGCTCGCCCTGTACCCGGATCTCATAGGTGTTCCACTCCCCCGGCGGGTTCAGCGCGCCGTCCCGCTTGGCGAGGTCAGCGGACTGGAAGCCGTACACCGCCCCCGTGGTGCGATCGGGAGTGTCCGTGGCATCGATTTGGATCTCGTAGCCGTGGTCGACCGCGGACCAGGGGTCATCGGAGGCCGGGAAGCCCACGAAGACTCCTGAGTTGTCGTCACCACTGAGCCTCCAGTCCAGCTTGATCGAGTACGAGCCCAACTCGCGCGCACGGTACCAGAGCATGCCCATGCCGCCGGTGGAGGTGAGGGTGCCGGACGCCGTGTCGAGGGTGAACCCACCGGGCCCCGCCTGCTTCCAGTCCTCGGCCGACGTGCCGTCGAACAGCGGCCGGTAGCCCCGCTCCGGGCGGCAGTCGGCCTGGGCCGCGCCCGTGGCGTAGCGGATGCCGCCCAGCAGGTGCCGGCGGAAGGCGGGGTCGGCGTAGGACTCCTTCGTGTGGCCGAAGCCGGTGTAGAAGGCGCGGCCGCCGCCGTAGGTCTGGCACCAGGCGATGGGGTGGTCCTCCCCCATCGTGCCGCCCTGATACGAGGACTCGTCGAGCGTGGCGAGGACGTGCGCCCGGTCGCGGGGGTTGGTGCGGTAGTTGTACCACTCGTCCGTCCGCTCCCACACCGGTCCCAGATGCGAGGTGGCGGGATGGGCGCGGTCCTCGACGGCGACCGTGGCCTGCTGGATGGCGGGGTGGGACTGGAAGTACGCGCCGACGAGACCGCCGTAGAAAGACCAGTCGTATTCGGTGTCGGCGGCCGCGTGGACGCCTGTATAGCCGGCGCCGGCGCCTATATAACGCTCGAAGGCGGACTGCTGGCCGGCGTCGAGGACGTCGCCGGTCGTGGAGAGGAAGACGACTGCGTCGTAGCGGGCGAGGTTGCCGGGGGTGAAGGCGCCGGCGTCCTCGGTGGCGTCGACGGTGAAGCCGCCCTGCGCGCCGAGCTCCTTGATGGCGGCGATGCCGTCGGGGATGGAGTCGTGGCGGAAGCCCGCCGTCTTGGAGAAGACGAGGACGCGGTCGTCGGGCGCCGAGGACCGGGGCTCGCCGGAGGCGGCGGCGGGCAGGGCCGTCGCGGCGAGCAGCAGCGTGGCCGCCATGGTGGCGAGGCGGGCTCCGTGCCTGGGTCCGGGTTGCGGTCCGGGGTGCGGTCCGCGGCGCGGTCCGGGGTGCGGTCCGGGGTGCGGTCCGGGGTGCGGTCCAGGGCCCGGTCCGGGGTGCGGTCCGGGGTGCGGTCCGGGGTGTGAAGAAGGCTGCGCGCGCATGTCCGTCGTGTTCCTTCCTCCGGGCCGGGGGCGGTCACGGGCCCCCGGGTCCCGGTCGTCAGCCGGTGCCGATGGTGAAGTCGTCCACGTCGTAGAGCGCACCCGCACCGCCCTTGAAGACGAGGCAGAGCGTGGTGGTGCGGTCCGGGGGATTCCGCAGGGCCGTCTTGACGTCCTGGAACGTCTCCCAACCCCCGGTCACCGGCACGGTGGCGCTGCCCAGCAGGCGGCCGGTGGGGGATCCGGCGCGGATCTCCAGCGTGCCGCCGGCGCCCGCCGAGGAGACGCGGGCGGTGAACTGCTCGGCGTTCGCCAGGAGATAGGGGGTGAAGGAGATCCAGTCGCCGTTGTCGATGTTGCCGACCGTCTTGCCGCCGTTCGCCGGGGTGTGGGCGACGACGGAGACGCCCTTGCTGTCGCCGTAGTGCTCGGCCTGCCGGTGCTTGGGCTGGGCTACGTGCTGGTCATGGGTGGTCAGTGGCGGCTGTCCGCCCCCGCCGCCGTCCGTGTACTCGGCATCGAAGACCCCGAAAATGTTGGCGTTGGGGTCGTGCTCGCCGTCGGCGCTGGTCTTGATGGTGCCGGAGCAGCCGTTCGCCGAGGTGACGGGGTGGCCGTGGCTGTCGTGGCCGAGGATGTGGGTGACCTTGACCTTGGCGCAGTCGATGGTCCGGTCTTCCGGATCGGTGACCTTCACCTTGAACGGAACCTCGTCGCCGAAGGTGAACAGCTGGCCGTCGCCGGGCAGCTGCAGGGTGACGGTGGGCGCGGTGTTGCCCACCGTCAGATGCACGCTGGCGCTGCCGGTGCGGCCCGAGGGGTCCTTGGCGGTGACGGTGGCGGTGTAGGTGCCGTTCTCGGTGTAGGTGTGGGTGGGGTTGGGGGCGGTGGAGGTGGCGCCGTCGCCGAAGTCCCAGCGGTAGGTGAGGGCGTCGCCGTCGGCGTCGGTGGTCCCCGCCGAGGTGAGGGCGACCCTCATGGGCGCCTTGCCGGAGGTGCGGTCGGCGCTCGCCTCGGCGATGGGCGAGTGGCCGTCCGTGGCGTTCTCGATCCGGTAGAGGGCGGAGTTCTCGTCCCCGCCGAACCAGCTCAGCCCGTAGTCGAGGACGTAGAGCGCGCCGTCCGGGCCAAAGGCCGAGTCCATCACCTGGGTGCCGGTCCACGGAAAGTCGTTGATCTTCTCTACGGCGCCGTCGGCGCCCTGCTCGATCCGCTTGATCCATTTGCGGCCGAACTCCCCCGCGAAGAAGTCCCCGTCGTACGCCTGGGGGAACTTCACCGGGGAGTCGAGCGAGGCGTCGTAACGGTAGACGGGCCCGCCCATCGGCGACTCGGAGCCGGAGCCGAACTCGGGCACGGAGTCGTTGTCGTACGGGATCCAGGCGGGCTGCGCGGGTGGCAGATCGGTCAGCCCGGTGTTGTGCGGCGAGGTGTTCCTGGGCGCGGCGCAGTCGAAGGCCGCACCCGAGGCGCCGGTGGCGAAGTCGTAGTCGACGTACGGCTTGTTGTCGGCGACGCAGTACGGCCAGCCGTAGTTGCCCGGCTTGGTGACACGGGCGAACTCGACCGCGCCGCCCGGTCCGCGCTTCGGGTCGGCGGCGCCCGCGTCCGGGCCGTAGTCGCCGACGTAGACCGTGCCGGTCGGCTTGTCGAGGCTCATTCGGAAGGGGTTGCGGAAGCCCATCGCGTAGATCTCGGGCCGGGTCCTGTCGGTGCCGGGCGGGAAGAGGTTTCCGTCCGGGACGGTGTACGAGCCGTCGGCGGCCACCTTGATGCGGAGGATCTTGCCGCGCAGGTCATTGGTGTTTCCGGCGGAACGCCGGGCGTCGTAGGCGGGGTTGCGGTTCGCGCGCCCGTCGATGGGGGTGAAGCCGTCGGAGGCGAAGGGGTTGGAGTCGTCGCCCGTCGAGAGGTAGAGATTGCCGGCGGCGTCGAAGTCGATGTCCCCGCCGACATGGCAGCAGATGCCGCGCGAGGCGGGGACGTCGAGGATCTTCTTCTCGCCGGCGGTGTCGAGGGTGCCGTCCGTCTTGAGGGTGAAGCGGGAGAGACGGTTGACGCCGTCGAAGGGGGCGAAGTCGGCGGCGGTGCCCTCGTTGGGGGCATCGCCGGCGGGGGTGTCGAGCGGCGGCGCGTAGTAGAGGTAGATGGCGCGGTTCTCGGCGAAGTGGGGGTCGACACCGACGCCCTGCAGCCCTTCCTCGTCGTGCGAGTAGACGGGGAGCTTTCCGGACACCATGGTGTCGCCGTCGGCGTCGGTCAGCCTCAGGGTGCCGTCGCGCGAGGTGTGCAGCACCGAGCGGTCGGGAAGCACGGCGAGCGTCATGGGCTCGCCGGTCTCCGCCGCGCCCTTGGCGAGCGTGACCTGCTGGAACTCCTCGACGGCCGGGGCCGGTCGGTCCGCTTGGTCCGCGCCCGCGGGCGGGGCGGTGAACGCGAGCCCCGCGCCGATGAGCAGTCCGCTTGTGAGGAGCGCGAGGGGCCCGCGCAGTCGAGACTTTTTCCTGTGCACGCTGATCCTCCGGAAAAAGAGGGGGAGTGTACGGGCGGGCCAGAGGCCGCCGTGACTGGCACAGGCGCGCGCCGTCGCGCCGTTCGGTGACCGGTCCGAGGAGAGGGGGCCCGGTGTGACCGGTACATCTCAAGGACGGTAGCTGGGTTTGTCCAATTCGGAAACCCCATTGACATAAAGCGGTTGGGCTTCATCCACGGGCAGGACAAAGCGGATAGGGGGCGCGCTGAGCTTTCCCCCACCGCCGCGTGCGCACGAACGGCGGCGGCCGCGCCCACCGCCGCAGGGCGCGGCCCAGGCGGCACACCGGGGCAGGCCCAGGGGCGCGGCCCCGGGCGACCGGCCGCGTGGCGATGCGCAGGCCCCGCGGCGGAGCCGCGGCAGGACGAAGACGCACTCGTCGCCGTGGCGGGGCGGGGCGCGGGACGAAGATTCCGCTAAGCGGTTACGGCGAAGTCAAGTGCCGATCCTTCTCGGCGTCCAAGCCCTCGGCCAGGCCGAACGGCGAGGGAACAGCGGCGAACTTCACCGCATCCGCTTAGTCGCCGCCGCTCCCGAACGCCGCGTCGAACGAGGCCGCCGGCGGGTCGAAGTCGTACGCCTTCAGCCGCGTCAGCGCCTCCGGGGCGCCCGTCAGGCGGTCCATGCCCGCGTCCTCCCATTCCACCGACACCGGGCCCGTGTAGTCGATGGAGCGCAGCATCCGGAAGACGTCTTCCCAGGGGACGTCCCCGTGGCCCGCCGAGACGAAGTCCCAGCCACGGCGCGGGTCGCCCCAGGGCAGGTGGGAGCCTAGGCGGCCGTTGCGGCCGTCGAGGCGGCGGCGGGCCTCCTTGCAGTCGACGTGGTAGATCCGGTCCCGGAAGTCCCAGAGGAAGCCGACGGGGTCGAGGTCCTGCCAGACGAAGTGGCTGGGGTCGAAGTTGAGCCCGAAGGCGGGGCGGTGGCCGACGGCTTCCAGGGCCCGCTGGGTGGTCCAGTAGTCGTAGGCGATCTCGCTGGGGTGGACCTCATGGGCGAACCGCACGCCCTCCGCGTCGAAGACGTCCAGGATCGGATTCCAGCGCTCGGCGAAGTCCTCGTAGCCGCGCTCGATCATGCCCGGCAGGACCGGCGGGAACATGGCGACCAAGTGCCAGATGGACGAGCCGGTGAAGCCGATGACCGTACGGACCCCGAAGGCGGCCGCCGCGCGGGCGGTGTCCGCCATTTCGGTGGCGGCCCGCTGCCGTACGCCCTCGGCGTCGCCGTCGCCCCACACCCGCGCGGACACGATGGCCTGGTGCCGTTCGTCGATGGGGGCGTCGCAGACGGCCTGGCCCGTCAGATGGTTGGAGATCGCCCAGCACTGGAGCCCGTACTTTTCGAGCAGCTGTCGCCGTCCGTCCAGATAGCCGGGTTCGGAAAGGGCCCGGTGCACCTCGAAGTGGTCTCCCCAGCAGGCGAGTTCGAGACCGTCGTAGCCGAAGTCGCGGGCGAGCCGGCAGACCTCCTCCAGCGGCAGATCCGCCCACTGTCCGGTGAAGAGCGTGAAGGGTCTGGGCATACGGGCCTCCTTTAAGCGGACACCGGGGTGTAAACGCAGTTCTTGGCGGCACTGTCCTCGACCGCGGCGAGCACCCGCTGCACCTGCAGCCCGTCCTCGAAGGACGGTTCCGGGTCGGTCCCGGCGGCGATCGCGCGCACCATGTCGCCCGCCTGGTGGACGAAGGTGTGGTCGTATCCGAGGGCGTGGCCCGGCGGCCACCATGCCTCGAGGTAGGGGTGGTCGGGTTCGGTGACCAGGATCCGGCGGAAGCCCGCGTCGGCGGCGGGCTGGGTGTGGTCGTGGAAGGACAGCTCGTTGAGCCGTTCCAGGTCGAAGGCGAGCGAGCCGCCGGACCCGTTGAGCTCGATCCTGAGCGCGTTCTTACGGCCGGCGGCGAAGCGGCTGGCCTCGAAGGAGGCGAGCGCGCCGGAGGCCAGCCGTCCGGTGAAGAGGGCGGCGTCGTCCACCGTGACCGGTCCTCGTCCCGGGGAGACCGGACCGGCGCCGAGCCCGGCCCCGGCCCCAGCCTCGGCCGGCAGCGGCCGCTCCCGTACGAAGGTCTCGGTCAGCGCGGAGACGCCGACCAGCGGCTCCCCCGCCAGATACTGCGCGAGATCGACGATATGGGCTCCGAGGTCGCCCAGCGCCCCGGAGCCCGCCAGCTCCTTCCGCAGCCGCCACATCAGCGGAAACTCCGGGTCGACCAGCCAGTCCTGGAGGTAGACGACCCGTACGTGCCGCAGCACTCCGACCCGGCCCTCGGCCACCATGCGGCGGGCGTGCGCGATGGCGGGCGTACGGCGGTAGTTGAAGCCGACCATGGCCACCTGTCCGCGCTGCCGGGCCCGCCGCGCGGCGTCCGCCATCGCCTCTGCCTCGGCGACCGAGTTGGCGAGCGGCTTTTCACACAGCACGTGCTTGCCCGCCTCCAGCGCGGCGATCGCGATCTCGGCGTGGCTGTCGCCGGGGGTGCACACATCGACGAGCCGCACATCGTCCCGCGCGATCAGCGCCCGCCAGTCGGTCTCGGAGGCGGACCAGCCGTGTTTGGCCGCGGCCGCCCGTACGGCGTCCGGGTCGCGGCCGCACACGGCGGACATGACGGGGCGGAGGGGGAGGTCGAAGACGCGGCCCGCGGTGCGCCAGCCCTGGGAGTGGGCGGCGCCCATGAAGGCGTAGCCGACCATGCCGACGCCGAGAGTCTGCGCTTCGGGACTGTCAGGACTTTCCATGGGACTCCTTCTCTGATCGCGGCCGACGCGAGGTGGAGCTATGGGCCTGTGGGGGCCTAGCTGAATCCCGTGGGGAGGTAGTCGTCGACGTTGTCCTTGGTGACGACGGCCGAGTAGAGGGTGAGGGAGGCGGGGATCTCCAGCTCGGCCAGTCCGCCGACGCCCTTGCCCTGACCGAGCGCGCGGGCGAGGTCGATAGCGGAGGCGGCCATGGTCGGCGGGTAGAGCACGGTGGCTTTGAGCACGGTGTTGTCGGCCTTGATGGCGTCCATGGCGTGCTTGGCGCCCGCGCCGCCGACCATCAGGAAGTCGTCCCGCCCGGCCTGCTGGATGGCGCGCTCGGCACCGACGCCCTGGTCGTCGTCGTGGTTCCACAAGGCGTCGAAGTCGGAGTGCGCCTGGAGCAGTTGAGCCATCTTCGACTGGCCCGATTCGACGGTGAACTCGGCGGCCTGGCGGCCGACCTTCTTGATGTTCGGATAGTTCTTCAGGGCATCGTCGAAGCCCTTCGTGCGCTGCCGGGTCAGCTCCAGGTTGTCGATCCCGGCCAACTCGACGACCTTGGCGTTCTTCTCGCCCTTGAGCTGCTCGCCGATGTAGTGCCCGGCGTTGATGCCCATGCCGTAGTTGTCACCGCCGATCCAGCAGCGGTACGCCTGTGGGGAGGCGAAGACACGGTCGAGGTTGACGACCGGGATGCCCGCCTTCATCGCCTTGAGCCCGACCTGGGTCAGCGCCTTGCCGTCGGCGGGCAGGATGACCAGGACATCGACCTTCTTGTTGATGAGGGTTTCGATCTGGCCGATCTGCTGGGCGGTGTCGTTGGAGCCCTCGGTGATCTCCAGTGTGACGTCCTGGTACTCCTTGGCGCGCCGCTTGGCCTGCTCGTTGATGGCGTTGAGCCAGCCGTGGTCGGCCTGCGGTCCGGCGAAGCCGACAGTGACCTTCCTGCCGGGCTTGCCGTTGGCGGCGTTGGCGGGCTGCTTGCCGCTGTCCCTATTGTCGTTGTTTTCGTTGTTCTCGTTGCTGGTGCAGCCGGACGCGAGGAGCGCGCCCGCCGCGGCGGTGCCCAGGAGAAGGTTTCTGCGACTGGTCATGGCATCCCTCATGACACCCCTCGTGACACCCCTCGTGACATCGTTCATGGCGTCGAACGACCCTTCTGTACCAGGACGGCGGCGACGATGATCGCGCCCTTGGCGATCTGCTGGACATCGCTCTGAAGGTTGTTCAGGGCGAACAGATTGGTGATGGTGGTGAAGACGAGGACGCCGAGGACGGAGCCGGTGATGGTGCCGCGGCCCCCGCTGAGCAGCGTGCCGCCGATGATCGCGGCGGCGATGGCGTCGAGCTCGTAGAGATTGCCGTTGGTGTTCTGGCCGGAGCCGGTGAGAACGATCAGCATGAACGCGGCGATGCCGCAGCACAGCCCGGACAGCAGATACAGCATCAGCCGCTGCCGTCGGACGTCGATGCCCGCGAGCCGGGCGGCCTCCGCGTTGCCGCCGATGGCGACGGTGCGCCGGCCGAAGGTGGTGCGGCCCAGCACCAGCCGGCCCAGGACGGTGACGGCGGCGAAGATGATCACCAGCGGCGGGACGCCGAGGACATAGGCGTCCCGCAGCCCCAGGTCCAGCACCGGCTTGACGGTGACCACCTGGGTCTTGCCGTCGCTGATCTGCAGGGCGAGGCCACGTGCCGAGGCGAGCATGGCGAGGGTGGCGATGAACGGGACCGTGCCGCCGTAGGCGATGAGCACCCCGTTGATCAGCCCGCAGCCCAGCCCGACCAGCACCGCGCAGAGCAGGATGCCGCCGAGTCCGTACTCCTGGGTGGCCAGGGTGGTGGCCCACACCGAGGCGAGGGCGACCATCGCGCCGACGGACAGATCGATGCCGCCGCTGGTGATGACGAAGGTCATGCCGACGGTGACGACGCCGATGACGGACGCCTGGGTGAGCACGAGTTGAAGGTTGTCCGTGGTCAGGAACTCATCGGGCTTGGTGAGGCCGCCGACCGCGACCAGCACCGCGAGCACGCCGACGAGGGACAGATGGCGCAGGTCGGCGAGGCGCCGCAGCCGGCCGAGGGGGTCGGTGCCGGAGGTGGTGGCCGGTGGCTTGTCCACGGGCCGGGCGGTCAGCGTGGCCCCCGCACCGGGCACGGGGGCGGCGTCGGCCGGGGTGTGGGGCGCCGGCCCGCTCCCGGGAGAGGTCATGACGGGCTCCCTTCCATGACGAGATCGAGGACGCGGTGCTCGTCCAGCTCGTGCGCCGGCGCCGTATGGATGAGACGGCCCTCGCGGAGCACCAGCACCCGGTCGGCGAGGCCCAGGACTTCGGGCAGTTCGCTGGAGACGAGCAGGACGGCCATGCCGTCGTCGGCCAGCCGCCGGATCACGGCATACAGCTCGGCGCGGGCGCCGACGTCCACCCCGCGCGTCGGCTCGTCCAGCAGCAGCACCCGGCAGCCGCGCAGCAGCCAGCGGGCGAGGACGGCCTTCTGCTGATTGCCGCCGGACAGCGTCCGCACCGGCCGCTCGGGGTCATCGGGGTGCAGCGACAGATCACGGACGCTCCGGCGGGCGGCCGCCCGCTCCGCGCCGCGGTCCAGCCAGCCGGCCCGCGAGAAGCGGGCCAGGGAGGAGACGGAGACGTTACGGGTGACGGACTCCAGCATCAGCAGCGCCTGCGCCTTGCGCTCCTCGGGGGCGAGGCCGAGCCCGGCCCGTACGGCGGCGATCACGCTGCCGGGGCGCAGCGGGCGGCCGTCGACCAGGACGCGGCCGCCGGTGGGCCGGCGTGCGCCGTAGACGGTCTCCAGGATCTCGGACCGGCCGGAGCCGACGAGTCCGGCGAGCCCGACGATCTCTCCGGGGGCGAGATCGAGGTCGACCGCCTCGAACTCCCCCGCCCTGGTGAGCCCTTCGAGGCGCAGCACCGGTGGCTCGGCCCCCGGTGCGGGGGGGGTGGTCCGGCGGGGGAAGGCGTACTCGACGTCGCGTCCCGTCATCAGGGCCACGATGTCGCGGGTGGGGGTGGTGCGGGCGGGCAGGCCACGGGCGGCGGCCCGGCCGTCCTTGAGCACGGTGACGCGGTCACCGATGCGGCGGATCTCCTCCAGCCGGTGCGAGATATGGACGACGGCGACACCGGCGGCGGTGAGATCGCCCACGATGCGGAAGAGATTGTCCACCTCGTCGGGGTCGAGCGCGGCGGACGGCTCGTCCATGACGATCAGCCGTACGTCATGGGAGAGCGCCCGGGCCATGGACACGATCTGCTGCCCGGCCGCCGAGAGCCCGCCGACCAGCCGCCCCGGGTCGATCTCGGGGTGCCCCAGCCGGGTGAGGAGGGCGGTGGTCGCGGTGCGGGCCGCGCGGGCCCGTACGAATCCGGCGGTGGCGAGCTCATGGCCGAGGAAGATGTTCTCGGTGACGGACAACCCCTCCACCAGGTCGAGTTCCTGGTAGATGGTGGCGATGCCCAGGCGCATGGCGGCGACCGGTGACTTGAGGGTGACCGGTGCGCCCTGCCAGACGATCTCGCCGCTGTCGGGCTGATGGACCCCGGCGACCACCTTGATCAAGGTGGACTTGCCCGCGCCGTTCTGGCCGAGCAGACAGTGGACCTCCCCCGCGTGGACGTCGAGATCGACGCCGTCGAGGGCGCGGACGCCGGGGAAGGACTTGGTGATCGCGGACATGGTGAGGAGCGGGCGCGGGTCGGGTCGTGCCATGGCGAGCCTCCTCGGCCGTTGGCTCAGGCGGTTTCGCTACGCGGTGCGGATGGGATGTGGCGCGGGGGTGTTGGTCGCTGGGACGGCGCAGGTTGCTCTCGCGGTGCGGTGCGGTGCAGTGCAGTGCGGTGCCGTGCGGTGCCGTGCGGTGCGGTGCGGTGCGGTGCGGTGCGGTGCCGTGCGGTGCGGTGCCGTGCGGTGCCGTTCCGTGCCGTGCATAGTGCGGTGCGGTGCAGTGCAGTGCAGGGCCGTGCCGTGCGGTGCAGGGCCGTGCACTATGCGGCGTGGCGCCTGGGTGGGTGGTGCGGCTCGGTGGCGCCCGTGCTGTACGCGGTGCGACGTGGTCTGGCGAGGGCTTTCTCGGCGTGCCGCGCTGTGCGGCGTCCTGGTGTGCGGCTGCGCTGTTCCTGCGGCGAGTACGGACCGTGCGGCAGTGCGGCAGTGCGGTGTGCGGCAGTGCGGTGTGCGGCAGTGCGGTGTGCGGCAGTGCGGTGTGCGGTGGTGCGGCAGTGCGGTGGTGCGGCAGTGCGGTGGTGCGGCAGTGCGGCAGTGCGGCAGTGCGGTGGTGCGTCCGGGTTGGGGCCGGCGTGGGGCCGGCCGCCGGGCGGCCTTACGGGGTCCGGTCAGGCCGGGGAGAAGAGGTGGTCGCTGATGAGACGGCCCGCGCCGGTCACCCCGGCGGCCGGGCCCAGTTCGCCCAGCACGATCGGGAGGTTTCCGGTGGCCAGGGGCAGGGACTGCCGGTAGACCTGGGTGCGGATGGCGGCGAGGAGCGCGTGTCCCAGCCCGGTGACGCCACCGCCTATCACCACCAGGCCCGGGTTGAAGAAGCTGACGAGCCCGGCGATGACCTGGCCCGTGCGCATGCCGCCCTCCCTGATGAGCTCGAGCGCGGCGGCGTCGCCCGCCGAGGCCGCCGCCGCGACATCCGTGGCGGCGAGCCGGCCCGCCTCCTCCAGCCGGGCGGCGAGCTCGGCGGAACGGCCGTCGCGGGCGGCCGCCTCGGCGTCGCGGGCCAGCGCCGCTCCGCCGAAGTACGCCTCCAGGCAGCCGTGGTTGCCGCAGGCGCACGGGCGACCGTCGGGTTCGGCCTGGATATGGCCGATGTCGCCCGCGCTGCCGGTTGTCCCCCGGTAGACCTCGCCCCCGACGACGATCCCGCAGCCGATGCCGGTGCCGATCTTCACGCAGAGGAAGTCCTTGACGGAGCGGGCGACGCCCGCGTGCTGCTCGCCCATCGCCATGAGGTTCACATCGTTGTCGACCATGACCGGGCAGCCGAGTTCCTGGCTGAGCGCCTCCCGTACCGGGAAGCCGTCCCACCCCGGCATGATCGGCGGCGCGACGGGCACGCCCTCGGGGAACCGTACGGGGCCCGGCACCCCGATGCCCGCCCCGTCGAACCCTTCCGCCACGCCGGAGGCGCGGAGCTTCGCGGCCATGGCCAGCACCTGTTCGAAGACCGCGACCGGACCTTCGCGCACATCCATCGGCTGGGTGAGATGGCCGAGGACCTCCAGCTCGGCGTTGGTCACGGCCACATCGACCGAGGTGGCCCCGATGTCGACGCCGAGGAGCCGCAGGGCGGGGGCGAGCCGGATGTTGTGCGAGCGCCGGCCGCCCCGTGAGGCCGCGAGCCCGTCGGCGACCACCAGCCCGGTCTCCAGCAGCCGGTCGATCTCCACGGCGAGCTTGGAGCGTGAGAGATCGATCTGATCGCCCAGCTGGGCCCGGGAGTTGGGGCCGCCGTCGCGCAGCAGGCGGAGCAGTCGCGCCTGATGCGCGTTAGCGGGTCGTGCCGTCATGCGCCTCACGCTGCCCCTCCCGCCGTCGTCGGCATCCGTGTGGCCGGCCGTTCGCACCGGCTTTCACGGGGAACGTAGCAGCGCTTGTCGGGAGTGGGAAGAAGTTGAACCGCGATCGGCGCAGACTTTCTCCTGCCACAGGACAAAGCAGCGTCGATTTTGCGTCAGCCGGTCTGCCCCAGATGACGCATCAGCTGTTCCAGCAGGGTCCAGCCGACGGCGGAGCTGCCGTCGCCGAGCGGATAGAAGAACCCCGGACGGGCCTCGGGCCCCAGCGCGACGGGCCGCGCGGGCAGCGGCGTACGCCGGGCGAAGGTCAGCCCGATGGACCCGACCTCATCCGCGCCGAGCGCGAAGCCGACCGGCACCGCGGGTGGCTCGAAGTGTGCGGGCAGGGTCAGATCCGCCCGCGCCGTGCGCAGTTGCACCAGCAGGGACCGCAGCCGGTGCTCGGCGACCAGACCGCCCGCCAGCTCCGGCAGCAGGTCCAGCGGCGGGGTCTCATCGGCCCCGTATCCGACGGCGACGGTGACATCCTCCTCGATCCCCTGGGCGGTCCGGTTCACGCGCAGGGTGGCCACGGCGGGCCGGTCGGGGCCGCCGGCCGCGACCAGCCAGGTGGACTCGGGGGCCCGGTCGCGGGCCAGGTCGGTCAGCGCACGCCGCGACCACGGCAGATTGACGGGCTCGGCGGTGGACCAGCCGGACGGCGGCCCTCCGGTCAGCGTCTCCCAGACGGCCTCCAGCGCCCCGCCGAGCTCCAGTCGCTCATCGGCGGGGTGCAGCGTACGGAAGGAGAGGGCCAGTTGGCGCTCGCCGGTGCCCGCCGCGCCCGCGGCGAAGGCCGGCGCCACCGGGGTACGGTCCGGCTCCGCCTCGACCGGGGCGAAGGCCCCGTCCTGCCAGCGCAGCAGCGCACCGGACAGCCCGTCGTAATAGCCGCTCTCCTCGTCCTGGACCACCCATCGCGACGGCAGCCCGGACAGCGAGAGACGGGTGGGCAGGGAGAGCCGGGAGGTCGCGGGCGTCACGAGCTGCACGCCCCGGCCGCTGGCCGCCGCGGCCCGCATCGCATCGGAGAGCCAGGCCGTCAGGGCCACGACCGGCCGGTCCTGGAGGACCACCGCCACCTGGTCGGTGAGTACATCGACGGCGGGCTGAGCGGCGGCGGGGGCCGGGGTCAGGGTCACCGCCCTCGTCGCACCGCCCCCGCCGCCGGCGAGTTCCTCGTCCGCGGGCGCGGTGGCCGCGTCCGGCGGCCAGACCGATCCGCCGAGCAGATGGGCCAGTCGCCGCCCAATGGATCCGGCCAGCAGCTCGGCCCGCTTGACCCCCGTCGCGGCCCTGGCCTCCGTCCACCACACCGGCGTGCTCGCACGGTCGGCCTCGGGGCCGAGCAGCCGGGCCGCCTCGCCCGCCACCCGCACCAGCAGCGGCGCCTCGATCGAGACGAGCGGGCGGCCGCCCTCGTCGCACAGCTGGATCACCGCGCCCTCACCGGCCGCCCGCACCTCCAGATCCGGTCCGCCGGCGAGCAGCCCGGCCAGGATGCTCCACACATCGGGCATCCGCTCGGTGAGCGCTATCACGTCCTTGGTCATCGGGTGTCTCTCCTCATCCGTCCTGTGCGTCCTGTGGCGGCTGTACGAATCCCGTCTGGATCAGGCGGTTCGGCTCACCGCGCCGGACCAGCAGCCCGCGCCCCGGCGGCTGGGCAGAGGCGTACACCCCGGGGAACAGCTGGCCCTCCATCCGGTCGCCCGTCATGACCAGCGCCGAGGTGCCGCTCTCCCGCAGATTCATCACAAACGGCTCGTACAGCGCCCGGGACGTCCCGGCCACGCGCCGGGTCACCACGAAGTGCAGCCCGATGTCGGGGGCGTGCGGCACATACGGGAGGAAGGGCGCGAGCGGCTGCTGCCCGGCGGAGGAGAGGATGTCGTAGTCGTCGACGAGGATGACGATACGGGGCCCTTCGTACGCCGGGCCCGCCGACGGCGGCGGGGTGCCGCTGCTCTCGTCCGGCATCCGCTTGGCCAGCTCGCCCGCGATGCCCGCCGCAAGCCCCTCGCAGATACGGGAGTTGTAGGCGTATCCGCCCTGGTAGGACTCGGGGACCACCTCGCGCAGGCCGCGCCGCGGATCCATGATCCCGAAGACCAGGTCCTCGTCGGAGTGGCGCTCGGCGAGCCCCTGGGCTATCAGCCGCAGCAGATTGGTCTTGCCGCATTCGTTGTCACCGAGGATCAGCAGATGCTGATCGCGGTCGAACAGATCGAGCAGCACCGGGGCCAGGGCCGTCTGGTCGACGCCGATCGGCACCCGGCGCGGCTGGGCGGCCGCCGACGGCAGCGACTCGGCCGGCACCCGCGCGGGCAACACCCGCACCCGCTGCGCCGTCTCACCGGCCCAGGCCGCGGCGATGGACCGGGCGGCCTGCTCGACCGCGGCGCCCAGATCGGCGGTCGAGCCGCTGCCGTCCAGCCGGGGCAAGGCGGTCTGCGCGAAGAGCTTGCGGTCGGTCAGGGCGCGCCCGGTGTCGTCGGGGGTGAGGGTCTCGGCGAGCTTGCGGTCGACGCTGCTGTCGCCCGCGTCGTTCAGCCGCAGCTCGACCTGGGTGCCGAAGGTCGACTGGTGGCCGATGCGGACGTCGTTCCAGCGCAGCATCCCGGCCACGACATGGATGCCGTAGCCTCCGCCGCGCTTGAGCAGATCGCCCACGGCGTCGTCGAGCGCCTCGAAGTCGTCGCGCAGCGCCCCGAATCCGTCGATCAGCAGCACGATCTCGGTGGAGGCCAGCTCGGGCAGGGCGCCGGTGGCCCGCAGTTCGCGCAGCCGCTCCACGGAGTCGATGCCGTGCTCGCGGAAGAGCTCCTCGCGGACGTCCAGCATGCCGCGCACCTCTTCGACCGTGCGGGTGGCTCGCTCCCGGTCGGCCCGCCCGGCGACGCCGCCGACATGCGGCAGCGCGGCGAGCGCCTGCAGGCCCCCGCCGACCAGATCGAGACCGTAGATGCCCACCTCGCGCGGGGTGTGGGTGAGGGCGAGGGAGAGCGCGAGGGTGCGCAGCAGCGTCGTCTTGCCGGACTGTGGGCCGCCGATGACGGCGGCGTGGCCGCCCGCGGTGGTCAGGTCCAGGACCCACTGGCCCTGCCACTGCCGCCCCGGGTCGTCCAGCAGCCCGAGCGGCACCTTCATCAGACCGGGCCGCCGGGACAGCTGCATGCCGCGCTCCGCGTCCACCTCGATGGGGCCCGCCGCGCTGTCCAGCGCGAGGGCCGAGGGCAGCGGCGGCAGCCAGATGCGGCGCACCGGCGGGGCGGCGGTGCGCAGCTGGTCGACCATCACCGACATGACGGTGGGCCCGGGGTCGCGCTTGCGCTTGCTCACCCCGGAGGCGTCATCGTCGGCGGGGACGGCGTCCCGCGGCTCGGCGAAGGTGTTGTAGGCGGGGTACGGAAAGGCGGCCGGTCCGTTGTCCTCGGCCGTGCGCAGCGCGGGCCCCCGGTACGGGCCGGACACATAGCTCGCCTTGAACCGCTCGTACGCCGAGGTGTCGACTTTGAGATAGCCGAACCCGGGCAGCGGCGGCAGGTGGAAGGCGTCCGTGGTGTCGAGGACGGTGCGGCTCTCGTCGGCCGAGAACGTGCGCAGGCCGAGCCGGTAGGAGAGATAGGTGTCCAGTCCCTTGAGCTTGCCGCCCTCGATCCGCTGGCTGGAGAGCAGCAGATGGACGCCGATGCTGCGGCCGATGCGGCCGATGGAGAGGAACAGGTCGATGAAGTCGGGCTTGGCGGTGATGAGCTCACCGAACTCGTCGATGACGACGAACAGATGCGGCAGCGGGTCGAGCTCGGGCCGGGTCGACTCGCGTACGGCGGCGTACTGCGAGATGTCGGCGACGTTGCCCGCGTCCCTGAGCACTTCCTGACGGCGCTTGACCTCGCCCGCCAGGCTCGCGTGGACGCGCTCGATGAGGCCGACCTGGTTCTCCAGGTTGGTGATGACCCCGGCGACATGCGGCAGTCCGTCGAACGGCGCGAAGGTCGCCCCGCCCTTGTAGTCGACCAGCACCAGCGCCAGATCCTCGGGCGGATGGCTCGCCACGAGCGCGAGGACGAGGGTGCGCAGCAGCTCGCTCTTCCCGGAGCCGGTGGCGCCGACGCACAGACCGTGCGGGCCCATGCCCAGCTCCGCGGACTCCTTGAGGTCCAGCAGCACCGGATCATGGGCGTCACTGACGCCGATCGGCACGCGCAGGAAGGAGCGCTCGCCGCGCGGCGCCCAGACCCGGGCGAGGTCGATGGCGCCCGGATCCTCGATCCCCAGCAGCGCGGCGAAGTCGACCGGCCCGGACAGCGGCGCGTCCACCAGGGATTCGGCCGACAGCCGCAGCGGGGCCAGCATCCGGGCCAGCCCTTCGGCCCCCGCGGCGGTGATGTCGTCGACCGTGCCCCGGGCGGTGAGCGGCTGCTCGCCCCGCAGATCCTCGACGGTCACCTCGTCGCCGTGGACGGTGATACGGACCGACACCTCGCCGGGCTCGGCGACCCGCTCCGCGACGAGATGCAGCACGGTGAGGCCCATCTCGTGGGCGGCCACGGCCTCGTCGGGGCGCGGCAGCTCCCTGGCCTCCTCGCCGTGGTCGTCGCTGATGACCAGCAGCCGCCCGGTCAGCCCGAGCGCGTCCCGGCCGGACAGCCCGCGCCGTACCTCCGCGGCGTACGCGGCACGCTGCCGCAGGTCATGGCCGAGCAGCCGGGCGAGCTGCACCAGGTCGGGGGCGATCCGGCGGGCGGCGAGCGGGCCGTCCCGCTCCTCCCGATCGAGAATGTGCGGCAGCCATTTGAGCCACGCCCAGTCCTCCTCCAGCCGGTCGCCGGGAGCCGCGAGCGCCAGCGCGACATCGTCGGGGGCGTGGCTGACGGCGGTCTGGACGAGCAGGGCACGGACGACCCGCAGCACCGCCGCCCGCTCCCCCACCACACTGACGTTGCCCGCCCGGTCCAGCGGCACGGTCAGCGGCAGGTCGGTGACCATGCGGTAGCGGCTGACCAGGGCCCCGGCCTCGTTCAGCATGAACGGGTCGGGCGGGGTGAGCACGCTGCCCGCCTGCCGACTCACCGTCAGGGGACGCAGCGGCAGCTCGCCGGTCCCGATCCGGGCCCGCAGGAAGTCGGCGTCGGTGCGGCGTCGCTCCCACAGCCGGGCCGGGTCGCGCGCGATGTCATACAGCGCCTGCGGCGGCGGGTCGAGCACCCGCGCCGTATCGCGCCAGGCGCGCTCCTCCGCGGTCAACTCGTCACGCAGCTCCTCCAGATACTCCAGATAGCGCTCGCGCTGCTGACGGCGGGTGCGCTGGGCCCGGCCGCGCTGGGAGAACAGCAGCCCGACGGCGCCGATCACCGTGACGACGAGGACGAGGGCGCCGATGGCCGCGAATTGCCCGCTGCGCAACACGGTCATCATGACGACCGAGCTCATCACCCCGGCGATCGGCAGCAGCGACATCGCCGCCCCGGCCGCCTTGCCCTCCGGGAGGTTGGGCGGCGCCTCGATGGTGCGCGGCTGTGGCGCGGAAAGGGGGCGGGTGGCGCGGGCGGGCCGGTGCACGAGACGGTTCGTCATCGCTGTCCTCCCCTGTCTCGTAGGGCGTCCCTAACGGCTCGGTCCAGCAGCTCGGCGGCCAGGCGGCCCGCGGCCAGCCGGGTGGACTCGGCGAGCAGCCCGGTCCGGATCGCGCCGCCGGCCGCGAGGTGGCGGTCATACGGGATGCCCATCACCAGGGCCCCGGTCTCCGCGAGATGGCGGCGCGCGATGTCCATGTCGATCGCGGTGTCGGGCGAGGACTCGGTCAGGGCGACCACCGTGCCGGGCAGCATGGGGCGCGGCACCGCCGCCATCCAGTCGAGGACAGCGCGGGTGCTCGCCACGCCCTCCAGGGTCGCGGGGGCCACCAGCACCCGGGCCTGGACGGTGTCGAGCGCGGTACGGGCCAGCTCGCCGGGGAGTGTCTCGCAGTCGACGACGGTGATGCCGAAATAGCGGCGCAACGCCATCGTCACGGTGCGGTAGGCGGGGATGTCCAGCGGGGTGCCGATCTTCCCCTGGCTCCCCGGCAGCAGCCAGCCGCCCTCGGGCAAGGGGACGAGATAGCCGCTGATCTCCGCGAACGGCATGGCCGGGGTGACCACCTGGGCCAGCTCCGCACACGTCCAGCGGACCGACTCGGCGCCCAGCCGGACCGGGAGGGTGCCGAGCGCGGGGTCCGCCTCCACGATGAGAACCGGATCCTGGCGGTAGTGGGCGAAGGTGAGGTTGAGGAGCGCGGCGACGGTGGTCTTGCCCGCGCCGCCCCGGATGCTGGTGACGGCGATCTGCCGCCCGGTGGTGACCGGCCGCTGCAACGCCTGGGCGACCTGGGTGGCCTCCGCCACCTCACGGGAGGCGGACGAGGCGACGAGCCGGCGCAGGGTACGCCCGGCGCGCCGGGTGACGGGGTCGCCGCTGCGGGGCTTGCCCTGGGCGAGGGCGAGCCGGGGGTCGATGGGCGGTACGGGGGTGGGCACGGGCAGATGACGGGGGCGGGGCTGAGGGCGCCGGTCGGTGGGGGCCGGGCGCGGGGGCGTGGTGGGCTTGTCCGGTACGGCGGGTGCGTCGTGACGCCGTGGGTCCGCGGGGCGGGAGTCGGCGGGGCCGGAGCCGGCGGGGCGGAAGTCGGCGGGGCCGGAGCCGGCGGGGCGGGGGGCCTCGGAGCCCGCGCCGCCCTCGGCCCCGGTGCCGCTCTTCCCGTCCCCGGCTGACTTGTCGTGCCCGGCTGACTTGTCGTGCCCGGCTGACTTGTCGTACCCGGGTCCCTTCTCCAGCCCGACGGCCCGCTCGTTCCCCGGTACGGCCTGGGGGGCGGACGTGTCCCGCAGCTGGCGAAGCAGCTCGCCCTGCCAGTCGCCTCCACCCATGGTGGTTCTCCCTCGGCTCGTCACGGGCACCGGTCTCAGAACGCGTCGAGCAGTCGCTCGTACACCCCGAACGCCCCGACGACCAGCGGGAACAGCACGATGACCCCCACCGCCTCGACCAGGTCCACAACCCGGCGGAGCCGGACGCGGACATGCTCGGGCGGCCGCACCGTCAGCACCCCGAGCGGAAGCAGCGCGGCGACGACGAGCGCGGCCAGCGGCCCGTACGGCGCTCCGTCGGCCGCGTCGGCCCAGAGCACCACCAGGCGGATCAGCAGTACGACGGCTGCGGCGAGCAGCGCCACCACCTCGGCCGCCAGCGGGTACGCCCGCGACCGGGAGAGCAGCACGACGGCCAGGACGACAGTGAGCGGCACCGTCCACGGGGAGGGATGGGTGACGGCGAGCAGCCCGGCCGCGGTGGCGGATACGGCCGTGACGACCGTGGCGAGCACCAGCCCCCGGTGGGTCGCGGCGAGCGCGGTCTCGACCTCGTGCCGGCTGACCGAGGCGCCGCCGGACCGCCGGTCGTCGAGCCCGGTGAGCCCGGCGGCCGTCAGCGCGATCCGGGGCAGCAGCCCGAGCGCGACGACGGAGACGACGGCGAGCACCGCGCCCAGCCGCGCCTGCTGCCCGTCCGTATGGGCGCCGTCCTGCAACGCCGCGACCAGCTCCCACAGCCCGCCGGAGCCCACGATGGCCCCGGCGCCGATTAGCCCTCCGCGGCCGACCGCCGAACAGGCCCCGAGCAGCAGCAAGGTGACCGCGACCGCGCCGGCCGCCCCGGCGAGCCGGGCCGCCCCGCCCCAGCCGTGGGCGTCCGCGCCGGTCCAGGCGGCGAGCACGCCGAGCGCGCCGCCGGTGAGCATGAGCGCGGTGCCGAGCTCCTGGTGACGGAGGCGGCCGGCGGCGGCGCCGACGAGCCCCAAGAGCACGGCGGCCACGGCCACGGCCGCCGCCACCGAGGAGTCCGCGAGGCCGCGCCGGGCAAGCAGCCCGACGGCGACGGCCAGCACGAGGGTGGCCGCGCTCGCGGTCCACCGGCGCGCGCCCGCCGACCACCGCCAGGCCCGTACGTCCAGGTCCTCGGCGACCTCGTCGGTGACGTCGTGCACCACCGGCGCGGCCGGAACATCCCGCTCCAGCACCAGCCGCAGCACCGCCCCGTCGGGGATCGACGCGGAGGTGAGCGTGGCGTCCTGCGCCAGGACGGTGCCCCCGGCCGTGACCAGATGCCGCAGCATCGGCCGCTCCGGCACGTGGTCGTCGACCAGCCGCAGCACATCCGGCAGCAGCCGGCCGACCGGCTCGTCGGAGGGCAGCACGATGTCCACCCGGCGCCGCTCCCCGACCAGGGTGACCCGGCTCAACTCCGTCCGCCGCGCTTGTTCCGACGCCCCCACGCTCACCACTCCGCCGAACTTCTCATCTCGGTTTTCCGGTCACGGTTTTCCGGTCACGGTTTTCCGGTCACGGCCGTCGGTGCGGGCGTGACCACGCCCGACCCCGGACCGCCCTGCTTGCCGACCTTGTCGGAGATGAAGGACCAGCCCACGCACCCGGCACACAACACTGCCGCGATCGCCAGGCCCGCGAACAACTTGCCGAGGTTCTCATCCGCCGACCGCCGCCCCCGCTGCGCGCCGTAGAGCAGCGCGTCCCGGGTGCGGCGACGGCGTACCGACACCGACTCCAGCAGCTGGCTGTCGTAGTCCTTCGCCATGGCGGGCTAGCCCGGCCTCTTGGGTGCGAGGACTTCGATCCGCGCCCCGCGATCGTTCAGCCAGCGCTCCAGCTCCGCGCCCGCGAGTTCACGCGACTCCTCGCCCTCGGTCACCGTGGCCGGGCCGAACACGGTCCCCGACAAGCCGGTGACGACCGTCCGGTCGTCGAGGACAACCTTGAAGGACGTCTCCGAGACCGACGCCTCGGAGAGGTCCGCGCCGGTCAGCACGGTCCGGAGCAGGGACGCACCGTCGAAACTGGCCCCGCGGAAACCCGCCTCGCGGGCGTCGACCCCCCACAGGGACGCGCTGCCCAGGTTGGCCCGGTCGAACCGGGCGCCCCTCAGCACCGCTTCGTCGAGGACCGCCTTCACCAGCGAGGCTTCGGAGAGGTCGGCACCGCGGAGGTCCGCTCCCTCCAGATTGGCGCGGTACAGATCGGCGCCGCTGAGCGGAACCTGCCGCAGAACCGCCTCCGTGAACAGCCCTCCGGCGAGGTCCGCTCCCGTCAGATCCGCACCCGTGAGGTCCAGACCCGCGACGTCCAGCGGTGTGTCGTCGGAGGAGCCCGCCCATGAGCGGACCTCCGCGGCCGCCTGCTCGTCGGTGGGCAGCGCCCTCACGTCACGCCCTCCGTCACGGGTACCAGACAACATTGTCACCCCAGCCCTTGTGCTCAACGATCGCCTTGACATCGTCGATGGCGGCCTGATTGGCGTTGCGCATGTCCAGGATCACCGTACGGTGCCTGTTGACGATCTGGTCCTCCAGCTTGTCGACCCACCGCTGGTTGTTCGCCGGGTCATAAGCCCCCTTAAAGGGCAGCGACTTGTCACGCACGTTATTGAGCGGAGGCCAGTCGGAGTGGACGCCCTTGATGTCGTAGTACTCACCCGTGCTCGGCGAGTATAGGTCACCCTGGTTGGCACCCGGCGGTCGCTGAATATCCGCCGGCAGCTTGCCCTGTTCCCTCAGGTCGAGTGCGAGCCGTGCCTCGTCCATTTCCGATGGCTTTACCTTCCCCTTGTGATCGGGGTCCTGCTTCAGCTCGTCGAAGTCGGTCTTATGGCTCTGTTCGATCTGCTGCAGATGCTGATCGTGGGCGACGCGCTCGGCCGGGGTGAGCTCTGGCTTGGGCTCGTTCACCGGATCGTTGCCACCGGGGTCGTGCGGGCCGCCGGGGTCGTGCGGGCCGCCCGGATCGTGCGGACCGCCGCCACCGCCGCCACCGCCGGTGCCGCCACCACCGCCACCGCCGCCTGTCGCCGGCTCCTGGCCCGGGGTGCCGCTCTCGTGGACGGAGTGGCCGCCCCCCGCGCCGTGCTCGCCGGTGCCGCCGGGCGTGTCATGGCCTCCGGTGCCCGACGGCGGGTCATGGCTCGCCCTCGGCCCCAGCTCGTCCCCGGCCCGCCCCGCCTCATGGCCGGGCCCGCCCGCGTGCACCAGCTCCGGCTGCCGGGCCTGTTCCAGCTCGTGGTCCAGGCGCTGGAGCGCCTCACGCTCGGCGGCGGACAGCTCGGACGGGACGGGCTTGTCGACGACCGTGCCGTCGGGCCGCACCAGGGCCCCGTCCTTGCGCAGGACGGTGCCGTCGGGCAGCTTGACCGAGCCGTCGGGCTTGAAGACGGTCTCGTCCGGCAGCTTGAGGGAGCCGTCGGGGAGTTCGAGGCCACGGCCGGCGTGCAGATTCTTCAGATTGCCCAGCAGATCGCCGACCTTGAGCTTGCCGAGCCCCATGCCCGCGCCCTTGAGCACATAGGTCATCGGGTCCACGATCTTCCCGACCTTGCCCACGGTGCTGATCGCCTTCGCCGCGGCGCCGGTCTTGGTGGCCGCCCCAGCGCCGTCCGTGGCGATGACCGTGAGCACATTGAAGGTGACCGCTCCGGCCGCGCGGGCCGGGTTCTTGCTCCACTCGTCCCACGCCACCAGCGCCTTGCCGGTCTCGATCACGGCGTGCTTACTGTCCTTGAGGAAGCCCGGCAGCATGTTGTCCGGGGTCACCCACAGCGCCGGGCCGAGCGAGAGGCCGACCGCGAGCTTGCCCAGGTTCGTCCAGGCGCCCTTGAAGGCTTCCCAGCCGTCGAACCCGACCAGGGTGCCAAGCCCCTTGATGGTGCCCCAGACTCCGTCGACGATGAAGCCGTCCCAGACGAAGCTCTTGATCCAGTGACCGAACTCGTACCAGTGGTGCTTCTCCGACTCCTGGGTGCCCCAGGGCGTCTCCTCCGCGTGGTCGAGGTCGTCGGCCTTGTAGCCGTACATCCCCGGCTTGTGGGAGCCGTCGTCGACCGTCCATTTCGTGCCGCCGACCAGCGCGCTGATCGTATTGGCGGCCCGCCGCTCGGCGTCCCAGAACGCCGCCGTGGCCATGGCCACGTCGTGCATCAGGTCGTTGTTGCGCTGGACCTTGTCCCCGTCGTACTTCCAGTCGTCCCCGTCTCCGCAGTCCCTGACGAACTGGGCCGCGTCCGCCTTGAGCCGCTTGAGCCGGTCCACGATGGGACGCACCTCGGTGGCGTACGTGCTCAGCGCCTGGCTGACCGACTCCACCTTGGTCGCGAAACCGTCCGCTTTCTCCTTCACCGGCTGGGTGGTGGCGAACAGCTGCTCCGCCTCCGGCGCCTTGTAGTACGCCGAGAGCCCCTGGAACTCGTCGTGGATTCCCTGGCCCGTCTTACGGATATGACCCGCGTCCGTCTTGAGGCCGGGCGCGTCCTTCTCCAACTGCTCCAGGTTTCCCGTGAACTCGGGAATGTCCTCCGGCTTGATCATTTCGGACCGTTCTGGTGCTGCTTACCCCCGGTATTCAGATCAGGCGCCTTCAGCGCCTCCCGCTGCGCGTCCGCCGCCATGCCGAGATCTCCCTCGACATACGCCGTCGTCGCGTCCACGGTCCCCTGAATCGACTTGCCCGCGCGGGCGGCCACATACTTGATGTCGTCCTGCGTCTTCTGCGCGAACTCCGCCAGCGCCGCGCCGACCGGGCCGCCTTCCGGGCGCTCGCCACCCATGCTCAGCGTCCCGGCCGACGTCGCCGCGCTTTCCAGATGGGTCCCGTACGACTTCGCCTGACCCTCGATGTCATCGGCGACATTTCCCGTCTTGATCAGGACACCCCTCACCCCGGCGGTGTCGATGTCCCAGCCGTTCTCCGGCTTGCCCACCACGTCCCCCTTTCAGCCTCAACGGCGCGCGGCAGCGTGCCCGTTCACCCGATGGCGTCCACCGCGGACTTGGCCCGGGACAGCGTCTGCTGCGCGGTGCCGTCGTTCTTCTCCAGCGCGGACTTCACCAGGTGGATGATCTGCCGCACCTCGGCGGCCGACTTGTTCCAGCGCGCCTCCTTGCCGTGGTACTCATCCGCCACACCGTCGGCTGTGAAGTCGGCCATCGCCGCCTTCACCGCGCGGTCCCGGTCGGTGAGCACCCGCTCCAGCTGACCGATGATCCCGCCAAGGCTTCCCTGCACCTCACTCGAGGCGCCCGTGTCGTAGCTACGCCGATCCTGATTGGCCATCGCTCATCACCCCCGTGAGACTCAGCGGCCGTTGAAACGGGCCGCGTCGAAATTGGCCGCGGCCATGGTCTGCCGCGCATTGTCCGCCGACTCGACATCACCGCTGCCGAATGCCTTGTCCATGCCGGACTGCCCGCCCAGGATGTCGCGCAGCGAACCGTTCAGGGCCGCGGTGATCTCGTCCGCATTCCGCTTGAACTCGTCGAACGCCGCCTTGCCCGCACCGTTGAAGCGCCCCTCCAACGGCTGGGCCGCGGCGATCAACTGCCGGATCAGCGCCCCGAGATCGTCACTCGACCCGGATGTATGACCCACCAGCGTCGACAGCACCGAGGTGCCCATATCGAACTTCACAAACCCACCCCCATGGATTGTCCCGTGCCGTTCCCGGATCCAGGCTCCGGTGCCGGACCCCGCTCATCTCAGTATGGCCCGGTCCACCGACAGTCCCTCAACCGCTCCGTAACAGTCATCCACCCATCCCGTAACAAACTCTGGGCCACGGTGCCCGCGCCCGGCGATTACCATCGGCGAACATGGACATAGCGGCGTACATCCTCATCGCGGCCCTGCTTCTGCTGTACTCGGCCCTGGAGAGCAGGCTCCAGCGCCTCCAGCGCAAGACGGATCGTGTCGAGCGGAAGCTGGACCTGGTCCTCGGCCACTTGGGCATTGAGCAGACCGTGCCCGGGCTGGAGCGCGTGACGGCCCTGCTGAATGAGGGAAAGAAGATCGAGGCCATCAAGGTCTACCGACAGCTCACCGACGCGGGCCTGAAGGAGGCCAAAGAAGCGGTCGAGCGCCTGGACGGCACACTCACGTGACGCAGACCGGCCACGCGTTACCGTCTGACGTCTGGTCACGCGGTGGTTGAATCCTCACAGTCCGGGCCATGACCTCCACTGATCGTCCGGGCCCACTCCATCACTCCCGCACCCTCGCCCCACCGGGCTGGAGCCGCTGCCTGGTGCCGCCCGCCGCGCTGTCCGTCCATCTCGCCATCGGCTCGGCCAGGCGTACGCCTGGAGCGTGCGCAAGCCGCCCTCGCCGTCCGGGCCCGGGTCGTCCTGCCCTTCGGCTACGGGGTCTATGAGCTCGTCCGCAAGGCCACGCAGCTCTTCACGGGCTGAGACAGAGTCTCCGTATGCGGGACAATGAGATCCACGTACAGAACCACCGCACAGAGGACTGATCGACATGGGACGGGTCACCGAGCGACGCCGCGTCATCCGCGTCCGGGACGGCGCGGTCAGCACGCGTCCGGACACCCTCGTGGCGGAGGAGCCGCTCGAGATCCGGCTGAACGGCAGACCGCTGGCGATCACCATGCGCACACCGGGGGACGATTTCGCGCTCGCCGCCGGTTTCCTGGTGAGCGAAGGCGTCCTCGGACACGCGGACGAGCTGGCGAACATCGTCTACTGCGCGGGCGCGACCGAGGACGGCTCCAACACCTACAACGTGGTGGACGTGAAGCTGGCCCCCGGCGTCGCCGTCCCCGACATCACCCTGGAGCGCAACGTCTATACGACGTCGTCGTGCGGGCTGTGCGGGAAGTCCAGCCTGGACGCGGTGCGGACGACGGCGCGCTGGGCGCTCGACGGCGAGGAAGGCGAGGGCGGCGAAAACAGCCCGGTCCGGATCGATCCGGAGACGCTGGCCGCCCTCCCCGACCGGCTGCGCGCGGCGCAGCGCGTCTTCGACCGGACCGGGGGTCTGCACGCGGCGGCGCTGTTCACCTCGGCCGGCGAGCTGCTGGACGTGCGGGAGGACGTGGGCCGGCACAACGCGGTGGACAAGCTGGTCGGAAGGGCTCTCCAGCAGGGGTTGCTGCCGCTGTCCGGGGCGGTCCTTCTGGTCTCCGGCCGCGCCTCCTTCGAACTGGCGCAGAAGGCGGTGATGGCCGGGATCCCCGTGCTGGCGGCCGTCTCGGCGCCGTCCTCGCTGGCCGTGGATCTGGCGGCGGAGACGGGTCTGACGCTGGTCGGCTTTCTGCGCGGCACCTCGATGAACGTGTACGCGGGTGAGCACCGGCTCGGTCTGCGGACAGCGATCGGCGGGGCCTGACGCCGGTCCGCCCGCTGCACGGCGCTCGTCCTGCTCAGCGCCGCCTACGGACCGACCTTCGCTGGGCTGCCGCTGTTCGGCGGGCGTCTCGCCGACCGCTACGGCGGGCGGGCCAGGTCGTCGGCACCGACCTGGTCGTGGGCAGCGGCTCCTCGGCCTGACGGTCCGGGGCGCCTCGGCCTGATGGTCCGGGGGCTCCTCGGCCGTCGTCGGCACCGACCTGGTCGTGGACAGCAGCTCCTCGGCCACGGTCCGGGACGCCTCGGCCTGACGGTCCGGGGGCTCCTCGGCCGTCGTCGGCACCGACTTGGTCGTGGACAGCAGCTCCTCGGCCACGGTCCGGGACGCCTCGGCCTGACGGCCCGGGGCTCCTCGGCCACGGCCCGGGGCGCCTCGGCCACGGTCCGGGGCTCCTCGGCCTCGGGAAGGTCGTGCTCATACCCTCGGCCGCGGCATCGGCCCGGAGGACCGGGTCGCCGTCGTCATGGAACGGTCGGTGACGGCGCTCCCCAACCGTCCTGGTGCCACCTCGATATGACGCACGGTCCTTGTCTCCGGCGACCGCCGGACGAGACACTTCTGCCGCAGTCATCGGTAAGACGTGGGATGTCTTGATGTCTTGTCGTTGATCTCTTGTCGGTGATGTCCGGATGCCTCTGAGGCGCAGTCTGAAGGGCAGGTCGTGACCATGGCGTCAGTTCTCCGCACAGGCCCCCGCACCAGACCATGGCGGCGCCACGCGTCGGTGCTTCTCGCCACCGCGGCGCTGGCCCTGATTCCGTTTCCGGTACGGGCCGCGGACACGGATTCCTCCGCGTCCGCGGCGCGTACCGTTTCCGCCTCCGACCCCAGCCCCGCCCCCGACCCCAGCCCCGGCCCCGGCCCCGACTCCGGATTCGACCAGCGCGTCCTCTTCAAGTCTGCCCAGGACGAGGGGTACTCCTGCTTCCGGATCCCGGCAATCCTCACGTCCAAGGACGGCACGCTCCTCGCCTTCGCCGAGGGCCGGGTGGAGAACTGTGGCGACGCCGGGAACATCGACATCGTCCTCAAGCGCTCCACCGACGGCGGCCGCACCTGGGGCCCGCTCCAGGTGATCGACAAGGGTGACGGCGACACCCACGGGAACCCCGCGCCCATCGTGGACATGCGCACCGGCCGCATCGTGCTCGCCAGCACGTACAACACGGGCCGCGACGACGCGCAGAGCTGCCAGGTCCCCTGTGACCGCACCCCGCACCTCCAGTACAGCGACGACGACGGCGCCACCTGGTCGGCCCCGCGCGATCTGAGCCCCGCCCTCCTCCCGCCGCACTGGAATTCCTGGTACGCCACCGGGCCCGTCCACGGCATTCAGCTCCGGCACGGTCGGCACAAGGGCCGGATGATCTTCACCATCAACACCGAGAGCTACCGCGGCGGTCGCGTCACCGACAACCATGCCGCCCTCGCCTACAGCGACGACGGCGGCAACCGCTGGCACCTCGGCGCGGTGGACACCTTCCCGATCGCCGACGACGGCACCTTCCGACAGAAGCCGTCCGAGATGACGCTGGTGGAGCGCGCCGACGGATCGATCTACGTCAACGGGCGCGAGCAGGACGGAACCGACCTCGGCCACCGCGACTACGCCATCAGCCGCGACGGCGGGGAGAGCTTCACCGCGCCCTTCCGTACCCTCCCCGATCTGCCCACCCCGCAGGTGCAGGGGTCGATCCTGCGGCTGCGCGACCCGGACCGCGACGGCTACAGCCGGCTCCTCTTCTCCGCCCCCGCCGACCCCGACCGCCGCCGCACCATGATGATCCGCTCCTCCTGGAACGAGGCGCGCGGCTGGGAGGGTGTCGACCGCGGCAAGGTGGTGACCACCGACTGGTCCGGCTACTCGGACATGGCCGCGATCTCCCACGACACGGTCGGGCTGCTGTACGAGGGCGGCGCGGTCGACGCCCGCGACGAGATCCGCTTCGCCCGCTTCACCGAGGACTGGCTGGGCGACCGCCGCGCACCCGGCCCCACCACCGACGACCGCGCACCCGGCGCCCGCTCCGCGACGGTCCTCGGCGGCGCGGCGCGCACCGAGGGCCGCTTCGGCAACGGTCTGGCCTTCGACGGCACGGACGATGCCGTGCGCGTCCCGTACCGGGCCGACCTGCCGCTCGGCACCCACGACTTCACCGTCAGCATGTGGTTCCGCTACACCGCCGCCTCCGGTCAGCATCCGTTCCTCTGGATGGGCGGCATCGGCACCAAACAGCCACAGGTCTGGCTGCGCGGCGAGCCGGCCGGCAACCGCATCCGGGCGCTGATCACCACGGTCAATGGCTTCGCCACCTTCACCAGCGCGTCCGTGTCCACCAACGCCGCGTACAACGACGGCCAGTGGCATCACATCGCCCTGATCCGCAGCGGCGGCCGGCTCTCCCTCACGGTGGACGGCGGCACCCCCGCCACCGCCCCCGATGTCCCTGGCACCGTCAGTCGCACCGCGCCGTTCGGGCTCCATCTCGGCCAGGCGGTCGACAGCCGCTCCCATATGACGGGCGGCCTGGACGAGTTCCGCCTCTATTCCCGCGCCCTCACCGATACCGAACTGCGCCGCGTCCGTGAGTTCAACGCCCCGCTCGACCACCATGGTTCGGGCGTCCTCGTACGCCTCCCGCTGGACCGCGTACGCTCATCCGGCGGCTAAGCGGATGCGGTGAAGTTCGCCGCTGATCCCTCGCCGTTCGGCCTGGCCGAGGGCTTGGACGCCGAGAAGGATCAGCACTTGACTTCGTCGTAACCGCTTAGGCCGAGTTGCCGGGCGGCGGCTTCGACCGTCTGCGCGAGCAGACGGCGATGGTCATGGGCCCGACGCCGCCCGGCACGGGGGTGATGAGGCTCGCCCGCTCCTGGCCGTCTCGAAGTCCACGTCACCGACATTGCCCGGGTTGTATCCGGCGTGGGACATAGAGGGGTCCCTGACAACGAGGCCGGACTAAGGTATGCCACCGTGACCGAAACCGACTTTCTGCGGAGCACGCGCGACTCCTACAACGCCATGGCCGCCGACTACGCCGAGCACTTCCGTGACGTGCTGGAGGCCCAGTCGCTGGACCGGGCGGTGCTCGCCGGGTTCGCGGAGATGGTGCGGGAGACCGGGGGCGGGCCGGTGGTGGATGTGGGGTGTGGGCCGGGGCTGGTGACGGCGCATCTGCGGGGGCTCGGACTGTCCGTGCACGGGGTCGATCTGTCGCCGCGGATGGTCGCGCTGGCCCGGCGGGAACATCCGGGCCTGCGGTTCGAGGAGGGGTCGATGCTGGCCCTGGACGCGGCGGACGGGGCGCTCGCGGCCGTCGTGGCCTGGTACTCGACGATCCATGTCCCGGCGGAGCGGCTGCCGGAGGTGTTCGCCGAGTTCCACCGGGTGCTGGCGCCGGGTGGCCATGTGCTGGTCGCGTTCCAGGTCGGGGACGAGCCGGTGCACTACACGGAGGCCTTCGGGCATGAGGTGGCGCTGACCTTCCGCCGCTGGCAGCCGGACCGTATCGCCACGTTGCTGGACGAGGCGGGGCTGCAGGTGCGCGCGCGGGCACAGCGCGAGCCCGAGCGGGACGAGAAGACCCCTCAGGCCTCTCTCATCGCCCGTAAGCCGGCTGACGGGAGCTGAGCTCGCCCGCTTCCGCCTCCGAGGCGCCCGACGCAGGATCGGAGCCCGGCTCCGGCGCCCGCGCCGCGAAGCGCCGGGCCAGCACCGCGCACACCATCAGCTGCAGCTGGTGGAAGAGCATCAGCGGCAGGACCGCCAGGCTCGCCTGGGCGCCGAAGAGCACGCTCGCCATCGGCAGGCCGGCCGCGAGGCTCTTCTTCGATCCCGCGAAGACGATCGTGATCCGGTCCTCCCGGACGAAGCCGAGCTTGCGTGAGCCGTACGCGGTGAGCGAGAGCATCGCCGCGAGCAGCACCGCCTCGACGGCAAGGAGGATGGCCAGCCGGGCCGGGGTGACCTGGTGCCAGATGCCGCGGGTCATGCCCTCGCTGAAGGCGGCGTAGACGACGAGCAGGATCGAGCCGCGATCGACCAGGCGCAGCACTGCCCGGTGGCGGGAGATGAGGCCGCCGATCCAGCGGCGCAGCAGCTGTCCGGCGAGGAAGGGCGCCAGCAGCTGGAGCGCGATCTTGAGTATCGAGTCGGCCGAGAAGCCGCCGCCGCTGCCGCCCAGCAGCAGTGCGGCCAGCACCGGGGTGGCGATCACGCCGACGAGGCTGGAGAAGGAGCCCGCGCAGATCGCGGCGGCGACATTGCCCCGGGCGATGGAGGTGAAGGCGATGGAGGACTGGATGGTGGAGGGCACCAGGCACAGAAAGAGCAGCCCGGTGTAGAGCGGATGGGTCAGCGCATACGGGACGAGGCCGCGGGCGGCCAGGCCGAGGGCCGGGAAGATCACGAAGGTGCAGGCCAGCACGGTCAGATGGAGCCGCCAGTGGCGCACTCCGTCCAGCGCCTCTCGGGTGGAGAGCCGTGCGCCGTAGAGGAAGAAGAGCAGGGCCACCGCGACCGTGGTGGCTGTGTCGGTGAGTGTGGCGGCCCGGCCGCTGACGGGCAGGAGCGCGGCGAGCGCCACGGTGCCGACGAGGCCCAGGATGAACCCGTCCAGGGGGAGCCAGGAGGGGAGGGTGATCTTCCGCAGGTGCGGGCGGTGCGGGCGGTGCGGGCTGGGCATGCGCTCTCTTTCCGGGACCCCAGGAAACGGACGGGCCCCGACCATGGTGCCCTTGATCATCGCAATCGGGAATCCCGGCTACCGCTCCGACTGCCGACGCGTTCGCCCGCTACCCTTGACGGTCTTCCCTCGGTCACGGCGACGCGGGCGGGGGCTCGGTGTGATGGCACACACATGGCTTGATTCCGCCCGCTCCGACGCCGGCCCCGGAGCGGGCCGGACAGAGGGAGCGGCACGATTTTGGCGGGCCCTGTGCCGCCGTCGGAGAGATTCCGTGCAGAAAGTCGTTACATATGAGCCACACATGAGCCGCAAGGGACCAGACTTACCGTAATCCGGCCTCCGCAACGCCCGATTGACCCTCTTTCACCTCACTGACCGGCACACATTCCGTACGTTCCGGGCACAAAACACCTCTCCCCCATCGGGCCCCGGATCAGGTACGGTCACGGCGCTGTGCTGCGGAGCGGCTTCAAGGAGCAGGTATTGCGCGAGTTCACCGTCCCCCCGATGGCCACGGCACCCCAGGCCGGAGGACTGGCGGATGCCGTCTTCGACTATGCCGATGCCGACCCGCGCCGCGTGGCGCTCGCACGCAAGACCGCGGACGGCCGATGGCAGGACGTGACCGCGAGCCAGTTCCGGGACCATGTGATGGCGCTCGCCAAGGGGCTGCTGGCCCATGGCGTACGGTTCGGCGACCGCGTCGCCATCATGTCGCGCACCCGCTACGAGTGGACGCTGTTCGACTTCGCGCTGTGGACCCTGGGTGCCCAGAGTGTCCCGCTGTATCCCACCTCCTCCGCCGAACAGGTCTTCTGGATGCTGCATGACGCGGGCGTCTCCGCGTGCGTCGTGGAGCACGAGGACCACGCGATGACGGTCGGCTCGGTGGTCGGCCGGCTGCCGTACCTGGAGCGGCTGTGGCAGCTGGACGCCGGGGCGCTGGAAGAGCTGATCGCGGCCGGGGAGTCGGTGGAGGACGAGATCGTCCACCGGCACCGGATGGCGATGATGCCCGAGCAGCCCGCGACCATCATCTACACCTCGGGCACCACCGGCCGCCCCAAGGGCTGTGTGATCACTCACGCCAATCTGATGGCCGAGTGTGACAACGTCGTCGAACGGTTCGAGACGGCCTTCCACTCCAAGCCGGGTGACGAGGCCTCCACCCTGCTCTTTCTGCCGCTCGCGCACGTCTTCGGCCGGATGGTCCAGGTCGCCGCCCTCCGCGGCCGGGTCAAACTCGGGCATCAGCCCAATCTCTCGGCGGCCGCGCTCCTGCCCGACCTCCAGGCCTTCCGGCCGACCTTCATCCTCGCCGTGCCGTACATCTTCGAGAAGGTCTTCGCGGCGGCGCGCCGCAAGGCCGAGGCGGAGGGGCGGTCCGGGCCGTTCGAGAAGGCCGTGGATGTCGCGGTGCGGTACGCGGAGGCCCAGGAGGCCAAGGCGTTCGGCACCGGGCCGGGACCCGGCGCCTCGCTGCGCATGCAGCACCAGTTCTTCGACAAGGTCGTCTACAGCAAGGTGCGCGGGGCGATGGGCGGCCGGATCCGGCACGCCATGTCGGGCGGCTCGGCGATGGAGCGGCGGCTCGGGCTGTTCTTCGCGGGCGCGGGCATCACCATCTACGAGGGGTACGGCCTCACCGAGTCCGCCGCCGCCGCGACCGCCAACCCGCCCGAGCGGACCCGGTACGGCACGGTCGGGGTGCCGATCCCCGGCACCACCGTGCACATCGCCGACGACGGGGAGGTGTGGCTGCGCGGCGGCCAGGTCTTCGCCGGCTATCACAACGACCCCAAGGCGACCGACGGGGTGCTGCGCGACGGCTGGCTCGCCACGGGTGACCTGGGCACGCTGGACGACGACGGCTATCTCACCATCACCGGGCGGAAGAAGGAGATCCTGGTGACCTCCGGCGGCAAGACCATCTCGCCGGTCCCCCTGGAGGAGCGCGTCAGGGCGCATCCGCTGGTCGCGCAGTGCATCGTGGTCGGCAACGACCGCCCGTACATCGCGGCGCTGGTGACGCTCGACCCGGAGGGGGTCTCGCACTGGCTGACGATGCGCGGCAAGCCGAACCTGCCGGCCGGCGAGCTGGTCCGGGACCCGGATCTGGAGAGGGAGATCCGGCGGGCGGTGGTCGCGGCCAACACACTGGTCTCCCAGGCCGAGTCGATTCGTACGTTCCGGATACTTGCCGCGCAGTTCTCGGAGGAGCATGGTCTGCTGACGCCGTCGCTCAAATTGAAGCGCAAGGCCATCGAACGGGCGTACGCCGTCGAGGTGGAGGCGCTGTACCACGCCTGAGCGACGCTCACGCACGACTCGTGAGCACGACCTGAGCCGCGAAGGGGGCATCGCAATGATCGATGTCATTCTCCCCGAACTTCCCGAACGCGAACTGGCACTGGTCTCCGAGGAGACACCCCTGCCGTACGGGCCGACGCTGGCTGGGCGCGTCGTCCTGGGCGGGCCGGTGGCCGTCCCGGTGACGCCGGAGCTCGTCGGCCCCGATCCGGAGCTGAGGGCCTTCCTGGAGGCCGAGGCCAACTGCGCCGCCTACCATCTGCTGCATCTGTCGGTGACCTGCACCCGGGACGCGCCGGACCCCGCGCTGCACACGGTCAACCTCGATCTCACTCTGACGGCCGAGCCGGTCCAGCGGGGCACCACCGCCTTCCAGCCGGTGGCCTGGTCCATGACACCCCGGCAGCTGACCGAGGAGGCCGGCGGGACGGCGGCGGACCGCCCGGCCCACCTCGGCCCCCGGCTGGGGTTCCTGGGCGGCGGCCACGGCGTGGCGCCCGGCGAGCGGGTCTGTCTGGAGGCGCGCCGGGAGCTGCGCTCGGATCCGAGCTGGGAGCTGCGGCACACCCGCGCGGTGCGGATCGGCGGTACGTACCGGCTGGCCATGGTCGTACGGGCGCCGCGCGCGGCGGTCAGCCGGGCGGCGTGCGCGGTGGGGGCGACGGTGCGCGAGGGGCACACCCTGCACCGCTTCCGGTCGGAGCTGCCGGAGCCGCTGCGGCTCACGGCGCCACGGTAGGGACGGGCAGACGGCAGACGGGCGGCCTGGGGAAGGGTGGACGACAAGGACGCCCAAGGCGCCCAAGACGGCCGGGGCGGGCCGGGGCGGCCGGGGCGGCCAGGGCGGCCGGGAGTTGTCCGCTACCGCTGGGAGGTGCCCCCAGCCGGAGAAACCAGGCGCCCGGAGGCTCGAACGGCAGATGCGCCCTTGGGTTCGCCCCCAGCCGGGATCCGGCGGCGGCGGCCGGGAATGCGTGGCCTCTCTTGATCGTTGACCTTGGGGTAGCACGTATCCGCATTCCGACGTAAGGATCGACCGCTCGTGAGCAAGGTCCCCTTCATCACCCTCAACAACGGCGTTCGGATGCCGCAGCTCGGCTTCGGCGTGTGGCAGATCCCCGACGACGAGGCGCAGGTCGCCGTGCGCAACGCGCTGGAGGCCGGGTACCGCAGCATCGACACCGCCGCCGCCTACGAGAACGAGGAGGGCGTGGGGAAGGCGCTCGCCGCGTCGGGCATCGCGCGCGACGAGCTGTTCGTGACGACCAAGCTCTGGAACTCCGACCAGGGCTACGACTCCACCCTGCGTGCCTTCGACACCTCCCTGACCAAGCTCGGCCTGGACCATGTGGATCTGTACCTGATCCACTGGCCGGTGCCCGGGGTCGACAAGTACGTGGAGACCTGGAAGGCCTTCGAGAAGATCTACGCCGAGGGCCGCGCCAAGGCCATCGGGGTCTCCAACTTCCACCCGGCCCATATCCAGCGGCTGCTCTCCGAGACCTCGGTCGCCCCGGCGGTCGACCAGGTCGAGCTGCACCCGCATCTCCAGCAGGCGGAGCTGCGCGCCTTCAACTCCCGGCACAACATCGTCACCGAGGCGTGGTCCCCGCTCGGCCAGGGCAAGGGGCTGCTGGAGGACCCGAAGCTGGCGGCCATCGCCGCCAAGTACGGCACGTCGCCGGCCCAGGTGGTGCTGCGCTGGCACATCGAGCTCGGCAATGTCGCCATCCCGAAGTCCGTGACCCCGTCCCGGATCAAGGAGAACATCGACATCTTCGACTTCGAGCTGGACGCCGAGGACCTCTCCGCCATCGGCGCCATGGACTCGGGCGACCGGCTGGGCCCGGACCCCGACACGTTCAACATGGTCTGACCGCCTGACTCCTCCGCCCCGCCGCGTTTTCACGCGGCGGGGCGGACGCATGTCCGGGCCCTGGGGGGCTCCCGCTTCCGCCGAGCGGGGCACGTCCACGGCAATTACGCTTGGCGCTCATACGGGCACGCAGAGTGACAGCCCCCCAAGTCCGAGGAGACAGAAGATGCCCCGCAGACGCAGTTACGGCCTTGAGCTGGCCGCCGGGTGCACCGTGGCCATAGCCGCCCTCTTCCTAAGCACTGGCATACCCGCGGCGGCCGACCCCGGCGGACCCACCACCGGTCCCCGGAGGGAGGTGCCGCCCGAGATGCTCGCCTCCATGCAGCGCGACCTGGGCATTACGGCCGAAGAGGCGAAGACGCGGCTCAACAACGAATACCGGGCGGGGGCCGCCGAACCGGGGCTGCGCAAGAGCCTGGGCCGCAGCTACGGCGGCACATGGGTGTCCGGCAACACCGCCGAGCTCACCGTCGCCACCACCGACAAGGACCAGAGCGGCACCATCACGGCCGGCGGAGCCAAGGCCGAGGTCGTCCGCCACAGCCTCACCTCCCTCACCGACGCCAGGGAAGCGCTGGACCGGACGGCCGCGCAGCGCGCCCCGGCGACCGACGTCGCGTCCGCGTGGTACGTCGACCTCAAGTCCAACAGCGTCGTGGTGCAGTCGGCCAAGCCGACCGAGGCGGCGGCGTTCGTCGCCGCGAGCGGCGCGGACCGCGATGTCGTACGGGTCGTGGAGTCGGCCGAGCGGCCGCGCCCGCTGCACGACCTGCGGGGCGGCGAGGCGTACTACATCAACGCCAGCGCCCGTTGCTCGATCGGCTTCCCGGTGACCCAGGGCGACCGGGGCGGCTTCGTCACCGCCGGCCACTGCGGCTCGGCGGGCGCGACCACCACCGGCTTCAACCGGGTCGACCAGGGCGTCGTCCAGGGGGCGACCTTCCCCGGCAACGACTACGCGTGGGTGGGCACCAACGCCGACTGGACGACGCAGCCCTGGGTGATCGGCCCCGACAGCGCCAACGTGACCGTCACCGGCTCCCAGCAGGCGCCGGTGGGCTCGTCCGTCTGCCGCTCGGGCTCGACCACCGGCTGGCACTGCGGCATCATCCAGCAGCACGACACCAGCGTGCGGTACCAGGAGGGCACCGTCCGGGGCATGACGCGGACCAGCGCCTGCGCCGAGCCCGGCGACTCCGGCGGCTCCTTCATCTCCGGCAGCGAGGCCCAGGGCGTGACCTCGGGCGGCTCCGGGAACTGCACCACCGGCGGTACGACGTACTACCAGCCGGTGAACCCGATCCTCCAGGCGTACGGCCTCACCCTCTCCACCGGCTGACGCCGCCTCACCCGGCGGCCCGCACCGCCGTGTGGAAGGTCTGCGCGCTCAGCAGGAAGACGTCGGGCCGGTGCAGGAGCCCCGCCCGGTTATCCGGGTCGACCAGCCGGTCGAGCGCGGCGAGGTCGCCGTCGTCGAGACGGTCGGCGGCGGCCTCGCGCCGGTGGGCGAGCTGGGTCCGCAGCGCCTCGCGGGTCGCGGCGTCGAGCGGGGCGGGCAGATCGACCAGGAAGGTGCGGCTGGCGACATCGGTGAGCCCGGCCGCGGTGAGCATCGCGGGCCAGTCCTCGACGATCTGCCCGGTGTCCGGCAGCGCGGCCCGCATCTCGGCGAACCTCTCCCCCATCGCCACGTCGAGCCGGGCCTGCAGATCGGGGCGGCCCGACCCCACGTCACGGGGCAGACAGCGCGACGGCAGCCCGCCCTCGGCGATGGCGAGCAGCCCGCCGGGGCGCAGCGTACGGGCCAGATCGCGGACGGCGCCCTGCTGATCGGGCAGATGGTGCACGGTTTTGCTGGTCCAGATCAGATCCGCGCCGCCCACCGCCTCCAGACCGTGGGGCAGTTCGGCCAGCCGGGTGGTGACGCGGTCGGCGAGCCCGAGCCGCTCGGCGCGGGCGCGGACCCGGTCCAGCAGCGCCTGGGTACCGTCCACGGCGACCACCTCGGCGTCCGGGAAGGTGCGGGCGAGCAGACAGGCGACGACGCCGACGCCGCTGCCCACGTCGAGGACTCGCCGCACCGTCCCGGTCCGCTCGCGCAACCAGTCCGCGGCCTGGGTGTGGGCCGGGGCATCGAGCGTGGCGTCCGCCTCGAGCAGCGGGGCGAAGGCGTCCCAGTCCCGGTCGGGGTCGTGGTGGTGGGCGTGGGCGCCGGATGTCATGTGGCGCTCGGTGTGTTCGGTCATGACGCCGAGCGTCCACGGTGGGGGCACGGAATGCCAAACATTGTTGCCGAACCGGCAAGCCTCAGCGTTCCGGGCCACGTCAGCGGGGCCACGCCGGCGGGGGAAGCTGCGCGTGTTCGGAGCAGGTTGACCAATCCGTTTCCGTCCGGGCGACGAATGAGGTACGACACCTGCGTGTGCGCCGCATCGCTCATCCGGAAGGACGGCTTGTGAGAGAACCCGTGTACATCGGCGGACCGGCCGCGCGCGGCCCGGACCTCGAGGGGTTGCTGCAGATGGTGGCCCGAGGGGACCAGAGCGCGTTCAGCGCTCTCTACGACGCCGTCAGCGGGCCCGTCCTCGGACTGACGCGCAGTCTGCTGCGCGATCCGGCCCAGGCCGAAGAGGTCACCCAGGAGGTGTTGGTCGAGGTCTGGCGGTCCGCCGCCCGGTTCGAACCGGGCCGGGGCAGCGCCATGGGCTGGATCATGACGCTGGCCCATCGGCGCGCCGTGGACCGGGTGCGCTCGGCGCAGGCCGCCTCGGACCGCGAGGAGCGCGCCGCGCTGCTGGCCCGCACCCCGGCGTTCGACGAGGTGACCGAGCAGGTGGAAGCCAGACTCGAGCGCGAACAAGTGCGCCGGTGCATGCGGACGCTGACCGAGCTGCAACGCCAGTCGGTCACGCTCGCCTACTACCGGGGCCGCACCTACCGTGAGGTGGCGGAGTTGCTGTCGCTGCCGCTCGGGACCGTGAAGACCAGACTCCGGGACGGGCTCATCCGGCTCCGGGACTGCATGGGGGTCGGCGCATGACCAGAGCGGATCTGCACACCTTGACCGGAGCGTACGCGGTGCACGCCCTGTCGGGCCGGGAGTTGAGCGAGTTCGAGCGACATCTGGCCGTTTGTGATCCTTGCCGTCATGAGGTCCGGGAGCTGCGGGAGGCATCGGCGAAGCTGGGGGTGGCCACGGCCCTGACGCCGTCCCCGCTGATGAAGGACGAGGTGATGCGGCGTATCGCCACCGTCCGTCAGGAGCCCCCGCGGGTGGCGGCGCGGGAGGGGCGGGAATCCCATGCGGGCCCCCGGCGGCGCGGCGGCCGACGGGCGCAGAGCTTTGTGCTCGCGGCCTGTCTGGCCGGGGCCGCCGCCCTCGGCGGGGTCGCGGTGTGGCAGCACCAGCAGGCGTCCGACGCCCGCGATACGGCCCGTCGCTCCGAGCAGCGGGTGGCGGAGGTGCAGGAGCTGACCCGGGTGCTGGCCGCGCCGGACGCGCACAGCCGCAGCGGCAGGCTGACGGGCGGCGCGACGGGCACGGTCGTGGTCTCGCGGGGCCTGGACAAGGCGGCGTTCCTCACCTCCGGGCTGCCGAAGCCACCGTCGGGACGGGTGTACCAGCTGTGGTTCAGCGACGACGGCACCATGCGCTCGGCCGGGCTGATGGACTCCTCCGGCGGGGGCACGGCGGCGCTGCTGAGCGGCCCGGTCGGCAAGGCCTCGGCCATGGGGCTGACCGTTGAGCCCTCCGGGGGGTCGAAGGCGCCGACCAGCGATCCGCTCGCCCTGCTGACCTTCCCCTCCGGGTGAGGGGGTGTAGGCAGGAGGGATGAGCACCTCGATCGCCGTCTTCACCTCCGATCTGCGGCTGCACGACAACCCGGTGCTGCACGCCGCGCTGCGCTCCGCCGAACGGGTGGTGCCGCTGTTCGTCGTGGACCGGCGGCTGGCGAAGACGGGGTTCGCCGCCCCCAACCGGGTGGCGTTCCTGGCGGACGCCCTGGCCGACCTGGACGCGGGGCTGCGGGAGCGCGGCGGGCGGCTGATGGTCGTCACGGGTGATCCGGTCACGGAGATCCGCCGGGCCGCGGAGCGCACGGACGCGGACGAGGTGCATATCGCGGGCGGGGTGAGCGCCTATGCCGGCCGGCGCGAGGCGCGGCTGCGTGAGGCGCTGGAGGCGGACGGGCGGCGACTGCGGGTGCATGGCGCGGTGATCACGGCGGTCGAACCGGGCGAGGTGGTTCCGGCGGGCAAGGACCACTTCGCCGTCTTCACCCCGTACTTCCGCGCGTGGCAGCGGGCCGAGCGCAGGACGCCGCTGGCCGCCCCGCGCGCGGTGCGCGTGCCCGAGCTGCCCGGTCTGCGGTCCGAGCCGGTGTCGGCGGTCACCTCGCTCGCGGCGGGCAGCCCCGCCCCCGGGCTGCCCGAGGGCGGGGAGCGGGCGGGCCGCCGCCGGTTCCTCGCCTGGCGGCGGTCGGGCCTTGGCCAGTACGCCGACCGCCATGACGATCTGGCGGGCGACGCCACCTCCCGGCTCTCCCCGTATCTGCACTTCGGCTGCCTGTCCCCGGTGGAGCTGGTGCATCGGGTCAAGGAGGAGGGCGGCGCGGGCGCCGACGCCTTCGTACGGCAGCTCGCCTGGCGCGACTTCCACTACCAGGTGCTGGCCGCCCGGCCGGACGCCGCGCGCACGGACTACCGGGACCGGGGCGACCGGTGGCGGGCGGACGACGCGGAGATCGCCGCCTGGAAGGCCGGCCGCACCGGCTATCCGCTGGTCGACGCCGGGATGCGGCAGCTGCGCCAGGAGGGATGGATGCACAACCGGGCGCGGCTGCTGGTGGCGAGCTTTCTCACCAAGACGCTGTACGTGGACTGGCGGATCGGCGCCCGGCACTTCCTGGAGCTGCTGGTCGACGGCGACATGGCGAACAACCAGCTCAACTGGCAGTGGGTCGCGGGCACCGGCACCGACACCCGCCCCAACCGGGTCCTCAACCCGCTCGCCCAGGCCCGGCGCTTCGACCCGGACGGCGCGTATGTGCGCCGCTGGGTCCCGGAACTGGCCGAGGTCCCCGGGGCCCGCGTCCATACGCCGTGGCGGCTGCCGAAGACCGAGCGGGCCCGGCTGGACTACCCCGACCCGATCGTGGACCTGGACGCGGGCCTGGCCCGCTTCCAGCAGGCCCGTGGCCGCCGCTGACCCGTCCACGATCCTCTGCTCACACCACCCCCACGACGGCGGACGGGTACCACGCCTCCGGGGTGGGCGGCATCCCGCTGACGCCGCGCTCCGTCGGGCGCACCGCGAGGATCTGGTCGACGCTCATCCGCCGTTCCTCGAAGGCGAGCTCGCCCGCGGCCAGACACAGCCGCCAGACCCGCGCGGTGGGCTCGCCCGCCAACCGACGGAAGCCGTCCCAGTCCGCCTCAAGGGTGTCGCGCCAGGCGGCGACCGTACGGACGTAGTGCTCGCGCAGCGACTCCGAGGAACGAACCTCCAGCCCCGCCTCCTCCAGCAGGCCGATCGTCTCGCCGAGCGGGCGCGCCCGCAGACCGGGGGCGACGTACGCCTCGATAAACGGCCCGCCGCCCGGCGTGCGCGGCGCCCGCGACATCTGCTGGACCAGCACGCGGCCGCCAGGGCGGAGCATCCGGTACAGGGTCCGGGCCAGGTGCGGATACTGCCCGTCGCCGGCGTGCTCGCCCATCTCCACGCACGCGACGGCCTCGTACATGCCGCCCTGCAGATCGCGCCAGTCGCGCAGCTCGACGTCCACCAGCTCGCCCAGCCCCCGTTCGCGGACCCGCTCGGTCAGGAAGTCGTGCTCCTCCCGGGCCGGGGTCACGGCGGTGACCTGCGCCCCGTACCGGTCGGCCGCGTACAGCGCGAGCGCGCCCCAGCCGCAGCCGATGTCCAGCAGCCGGGCGCCGGGGACGAGGGCGAGCTTGCGGCAGATCATCTCGAGCTTGTCGCGCTGGGCCTCGGCGAGTCCGTAACCGCGGTCCCGGCGGGTCCAGTAGCCGCACGAGTACGCCATCGACGGGTCGAGCAGCCGCTCGTGGAACGCGGCCGGCAGGCCGCCGTGGTGGCGCGGGCCGGCGAGCCGGGCGCGGCTGCCGGGGGCGGGCGGCCGTGGCCCGATGGCGCCGAGTCTCAGGGCGGTGGCGGCCGCCCGGGTCCGGGTGGCCAGGGTGGGCCCGGGCGGCGGTACGGAGCGCGCCCGCAGCGTGTGCCACACGGCGCGCACCCCCTCCACCAGGTCGCCTTCCACATCGAGGTCGCCGCTGATGTACGCCTCGGCGACGCCGAGTTCACCGGGCTGCCACAGCAGCCGGCGCAGGGCCCGCGGGGAGCGCAGCACGACACGGGGCGCGTCCGGCGGCCCGGCCTCGCTGCCGTCCCAGGCGCGCAGCCGCACCGGCAGCGGGCCGCCGAGCATGCGTTCGGCGATGGGGGCGATGGACGCGGCCACGTCGCTCATCGGTCTGCCTCCTGGAGCAGCATCTGCCGTGGCCGTGCCCGCCGAGCCGGTCGGGTCGGCCACCGGAACCTTCCCAGAGGTATTCGGAGCCGACCGAGGGACGGATGGGTCGGGTGGGGTCAGGAATCCGGCCGGGCGCCGTGCTCCGGGGCGGCGGCCTCAATACGGCGGGCGAGCTCCAGGTCCAGCTCGGTCACCTTGCCGCCGACGCTGTGGGTGTTCACGGTGACCGTGACCCGGTTGTAGCCGAGGGTCAGGTCCGCGTGGTGGTTCAGCTCCTCCTGGATCCCGGCGACCTCGGCGACCAGCCCCGCAGCCTGCGGGTGCCCGTCGAAGACGTAGCTGCGCGAGAGCCGGTCGTCCGCGTACGACCAGCCGGGAAGAGGCTCCAAGCGCTGCGCGATCTCCTGGTCCGTGAGCGGCTTGACTGCCATGGCATGTCCTTCCGTGCGTTGACCGATGCCTCCACCCTGCCATGGGCGGCCCCGCGTGGTCGGTTACCGTCGGCACATGACGACTGCCGCGCCGATCTCATCCTCCCGGGGTGCGTCCCCTGCCGCCGCGACCGGGGTGGGCACGCTGCTGCGCGAGTGGCGGGACCGGCGGCGGATCAGCCAGTTGGAGCTCGCGCTGCGCGCCGGCTCCTCCGCCCGCCACCTCAGCTTCATCGAGACCGGCCGGTCGCGGCCCAGCCAGGAGATGGTGCTCCGGCTCGCCGACCATCTCGACGTGCCCGTCCGTGAGCGCAACGCCCTGCTGATCGCCGCCGGTTATGCCCCGCACTACCCGGAGCGGGCGGTCGACGACCCCTCGATGCGCTCCCTGCGAGAGAGCATGGAGCGGCTGCTGACCGGCTACGAGCCGTATCCCGCGCTCGTCGTGGACGGCACCTACGAGGTGCTGGCGGCCAATCAGGGCATCGCGATGCTTCTGGACGGCGTCGCCGGCCACCTCCTCGAGCCCCCGCTCAACGCGATGCGCCTCACCCTCCACCCGGACGGGCTCGCTCCCCGTATCCGCAACCTCCGCGAATGGCGCGGGCATCTGCTGGACCAGATGGACCGGCAGCTGGCCCTGATGCGCTCCTCGCCGTTGCGTGAGCTCTACGACGAGGTGGCCGCCTATCCGCTTCCGGAGACCGGCGGGTGGGAGACGGCGGGGGCCGGGGACGCCCAGCCGTTCGCCCTCCCGATGATGATCGAGCAGGGCGGGCAGGTGCTGTCCTTCATCTCGACCATCGCGACCTTCAACACCCCCATGGATGTGACGGTCTCCGAGCTGGCCATCGAGACATTCCTCCCAGCCGACCCGGCGACCGCCGCCGCCCTGGGACGGCTCAGCCGGACGTAGGCACCCGGTCCAGGAAGCCGAGGACGGACCGGATCCGGCCGTCCTCCCCCACCGTGATCACGTCGAACCCGGCCACCGGCGCGGTCCCGTCGGCCGCGGAGACCAGCTCCCAGGTGAAGCGGGCCATGTCGTGATGGCCGTCCACGGTGCCGGTGTGGCGGAACACGAAGCCCGGGAACTGCTCATGGGCACCCGCGATGGCGGCGGCCAGCTGCTCATGACCGCGCACCTCGACCAGCGGATCGGTGTAGCTGCCGTCCTCGGCCCAGGCGGCGGCGACGGCCTTGGCGAGGTCCTCCGGCTCGGTGGCGTTCCACGCCTCGAAGTAGCGGGCGACGGCGGCGTCGTACGGGGTCATCTGGCCACTCTCCTCAGGGAATTACCTGCTGGGACCCGGGTCCCGGACCGGAGTGCGCCGGCCCGGAACCCGATGCCCTCACTCTGCCGCCACCGGCCCCGAGGGTCGATTACCCGTCAGGTAATGGCGGGGGAGAGGGCACGGGTCGAGATCCTGACGCCGGCGTCGCGGAGCCGGGCCACCAGGGCGTCGCCGAGGGCGGTGGCCGGGGTGAGGACGCCGCCCCCGGACGGGGGCAGGGCGTCACGGTCCAGGGCGAGGGCGAGGGCCGATTCGCCGAGCATGAGGGCGGTCGCCTTGTAGCCGGGGTCGCCCTTCGCGGAGAAGCGGGCGGTGTAGCGGGCCCCGCTGGTGGTGATCGCGAAGATGTCGAAGGTGAAGTGGCCCCGCTCGCGGTCCCTCTCGCTCGGCCCCTGGCCCGGCTTGGGCAGCAGCCGGTCCAGGACGTAACGGGTGGGCGGGGTGGCCAGGCCCGCCACCAGCACGCCGAGCCCGGCGGCCACACCGGCGGCGAGGACGGGCGACAGGACGGGGGGCCGGACGCGCATGGCCTCCTGGTAGCGGAAGCGCCGCCCGTAGGCGTGGCCGCGCAGCGCGTTGCTGCGGCGGACGATCCGGGTGTTGTACGGGGCCATCACGAAGGGGGCCAGCGTCCCGCGCAGGTTCGGGCCGATGGCGGCGCCCCGGGCCAGGACGAGGTCGGGCTGGCGTCCCAGCTCGGGTTCCGCGGCGCGGTCGGGGCTCAGGGCGTACGGGTCCAGGACCCGCCTCCTGAGCGCCCGGTCCTTGCGTATGGTGTCGATCTGGTGGCGCAGCGAGTCGATGGTGCCGCCGCTGGCGCCACCCTTCATGGCCGTGAGGACGGTGGTGGTGTCGGTGAGCTCTCCGGCGCCGTCGGCCCGCACCCGCTCGTGGAGGAGGTGCACCCCGATGTCGGAGGGGATCGAGTCGAAGCCGCAGGAGTGGACGAGACGGGCGCCGGTGGACCGGGCGAGCTCGTGGTTCTCGTCGATGCTCTGCCGTACGAACAGCACCTCGCCGGTGAGGTCGACATAGTCGGTCCCCGCCGCGGCGCACGCGTGGGCCAGGGCCCGCCCGTACTTGGCGTACGGGCCGACGGTCGTGACCACGACGCGCGCGCCCTCGGCGAGAGCCCGCAGCGCCGCGGCGTCGTCGGCCTCCGCCAGCAGCAGGGGCCAGTCCGCGGCCCGTTCGCCCAGCCGGGAGCGGGTGGCTTCGAGCTTCCGCCGTGACCGGCCGGCCAGCGCGACCCGGGTCCCGGCGGGGGCGGCCTCGGCAAGATAACGGGCCACCAGCACGCCGACGAAGCCGGTCGCGCCGTACACCACGATGTCGATGTCCTGCTCGGTTTCCTGCTTGGCTTCCTGCTCGGTTTCCTGCTCGGTGGGTTCGGATTCCATGGTGGGCCATTCTGCTTGCCCACGGCCCACGGCGAACAGGGGCTAAGCGGATGCGGTGAAGTTCGCCGCTGGTCCCTCGCCGTTCGGCCTGGCCGAGGGCTTGGACGCCGAGAAGGATCAGCACGTGACTTCGCCGTAACCGCTTAGGACCGCTGGGACTCCACCAGCTCGATGGCCTCTTCCTTGGTCGCGACGGCGGGCGGCGAGCCCTCCAGCGGCCGGCGGGCCGTCTCCTTCATCACCGCCGTCGCGATGATGCCGACGACCGCGGCGAGCATCGTGTAGTAGGCGGGCATCAGATCGTCCCCGGTGCCGCTGATCAGCCCCTCGGTCACCAGCGGCGTGGTGCCGCCGAAGAGCGAGACGGAGATGTTGAAGGCGATCGAGAGCGAGCCGTAGCGCACGTTCGTCGGGAAGAGCGCGGGCAGTGACGCGGACATCACGCTCACATACGGCAGCAGGCACAGCCCGAGGAGCAGCAGCCCGGCGAAGACCGCGACGACGCTGCCCTGCTTGATGAGCAGGAAGCTCGGCACCGCGAGCACCAGGAAGCCGACGGAGCCGGTCATGAGCAGTGGCTTGCGGCCGATCCGGTCGGAGAGCCGGCCGACGAAGGTGATGGCCGCCATGAGCACCAGCATCACGATGATGATCGAGACCAGGGCGTTGGTGCTGCTGTAGTGGAGGCTTTCCGAGAGATAGGTCGGCATGTAGGACAGCAGCATGTAGTCGGTGATGTTGTACGCGGCGACCAGCGCCATGCACAGCACCATCGCGCGCCACTGCGTCCGGAACACCTGCCAGAACGGCAGGCTCTCGCGCTCGGCCGCCGGGGTGGAGCCCTCGTCCTCCAGCTTCTGGAAGGCGGGCGTGTCATCGAGCTTCAGCCGCAGATACAGACCGACCAGCCCGATGGGGGCGGCGACCAGGAACGGAATACGCCATCCCCAGGAATCCATCGAGGAATCGGCGAGCGTCACGGTGAGGATCGTGACCAGTCCGGCGGCCGACGTGTAGCCGATGAGCGTGCCGAATTCGAGGAAGCTGCCGAAGTAGCCACGACGCTTGTCGGGCGCGTATTCGGCGATGAAGGTTGAGGCGCCCCCGTACTCACCACCGGTCGAGAAGCCCTGACACATACGGCACAGGATGAGCAGCGCCGGCGACCAGAAGCCGATGGTGGCGTAGGAGGGTATGAGACCGATGGCGAGGGTGCTGGACGCCATCATGATCATGGTGAAGGACAGCACCTTCTTGCGGCCGATCCGGTCACCGAGCGGCCCGAAGAACATGCCTCCCAGCGGACGTACGAGAAAGGCCACCGCGAAGGTGGCGAGGGAGGAGAGGACTTGGGCCGTGTCATTTCCGGACGGAAAGAAGACTTTGCCGATGGTGACCGCGAGATAGCTGTAGATCCCGAAGTCGAACCATTCCATGGCATTTCCCAGCGCAGCGGCCTTCACCGCTTTCCGTACGGTCTTCTCCTCGGTGACCGTGATATCGCTCCGGCGCAGCGGCGGGTTCTTGCGCCGCTTGATGGCTCGCCTCAGCAGGGGATGGCGGGAGCCGGCGGGGGCGTCTGGGTCGGTCTGGACAGGCACAAGCAACTCTTTTCACTGGACAGGCTCATTGCGCATACCCAGCGACCGGTTCGGCATGCCATCCCGTCTGTCATCCGTCCGCCCCCACGGGCAGGCCACCTTCAAGCCGCGTTCCACCACCGGGCGAGCCGCTCCAGGCATCTTCGGAGCATGTGCTACGGCAATGCCCTGCGAGAGGCGATCACATCGCCTCGCACGACACCTCTCATCGGCATCTACGACATGTACTCGGCATCTCTTGCCGCCCAGCATTACAACGGATTCTTCGTCTCCGGATTCGGGTTCGCCGCCTCGTATTACGGCCTGCCCGACATCGGTTTCATCGCCTGGCCGGACATGCTCGCATTTGTCGACCGGCTGCGGCTGGCCTTCCCCGAGCACCATCTGCTCGTGGACATCGACGACGGCTATGTGGACCCCGAGGTCGCCTGCCATGTGGTGCAGCGGCTGGAGCGCACCGGGGCCTCCGGGGTGATCCTGGAGGACCAGAAGCGGCCGCGCCGCTGCGGCCACGCGGACGGCAAGCTGATTCTGCCGCTCGACGAGTATCTGGCCAAGCTCGACCTGGTGCTGAGTAGCAGAAAGGACCTGGTGGTGGTGGCGCGCACCGATGCCACCGAGGAGGCCGAGATCATGCGGCGCGCGGCCGCCCTCGCGAAGACGGACGCGGATGTCGTCCTCGTCGACGGGGTGCGGAACGTGGAGTGGATCCGCAGGATCCGTTCGGTGGTCGGCGACAAGCCCCTGCTGTTCAACCAGATCGCGGGCGGGAAGTCGCCGCGGCTCTCGCTGTCCGAGCTCTCGGATCTGGGGGTGGATGTCGCGATTTACAGCACTCCCTGCCTTTTCGCCGCCCATGGCGCGATCGACAGCGCGCTGATCGATCTGAAATTGGCGGACGGGCGGCTGCCGGACCCCCGGGCATCCGGCTCCGTCGGAGTCAAGGGCGCCACGGAGCTCCTGGAAAGGAACATCAGCAGATACCGCGGCGATCGCCACCCCGCCTCGGTGTGAAAGGAAGTCCTCCTACCGTGTTCACGACGATTTTCCGGGCGGGGGCCGTCATCGCGGCCACGGCGAGCGCGCTGTACGGGGGTGGTCATGTCGCCCAAGCCACCACCGGGTTCAGGGCGGCTCCGCCCGCGGACATCCAGGACGACGAGCCGGATCACCCACCGCCCGGCTGCGGATCGCACAACGGCCTGGTGGTGATCGACAACTCCCACGCCGATTCCTGGCTCGAGGTCGACCGCACCCTGAACACGCTGATCGCGAGCAAGGGCACGGCCGGCAGCGACCACGACGGGGGCGGGGGCGCCATCGACGTCCGGACCGGCGACATCTCCGGCTCCGATCCGGTGCCGCGGATCGGCCATCCACCGTGGCAAGGCGAAAGTGGTGATTGATGTGCGGCGGGTGCCCCGGCCCCGGTCCTGGCCGGGCCGGCTCGGGAGGGCGGTCGACCCCTATGTCGCCGCCCTCCTCGGCACGGTGGTGCTCGCCGCGCTGCTGCCCGCGAGCGGCGCGACGGCCACCGCCGTCGGCGTCGCGGCGAACATCGCCATCGGGCTGCGCGGTGATCGCGGCCCGCTGGTCCCGCCGGGCTCCGCGGGCCGCTCCGACGCCCGGACCGCTCGCCCAGGTGCCCGAGGCGACGAGCTGACCGCCGTCACGTCAGGGCTGGGCACCGGCGCATCAGGGGCAGCGGGCGATGACGACGATGGCCGCGTCGTCGTTCAGGGTCCCGCCCACGTACTGGAGCAGGTCGTCGCGGAGATACCGGGCCAGTGACTCCGGGCTGCCCCCCTCCCAGGCCGAGATCCGCTCGACCAGCGGATAGAACGTGCCCAGGGCGTCCCGGGCCTCGACGACCCCATCGGTGTAGAGCACCAGAAGATCGCGGTCCTCGAACGCGAACGTCTCGACCTTGAAAACCTCCTCCGACGCCTCGACCAGTCCCAGGGGCGGCGCGGGCTCGCCGACCTCCACCATCCCGACCTTGCCGTCGCGCAGCAGCAGTGGCGGGGGGTGACCGCAGTCCACCATCCCGACGGTGGGGCTGTCGTCGGGGACGTCCAGCAGCAGAGCGGTCACGAACGACTCCTGGGCGTCCCCGGCGCGCTCGGCGGCGTGTGCCCAGCTCCAGCGCATGGCATTGCCCAGGTGAGCGGCCATGGCGGGCAGCGAGAGCGGCCGGTAGGCGGATCCCCGGAAGGCCCCGATCAGCAGGGAGGCGTCCCCGACGGCGGCCAGCCCCTTGCCGCGTACGTCGCCGACGACGAAGCGGGTCCCTTCTTCCGTGCGTACGGCCGCGTACAGATCGCCGCCGATCTGGGCCTCCTCCTCGGCGGAGAGGTATACGGACGCGATGCGCAGCGGCCCGAGCCGGGTGGGCAGTGGCCGCAGCAGCACCTCCTGCGCCACCACGGCCACCGACCGCACCCGGAGCAGCCGGCGCTCATGCCGGTCGGCCACATAGCGAAAGAGCGTCAGCAGCGCCGAGATGACGAGGAGGGCGGCGATCTGTGCCTGGTGGTTCGCGGTCATCAGGCCACCGTGGAGATGGCCGATGACGGTCTGGGCCACCACGGCGAGAGCCCCGATCGCGCCGGTGAGGGCGGGACCGGCGAACGAGGCGGTGACCGCCGGTGCCGCGACCAGGAAGGGGCCCAGGTGGATCGTCTCGGGCGTCTGTATGTCGACCAGGACGACCGCCAGGATGATCCCGAGCGGGAGGGCCAGCAGCAACCGGCTCGACCGCCGTGACACAGCGATACGGGTGGGCACGTGCCGATCGCGCATACATCATGCTTACACCCGTGAGGACCCCCGTGCCGGGCGTCAGGACAGCTGTCGGGCACGCTCCAGGGCCACGGCGTCCGCGACGGCCGTGCCGTCGTCGGCGGTCGTGTCACCCGCGCCGTTCGCGCCGTCCACGGCTGCCGCCCGGCGCCGCGCCGCCATCCACACATAGACGAGCACACCGGCGAACAGGAACAGCACTCCCTGGTACACCGCCGCGTATCCGGCCCCCGCGACCAGCCAGAACGAGAAGCCGAAACCCGCGAGCGCCAGCGTCAGGTCCCGGACGAAGCGCCCCGTCCGCACCTCCTCGCGCCGCCCCGACAGCAGGAAGTACAGCTGCGCGGCGGCCGCCAGCAGATACGGGACCGTCGCCGAGAAGGTGGTGATCAGGACGAGGATCTCGAAGAGCCCGGTCGATCCCGAGGTGTAGTTGACCACGGTCAGGAGGGACGCCAGGACCACGCCGACCAGGACGCCGACGGTCGGCACCCCGCGCCGCTTCCTGGCGAAGGCCGCCGGGAAGAGCCCGTCGCGCGCCGCCGCGTACGGCGCCTGGGCGCTCATCAGGGTCCAGCCGTTGAGCGCGCCGACGATCGACACCACGGCGGCCAGCGCGATCAGCGTCCCGCCCCAGTGACCGCCGAACATGGCGTTGACCGCGTCCGAGAAGGGGGCGGTGGAGTTGACCAGGTCCTTGTGGGCGACCGTGCCGAACACCGACACCGTGCCCAGCAGATAGACCACGGCGGCACCGACCGTGCCGAGCACGCTGGCCCGCCCCACATTGCGCTCCGGGTCCCGTACCTCGCCCGCGCTCACCGATGCCGACTCCACGCCGACGTAGCTGTAGAGCAGGATCGCGGCCGCCGCCGACAGGCCGCCGAGCGGGCTGCCCCCGGTCTCGTTGAACGAGCCGAGGTTGCCCGGATCGAAGAAGAAGAGCCCGACGACGGCGACGAAAAGCAGCGGGACGAACTTCAGCACCGTGGAGGTCATCTGCACCGCGCCCACCCAGCGCGTGCCCGCCAGGTTGGCGAGCGCCGGCAGCCACAGCGCGAGCAGCGCCACGGCCAGGTTGACGCCCTTGGTGTCATGCCCGGGGACCAGCACATGCACATACCCGACCACCGCGACCGCCAGCGCCGCGTTGCTGACCCAGGTCATCGTCCAGTACGACCAGGCCGACAGGAACCCGGCGAAGTCGCCGAACGCCGCGCGCGCATGGACATACGGTCCGCCCGTGCGCGGGTCACGCCGGGTCAGCCGCCCGAAGACGAGCGCGAGCGCGATGGCGCCGATGGTGAGAACGACGAAGGCGAGCAGGCTGAGCGTGCCGAAGGGGGCGACGGAGGCCGGCAGCAGAAAAATCCCGCCGCCGATGATGTTGCCCATGACAAGCGCGGTCGCCGTGGGCAGGCCGAAACGGCGGGTGTGGTGCTGGTCGTGCATATATACATGGTCCCGGAAGATGTACCATGCACCAAATCACCGCGTTTCGTTCGGTACGGCCGCCCTGACCACGGGAAATGGTGCGGTGGTAGGGCTGTGCGGCCGCGATTCCTCCGCCGGAAGGGCGAGGGGGCCGACCGGCCCGCCGGACGACTCGCGGTCGCCCTCGCCGGGCACCCGCGGCCCGTTCGCCTCCTCCAGCCACCGCCGCAGCACCGTGTGCACCCGCTCCGCCCCGACCAGCTCCTCCCCTGCCGCCACCGGCGCGGTCACCTCCCGGGGCCACAGCACAAACGGATGCCCCTGCTCCCCGCCGAGGCCGCCGTGCGAGCCGATCTGCCCCTCGAAGGCGTGCACCTCGCCGGTCACCGGGTCATAGGCGGAGTTGACCATGATGTCGGCGGTGTTCCGGAAGTGCGCCGTCCGCCGTACGGCGGTCTCGGCACCGGGCCCGAAGGCCGCGAGCGGGCTCGCGCCGATCACCCGGCCCGTGTCCAGATGGTGCTCCCGGCCGCGCGAGCCCAGCACCACCGCGCCGTGTTCCTCGGACCGTACGAGCAGGAAGCCCACCCCCGGGTGATCGGCCAGCGTCCGCAGCAGCGCGGGATGGGCCGTCTCGATCGCCTCGCGGCTCATCCGCCCCGGCACATCGGGGAAGGAGACCAGGCCCAGATTGCCGGACGCCAGCACGATCGGCTCGGACGGCTCGCGCCCGTCCCCGTCCTTCTCCGGCCGGTGCAAGGCGGCCCGCGCCGCCTCGCGCGCCTCCGCCCCACTCGGCGTACTCCCGGCCCGCCGCGACACCGGCAGTCCGCATCCGGCCCGGACCAGGTCCTCCAGCGTGAGCCCGTACGCCCCCGCGAAGGTCTCGCCGGGACTCTGTCCGTGGTCGGACAGCAGCACGATCCGGTAGTCGCGCGGGGCGTGCTCGGCGACCTTGGCGATCAGCGCGATCGACCGGTCGAGCCGGGTCAGCACCTGCTGGGCGTCGCGGCTGCGCGGCCCCGAGTGGTGGGCCACCTCGTCGTACGCCACCAGATCCGCGTAGATCGCGGTACGGCCGGAGAGGATGTCCCCGCTCACCGCCGCCACGACCACATCCCGCTCCACGACCGTCGCGAAGGCCCGGATGAACGGATAGAGCCCGCCGCGCCCCACCCGGGGCGTCTCCCGGCGCAGCTTGGCCCGCGTGGACTGGCCGACCTCCCGGCACACCTCAGCCAGGAACGACACGGCGGTACGGGTCGCGTTGGCGGGGTCGGAGAAGTACGCGAAGTAGCCACTGCGGGAACGATTGTGCTTACCGCGCCGCGCCGCCACCGACAGCACCAGCGCGAGCTGGTCCGCGCCCCCGGTGAACAGATTCCCCCGGCTCGCCCCGTCCACGGTGAGCAGCCCCTCGTGCCCGGCGCGGGCGGCAGCGCGGCGCTGCAGTACGGCGGCGCCGGACGGCCGGTTGCTCACCATCACCTCCCGGGTCTTCTTCTCGTACCAGCGGAAGGCCGGCACATCCTCGTTCGACCCGTGCAGAATGCCGAGTTGGCTGGCGCCGGTCTGGCTGGACCAGTCGGTGCGCCAGGGCATCACCCGATGCGTGCTGCCGACCCACCCCGAGACGGTGGGCATCACCGGCGGCTTGTTCTCCGGCTCCCGCAGCGCCTCCCGCAACACCGCGTGCCCCACCCCGTCGAGCTGCAGGAACACCGTCCCCGGCGGCTGTTCCCGCCCCCCGTCCTCCCCCAGCCGCCGGCGCCGCCGGTCCGCGAGCCGCGCCAGCCGCCGCCGGTACGCCTCGTCGTCCCGCACCGTCAAAAACGTGCTCGTCGCCGACGACGCGGCCGACATCACGGCCGCCACCACGACGGCCGTCTCCGGCTCCACCGAGCCCCGTCCGACCGGGATCAGGCTGATGGCGATCAGCAGCATCGAGCCGTTCAGCACGAAGACCAGCAGCCCGAGCACCAGCGCGGGCAGCAACAGCATCGCCCGTACGAGCAGCGGCCACACCAGCGCGCTCAGCAGCCCGAACGCCCCCGCCCCACACGCCGCCGCGATCGCGATCCGCGTCGCGCTGTCGCCGGTCCCGGCCTTCAGCTGGAAGTCCGGAAGGGCCCCCGCGAGGGCGAGCATGGTGAGCGTGGACACCGCCCACACCGCCGTCACCCGCAGCAGGGCTCCCCCCGCCCTCTTCCACCGAGGCTTCTGCACGCCGGGTCCTCACTTCCCCTCCCCGTCCGCGCCGCGCGCACGGACCGGCCCCAGCGTCGCACAGCCGAACCGCGCCCCGGCGGGCGACAGGTTACGGGGATCGGTCCATTCCGCTTACGGCTCCGCTCCGTTGGGGGTGTGACGTCGAACCGGTCGGCTACGGGCCGTTTGTCGGGTTTTTCACCAGGTGGAATCTTCCCGCCGCCCTCCCGTTGACCACACGGATACCGTCCCATGACTATCTCCTCACAAGCTCCGGTGATGACATCAGGAAAGCGGTGCAGAAATGAAGGCAGTACGTTTGCGGCAATACCACGAGCGGCCGGTAGTGGAAGAGGTGCCGGAGCCCCGGATCACCTCTGCACAGGACGTCATCGTGGAAATCGGTGGCGCCGGGCTGTGCCGGACCGACCTCCATGTCGTCGAGGGCCAGTGGCAACAGAAGTCCGGGGTGAAGCTGCCCTATACGCTGGGGCACGAAAACGCCGGATGGGTAAGAGAAATCGGGCCCGGAGTTTCCCATCTGACGGTCGGCGATCCCGTGATCCTCCACCCGCTGATGACGTGCGGACTGTGCCGCCCATGCCGGTCCGGTGATGATGTGCACTGTACGGCCGGCGCCTTTCCCGGTATCGACTGCGACGGTGGCATGGCCGAGCTGATGCTGACCAGCGCCCGCTCGTGCGTGAAGCTGGATCCCGGCCTGCAACCGGCCGACGTGGCCGCGCTGGCCGACGCCGGGCTCACCGCCTATCACGCGGTGCGGAAGGCCGTGTCCCTGCTCTATCCCGGCTCCTTCGTCGTCGTCATCGGCGCCGGGGGCCTTGGACACATCGGCGTCCAGTGCCTGGTGGCCCTCACCGCCGCCGAGATCATCGTGGTCGACACCTCCGAGGACGCACTGGCGCTCGCCCAGAGCCTGGGCGCGCACCACACCGTGGCGGCCACCGGCGATCCGGTGTCCGCGGTCCAGGAGATCACCGCCGGCCAGGGCGCACAGGTGGTCATCGATTTCGTGGGCGAGCGCGGCACCGAGTCGCAGGGGGTCGCCATGCTCCGCCGAGCGGGCTCCTATTTCGCTGTCGGGTACGGGGGACACGTGAACATCCCGACCATCGACGTCATTTCGGCGGAGATCAATGTGGTCGGCAACCTCGTCGGCACCTACAACGACCTCGATGAGCTGATGACACTCGCCGCCCAGGGAAAAGTGCGGCTCCATACGTCCACCTACCCCCTGGACGCGGTGAACGACGCGATGGACGACCTGGACCACGGCCGGCTGCGGGGCCGGGGAATTCTCATCCCGGGCGCATAGCCGAACCCGCCGCCACAAAGGAGTGGAGAAATAATGGCTGTGACCGCCGGCGAGACCACGACAGAGAAGACGGACGAGACAGGAGAAACGGAAACGACGGCAGCGGGGAACACTCTTCCGCAACGGCTGCTCGCAGAACTCCTCGGCACGGCGTTTCTCGTCTTCCTCGGGGTGGGTTCGATCCCCGCGACGCTCATGCTGCAGAAGGCTGGGAAAACCTCTTTCACCATGGCCGACCTAGGCGTCATCGCCTTCGCTTTCGCCCTGGTGGTGGTGGCCGCCGTCTTCGCGATCGGGCACATCTCGGGCTGCCACATCAATCCAGCCGTCACCCTCGCCATGGTCTCGACCGGCGCCATGAGCCGACGTGAGGCCCTGGGATACATCCTGGCCCAGTGCGCGGGAGCGGTCCTCGGCGCGGGAGCCATCGTCGGCGCGCTGGGGACACGCGCGGTGCACCTGGGTCTGGGAGTCGCCTCCTTCGCCTCCCCGACCACCGGTGGCCAGGCGTTCTTCGCCGAGGCGCTGGGCACCTGCATCCTGGTCTTCGTCGTCTACGGGGCCATCGACCAGCGGTCCGCGGGCAGCGTCGCGGGACTGCCCATCGGTTTCGCGGTCTTCGCGATCGCGGTTGCCGTGGGCCCGGTCACCGGGGCGGCGCTCAACCCCGCACGGGCCCTGGGCCCGGCGCTGATGTCCGCGCTGTGCGGAAACGCTCCGGACTGGTCCCAGCTGCCCGTCTACCTCGGCGCCGAGGTCGTGGGCGGCCTGCTGGCCGCTCAGCTCTACCGGACGGTGAGCAGGGTCCGTACGCTCGCGGCATGACGGTCCTGCCGGGCACGCCGGCGGTCGCCCTGGGCCAGCGGTCCAGGGCGGCTCAAGGCGCGGGCAGTGGGGCGGCAGACCCTCCCCGGGACCACAGAAAAGGCAGGACACGCATCATGTGGGACAACGAGACGTACGCGGCCGACACCTCTGACCTGCTCGGATCGGTGCGGCGTGCACTGGCGGTGCTGGAGGCGGTGGCGGCGGGCGGCGACGGCATCACCGCCAAGGCCGTCGCGCGCCGCGCCGGCATCACCCTCCCCACGACGTACCGTCTGCTCAACACCCTCGTGCACGACGGCTACCTGGTGCGGCTCAACCACTCCCGCGGCTACGGCCTGGGGTACAAGCTCACCGGGCTGCACCACCGACTGTGCCAGCAGCTGGAGGTGACCCCCGGCGTCTCGCGGGAGCTCCACCACATCCACCAGGAGTGCGCCGCCGCCGCGTACTACACCGTCTTCCGGGACGAGGAGATCGTCGTCGCCGAGGTGGTGGACTCACCGGCGGCGCGCAGGGCGGAACCGCTCGACATCGGTTTCCACCAGGCACCGCATGCCACAGCCTTCGGCAAGGTCATGCTCTCCTGTCTTCCGGTCGCCCGGCGGCGGGAGTATCTGCGCCAACGGGGACTGACCCGGCTCACCGCGTCCACCATCACCGCTCCGGATGTCCTGGACGGACATCTGGAGCGGGTACGCACCTTTGGCGTGGCCGTGGAGATCGGGGAGTTCCTGCCAGGGTTGTCCTGCGTGGCCGCACCCGTGTTCCACGCGAGCGGGCAGGTGGCGGGGGCCGTGGCCACCTCCGTCCCGGTGGAGACGTTCGCATCGCGGCGACACCAGCTCGAGGACGCCGTACGCCTCGGCGCCAGGCACGTCTCCGGCCTGCTCGCCCGCGGCGCGGGCCCGGGGAGCGGGTGAGCGGGGCGGAAAGCCGAGGCCCGGGTGCCTGCCCGCTGCCCCCGCTACACGGCCCAGGAGTCGGCCGGGTCGTCCAGCCACGCCCGGTGGCCCGCGTCGCTCACCGTGAGCCCGAAACGGGCGTGGTCCGGCCTGCCTCTGATCGGGTTCCTCGGCAGACAGTCATGAATCAGCCCCGACGGGCGGGGCGAGCCCGGCCTCGACCAGGCCGGCGAGGACTGCCTCGCCCAGCACCCGCACCGCGGACTGCGGGCGGACCATCACCGTGAACTCCTTGATCCTGCCCTCCGCGTCGAACTGCAGCAGGTCGATGCCGTGGATCTGCCTTCCGTTCACGGTGGCCCGGAACAGCAGGATCTCCGACGGGGCCTCGGTGCCGTCGGCGCTCGTCTGCGCCGTGCCGTCGAACTGCCCGATGTAGCGGAAATTCTCGAAGGTACGCAGCAGGACACCGAAGAGCCCGAGCACCATGGGCCTGCCCTCGAACGGGGTGAACTTCACCGGGCTGTAGAGACGGACGTCCTCGGTGAACAGATGGTCCAATGCCGCCAGGTCGTGGCTCTCGACGGCGGCGCGGAAGAGGTTCGCGGTCCCCACGGGCTTCTCCTCTGATAGTCATGAATCGGACTAGTCATTTTCTTGAGTATCATGCGCGAGGGTCCGGCGGATAGAGGGAGAGGAGGCAGTCCGATGGCATTGCGACATGCCGTACTGGCGGCACTGTTGGACGAGGAGCTGAGCGGCTACCAACTGGCCAAGACATTCGACCTGGGCGTGGCCAACTTCTGGCACGCGCTGCCTCAGCAGCTCTACGCCGAGCTGGCCAAGATGGAGGCGGTCGGGCTGGTCACCGGCCGGGAAGTGGTTCAGGACACCCGGCCCAACAAGCGGCTCTTCAAGGTCACCGAGGCCGGTCTGGACGAACTGAACCGGTTCGCGGCGGCCTCCACCAAACCCTCCTTCATCCGTGAGGACCTGCTCGTCAAGGTCTATGCCTCCGACAGCATCGACACCGAGGAGATCATCGCGCAGCTCACGGAGCGGGCCGCCTTCGCCGGAGCCAAGGCCGAACTCTTCGGGAAGATGCTGCGGAAGATGCGCGGCGACCGCGGCGAGGAGGACTTCCTGCGCCACGGCGAGCGGATCGGGCCCTATCTGACCTGCCTGGCGGGACGCGCCTTCGAACAGGACAACCGGGAATGGTGCGAGCGCACCGCGGCCATCCTGCGGGAGAGGCAGGCCGCTCATGCGCGGCGGTGAGTATCTGCGCTACGTAGCTCTGGGCGACAGCCAGACCGAGGGGCTCGGTGACGGCGACGACATCGTGGGTCTACGAGGCTGGGCCGACCGGCTCGCCGAGCAGCTCACCGTGCACAGCCCGGGCGTCCAGTACGCGAATCTCGCCGTGCGCGGGCGCCTCGTGGCACAGGTCCGCGCGGAACAGCTCCGCCCCGCCCTCGGCCTGAGCCCCGACCTGGCCACCGTCGTCGCCGGGGTCAACGACCTGCTGCGGCCCCGGTTCGACGCCGACGAGGTCGCCGGTCACCTTGAGGCCATGTTCGACGCGCTTACCGCTCAGGGCGCCCGCGTGGCCACCCTCACCTTCCCTGACCCCAGCCGGATGACCCCACTCGCCCGCCCCCTCAGCTCCCGCGTCACCGCCCTCAACCACCGCATCCGGGACGCCGCGCGCCGGCACGGAGTCGCCGTCGCGGAGACCTCCGTTCACGAGGTCGTCACCGATCCCCGCTTGTGGAGCCCGGACCGGCTCCACGCCGGCCCGCTCGGCCACGAACGGATCGCCGCCGCCGTCGCCCACGCCCTCCACCTACCCGGCAGCAGCACCTCCTGGACACACGCCCTGCCTCCCCCGGAAGCCCCTGCCCCCACCGGCTGGCGCACCATCACCACCGAACTGCGCTGGGCGGGCTCGTTCCTGGGCCCCTGGCTCGGCAGGCGGCTGCGGGGCCGCTCTTCCGGAGACGGCCGCACGGCCAAACGCCCGCTGCTCCTCCCCGTCCACGCGTTCCCCGACGAGCCGTCACCCTGAGGGAAGGAGGACACTCGCGAGGCGCCATACAGTCATACTGTCGATCGTGGCGACATACGACAGCATTGGCGCGACCTACGGTTCCACCCGGCGGCCGGATCCCCGGATCGCGACCAGGATCCATCAGGCACTGGGCGGTGCCGCCTCGGTGATCAACGTAGGAGCCGGCACCGGTTCCTACGAACCCCCGGAGACCGTACTGGCGGTGGAGCCCAGTTCCGTGATGATCGCCCAGCGTCCGGCCGGCTCCGCACCGGCCCTGCAGGCATATGCGGAGTCGATCCCTCTCGCTGACGACGCGGCCGACGCGGTGATGGCCCTCCTGACCGTGCACCACTGGAACGACCTCGAAGCCGGCATCGGGGAACTCCTCCGGATCGCCCGGCATCGGGTCGTCATCCTCACCTGGGACCCGACCTTCACCCGCACGTTCTGGCTGCTGGACGAATACCTGCCCGAGGCGGCCGAGTTCGACGACACACGGGCCGTCGCGGTCGACCACCTGGCAGCACTGCTGGGAGGCGCCCGCATCGAGACGGTCCCGGTCCCCCACGACTGCACCGACGGATTCGGCGCCGCCTTCTGGCGCCGACCCGAGGCCTATCTCGATCCGGGGGTACGGGCCGGCATGTCGATGCTCGCCCAGACCGGCGAAGAGGTCATCCGGCCCGGCTTGGCCCGTCTGGCCGACGATCTGTCGTCCGGCCTGTGGCACGAACGCCACGCCGACCTGCTCGACCGCGAATCGCTTGACGTCGGCTACCGGCTTCTCGTGGCCGACGGATCACGCCGCGACGTCCAGACGTAATCGTCGTGCGCGCGGCGCACGGTCCGTAGCGCGGCGGCACGAACGGTCCGCAGACCAACGGCTACCTGGTGCCCTCAGCCGTTCTTCCAGTCGCTGTCGCAGCCGGACCGCTCGGGGATCACTGAACGCTGTCACAAGTCGCAATGCCTGCCGTCTATGAAAACGCGCGCCTTCGATGCCGTCTTCGCCCAAGGGTGTCGCGATGCCGCGGTGCGAGCCGGCCGTCTTCGGCCCGGTCGCCTCCGACCCGACGGTCACCCGCCTGATCGACGTCCTTACCACCGGGCAAACACGTTCCGGACGCCGGTTGACAGGTCACGGTCGACCTCGACAGTGTCCTGGTACACGGCTGCGTCCTTGCCGGCAGTACCTGATCGGCCCAGCTCGGTAACATGCAACGCATGGCCATCAAACTTGAGAACGTCGGCATCGCCGTTCGCGACCTCGAAGCGACGATCTCCTTTTTCACCGACCTCGGCCTCACGGTCGTCGGCCGTGACACGGTCAGTGGTGAGTGGACCGACACTGCCGTCGGCCTTGATGGCAATCACGCCAACATTGCGATGCTCCAGACGCCGGACGGTCACGGTCGCCTTGAGCTCTTCGAGTACATCCACCCCGAAGCGATCGAGTCGAAGCCCACTCGTCCCAACGAGATTGGCATGCATCGCGTCGCCTTCTCAGTCGACGACATCGATAAAGCCCTTGAGACAGCCGCAAAGCACGGATGCCGTCCGCTTCGCGGTGTGGCGACCTATGAGGACGTCTACAAGCTCGCGTACGTCCGCGGTCCCAGCGGCATCATTGTGATGCTCGCCGAGGAGCTGAAAAAAAACTGACGGCCGATCGGGTCAATTAGCCTCGCGCCTACACGAGGCGAGCTGTCCGACTGGTGGTCAAGAAGGCAGAAAACGCCTGTGACCAGCGAGAATTAGGATTGCTGAGATCCTTGTTCCCGCCACTGTCGGAGGCACTTTCCAGGTGAAGAAGCGTATCGGGTCCTACCGCGTGTCCGCGTCGAGGGCGGCGGTCGCGGAGTGGTTTCGCAAGCCGGTGCGGTACTGCTGGTCGAGACGGTCCGCAAGACCGGTCTGGATGCCCCTCACTCAAGATCGAGGCTAGAGACGTAGGCGGGCCCAGACCGTTTTGCCGACGATGCGCTCCCGGATACCCCACGCCTCGGCGAGCGAGTCCACGATGGCCAGGCCCCGCCCGGATTCGTCGTCCGGGGTCGGGTCGGCGATGACGGGCCTGCCCTCGCGGGGGTCGGAGACCTCGACCCCGACCATTTTTTCTGCGTCATATGCGATACGCACCTCGAAGTAGCGCCCGGGGACCCGGCCGTGGTGAACGGCATTGGTCGCCAGCTCGGAGACGACCAGCAGCACGGCGATGGACGAGCCGGAATCGATTCCCCAGACCCGGAGGACAGCCTCGGCGGTGCGGCGGGCGTGAGGAACAGATGGGGGGACGGGCGTAAACCTCTGCATCCAGCCATGGAGAGCATTTACGTCGTGACTTTCCGCGTTCATGCTCCCACTGTCAGTGCAGGCCGCTAGCTTCACCAGTGACAGAGCGTCGACAGCGGCGACCGGCAAGTGGGGTCGCACACCTGTTGATTGGTGTTGAGCCGCGTTGAGGGGGTGGCTGGTGTGTCGCAGTCGAAGAAGAAGGACTCGGCGCCGCCGACCGTGCAGTACTTCGCCGCTGTGCTGCGGCTTCTGCGCGAACGGGCGGGGTTGACCCAGGAGGAGCTGGGCGCGCTGATGAACTACACGGGGTCGGCGGTGAGCGCGGTGGAGACGTGCGCGAAGCCACCGACCGATGAGTTCATCGATGCGGCCGAGAAGGCACTGGACGCGGGTGGGTTGTTACGGTCGGCGATCAAGTACCTGCGGCTTGAGCGTTATCCGGTGTACTTCCAGGGCTTCGTTCAGCTGGAGCAGGAGGCGCTGAGCGTGTCGTCGTACTGCGCTCTGGTCGTCGACGGGCTTCTGCAAACAGAGGAGTACACCCGTGCGCTGCTCAAGAGCAACTACCCGCCTTTCGAGCAGGAGGAGCTGGAACAACTGGTCGAGGCCCGTATGGACCGCAAGGCACTGTTCCATCGGAAGCCCATGGCGCTGATCCACACTGTCCTGGAAGAGTCTGCCTTGCGACGGCAGATTGGCGACAGGGAAGTCATGCACGCCCAGTACGAGCACCTCGTCCAGTGCGCCGGTCTGCCAAACGTGACGATCCAGGTCATGCCACTGCAGCGGGCCGAACACGCTGGCCTACGCGGCCCGATGAAGCTCATCGAAACCCCCGACGAGAGCCCCTTGGTCTACATGGAGAGCCACGACGAGAGCATCCTGGTCTCCAAGGCAGACAAGGTGGGCGCCCTAACGCGCCGCTATGCGATGATCCGCACGCAGGCCCTTGGGCCGGACGAATCCGTAAGCTTCATCAAGCAGCTGATGGGTGAGACATGACCGACCAACTGGTGTGGTTCAAAAGCAGTTACAGCGACTCAGGCGGCGGTGATTGTGTCGAGGTCGCCTACGACTGGCGCAAGTCAAACTACAGCGATTCCAGTGGTGGCGAATGCGTAGAGGTCGCTTACGACTGGCGCAAGTCCAACCACAGCGACTCCAGCGGCGGCCAGTGCGTAGAAGTCGCGGCCAACTGGCATAAGTCAAGCCACAGCGATTCCACCGGCGGCGACTGCGTCGAGGTCGCACCCACCCCCGCCGCCGTGCACGTTCGGGACTCCAAGAACCCGACCGGCCCCAACCTCTGCATATCCTCCCCCGCCTGGTCGGCCTTCCTCGCCTTCGCGACCCGCTGACCGGCCACACCGGCCAGGACCCATCCTGGTGGTGGCGACACCAGCCTCAGCACGCTCTCCCCTGCGGCCGCGCCGCGCTGACAAGGTGGTCGGCATGAACCGACGCACCATCTTGATCACCGGCGCGACCCAGGGCCTGGGTCGCGGGATCGCACGCGACCTGGCCACACGGGGCGAGACCGTTCTGCTCCACGGCCGCGACCGCGCCCGCCTTGAGCGCGTCGCGGCCGAGGTACGGGCCGCCGCACCGGAGGCGACCGTCCGCACGTATCTCGGCGACCTGGCCGACCTCGACCAGGTGCACGCGATGGCCGCCGAGATCCGGGCGGCCGAGCCCCGGCTCGACGGGCTGGTCAACAACGCGGTCGCGGGTGGCGGCGCCGAGCCGCTTCGGCGGGAGCTGAGTCGTCAGGGGCATGAGTTGCGGTTCGCCGTGAACCATCTGGCGCCCTATGCCCTCGCCCGGGATCTGCTGCCGCTGCTCACCGCCTCGGCCCCGGCCCGCGTGGTGAATGTGGCCTCCATAGGACAGGAGGCCATCGACTTCGACAACGTCATGCTGGAGCGGGATTACGAAGGGCTGCGCGCCTACTGCCGCAGCAAGCTCGCGATGATCATGGCGACCTTCGAGCTGGCCGCCGAACTCGACGGCACCGGTGTCACGGTGAACGCCCTCCATCCGGCCCATCTGATGGACACCGCGGGAGTGCGCGAGTACGGCCTGACCCCGGTCACCAGCGTCGACGAAGGCGTACGGCCGACCGTGCGGCTGCTCCTCGGCCCGGACCTCGCGTCCACCACGGGCCGCTACTTCGACCAGTTCACCGAGGCCCGGGCCCACGACCAGGCGTATGACGCCGATGCCCGGGAACGCCTGATGACGCTGACCCACGGCCTCATCGGTCAGGTCTCGCGCTAGCGGTCGAAGAACTCCAGCACCGCCGGCGCACCCCTGGGCGACGTAAGGATCTCCATGATGCGCACGGACTCCCGCGCGGCGGCGCCGCCGCGTTCGAACAGCGCGGACTCGTGGCGGCGGACGGTCGCCGCCGGGTCGCCGGGGGCATCGGCGAGCGCGAGGCGGGCGGACCCGGGAGTGGGCGCCGTCCGCGCCGACGATCAGGGCGTGGTCGGCGCTGGCGCCGTCGGCGAAGTGGAGCCGGTACCCGCCGCCTCCGGGCAGGGCGGTGGCGTGCTGGACGGCGCGTCCCCATGCGGCGGTCCACTCGGGGAGGACGGCATCGCCGCCCGGCTCACGCCCTGGCCCGGCGCTTCGTCACAGCCGGCCGTGGGCCTTCTGGGCCCGGCGGGAGACCGAGTCGATGACGACGGCCACGAGCAGCACACCGCCGGTGATCATGAATTGCACGGCGGCCTGGATGTCCATGAGGGCCACGCCCGAGGCGATCGACTGGATGACCAGCACGCCGAGCAGCGCGGACCAGATGCTGCCGCGGCCGCCGAAGAGGCTGGTGCCGCCGATGACGGCCGCGCCGATGGCGTTCATCAACAGGTTGTTGGAGACGGAGGTCTGGCTCACCGAGCTGACCCGTGAGGCCAGGAAGAGGCCGCCGATCGCGGCCATCGTCCCCGACATCATGAACGCCGAGATTCGCACCAGCACCACGTTGATACCGGCGCGGCGGGCGGCTTCGGCGTTGCCGCCGACGGCGAAGATCATCCGTCCGTAGTCCGTGCGGCGCAGCACATAGTCGAGGCCGAGGAGGACGACGAGGAAGATCAGGAGGGCGAGCGGCAGGCCCTGGAACTGGTTGAGCACATACGCGGTGGCGAAGGCGATCACGGCGAGCACCCCCGTGCGCACGGCGATCTCGCCCCGGTGCCGGTACGGCACTCCGGCGCCCTGGCGGCGCCTGGCGTCACGCTGGGCCGCCAGGAAGTATCCGGCCGCGCCGATCGCCGCCAGGCCGTACGCGGCGGCGATATCGGTGAAGTAGTAGCTGGTCAGCTTGGCGACCGGGCCCTCGTCGTCGATGTTGATGGTGCCGTACGTCCCCATCACGTACAGCATCAGGCCGTACCAGCCCAGCAGTCCGGCGAGCGTGACGACGAACGCGGGGACGCCGACCTTGGCGAAGAAGAACCCGTGCACCGCTCCGACGGCGGCTCCGCAGGCGGCGGCCAGCAGGACGGCGGGCAGCTCGGCCATGCCGTGGAGGACGTTCAGCACGGCGAACGTGGCCGCCGCCAGCCCGCTCACCGAGGCGACCGACAGATCGATCTCGCCGACCAGCAGGACGAAGATGACGCCGGCCGCGATCATGCCGGTGCCGACGATGTCGACGCTGAGGTTGGAGAGATTGCGCGGGGAGAGGAAGTTCTGATTCAGGGTCTGGAAGATGATCCAGATCGCGAAGAGGCCGAGCACGACCGGGACGGAGCCGAGTTCGCCGGCGCGGAGCCTTCGGGTGAGCGCGCCCGCGTAGCCGCCGGCGCCGTGTCGGCTCACAGTTCCCCCTCCGGGGCCCTGCGCCGGGTCACGGCGTTGTCCGAGGCGCCGGTGATGGAGGAGACGATCTGCTCCTGGGAGGTGGTCGTCACGTCGAAGAACCCGTTGTTGCGTCCGAGGCGCAGCACGGCGACGCAGTCCGCGACGGCCTTGACGTCGCCCAGGTTGTGGCTGATGAGCAGCACGCCGTGGCCGCGTTCGCGGAGCCGGTCGACGAGGTCGAGGACCTGGGCGGTCTGTTCGATGCCCAGGGACGCGGTGGGCTCGTCCAGGAGGAGGAGCTGGGGTTCGCCGAGGAGTGCGCGCGAGATCGCGACGGTCTGGCGCTGGCCGCCGGAGAGGGAGGCGACGGGGCGGCGGACATCGGGGATCCGGATGGAGAGTTTGTTCAGCAGCCCCAGGGTGCGGCGCTCCATCTCCACCTCGTCGAGGACGCCGACCTTGCTGATCTCGCGGCCGAGGAAGAGGTTGCCGACGACATCGAGGTTGTCGCAGAGCGCGAGGTCCTGGTAGACGGTGGCGATCCCGAGGTGCTGGGCGTCGTGGGGGCGGCCGACGTGGACGGGCCGGCCCTCCCATTCGAGGACGCCCTCGTCGGCCGGCTCGACGCCCGAGATCACCTTGATCAGGGTGGACTTGCCGGCGCCGTTGTCGCCCACCAGGGCGATGACCTCACCGGCGTGGATCTCCAACTCGACGTCCGCGAGTGCTTGGACCGCGCCGAACCGCTTGAAGACGCCCCGCAGCGCGAGCAGGGGCGGGGCTGACGGATGAGCCATCTGCTCCTCCCTTCTGAGCGCGGAGGCCGCCCGGACGCTCCTCGCGTCTCACCTGATGAGGCCGGGTCACCTGAGAGGCCGGGTCATCTGATGAGGCCGGCCTTCCGGCAGTCGGCCATGTACTTCGGTGTACATATCTGGTCAATTGTGTACATGCCGTCCTTGATGAGAGTGCTCTTGATGTTCCGCGCGTTCAGCGCGATCGGCTTCAGCAGGACGGCGGGGATCGCCCGAGTGGTGGAATTTCCGACCCTCTCCTTCGCGATGCCGTCGAGCGACTCGCCGTGCCCCAGCGCGACGGCCATGGCCGCGGCGGCGTCGGCCTCGGGCTTGAAGGGCTTGTAGACGCTCATGTACTGCTCGCCCGAGAGGAGCCGCTGCACGGCCCCGAGTTCGGCGTCCTGGCCGGTGACGGGCGGGAGCGGATGGATCCTGGCGGCCTTGAGGGCGGCGATGACTCCGGCGGCGAGGCCGTCGTTCGCCGAGAGGACGCCGTCGATGTCGTGGGCGCCCAGGGCGGCGATGGCCCCGCTCATGTTGAGGTTGGCGTTCTCGGGCCGCCAGCCCACGGTCTCGTACGACTTGCCGATCCTGACCTTGCCGCGGAGGGCGGAGAGCGCGCCCCGCTCGAACCAGCCCGCGTTGGGGTCGGTCGACGAGCCGTTCATCATGACGATCTGCTTGTGGCGCGTGTCGGGGCCGAGCGCCCTCAGCAGCGCCTCGCCCTGGAGCCTGCCGACCTGCGCGCCGTCGAAGGAGACATACCCGGAGACGGGTCCCTCCGCGAGACGGTCGTAGGCGACGACCGGGATGTTCGCCCGGTGCGCCTTGACGACCGAGGAGCGGGCCGCCTTGCTGTCGACCGGGTCGAGGATCAGGACCTCGACCCCGTTGGCGATCATCGCGTCGACCTGATGCTGCTGGTTGGCCGTGTCGTGCTGGGCACTGGCGTACTCGACCCTGCAGCGCGGACACAGCTCCTTGACCTTCTTCTTGATCAGGGGCTTGTCGAAACGGTCGAAGCGGGCGATCTCGTTGTCCGGGAGCAGCAGGCCGATGCGCAGGCCGCCGCCGTGGGGCCCGCCGTCCGGCTCGTGCACCTGGGCAGCCTTGCCGCAGGCGGCGAGGGACACGGACAGGCCCAGCCCCACCACGAGGGTGATGGCGGTGCGGAGGCGGTCGCGCGGCCGGCGCGGGCTAAGCCGGCTCAGCCGGCCCATGGGACCGGCCTCCCCGTGTCGTCCTGTGAGGAGGAAGGCTCTCTTGGGCAGGGTCGTTCGCGCAGGGCGGACGGGTCCCGTACGGACGACAGGGCGATCTCGGCCCAGACCTGCTTGCCTCCGCTGAGCGGCACCGAACCCCAGGCCTGCGAGACGGCGTCCACGAGCAGCAGACCGCGCCCGCCGGTGGACTCCCAGTCCACGCTGGTGGGCTTGACGGGGGTACGGGGCGACCGGTCGCTGACCGCGATCCGCAGCCGGTCCGCGGTCAGCGTCAGATGCAGATGCACCTCGCCCTGGGTGTGCACCAGGGCGTTGGTGACCAGCTCGGAGGTGATCAGCAGCGCCACGTCCTGCTCCTCCTTCACGCCCCAGGAGCGCAGGGTGCGCGCGGTGAAACGGCGGGCGTGCATCACGGCGTCGGGCAGCCGCCACACGGTCCAGCTGGCGCGGACGGGCTTCACCCGCAGTCCGTCGTAGCGCAGCAGCAGCAGCGCGACATCGTCATCGCGCCGGTTCGAGCCGCCGAGCAGCTCGTCCGCCACGTGGCCGGGGTCGGCCGGGTCGGCGCGGGCGAGCGCCTCGCGCACCTGGCGTACGCCGTCCTCCAGGTCGAGCCGGGCGGATTCCACCAGGCCGTCCGTGAACAGGGCGAGCAGGGTGCCGGAGGCGAGCCCGGTCGAGGTCATCGGGAAGTCGGCCTCGGCGATGACGCCCAGCGGCGGGCCGCCCTCGACCATCAGCTCTTCTGTCGTGCCGTCCGGGCGGCGCAGCAGCGGCTGCATATGTCCGGCCCGGACGAACAGCGCCTCGCCCTCCTGCATGTCGAGGTCGACATAAGAGCAGGTCGCGAAGAGATCGGTCTCCATGCCGACAAGCAGCCGGTTGGCGTGGGAGACGACCACATCGGGCGGATGGCCCTCCACGGCGTAGGCCCGGATGGCCGTGCGCATCTGGCCCATGATGGTGGCGGCCGCGGCGCTGTGGCCCTGGACGTCCCCGATGACCAGCGCGACATGGCCTTCGGTCAGCGGGATCACGTCGTACCAGTCGCCGCCCACCTCCAGGCCCATCGTCGCGGGCAGATAGCGGGTGACCGCCACCGCGCCGGGCAGCACCGGCAGCTTGCGGGGCAGCAGGCTGCGCTGGAGCATCGTGGCGAGCTCGTGCTCGGCGTCCAGCGCGTGGGCGCGTGCCAGGGCCTGGCCCACCAACCCCGCGGTCGCCGTCAGCAGGGAGCGCTCCTGCGGTCCGAACTCGTGCCGCTCGTCCCAGCCGATCAGGCAGACTCCGACGATCCGGCCGTCCGCCGGGAGCGGCAGAAGCGCGAGCCCGCCGGGGCCGATGCCCGCGAGGCCGGGTTCGAGGTCGGCACCCGGGGGCCATACGCTCACATGGCCCTGGCGCAGCGCCTCCGTCAGCGTGGGCAGGGCGTGGGTCGGCGTGTCCGGCCATTCGGACCGCCAAGCGGAGCGCCACACCTCCGGCCAGGCGGTGGGCTCCGCGGGGGTGAGGACGCTGACCACCAGCTGATCGGCCTGGAGCTCGGCGACCACGATCCGGTGGGCCCGCAGCGGTTCGCGCAGCGCGCTCACCACGGCCTGGCCGACGTCCCGGACGCTCGTCGCACCGGCCAGGGCGGCGGACAGCCGCTGCACCATGGACACCTCGTCGGCGCTGGGCCGCAGGTACGAGGCCTCCGCGACCACGGCCAGGACGCGCTCCGGTGTGCCGTCCGCACCCGCCTGGACCCGGCAGCGCAGGCTCAGCCAGCGCAGCTCCCCGTTGGGCCGGCGGATACGGAAGTCCAGCTGGGAGGTGGCCGCGGTCAGCCGGCCCGGCTCCACGATCGCCATCAGGGCGGGAAGGTCGTCCGGGACGGTGCTCTCCAGCAGGGTCTCCACCCGGCCGTCGAAGTCCTCCGGCGCGATGCCGAACAGCTCCAGCGTCTGCGCGTCGGCGGTCAGCTGCCCGGTCTGCGGGAGCAGGACGAACGCGCCGGCCCCCAGGCGGTCCAGGGAGGGCGTCGGCGGGGGCTGGAGGTGCGGGTGTCCCAGGGCCGCCCTCGGGCCGGACGCCTCAAGCCCGGCGGCCACATGCTCGGCGCAGAGCTCGATGAAGCTGCGGCGGTCGGCGTCGATCCCGCCGGGCGCCTCGTCCACGACCACCAGGCACCCCAGCGGCGTCCCGTCCCCGCCGAGCGGCACCACCCCCAGCGAGACGCCGTGCGGCAACCCCAAGTCCGCGCCCGGGGGGCCGTAGGCAGCGAGTTCGTCCGCGCTCAGCCACAGCTGGTGGCCGGTGCGGAAGGCATCGGTGACGGGGGTGCGCTCGGACAGGTGATAGCTCGCCGGCAACGCGTAGGGGCCGCCGGGGCCGCGTACCGTGTCGGCCAGCCGCAGCTCGGCGCCATCGGCGTCCAGCGTGTAGACGGCGACCAACGCGGCCCCCGTGAACGACAGGACATGCCCGGTCACAGCCGCCTGCACCGCCTCCGTGCGCGGACCGCCGGTCTCGTGGGCGGGCCCGGGCCGTTCATCCGCCTCCGCGCGGGGACCGATCGTGGTTGGCGCCGGGGCCTTCAGAGCCGCGCCTCCTGGAAAGGGACAGCGCTCATATCCAAAGCATGGCACAGGTGGAGGAATCAGGTCATCTCCGGGTCAACCCGTATCCACCGGCTTCTCCCCCCGGCCCCGGACACCGATCCGGACAGGGCCCTGACCAGGCCGGACAGCCATGGACTGTCCGGGACGGCCATGGCTCTTGCCCTGCTGAATCCATGTTCGCCAGCCTTGCGTCCTGTCGGCCGGGGCCAGCTCGGTTGGACCGTTTTGTGGATGAGGAGTACGTCATGCGTGTCCGTTCCGCTCTCGTCGCCGGGCTCGGGGGAGCCGTTCTCGCCCTGGGCGGCGCAGCCGTCCCCGCTCAGGCTCTTCAGCAGGCCCCGCCGTCCGCGCAGTCGGTGACCTGCACCGTGGGCGTCGGCCATACCGCCGTATGGGCCAAGTGCCGCGGCAATGGCCGTGCCGTGCTGGAGTACTGGTGCAAGACGACGCCCTGGGGATCCTCCTGGCAGCACCACGTGACCAGCCCCCAGCGCATCAACGGCTCAGGCACCATCAGCCGCGAATGCGCCTATGAGGCGGCCGACCCCTACGAGTACGAGGTCTGACGGCAAGCGGGGGGCGCGGTCGACGGGGGACGCACCAACGGGGGGCGGCAGCCACCCTGGGACCCGGCCACGTGCCGTGAGTGCCAGGGTGGCTGCCGCTGATGAGCCGGGCGTCAGCACCCCTCGGCGTCGCTCCTCGGCTCATTTGAACCCCCGTGGCGGCGGGTGCATGCTGGTTCGGTAGTGCGGTCGCGATCGGTCCAGCCTGCACATCGGACGATCATCAACGCCGCCACCATGGGCCGGCTGCGGACGGCCGTCCGCACGCTGGCCGATGTCGACCTGCCCCCCGACGAGCTGCTCACCCACCTGGACGATGTGGTCAACCGGCTGGCCGCCGAGGCCGAGGTCACCGGCTCCCCCGGCGAGCCCGCCGTCCTCGGCGCCACCTGCACCTACGCGGTCTACGACCCGATCGCCCGGACCTGCACCCTCGCCCGCGCCGACCACCCGCCACCGGTCACGGTCAGCCCGGACGGCAACGTCCGCCTGCTCGACATGGATCTGGCGGCGGGACCCCCGCTGGGCCTCGGTGGCCTGCCCTTCGAGTCCATGGAGCTGGACCTGCCCGAAGGCAGCCTTCTCGTCCTCTACACCGACGGGCTGCTCGGCTTCCGCGAACGCGAACTCGACAGCGCGCTGGAGCAGTTGTGCCGGACCCTCGCCGCACCCGCGCCCACTCTCGACGCGCTGTGCGACCGCGTCCTCCACGACCTGCTCCCCGACCGCCCCGCCGATGACGCCGCCCTGCTCATCGCCCGCGCGCGGGCCCTCAGCGCGGACCAGGTCGCCGTCCGGGATCTCCTGTCCGACCCTGCCGCCGTCCCGGCCGCCCGCTCCTGGGCCACCCACCGGCTCGCCGCCTGGGAGCTGGAGGACGCGATGTTCACCACGGAGCTGGTCGTCAGCGAGCTGGTGACCAATGCCATCCGCCACGCCCGGGGCCCCGTCCAGCTACGGCTGATCCGCGACCACACTCTCATCTGCGAAGTCTCCGACGCCAGCAACACCGCCCCGCACATGCGCCGCGCCCGTCTCTCCGACGAGGGGGGCCGCGGCCTCCTCCTGGTCGCCCAGCTCACCCAGCGCTGGGGCACCCGCCATGCGCGCGAGGGCAAGACGATCTGGTGCGAGCAGCTCATCCCGGGTGAGGCGGTGGCCGCCTGACACATGCGGCCACGCGGGGCTGGACCGCGCCGCGGTGCCGTGGGACTCCAGGAGGACCCGCTCAGGCGGGCACGAGGCCGGGGACGACGATGGCGTGCACGGTCTTCCCGGTGAGCCGGGTCGACACCCTGACCGAGGCGGCCAGGCGGTGCACCAGGTGCCAGCCGAAGCCTCCGCCACCGGACAGATCGGGTGACCTCCAGCGAGGTGGGGTCGGATCGGCGTCGCTGACGGCTATCTCCACGCCGTCACCGAGGTCCGTCAGCTCCATGCGGCACTCCTTCCCGTGCGCATGGCGTACCGCGTTGGTCACCAGCTCGGACACCACCAATTCCACGGCGTCGCCCACCTCGGGCGCCCCGCCGAGGGGGGTCTTGCGAAGAAAGCCGCGTGCCACCCGCCGGGCCCGGCCGGCGGCGTCGGGACCGGTCGCCAGGTCACTGCTGACGCATGTGACAGCGTCGGTCAGCTCATCTGCAGCCGACATTGTCTGCTACCTCCCAACTCCGGATTGGCGGTCACCCGGTGTACGGGGGAGCCGCCGGGTGACCTCTTCACCGTCTTCCCCTCCCTCCCCAGGACATGTGTCCTTCTTCGGGGAACGCACCAGCTCCACGTTGAAGAGCGCTCCGAGCAGCAGGGCCAGATTGGACAGCCACAGCCACATCAGGAACACCACCATCCCCGCCAGCGGCCCGTACAGCCGGTGGTACGTGGGCACATGCGAGGCGTAGGCGCTGAAGCCGAGCGAGACGGCCAGCAGCAGGAGCACGGCCAGGGCACCGCCGGGCGCCATCCGGCGCACCGGGCGCGAGCGGGCGGGGCCCGAACGGTAGAGCACCAGGATCAGCACGACGGCCATGGCGACCAGCGCCGGCCAGCGCAGCGCGGCCCAGGCGGTCAGCGGGGCGCCGCCCATGTTCCAGACGCGTCCCAGCCGCCGGGCCAGATCGGCGGTCAGCAGCAGGGTGATCGTGGTGGCGAGCAGCAGGACGATGACGGCGAGGGCGGTGAGGAGGATCCGGGGGGCGGTGCGCCACACCGGGCGGTGGGCGCTCTCCCGGTGCATCGCGTGCAGGGCCCGCCGGAAGACGGCCAGATAGCTGGAGCCGGACCACAGACCGCCGATGCCGCCGATAACCACCAGCAGCCAGGCGGCGGACTGCTGCTGGGCCGTCTCGCGCAGCGCGGCGCGCAGCAGTTCACGGGATTCCGGCGGGGCTGCCTGGGTCAGGCGGTCGATGACCTCGGGTGTCGAGGAGGGCATGGACAGTCCGAGCACCGAGAGCATCACCAGAAGGACGGGGAAGAGGGCCAGCACGGCGTAGTAGGTCAGCGCGGCCGCCCAGTCGGTGATGTCCTCGTTCCAGGCCGTGACGGGGGTCCGGCGCAGCGCCGCCCACCAGCGGCCCCGCCTTCGGTCGAGCTGTTCGCGAGAGCCGCCCATGCGCCTGTGCTCCTGTTCTGGTGTGCGTGCTCCCAGCCACATGCCCGACCGGACCCGGCCTATCCCGAACGAAGAGGGGTAACCGTCGCGGCGTGCTGAGATTCGTACTGGTGGGTGGGCCCGCGCTGACCGTCGCCGCGGGCGCGGTGCTCGCATGGCTGGTGTCCCCGTGGTGGTGGCTCCTGGTGATCGTGGCGGCGGCGATGACCGCCGTCGGAGTGTGGGATGTACTGCAACGCTCCCACTCCGTGCTGCGCAACTATCCGATCCTCGGCCATCTGCGGTATCTGCTGGAGTCCATCCGACCGGAGCTCCAGCAGTACTTCATCGAGCGGAACTACGACGGCCGCCCCTACGACCGTGATGTGCGCAGCATCGTGTACGAACGGGCGAAGGGCGTCGACGCCGAGGAGCCCTTCGGCAGCGAACGGGATGTCACCGCCCCGGGCTATGAGTTCCTGGTCCCCTCGCTGGCGCCCAAGGCCACCCCCGACGAGCCGCCCACGGTCCGGGTCGGCGGCCCGGACTGCGCGCGCCCCTATGAGATGGCGCTGCTGAACATCTCGGCGATGAGTTTCGGATCGCTGTCGACCAACGCGATACTCGCCCTCAACCGCGGGGCGGCCCAGGGCGGCTTCGCGCAGGACACCGGCGAGGGCGGCCTGTCGGAGTACCACCTGCGCCATGGCGGCGATCTGATCTGGGAGATCGGTACCGGCTACTTCGGGTGCCGGACGGCCGACGGTGACTTCGAACCGGCGAAGTTCGCCGAGAAGTCGGCCCATGAGCAGGTGAAGTGCGTGTCCCTCAAGCTGTCGCAGGGCGCCAAGCCGGGCATGGGCGGGGTGCTGCCGGGCAGCAAGGTCAACGCGGAGATCGCCCGGGTGCGGGACGTGCCCCAGGGGCGGACGGTGGTGTCACCGCCCTACCATCGGGTGTTCTCCACGCCGCGCGGACTCGTGCGGTTCATCGGCCGGATGCGCGAGCTGTCGGGCGGCAAGCCCACCGGTTTCAAGCTGTGCCTCACCTCCCGCCACCAGTTCCTGGCCATCTGCAAGGCCATGCTGCGTGAGGGCGTCACCCCCGACTTCATCGTGGTCGACGGGGCCGAGGGTGGCACCGGCGCGGCCCCGCTGGAGTTCGCCGACCATGTGGGCACGCCGCTCACCGAGGGTCTGATCACCGTGCACAACGCCCTGGTCGGGACGGGGCTGCGGGACCGGATCCGGATCGGGGCCAGCGGCAAGGTCGCCACCGGCACCGACATGGTCAAGCGGATGCTCCAGGGGGCCGACTACACCAACGCGGCGCGGGCGATGATGTTCGCCACCGGCTGCATCCAGGCCCAGCGCTGCCACACCAACACCTGCCCGGTCGGGGTGGCCACCCAGGATCCCCGGCGGGCCCGCGCCCTGGACGTGGACGACAAGTCGGCGCACGTCGAGCGGTTCCAGCGGGCCACGGTTCGTAGCGCGATGCAGATCATGGCGGCCATGGGCCTGGAGGACCCCGCCGGGCTGCGCCCGCACATGCTGCGCACCCGGGTGGACGCGTTCAGCGTCCGTTCCTACGCGGAGCTGCACGAATGGCTGGCTCCCGGACAGCTGCTCGCCGAGCCCCCGGCGACCTGGGCCGAGGACTGGGCCGCCGCCGACCCCGACCACTTCACCGTCTGAATGAGGAGATGACCCATGGCACGAACCGTCGCACAGGTGCTCGTGGACGGTCTGGAACAACTGAACGTCCGGCATGTGTTCGGCGTGGTCGGGGACGCGCTGAACCCGCTGACGGACGCCATCCGCCGCGCCGATGACATGGAGTGGATCGGCTGCCGCCACGAGGAGGCGGCCGCGTTCGCCGCAAGCGCCCAGTCACAGCTGAGCGGGACCCTGGGGGTGTGCATGGGCACCGTGGGGCCGGGCTCGGTGCATCTGCTCAACGGCCTGTACGACGCGGCCAAGAGCCACACCCCCGTGCTGGCCATCGCCGGACAGGTACCGCTGGCGGAAGTGGGCTCCGACTACTTCCAGGAGGTCGACAACGACCTGCTCTTCCGCGATGTCGCGGTCTTCCGCGCCACCGTCACCTCGCCGGACCAGTTGCCGGCGCTGCTGGAGATCGCGGTGCGCAACGCCATCGCCAAGCGGGGGGTGGCCGTGCTCAGTGTCCCCGGCGATGTGGGCGACAAGGAGGTGACCGACGACCGCCGGCCGCAGTTCTCCCTGGCACGCCACGGCACCCGTCCGGACGAACCCGCGCTGGACGAGGCCGCCGCGCTGCTCGACGACGCCGAGAAGATCACCCTGCTGGTCGGTCAGGGCGCCCGGTCGGCCCGCGAGGACGTGCTGCTCCTCGCCGACCGGCTCGCCGCCCCCATGGTGATCACCCTGAAGGCCAAGGAGGGCTTCGAGGACGAGAACCCCTTCCAGGTCGGGCAGACCGGTCTGATCGGCAACCCCGCCGCCGCCGCGGCCATGGACGACGCCGACGCTTTGCTGCTGCTCGGCACCGACTTCCCCTACCGCGACTGGTATCCGGAGGGGAAGAAGGTCGTCCAGGTGGACACGGCAGCCGAGCACATCGGCCGCCGGGTCCCCGCCCATGTGGGGCTGGTGGGCGATGTGGGGCCGACCGTACGCGCGCTGCTCGATCGGCTGACCGCGCGCGGGGACCGCGACCACCTGGACAAGGCGCGCCGGCGCTTCCAGGACTGGCAGGAGCGCCAGCGCCGCCTCGCGGCCCCGGACCACGACCGCGGGCTGCTGGGCTCGGTCCGCTCGAAGCTGGACAACCGGGACCACCTCATCCGCCCCGAGGCGCTGGCCGCCGCGGTGGACGAGGCCGCCGCCGATGACGCGGTCTTCACCTCCGACACCGGCATGGCCACCGTCTGGCTGTCCCGGTTCGTCGAGATGCGCGGCTCCCGCAGGCTGCTGGGCTCCTACAACCTGGGGTCGATGGCCAACGCCATGCCCCAGGCGCTGGGCGCGCAACTGCTGGACACCGGCCGCCAGGTGGTGGCCTTCTGCGGCGACGGCGGCCTGAGCATGCTCCTGGGCGACCTCATCACCATCCGTACCTACAACCTGCCGGTCAAGCTCATCGTCTTCGACAACCAGCGCCTCGGGATGGTCAAGCTCGAACAGGAACAGGCCGGGCTGCCCGAGTTCGGCACCGAGCTGACGAACCCCGACTTCGCGGCCGTCGCCTCCGCCATGGGCATCAACGGCATCCGGGTCACCAAACCGGGGGATCTCAAGGACGCCGTCCGCCGGGCCTTCGCCACCGAGGGCCCCGTCCTGCTGGACGTGCTGACCAACCCGGACGAGATCTCCCTGCCGCCCAAGCCCACCGTGTCCCAGGGCTGGGGCTTCGCCATCGCCAAGGTGAAGGAGCTCCTGCGAAGCCAGGGCGAGGACGACTGAGCGGGCGCCGGCCGGGGTGAGAGGATCGACCTGAACCCGACGGAGGGGAGGCACAGCGTGCCGGTGGAGATCACGTGGTGGGGACATGCCACCGCGACGGTGCAGGACTCCGGCGTACGGGTGCTGACCGACCCCTTGTTCGTACGGCGCCTCGCGCATCTGCGGCGGCGCCGGGGGCCCGTGCCACCGGCCGCCGCGGCGGTGGCCGATGTCGCGCTGGTCTCGCATCTCCACGCCGACCACCTCCACCTCGGCTCGCTCGCCCGGCTGCGGCCCGGCACCCGGCTGGTCGTGCCGCACGGCGCCGGGCGGGCGGTGCCCCGGCTGCGGCGGGTGGTCGCGGCACGCGCGCTGCGGGTCACGGAGATGCGGCCGGGGGACGAGCTCACGGTGGGCGACCTACGGATCCGGGCCGTCCCCGCCGCGCACGACGGCCGGAGGCTGCCGTACGGGCCGAGCCGGGTGCCCGCCCTGGGGTTTGTGGTGCGCGGCGAGGCGACGACGTACTTCGCGGGCGACACCGGGCTGTTCGACGCGATGGCGGAGGCGGTCGGCCCGTGCGATGTGGCGCTGCTGCCGGTGGGCGGCTGGGGCCCCTACCTGGGCCACGGCCATCTCGACGCGAGCCGGGCGGCGCGGGCGCTGGCGCGGCTGGGGGCGCGCAGTGCGGTGCCGGTGCACTACGGGACGTACTGGCCGATCGGTATGGACGCGGTCCGTCCGCATGAATTCCACGCACCGGGCGACGACTTCGTACGGCACGCCGGGCGGCTGGCCCCCCAGGCGGCGGTGCACCGGCTGGGGCACGGGGAGAGTGTCCGGCTGGAGCCGGCCCGGCCATGACGGTGTTACCGGATCTGACCGAGCTGGCGCGGAGTCTGCCGTCGGAGTCGGCCCAGCAGGCGGTGGGCTATCCCTCGCTGTTCGTGCTGGTGGTGCTGGGGTCTTTGGTCCCGGTGGTGCCGACGGGCGCGCTGGTCAGCTCGGCCGCCGTCGTCGCCGTCCACCAGTCCACCCCCGCGCTCTCCCTCCTGGTCGTCTTCGCGGTGGCCTCCCTGGCGGCCTTCCTCGGCGACGTCGTCCTCTACTGGCTCGGCCGGCGCGGCGTCCGCTCCAAGAACGGCTCCCGCTGGCTGACCCGTATCCACGACCGCGCCGCCCCCGAACGCCTCGCACAGGCGGAGGCGCGGCTGACCGAGCACGGGGTGGCGGTGCTGGTCGTCTCCCGGCTGATTCCGGCGGGCCGGATCCCGGTGATGCTGGCCTGTCTGCTGGCCCGGATGCCGATGCGCCGCTTCGCCCGGGGCGCCGGACCGGCGGCGCCGGCCTGGGCCGGGACGTATCAGCTGATCGGCATCCTGGGCGGCTCGCTCTTCCGCGAGCCCTGGGAGGGCGTGGCGGCGGCCGTCCTGCTGACGATAGCGATCAGCATCGCCCCCTCCCTCCGGCGCCGGCTCCGCTCCCGCCGCCGCACCGCCTCCAGCGAACCGGCGGGCTGACCCGGGGACGGGGACCCGGGCCAGCCGGTGCCTTCAACGGGTGAGACTCAGCACCTGCCGCATCACCTCCGTCAGCGTGGCCTGCGGGTCGGGCACGGAGCGCTCCGCGCGCCAGGCCACGAAGCCGTCGGGGCGGACGAGGACCGCGCCGTCGGGGGCCGTGCCATGGAGCTCGGCCCAGTCGACGCCCGGCTCGGGGGCGAGTTCATGGTCGGGCTCGTTGCCGACCCGGTAGCGGTCGAGAGGGATGCCGAGGTCCTCGGCCACATGGCCGCCCGCCTCGTGCCACGCGGCGCCGCCCGGGCCGGTGAGCAGCACACAGGTGCGCTCGTACAGGTCGAGGGTGGACAGGCGGACACCGCAGCGGTGGACCCACATGTGCGGGGCGCGCCTGCCGGGCTCGGCGGAGAGAGTGAACTGCTCGGGGACCACGGGGGCCGAGGGGTCCGTGCCCATGACCGCACCCTGGACATAGCGATAGCCCATGGCCACGGCCATCACATTGGACTGCGGCCCGGCGGTGGGGGGCGCGGAGTAGCCGGGGTGGCTGTGCTCGGCCGAGCGGGCGGCGGCGCGGGCGCTGGTGGCCTTGGCGACCGGCTGGCGCTCGGCGCCGTAGCTCTCCAGCAGCCCGGGGCCCGCCCAGCCGCCGAGGACGGCGGCCAGCTTCCAGGCGAGGTTGTGGGCGTCCTGGATACCGGTGTTGGAGCCGAAGGCACCGGTGGGCGACATCTCGTGCGCGGAGTCCCCGGCGAGGAGGACCCGTCCCTCGGAGTAGCGGTCCGCCACCCGCTCGGCCGCATGCCAGGGGGCCTTCCCGGTGATCTCCACCTCCAGATCGGGCATGCCGACGGCGGTGCGGATGTGGTCGGCGCAGCGCTCGTCGGTGAACGCCTCGAGCGGCTCGCCGTTCTCGGGGTGCCAGGGCGCGTGGAAGACCCAGTGCTCCTGGTTGTCGACCGGGAGCAGCGCCCCGTCGGCCTTGGGGTTGGTCAGATAGCAGGCGATGAAGCGGCGGTCGCCGACCGCGTCGGCGAGCCGCTTGGCGCGGAAGGTGATGGACACGTTGTGGAAGAGCTCGCCGTGTCCGCTCTGGCCGATGCCGAGCCGTTCGCGGACGGGGCTGCGGGGGCCGTCGGCGGCGATGAGGTACTCGGCGCGGACCGTGCCGCGCCGCTTCGACGCGCGGTCCAGGATCTCGGCGGTCACCCCGTCGGCGTCCTGCTCGAAGGAGATCAGCTCGGTTCCGAAGCGCAGTTCGCCGGTGAGGCCCTGGGCGGCCCGCAGCAGCACGGGTTCGAGGTCGTTCTGGCTGCACAGACACCAGCCCGAGGGGCTGATCCGGCCGATCTTGCCGCCGGGGTCGATGTCACGGAAGAGCCAGTTGTGGTCCGTTCCGGTGAGGGATTCAGCCTGAAGGATGCCGTGGTTCTCGGCCAGGACGGATGCGGCCTCGCGGATCGCGGACTCCACGCCCGCGGTCCGGAACAGCTCCATCGTGCGCACGTTGTTGCCCCGTCCGCGGGGGTGGATCGAGGTGCGCGCGTGTTTTTCCACCAGCAGATGGCCGATGCCCAGACGGCCCAGGAACAGCGAGGCGGACAGTCCCACCAGGGAGCCGCCCGTGATCAGGACGGGCACCCGCTCAGCAGTGTCGTCGTTGTCGGCAAGAGGTTTCATTGTGTCGCTATGCCCGGTCTTCGAGGGGCCCTCCGAGCCTCTGACCTGGCGTTCGCTCAGATGGCTCACAAATCTCGCGCCATCCGGTGGGAGCGCTCCACGATCGTCTAGCGGGCGACGCGTCCAGGAAGGACGCGTCCCCCCTAGGAGGAGTGGAACATGAGCACCGTGCCCCAGGCTCCACAGCCCACCATGACACCCACTATGAGCATGCAGTCGATCCTGCCCGACTCCCGACTGCGTGTGGTGCTGCTGCTGGATGTGCGCAGCGGTGCCGAAGAGCGCTTTCTGCGCGCGTACGACGAGTTGTGCCAGCAGGTGGCCTCGGTTCCCGGCCACCTCAGCGACCAGCTGTGCCAGTCGATCGAGGACCCCTGCAAGTGGCTGATCACCAGCGAGTGGGAGAGCGCCCCGCCCTTCCTCGCCTGGGTGGACAGCGAAGAGCATCGCGAGATGGTCAAACCGATGCACGGATGTGTGGAGGACACCCGGTCGCTGCGGTTCGGGATCCTGCGGGAGATGCCGCCACGCGGTGAGGACACCCCGTCCAGGGGCCGGCTGCAGGCCGCCCCGCGGACCGGAGACGGGGTGATCCGGCATGCCCTGGTCTTCAACGTCAAGCCGGGCAGCGAGGACGAGGTGGCCGCGATCCTGGCCGACTACGCCTCGCCCGAAGCACGCGTCAACGACACCACCCGGCTGTGCCGCACTTCGCTGTTCATGAGCGGCAACCGGGTGGTCCGGGCCGTCGAGGTGAAGGGCGACCTGATGACGGCGCTGCGCCATGTGGCCATGCAGCCCGAGGTCAGGGCGGTCGAGGAGGCCATCAACCCGTATCTGGAGGTCTCCCGCGAGCTGGACGACCCGGAGTCGGCGCGGGACTACTTCGCGGCCGCGGCGATGCCCATGGTGCACCATGCGTCGGCCAAGGACACCCGGCAGGTCACCGCCATACGGCGTCATGCGCTGATGTACCCGGTGAAGGAGGGCTGCGGCACGGCGGTCGCCCGGCTGCTGGCCCGCCAGGACGAGCTGGCGCTCACCGGAGCGGCGGGGGGTGGGCCGGGCGGGTCCGAGACCACCGGGTGCCCCCTGCTCAGCAGCACGACTTTCCAGCAGCAGGACACCGTCGTCCGGCTGGTGGACCTCAGCGCCCCGCTGGACCGGGATCCGGCGCTGTCCGCCGGTGTCGGCGGCCCGCGCGCCGCGGCCGTGCTGAGCCGTCTTGTCGACCTCTCCGCCGGCCGGGACCTGTCGTCGGAGGAGGGGCTGCGGCGCTTCCTCGCGGACTGCGACATGGTCCCGATCACCGACCGCCGGGCGGCGGACTACTGACGTTTTGCCTTCCCCCACGTCCCTTAACGTCCCCACGTCCGGAGGCACCGAACATGACCACGCAGTCCCCCCACATCGTCGACCTCGCCGGAGTTGCTCCCAACACCCGGCGCGGTGGCGATCTGCGCGCCATGCTGACCCCCAACACGGTGGGCGCCACGAGCGGCTTCATGGGCCTGGCCATCATGCGGCCCGGTGAGCGCATCGGCGAGCACTACCACCCTTACTCCGAGGAGTTCGTGTTCGTCGTGCGCGGGGATCTGGAGGTGGATCTGGACGGGACCGCGCATGCGCTCCGTCCCGACCAGGGCCTCCTGATCCCCCGCGACATGCGCCACCGTTTCCGCAATGTGGGCGATAGCGAGGCCCGGATGGTCTTCCATCTGGGACCGCTGGCCCCCCGTCCCGAGCTTGGGCATGTGGACACGGAGGCCACCGAGCCGGCCGAGGCGTCATCGTGACGCGACGGGTGGCGATCACCGGGCTCGGCGTGGTCGCACCGGGGGGCGTGGGTGTTCCGGCCTTCTGGGACACGCTCACTGCCGGGCGCACGGCGACGCGCGGGATCACGCTCTTCGATCCGGCGGGGTTCCGTTCGCGGATCGCCGCCGAGGTCGACTTCGACCCGTATGCCTGCGGGCTGACGGTGGAGCAGGTGGAACACTCCGACCGGTATGTGCAGTTCGCCCTGGCGGCCTCCCAGGAGGCCGTACGGGACGCGGGCCTTGACACGGAGCCGGAGGCCAGCTGGCGGACCGCGGTGTCGCTCGGCACCGCGGTCGGCGGCACCACCCGGCTGGAGAACGACTATGTCGCGGTCAGCAACAGGGGCGAGAGCTGGGATGTGGACCACCGGAGGGCCGGTCCGCATCTGCATCGCGCGTTCTCGCCCAGCGCGCTGGCCTCCGGCGTCGCGGAGCTGATCGGCGCCCAGGGCCCGGTGCAGACCGTCTCGACGGGCTGCACCTCGGGTCTGGACGCGATCGGCTACGGCTTCCAGACGATCGAGGAGAACCGGGCCGATGTGTGCATCGCGGGGGCGGCGGACTCGCCGATCTCCCCGATCACCGTGGCCTGTTTCGACGCGATCAAGGCGACCTCGGCTAACAACGACGACCCGGCGCATGCGTCGCGGCCGTTCGACGCCCGCCGCGACGGCTTCGTCCTGGGCGAGGGCGCGGCCGTGCTCGTCCTGGAGGAACTGGAGCACGCGCGCGCCCGAGGGGCCCGGATCTACTGCGAGATCAAGGGGTTCGCCACCTTCGGCAACGCGTACCACATGACCGGTCTGACCCGGGAGGGCCTGGAGATGTCCGAGGCCATCGACCATGCACTGGGCCATGCGCGCATCGACGCCTCCGAGATCGACTACGTCAACGCACACGGCTCCGGCACCCAGCAGAACGACCGGCACGAGACGGCGGCGGTCAAGCGCTCACTGGGCGAGCACGCGTATCGCACGCCGATGAGCTCGATCAAGTCGATGGTGGGCCACTCCCTGGGCGCCATCGGGGCGATCGAGATCGTGGCCTGCACCCTGGCGCTCTCCCACGGTGTGGTGCCGCCGACCGCCAACTACCAGGACCCGGACCCCGAGTGCGATCTGGACTATGTGCCGCGCACTGCCCGCTCCCTGCCGCTGCGCCATGTGCTCTCGGTCGGCAGTGGGTTCGGCGGCTTCCAGTCGGCGGTGGTCCTCAGCCACGGAGGTGCGTCATGAACGCATCGCTGAGCGCTCCGGCGAGCAGGCAGAAGAACAGGCACGCCCGGCGTGGCGCCGCGATCACCGGCCTGGGGATCGTGGCGCCGAACGGCGTGGGCACGGACGCCTTCTGGAAGGCCGTACGAGAAGGGATGACCTTTCTCGACCGGGTCTCCCGCGAGGGCTGCGAGGACTTTCCGCTCCGGGTCGCGGGCCAGGTCCAGGGCTTCGAGCCGGGGTCGATGGTCGAGGAGCGCTACCTCGTCCAGACCGACCGCTTCACGCACTTCGCGATGGCGGCGGCCGATCTGGCCGTGGAGGACGCCCGGCTGCCCACGAAGGACATGTCCCCGTTCGCGGTGGGCGTGGTGACCGCCGCCGGATCCGGGGGCGGCGAGTTCGGCCAGGGCGAGCTGCAACAGCTGTGGGGCAAGGGGCCGCGGTATGTGGGCCCGTACCAGTCCATCGCCTGGTTCTACGCGGCGAGCACCGGCCAGATCTCCATCCGCGGCGGGTTCAAAGGCCCCTGCGGGGTGCTGGCCAACGACGAGGCGGGCGGTCTCGACGCGCTCGCGCACGCCTGCCGGTCCATCCGGCACGGGGCGGACGCGATCGTCGTGGGCGCCGCCGAGGCGCCGCTCGCGCCGTACTCGATCGTCTGCCAGCTCGGTTACGAGGAGATGAGCCTGGCCCGGGAACCGGGCCGGGCCTATCTGCCGTTCACCACCGACGCCTGTGGCTTCGCGCCGGGCGAGGGCGGGGCCATGCTGATGGTCGAGGAGGAGGGCGCCGCCCTGCGCCGCGGCGCCCGCGTCCGCGGCCGGATCCTCGGCCATGCCTCCACCTTCAGCGGACCGTCGCAATGGGAGCGGTCCCGGGAGGGGCTCGCCCACGCCATCCGCGCCGCCCTCGACGACGCGGGGTGCGCGCCGGAGGAGATCGATGTGGTGTTCGCGGACGCGATCGGTACGCCGGAAGCCGACCGCGCCGAGGCACTCGCGATCACCGACGCGCTGGGCGCACATGGCACCCGGGTCCCGGTCACCGCACCCAAGACCGGCTTCGGCCGGGCGTACTGCGCGGCTCCCGTCCTGGACGTAGCGGCCGCGGTGCTCGCCATGGAACACCGCGTCGTACCGCCCACCCCGTACGTCACCGACGTATGCCATGACCTCGACCTCGTCACCGGCAGTTCCCGCCCCATCCAGCCGCGGACCGCGCTGGTGCTGAGCCGAGGGCTCATGGGTTGCAACGCGGCGCTCGTGCTCCGCGGACCGGAAGGAGATATGTGATGCCCAGTCAACTGTCCTACGAGGAGCTGGCCTCGCTCATGAGGCGCTGTGCCGGTCTCACCGTCGACCCGGACATGATGCAGACGCGGCCGGACTCCACCTTCGAGGAGTACGGCCTGGACTCGCTCGGTCTGCTCGCCATCGTCGGCGAACTGGAGAACCGTTACGGCACCCCGATCGAACCGGGTGCCGAAAGCTGCAAGACCCCTGGCGACTTCCTCGATGTCATCAACACCTCACTGACCACGGGAGCATGAGATGGCCGGCCACACCGACAACGAGATCGTGATCGCGGCGCCCTTGGACCTCGTCTGGGACATGACCAACGACCTGGAGAACTGGCCGCAGCTGTTCAGTGAGTACGCGTCGGTCGAGGTGTTGCAGCGGAACGGGGACACCACCACCTTCCGGCTGACCATGCACCCCGATGAGAACGGGAAGATCTGGAGCTGGGTCTCCGAGCGGGAGACGGCCCGCGATGTGCGGACCGTGTGGGCGCGCCGGGTCGAGACGGGCCCCTTCGCCTTCATGAACATCCGCTGGGAGTACGACGAGGAGCCCGCGGGCACCCGAATGCGCTGGACCCAGGACTTCGAAATGAAGCCCGACGCCCCGGTGGACGACGCCGGAATGACGGAGCACATCAACAGGAATTCGAAGATTCAGATGGAGCTCATCCGGGACAAGATCGAGCAGCGCGCCCGCGCGCGGGTCGAGGCGTAGGTCATGTACCGATCCCTGATCGTCGCCCGGATGAAGGACGGCTCCGCCGCGGATATCGCTTCGGTATTCGAGGAATCGGATCGCGGTGAACTGCCGCATCTGATCGGGGTGACCGGCCGCAGCCTGTTCCAGTTCCACGATGTGTATCTGCATCTGATCGAGGCCGACCGGCCGCCGGGGCCCGAGGTCGCGAGAATGGCCGGCCATCCGGAATTCCGTGCCATCAGTGAGCGGCTCACCGCCTATGTCGAGGCATACGACCCGGAGACCTGGCGCGAGCCGAAGGACGCCATGGCGCACGAGTTCTACCGCTGGGAGCGGGACCGGAGCTAGGGCCGCCGCGTGCGGGCCGGGCCGCCACCGGCCGCCTCCACCCCCGTCGCAGGGCCGCTGACCGTGTGGGTATCGGTCGGCGGCCCTTTCGTATGATCGGATACTCATACTTCGCATGAGCGGATACCCACGTCATTTTCGAGCCGATCGGGGCCGGGTCTGCCGAAAAGGTGATAAGCCATCAGCCCATTCGCGCGGCGAATGGGTGATCACTGCGCTTATCTACACCCAGAGGGCTTACAACCCGCCAGATTGCAGGCCGCGCCAAGTGGCGGGTGCGCTCCTCTTCGCTGACGGTGGTTAAGACGCCGCCGCGATCCCTTTATCTGGCAAATAGTCAGTATCGCGGCAAGCGCCGGAAGGAATGACTCATGCGATCTACTCGCGCACTCTTCACCGGGGCGGCGATTGCCGCCACCCTGACCCTGGGCGCCCCTGCTGCCGCGTTCGCCGCCGACGTCTCGGACCCGGGCGGCCACGGTGGGTACTCGAGCAGCCAGGAGTCCTCCGAGGACGGCTACGGTCAGGGCAGCAGCTCGTGGAAGGACAAGGACAAGGAGCGGGAGCACAAGGAAGAGGGCAAGGAGCACGAGGGCAAGGACGAGGGCGACTGGTCCGAGAAGGGCAAGGAGCACGAGGGCAAGGACGAGGGCGACTGGTCCGAGAAGGGCAAGGAGCACCACGACTGGTCCGGCAAGGACAAGGAGGACCACGGCAGCTGGTCCGACGAGAAGAAGGGCGGCTGGTCCGAGGAGAAGAAGGGCGACTGGGACGGCGGCTCGTGGAAGGGCGAGAAGCCGCGCGGCGGTGTCCACACCGGTGGCGGCGGCATGGCCACCACGGGCAGCGGCATGGCCGCCGGTTCCGTCCTGCTCCTCGGTGGCCTCGGCGCCGGCGCCTACGCCCTGCGTCGCCGTAAGCCCTCGGGCACCGCGATCTGAGCCTGACGCTTGTGAATCCCGTGCTGCCGTGGCATCACCGCTCGGCGGAGGTGCCACGGCAGCGCCACGGGCGCTGTGAGAAAGGCGAACACCCCTATGGGCAAGGCTGCCAAGCACGGCGGGACCGACAGCAACACCCGCACCCTCCGGTGGGCCGCGGCGTCGGCCCTCATCGGAGTCTTCCTCATCTACAACTCGGTTGACGCGTCCTCCCAGTCCTCGCCGGCCGTGGCCGAGCCCGCGGTCACCGCGTCCGCGCCCGCGCCCGCGTCAGAGGAGCCGGAGGCCGCCGAGGAGTTCCCGGCCGAGGAGCCCCAGGATCCGACGGCCACCCCCGAGTCCCGGCCCGGACCCGCGCTGCCGCGCTCCCCCGCGACACATCTGGACATCCCCTCGATCGGGGTGAGTGCGCCGTTCACCGCGCTGTCGCTCGACTCCACCGGCATGCTGATCCCGCCGCCCGACACCGACAACAACCTCGTCGGCTGGTACCAGGGCGGCCCTTCCCCCGGTGAGCGCGGCAACGCCGTCGTGGCGGGGCATGTGGACACCAAGGTCGGACCGGCGGTGTTCTACACGCTCAGCTCGCTCAAGCCCGGGAGCAAGGTCGACATCACCCGCGAGGACGGGACCATCGCGACCTTCGCCGTCGACAAGGTGCAGACCTTCAAGAAGAACGCCTTCCCGGACCAGGAGGTGTACGGGGACACCCCCGACGCCCAGCTGCGCCTGATCACCTGCGGCGGGGCGTACGACCACGCGGCGAAGGACTACACGGCCAATGTGGTGGCCTTCGCGCACCTCACCTCGTACCGCTGGGCCTGATCGCAGACACAAGAAGACGGTGCCCGCGTCGTGAGAACGACGCGGGCACCGTGTTGCGCGGTGCGGCCGGCTAGGCGCCGGGCACCGTGGCCTCGAACGCGTGCAGATAGCCGTTGACCGGGCGGATGTCCGTCACGTTCAGACCGGCCTCGGTCATCCGCGCGGCCATGCTCTCCGCGGTGTGCTTGCGGCCACCCACATTGAGCAGCAGGAACAGATCCATCGCCGTGGTGAAGTGGGAGGGGCTGTTGTCGACGAGGTTCTCGATGACCACCACCCGCGCGCCGGGCCGCGCCGCCGCGACCACATTGCCGAGCGTGCGCCGGGTGGACTCGTCGTTCCATTCGAGGATGTTCTTGATGATGTAGAGATCGGCCTGGACGGGGATCTCCTGACGGCAGTCGCCGGGCAGCAGCGTGGCGCGCGGGGCCAGCGGCCCGCCGTCCCGCAGCCGCGGATCGGCGTTCGCCACCACCTGCGGCAGGTCCAGGAGCGTACCGCGCAGTGCCGGATGCTTGCCCAGCAGGCCGGCGAGCACATGGCCCTGGCCGCCGCCGATGTCCACGACCTCCTTGACGCCGTCGAGGTCGAGGAAGTCGGCGACGTCCGCGGCGGACTGCCGGCTGGAGGTGGTCATCGCCCGGTCGAACACCTTGGCCGACTCGGGTGCGTCCTCGTGGAGATAGCGGAAGAAGTCCTTGCCGAAGATGTCGTTGAAGATGACGCCGCCCGAGCGCACCGCCCGGTCCAGCTGAGGCCATGCCTCCCAGGTCCAGGGTTCGGTGCACCACAGGCAGATGTTCCGGAGGCTGCCCGGGGCGTCCTCGCGCAGCAGCCGGGACATGGGGGTGTGCGTGAAGCGGCCGTCGTCGGTCTCGGCGAAGATCCCGCAGCAGGCCAGGGCGCGCAGCAGCCGGCGCAGCGGATCGGGCTCGGCGTCCACGGCGGAGGAGAGTTCGCCGAGGGAGGCGGGCCGCTCCCCCAGCGCGTCGGCGATGCGGAGCCGGGCGGCGGCCCGCACGGCCGCCGCCCGCGCGGCGCCGAAGGCGACCTCGCGCAGCTGCATGGCCGCCGGCGTCGGGCCCGCCTGGTGGGCGGGGGCCGGGGCGTCGGCGGGTGTGGTGGGGGTGGTCGGGGCGGGGGTGGTCCCTATGGTCGTCATGGCGTTGCCTTTCAGCACCGGCCGGTGGGCACGGACAGCTCGCAGACGTTGTCGGTGAAGGTGTTGGCGGGACCCTTGTCCCGGTCGGCCAGGTCGGCCGGCTTGTTGGCGCTCAGCACGTTCCGGCTGATGGCGTTCTTGGAGTTCGGGGTCCCGACGACGCTGCCGAACAGCACGATCCCGCCGGACATGGGCGAGGTGCCCACGTTGTTGTGGACCTGGTTGCCGGTCACCCGGGCGCCCTCGGCGCCGGTGAGCACGATGCCGGCGCCCTGGATGAACGGCAGCCGGGCGTTGGGCGCGCAGTATGCGTTGTTCTCGTGCACGGCGTTGTGCCGTACGGTCAGGTCGCCGGCGCGCGGGGTGGACTCGTCGCCCACGATGAACACGCCGCCGCAGTTGCCGGTGGCGGTGTTCTGCTCGACGGTGAGGTTGCGCAGCCGCCGGACCACGATGCCGATCCGGTTGCCGCTCAGCCGGTTGCCGGAGACCTCGGTGCCCAGGGTGTCGGTGGCGCCGCCCTCGGCATCGACAGTGTTGGCGAGGAAGATGCCCGACTCCTTGTTGCCGCGCGAGACGTTGTTCATGAAGACGCCCCGGGTGGAAAGCTGCTGGCCCATGCCCTGCTGGCCGTTCTTCTCGGTGACGACCTTGCGGACGTCCATCCGGTCGGTGCCGGAGCCCCAGATGCCGTTCTTGGGGAAGCCGGAGACCGTCAGGGAGCGGATCCGCACATTGGTGACGGGGCGTTGGGCCGTCCCGGTGATGCACACACCGTGGCCGGCCCGGCCGCAGGCGTTGGCCGAGGCACGCGCGGCCGGGCGGAGCACGGTGCTCTGGCCCGCGCCGCGCAGGGTCAGCCGGCTGGTGGTGATCTGGACGTTCTCCCGGTAGGTGCCGGGCCGGATCTCGATGGTGTCCCCGGGCCGTGCCGCGTCCACGGCGGCCTGGATGGACTCTCCGGGGTGGACGATGTGCTGCCGGGCCGCGGGGGTGGGGGCGGCGTGCGCGGCGGGGAGGGAACCGAGTTCGACGACAAGCGCGGCCGTGAGGCCGACGGCATAGCGAAGTTTTCGTGTACGCATGAACAGGAAACTAGGTGCGCCGTGCACCACTCGCCACTTATGACCCGCTCATTACCTTTGTGTCAGATTCGCCCGAATGCCCGCTACTCGAGCACCCGTGAGCTCCCCACCGGCAGATCCCACAGCGCCTCCCGGGGCCGGCCCGTGGCCTCCCAGGCCGCGCGGACCCGGTGCAGCGGCTCCAGCGGAGGCTCGGCGGAGAGCAGAAACGTCGACCAGTGCATGGGGACCAGCACCCGCGCCCCCAGGTCGCCGAACGCCCGTACGGCCTCCTCGGGATCGGTGTGCACCGGTCGGAGCATCCAACGCGGGTCGTACGCGCCGATGGGCAGCAGCGCCAGATCGATCCCGGGGTAGCGACGGCCGATCTCCTGGAACCAGTGGCCGTAGCCGGTGTCCCCCGCGAAGTAGACGCGCTGTCCGTCGGGCGCGGTGAGGACCCAGCCGCCCCACAGCGAGCGGCAGGTGTCGGTCAGAGTGCGCTTGCTCCAGTGGTGCGCGGGGACGAAGTCGAAGCGGACGGGGCCGCTCTCGCCGGGCAGTTCGGCCGCCTCCCACCAGTCGAGCTCGGTCACCTGGGTGAACCCGCGCGCCCGGAACCAGCCGGCCAACCCGGCGGGGACGAACATCGGGGTGTCCCGGGGCAGCCGTTTGACCGTGGGCGCGTCCAGGTGGTCGTAGTGGTTGTGGCTGATGACCACCGCGTCGACGGGCGGCAGGTCCTCCCAGCGGACCCCGACCGGGGTGACCCGGGCCGGGGTGCCGATGATCTTCCGTGTCCAGACCGGGTCGGTGAGCACGGTCAGCCCGCCGATCCGCATGACCCAGCTGGCGTGCCCCGCCCAGGTGAGCGCCGTCTGTCCGGGGCCGGTCAGCGGGAGCGGCCCCGGGGCGAAGGGCAGTTCGGGGATTTCGTGGAGCGTCTCGACCGGTGGCCGCAGCCGCCCCTCCCTGGCCAGCCGGGCGATCGCCCGTACGCCCGGCAGCGGCGAGGTGAGCCGGTGGAGGAACGACCGCGGCCAGGTGCGGACCTCGCCGAGCGGACGCGGGGCGGCGAGCTCGGGGGTCGCCGGGCCGAGCCGGGGCCGGCCCGGCGCGCCGAGCTCGGCGCGAGGCCGCCCGGCAGGCTCCACCCGCCTGGCCCGCTCGGCGTCGCCGGTCTGGTCTGCCTGGTCGGTCATGGCGTGGGCTCCCTTCCGGTCCGGGCCGGCCCTTCGGCGGCGGCCCTCGGCTTAGGACGGCATGCGGGCACTCGGCCGGCCGGACCGGTCAGCCCGGGCCGGCCTCGATCAGCTCGCGGCAGTCCGCCTCGAAGGCGGCCAATGCCATCGCCACATGCGGCAGTTCCAGCGGATCGGACGCGTCGAGGGCGCGCAGCCGTGCCGTGTCGTCGGCCCCGAGCAGCGGCGCGGTCGCCACCCGGACCCGCAGGGTGTGCGGGGGATCGCCGAAGCGATGACCCCCGGCCGCCGAGGGCCCCAGCCGCCGGGTCAGCTCGCGCTCCAGCTCCACCGAGTCGGTGATACCGCGGGCGGCGAGCACGGCGCGCAGCTCGTCCAGGTCGGCGTAGAGATGACGGCCGGCCTGCGGTGGACGGCACAGCGCCCCGACGGCGGTCAGCGCACGATAGGCCGCGGCGGCCACGGCCCCGTGCGCGCGGGCCGCGACGGCCATCCGCGCGCGCACCGGCTCCGGCTCGCCGAGCGCGTACGTGGCGGCCGCCGCGACGGGGGCCGGGAGCGTGGAGCGCACGGCGGTGAGCAGCGACAGCACCCGCCACCGCAGCTCGATCCCGCGCTCGGTGGCCGGGAACCGGGCGATCGCGGCGGGCCAGCCGGCCGGGGTGAACGCACCCGCGAGATCGGCGAGCACGATGACGTCCTCGGGGAACATCTCGGCGGGGCTGAGCAGCACCGTGCCATGCGGATGGTGGACGGTGTCCCGCCAGGTCTCGTCGCTCACGATCAGCAGCCCCTCGTCCACCGCCGCCTCGCACACCTCGTGCAGCAGCTCGGGCGGGGCCACGGTGCCCGTCGGATCGTCGGCCACCGAGAGCATCAGCATCCGGGGCCGCCCGTCCTCGGCGCGGATCCTTCGGACGGTCTCCAGCAGCGCGAACGGATCGGGCAGCCCGCCGCACTCGGCCGGTACGGGGGCGTGGTAGGCCCGCCGGTCGACCAGCCGCACCAGCGGCGGGTACCAGGCGGCGCAGGGCCGGGGCAGCAGCACCTCGCCGCCGGAGGCCGAGGAGAGCAGCGCGAGCAGCAGGGGCTCGGCGCCGGGAGCGACCACGACATGCGCCGGATCGGTCCACAGCCCTCGCCGCGACCAGTAGCCGCACGCGGCCGAGCGCAGCTCCAGGGACCCGCCGACCGGCTCCGGCGCGGTGTGGGCGGCCGCCTCGGTGAAGCGCTCGGCCAGCTCCGGGAGGACCGGCAGGCCGCCGTCGTCCCGGTCCGCCGGAGCCGGGGCGGTCCACTGCCGCTGCATTCGTCCACACCTCCGCCTGTCTGTGCCGACCTGTCCACCTTCGCAGATCGGGGGATGCGGCGGCAGGGCGACACGGGCGGTCCGGGAGTTCAGCGGCGCAGTGCGACGAGCTCCTTCTCCAGGCCGCGGCCACGGGTGCGCACCACGTTCCCGGCGAGCTCGGTGAGCTTGCGGTTGGTCCGCTGGGACAGCCGGCGCAGCAGCTCGAAGGCGTCGTCGGCGTCGCAGCCGCGGAGGTACATGACGATGCCGCACGCCTGGTCGACGACCGGGCGGGCGCGCAGCGCCGCGTCCAGCTGATCGACCTGGACGAGGGCGGCACGGTAGAGCCGGTCCCGGGCCAGGCTCTCGGTGGTCAGATCGCCGAGCAGCTCGGTGGTGCCCTGAGCCGCCTTCTCCAGGCAACCGGGGCGTAATCCGTAGACCGATACGGTCACCGTGAGACCGTCGCAGACGAAGGGCAGGGTGGCGCTGGAGCGTACGCCCGCGTCCAGCGCGCTGGCCCGGAACCGCGGCCAGCGCCGGTCGTACAGCAGATCCTCGGCGCACGCCGGGCGGCCGGTGGCCCGCGCCGTGAGGATCGGGCCTTCCCCCGTGCTCAGCTGCACCGACACCAGCCCGGACAGATCGGGGTGGGTGGCCGCGGTGGTGGGCTCGCCGTCCGCGTCCGTGCCCGCGTCCGGCGTGAGGACGGCGGTGGCGGTGGCCCCGCAGCTGGCGGGGGTACACGAGGCGGCCTGCTCCGCGAGGTCGGCCAGCCCGCGTCCGAGGGACGACGCGTCGGTCTGGCGGGTCGGGGTGGGGCGGCTGCGCGCGCGGTCCGGCATCGCCGAGTCCGGTCCTTTCACTCCGAGGCGGCAGAGCTCCGGTCCCGCCCCCGCGCGGAACCCTCATTTTCCGGCTTCCCCCGGCTTTGCGCGGAAAACAACACCAAGGCCGACTCACGGGGCCGGTCAGGTTACCGTGTGGCCATGTCCGGGGCGCGGGAATTCGGTGCGGAGCTCAGAGACTTCCGCAGACGGGTCGACGAGTTGAGAACGGCGCGGGCTCTGCCCCCGCAGGAGCGGCCGTCCGTCCTGGACGCCGCTCTTTTCGAACTTCAGCATGTGGCGGATGTGCTGTGGCCACGGTACGAGGAACTGGCCGCGGTGGCCCGGATCCCGGGCGGGGGCCGTGCCGACCCGCATGAACAGCAGCTGCTGCGGGCGCTGTTCCAGCGGATGCCGATCGCCGTCGTCCTGATGGACCGGGAGTCCGTCGTCCGGCGGATGAACTTCGCCGCCACCCAACTGTTCAACACCCGCGCCGGATACGCCACCGGACGTCCCCTCACCGCGTCACTGCGGCGCGACGGACAGGCCGCGCTGCGCTCACAGGTCGCCGCGGTCGCGCGCGGCGAGGGCGACCGCAGCCTTTCGGTGCGGGTCTCCCAGCCGACGGCCGACGGCGGGATGCGGGTGACCCTGGCCGCGCTGCGGCCGCCGGGCGAACCGCAACCGGCGGTGCTGGCGGCGTTCCAGCCGGGGATGGACGAGGCGAGGGGCCGGGCGGGTGGCGCGGCCGGCCCGCGCGGGCCGCGGTCGGGACCGGCTCTCGCGGAGGTGACGCGCCACGCGGAACTGCTGGACCTCGTAGACGACATGGCGACGGCGCTCCTCGGGTCCGCCCTCGCCGGAGCCGGGCCCGAGGCCGTACTGGTGCGGGCGGCCGAGGTGCTGGCCGGGCGCTTCGCGGACTGGGTGATCGGCGATCTGGCGCCGTCCGGCGAGGCCGGGGACGCCCCGCGCCGGGTGGTGGCGCTCGGCCCGCCGGACGCCGCCGGCGACCGTACGGCCTCCCTGACCGGACAGGCCCCGGCCGACTGCCCCCTGGTGATGGACGCGCTGTCCGAGGGCGTATCCGCCCTCCGGGTGAGCCCGCCCGACGCGGACGCCTTCGGCCGGGACGCGGCGGGCGCGCCCGTGCTGGTGCGCGAGGAGGTCACCTCACTGCTGTGCCTGCCCCTGCGGACCTCCCCGACGGCCCCGGTCCGCGGTGCGCTCACGCTCTTCCGTACGGGTGGACGCGGCGCCTTCGAAATGGCGGAGGCGGGAGCGGCGGATCGCTTCAGCCGCCACATAGCCCTGACCATGCCGTCGGCCGCCCCCCGCGCCCCGGCCCCCGAGACACCCGCCTCGGGAGCCTGACCCGGCGCTGCGCCGCACCGTGGGGTGTGCTCGTACGGGCGTCATACGCCGGTGTCTCCCTCGGGCTGTGGTCAATGTCGCCATGGGGAGCGATCCCGGATGAATCGGGCGACCGTCCACGACACGCCTCCAGCAGCCGCATTGCTCCCGTGGCGTGCCTCCGGTCCGAAGCACACGGGTCGCGTGCCCGCTCACGGCCGTTCCAAACCGGTTTTCTTCCCCGGGCGCCGGTTACCCGTCGCGTCGGCACCCCGCGCTCGAGGAGGGCCCTATGACCGAGTACGGCTATTTCCTTATGGCCGAGGAACACGAGCCCGCGGCACTCGTCGAGCAGGCACGGATGGCGGAGCAGGCCGGTTTCACGGCACTGTGGATCTCCGACCACTACCACCCCTGGAACAACGCACAGGGCCAGGCCTCCTTCGTCTGGTCGGTCATCGGCGCGCTCGCACAGGCCACCAGCCTGCCGATCCAGACCGCGGTGACCTGCCCCATCATCCGGATCCACCCCGCCATCGTCGCCCAGGCCGTGGCCACCAGCGCCGTACTGCTGGAGGGCCGGTTCCGGCTGGGCGTGGGCAGCGGCGAGGCTCTCAACGAGCATGTGCTGGGCGACCGCTGGCCGCCGCCGGCCATCCGGCTGGAGATGCTGGAGGAGGCCATCGCGGTGATGCGCCAGCTGTTCGAGGGGCGCAAGGTCACCCACCACGGCAAGCACTACACCGTGGAGAACGCACGCCTGTACACGGTGCCGGAGGAGCCCGTGCCGATCGACATCGCGGCGTTCGGGTCGGCCGCCGCCGCGCTGGCCGGGCGGGTGGGCGACGGCTTCATCACCATGGTCCCCGACGCCGAGCTGGTGGAGCGCTTCCGGCGCGGCAGCGGCGCGGGCGGCAACTCCAAAGTCGTCCGCGGGGGCCTGAAGGTGTGCTGGGGTCCGGACACCCAAGAGGCGCTGAACACCGCACTGCGGCTGTGGCCGAGCGAGGCGCTGCCCGGCCTGCTGCTGTCGACGCTGCCCACCCCGGCCCATTTCGAGCAGGCCGCCGAGCTGGTCACCCCCGAGCGGATGGCTCGGCGCGTGGTCTGCGGCCCCGACGCCGACGCGCACGTCCGCGCACTCACCGCGTACGCCGACGCCGGGTTCGACACCGTCTACGTCAACCAGATCGGCCCCGATCAGCGCGGTTTCTTCGACTTCTACCGCAGCAAGGTGCTGCCGCAGCTGGCCGGCTGAGCCGGAGGCTCCCGTTCCCAGGAGTGACGCCCATGACCATGACCGTCGCCGACTATGTCCTCGCCCGACTGAGCGAGTGGGGCGTCGGGGATGTCTACGGATACCCCGGCGACGGGATCAACGGACTGCTCGCGGCCTGGGGACGGAGCGAGAACGAACCGCGGTTCATCCAGGCCCGGCACGAGGAGATGGCCGCCTTGGAGGCTGTCGGCTACGCCAAGTTCAGCGGCCGCCTCGGAGTCTGCGCGGCGACCTCCGGACCCGGCGCGATCCATCTGCTGAACGGCCTGTACGACGCCAAGCTCGACCATGTCCCGGTGGTGGCCCTGGTCGGCCAGACCCACCGCAGCGCGATGGGCGGCTCGTACCAGCAGGAGGTGGATCTGCACAGCCTCTTCAAGGACGTCGCCTCCGACTTCCTGGAGACGGTGACCGTCCCCGAGCAACTGCCGAACGTCCTGGACCGGGCAATCCGCACCGCCTACGCCCGCCGCGCCCCCACCGCCGTGATCATCCCGGCGGATGTCCAGGAGCTCGAGTACTCCCCGCCCACCCATGAGTTCAAGATGGTCCCCTCCAGCCTGGACCGCAGCGGCTGGTCGGCGGTGCCGTCCACCACGGCGCTGGAGCGGGCGGCGGAGGTGCTGAACGCGGGCAACCGGGTCGCCATGCTGGTCGGCCAGGGCGCCGCCGGGGCGCGCGCCGAGGTCCAGCAGGTCGCCGAGACCCTGGGCGCCGGTGTCGCCAAGGCGCTGCTCGGACTGGACGTGCTGAGCGATGAACTGCCGTATGTCACCGGGGCGATCGGGCTGCTGGGCACCCGCCCCTCGTACGAGCTGATGCGCGACTGCGACACGCTGCTGACGGTCGGCTCCAGCTTCCCGTACACACAATTCCTGCCCGAGTACGGCAAGGCGCGGGCAGTACAGATCGATCTCGATCCGCACATGATCGGGCTGCGCTATCCCTACGAGGTCAATCTGGTCGGCGACGCACGCGAGACGCTGCTGCGGCTGCTGCCGCTGCTGCACCGCAAGGAGGACCGCGACTGGCAGGAGGAGATCATCGCGGACGTCCGGCGGTGGCGCGAGGTGATGAAGCGGCGCGCCGAGCTCTCCGCCGACCCCATCAACCCCGAGTACGTGGCCCACTGCCTGGACCCCCTGCTCCCCGACGACGCCATCATCACCTGCGACTCCGGCTCCGTCGCCAACTGGTACGCCCGCCATCTGCGGATGCGCGCCCGGATCCGCGCCTCGCTGTCGGGCACGCTGGCCACGATGGGGTGCGGGGTCCCGTACGCGATCGGCGCCAAGTTCGCCCAGCCGGAGCGGCCCGTGGTGGCGCTGGTCGGGGACGGCGCGATGCAGATGAACGGGATGTCGGAGCTGATCACGGCGGCCAAGTACCGCGACGCCTGGGAGGATCCACGGCTGGTGGTCGGCGTCTGGAACAACCAGGATCTCAACCAGGTGACCTGGGAAATGCGGGCGATGGGCGGCGCGCCGCAGTTCACGCCCTCGCAGGAGATCCCCGATGTCTCCTACGCGCGGTTCGCGGAATCACTGGGCATGACCGGCATCCGGGTGGAGAAGCCCGAGCAGGTCGAACCGGCGTGGCGCGAGGCGCTGAACGCCGAGGGCCCGGCGGTGGTGGAATTCCTGACCGACCCGTCCGTACCGCCGATCCCTCCGCACGCCACCTGGGAGCAGCTGGAGTCCACGCTCGAGGCCATCATCAAGGGCGACCAGGCCCGGGCGGGCATGGTGCGGCATGGGCTGAAGGCGAAGATGCAGGAGTTCTTGCCGCACCGGTCGTCCCGCGCCCAGCGCCGTGACTGACGCGTCACGGGCCGGCCACCGTGGCTGAAGCGTCACAGAAGGTGGCAGCCGCGGTTTCGTCCTCAACCTGCTGGCTACCCGCCTCCCGGACACTCGGAGGACACCGAACGCGGATATCACCGGAAGGACGTGATCAGCATGAAGATCGCCTTTCTTGTCGCCCCGGAAGGCATTGAGCAGGTCGAACTCACCGATCCGTGGCAGGCGGTCCGCGACGCCGGCGGCACGCCCCGTCTGGTGTCCACCAAGTCCGGCCGGGTCCAGGCATTCCACCATCTCGACAAGGCCGACACCTTCGAGGTCGACCAGGAGGTGAAGGACGCGACGGTCGAGGAGTACGACGGGCTCGCCCTGCCCGGCGGGGTCGCCAACCCCGACCTGCTGCGGCTCGACAAGCGGGCCGTCGCCTTCGTCAAGGGCTTCTTCGACGCGGGCAAGCCGGTGGCCGCCATCTGCCATGCCCCCTGGACCCTGGTCGAGGCCGATGTCGTACGCGGCCGCACCCTCACCTCCTGGCCCAGCCTGCGCACCGACATCACCAACGCGGGCGGCGTCTGGGTGGACGAGCAGGTCAAGATCTGCGAAGGCGGCCCCAACACCCTGATCACCAGCCGTAAGCCTGCCGACCTCAAGGCGTTCAACGAGGCGATCGTGGACGTGTTCACCAAGGCCACGGCGACAAAGGGAGCGGCACGATGACGGATCCGGACCGCAAGCAGCGGCAGCGTGAGCAGCATCTGGCCCCGGACCCCTGCGAGGGCCCGCTGACCAGCGACCAGGCGGTGGCGATCGACCACACCGACGACTCACTCACGGTGGGCGAGCGCGGCCCGACCTTGATGGAAGACTTCCACTTCCGCGAAAAGATGACGCACTTCGACCATGAGCGCATCCCGGAGCGGGTGGTGCACGCGCGCGGCGCGGGCGCGTACGGATACTTCGAGCCGTACGAGTCCTGCGCCGAGTTCACCAAGGCCGCCTTCCTCCAGGATCCGTCCGTGCGCACCCCGGTCTTCGTGCGGTTCTCGACCGTGCAGGGCCCGCGCGGCTCGGCGGACACGGTGCGGGACGTGCGGGGCTTCGCGACGAAGTTCTACACCTCGGAGGGCAACTACGACCTGGTCGGCAACAACATGCCGGTCTTCTTCATCCAGGACGGCATCAAGTTCCCCGACTTCGTCCACGCCCTCAAGCCCGAGCCACACAACGACATACCGACGGGCGCCTCCGCGCACGACACCCTGTGGGACTTCGTCTCACTCCAGCCCGAGACCCTCCACATGATGATGTGGCTGATGTCGGACCGGGCGATTCCGCGCAGCTTCCGGATGATGCAGGGGTTCGGGGTCCACACCTTCCGCTTCGTGAACGCCCAGGGGCGGGGCACCTTCGTGAAGTTCCACTGGAAGCCGAAGCTCGGTGTGCACTCGCTGGTGTGGGACGAGGCGCAGGAGTGCGCGGGGCGGGACCCGGACTTCAACCGGCGCGATCTGTGGCAGGCGATCGAGGCGGGCGCCTACCCGGAGTACGAGCTGGGGGTCCAGCTGGTCCCGGAGGAGGACGAGTTCAACTTCGACTTCGATCTGCTGGACGCCACGAAGATCATTCCGGAGGAGCAGGTGCCGGTGCGGCCGATCGGCCGGATGGTCCTGAACCGCAACCCGGACAACTTCTTCGCCGAGACCGAGCAGGTCGCCTTCCACACCGCGAATGTGGTCCCCGGCATCGACTTCACCAACGATCCGCTGCTCCAGGCCCGCAACTTCTCCTACCTGGACACCCAGCTGATCCGGCTCGGCGGGCCCAACTTCGCCCAGATCCCGGTCAACCGGCCGGTCGCGCCGGTCCGTACCAACCATCGCGACGGCTACCACCAGACCGCGATCCACACCGGGACGAACTACTCCCCCAACTCGCTCGGCGGCGGCTGCCCGGCCCTCGCGGGGCCCGACGGCTACGCCTTCACCCACTACGCGGAGCGGGTCGACGGCCACAAGATCCGCAGGCGCAGCGAGAGCTTCAAGGACTTCTACAGCCAGGCGGCGCTGTTCTGGAACAGCATGAGCGACTGGGAGAAGCAGCACATCGTGGACGCCTTCCGCTTCGAGCTGGGCAAGGTCAACGCGATGAAGGTCCGGGAGCGTACGGTCGAGGAGCTCAGCAACGTCGACTACGGCCTGGCGACAGCGGTGGCCAAGGGCATCGGGGTCCCGAACCCCGCCCCGGGCGGCACCACCCACCAGCAGGCCTCCTCCCCCGCCCTCAGCCTGGAGAACCTCCGTGGCGAACAGACGATCCACACCCGCACCATCGCGGTACTGGTCACGGACGGCGTGGACACCGACCAGCTGAGCCAGGCCCAGGAGGCGCTCACCACCCAGGGCGCCGTCGTCGAGGCCCTCGCCCAGCACGACGGCAAGGTCCGCGGCAGCGACGGCAACGGCTACACGGTCGACCGCGCCCTGCCGACGGTCGCCTCGGTGCTCTACGATGCCGTCCTGATCCCGGGCGGCCCGGCGGGCACGCCGGACCTGTCGACCGACCCGAACGCGATGCGGTTCATCCGCGACGCGTATCTGCACGGCAAGCCGATCGGTGCGCTGGGGTCGGGCGTCGGGGTGCTGGCGTCGATAAAGCCGGATGGTCTGCGGATCGCGTCGGAGCATGCTCATGTGTGTGCGGACCAGGGAGTGGTCACGGACACCACGACGGGCTCGACGAGCGAGGAGTTCACGCGGGCGTTCACGGAGGCCATAGCGGCACACCGGCACTGGGGACGGCCACTGGTGCGGTGCTGATCACTGCCCACCACAGGGCCAGGTCCAGGGGGCTCGACCCCCTGGACCTGGCCTACGGTGCGTGGACCTGGCCTACAGCCGGGGCGCCGGGGCGCGGACCTGGCCCACAGCCGGGGCCTCGACCTGGCAAGGCCTACAGCCGGGGCCTCGACCTGGCCCACGGTGCGTGGACCTGGCCTACGGCCGGGGCGTCGACCTGGCCCACAGCCGGGGCCTCGACCCGACCTACAGCCGGGGCCTCGACCCGACCTACAGCCGGGGCAGGCCTCGACCTGGCCCACGGCCGGGGCGGAGCGCCCCCTGGTCACGGCGCGCGGCCCAGCAGGGCCAGCAGCTTGGTCTGCGCATCCGCCCCCGCCGGCGCCTCCACCGGCGCGGCGAAGAGCCCGCTCTCCTCGAGATCCGCCGCATACGGGGCCACCTCCCGCACCGAGAAGTCGACCAGCGGTTTCGGAAGGCGCTCATCGGCCCCGATGGCCCGCGACAGATCCCACGCGTGGACGGTCGCGTCGGCCGTCATCTGGGCGCAGTAGTCCGTGGCCCGGCTCTCCCCGTACGAGAGGCCGACCGTGCGCTCGAGCGCACCGGACTCCCGGAAGACGGCACGGGCGGCGTCGGCTGCCGCGTCCCAGGCGGCGACGGGGTCCTCGCCCAGCAGATCGCCTTCGAGCGCGTCGCCCTGGTCGGCGACGCTGGAGCCGTCGTGGACCAGCGGCGGCACCCACATCTGCTCGACGGTGAGGTGGTTCACCAGGTCACGGACGGTCCACTCGGTGCAGGGCGTCGGGTCGTCCCACTGGTCGGGCCCGATCGCGTGGACGCGGTCGGTGAACAGGTCGAGGGCCTCGCCATGTCTGACCAGCAGTGGATTCTCAGCCATGCGGACCGGGTACCCGGCCCCCTCGCCACTAACACGGCGCCCGGGCACCTCCGGCGTGTGCGCAGGAGTGCGCGGCGTCGGGCACGGGCCCCTGATTTCCCGCGCCGACGCCGCTCCTCACTCCCTACGGGCCGCTCGGCCACGCGTCGGGTCCCCGATCGGATGGAGGTCAAACGTGGGGGTACCCCGTGTTGATCCCGCCGTGGCGGGTACGCAAAGGGGACGAAAGACCGGACCCGCTCAGGAAGGGGACCGACATGCAGCGAGGCAGCGACCGGCTGAATGTCCACAGGGACGATGAGATGAAGCACGAGCTGCAGGGGCTGATGCGTTCAGGCCACCCGACTCGTGTCGAGGAGTGGCACGACCCGGAGCCCGCCGCCGACGACGACCCCGAGGTGTGGGCGGGGCCTGTGCCCGCCCCCGGAGTGGGCGGCGAGGCGGAGACGGTGCGCTTCGAGTTCGCCAGGCGGCTGGGGCGTACGACGTTCCCGGCGGATCGCGAGGCGATCCTGCGCGAGCTGAGGGGGCGGCACGCGCCGGACCGGCTGATCGCGCTGGCCGAGCAGCTGCCGGCGGACCGCACGTTCCACACCGTGAAGGAGGTCGTCCTGGCGCTCGGCCTGCGCCCAGGTGCGTAAAGCACGCTCCGGCGCGTAAAAAAGGCTCGCTACGGGTACTTCGGGCAGCACTCCACCCGAAGAAGGCGAGCAGAACATGCCGCGATATGTGAAGGATGTCATGACGCAGGCCGTGATCTCGGTCCGCCCCGACGCCTCGCTGGTCGAAGCCGCCCAGCTGATGCGCGCGCAGGACATTGGCGATGTGATCGTGGCCCTCGACGGGGAATTGCTCGGTGTGCTCACCGCCCGCGACATCACCCTGCGCGCGGTCGCCGAGGGTGTCGATCCGCTGGCGGTCAGCTGTCATGCGGTGTGCACCCCGGATCCGGTGACCGTCGGGCCGGACGAGGACGTGGCCGATGCGGTCGCGCTGATGCGAAGGCATGGCGTGCGGCGGCTGCCGGTCGTCGAGGCCGGGCGTCCGCTGGGCGTCGTCAGCCTGGGGGACGTCACGGCGCCGACATGAATCAGTCCGGCCTCAAGGGGGCGGTGAGAGACCTTCTCCCACCGCCCCCTTGTTCGTATATCGAGACGCCTCTCTCGCGATGCGAGATGCCCGCGTACGGTGGAGCCACTCGATCGCACGCGATCACCGGTCGGCTCGAAGGGGAGCTCCGCCATGCCGAAGGACACCGCCGTCTACACCCATGGGCACCATGAGTCGGTGCTGCGCTCACACACCTGGCGCACGGCGGAGAACTCCGCGGCCTACCTGACCGGGCACCTCAAGCCCCATATGCGGATCCTCGACATCGGCTGCGGCCCCGGCACCATCACCGCGGACCTGGCCGAGCTGGTCCCCCAGGGGCAGGTCACGGGCGTGGACAGGGAGGGCGCCGTCCTGGAGCGGGCCCGATCGTTCACGGAGGCGCGCGGGCTGACCAATGTTCGATTCGCGGTCGCCGACGTCCACGATCTGGACTTCCCGGACGACTCCTTCTGCGTGGTCCACGCCCATCAGGTACTGCAGCACGTGGGCGACCCGGTCGGGGCGCTGCGCGAGATGCGCCGGGTGTGCGCACCGGGCGGCACCGTGGCAGTGCGCGACTCCGACTACGCCACCATGACCTGGTATCCGTCCGTCGAGGGTCTGGACGGCTGGCTGGATCTGTACCGCCGGGTCGCGCGGGCCAACGGCGGTGAACCGGACGCCGGACGCCGGCTGCGCTCCTGGGCCCAGGAGGCGGGGTTCACCGACATCACCTCCAGCGCCACGGCATGGTGCTACGCCACCCCCGAGGAGCGGGCGTGGTGGAGCGGGCTGTGGGCGGACCGCACGGTCGCCTCGTCATACGCCCGCCTGGCGGTGGACGGCGGCCATGCCACGGAGGACCAGCTGCGGTCCATCGCGGACGCGTGGCGGGAGTGGGGCCGGCGGGAGGACGGTTGGTTCGCCGTCCTGCACGGTGAGATCCTCTGCCGCGTCTGAGCCGTTCAACTAGGCTCGCCAGCATGGACATTCTGGGGACTTCACTGCGGGTGTGCGTCGAGGATCTGGACTCGGCGATCGCCGTCTACGAACGACTGACCGGTGCCGAAGCGGCCCGCTTTCAGCAGGGCGGCGTCTCGGTCGCGGCGGTCGGCTGCTTCTTTCTGATGAGCGGCCCGGAGTCGGAGCTGTCGATCCTCCGCAAGATCACAGCGACGATCGCGGTGAAGGACGTGGACGAGGCGATCGCCGATCTGACGGCGGTCGGCGGGCAGATCCTCGCCGGTCCGGTGCCTGCCCCCGCCGGCCGGATGCTGGTGGCGCGCCACCCCGACGGCTCGATCTTCGAGTACGTCGACCGGAACCCCACGGCGTGACGCGCCCGTGAGAAACCCGCCCGCCCGGCGCGGCGGCGGATCCGGCTCGATCCCGGCGTGGCCATCGGGCCGGACCGCCACGGTGAGCGGTTGCCCTTACGCGGGCCGCATCCGGAACTCATAGCGCTGCGGCAGCGGATGCTCGGCCCTCGCCCGCGCCCGTACCTCCCCCGTCACCGGCTCCCCGGGCCCCGCGGCCAGCCGCTCCGCGATCGCGTACCAGGTGTCGCTCAGCGTCTCGTCGCCCTCGCGCAGATCACAGACCTCGAAGCCGTCGTCGAAGACGGCGCGGGCGGCCGGGGCGTCGCCCTGGGCCAGCAGCACCTGCGCGCGCAGCAGCCGGAAGCGACCCCGCTCACGGATCCCCGGGCGCAGCGCGTCGAGCACCGTCCGCGCGTCATCGGCGCGGTCCGCCGCGAGCAGCGCGACAATCGCCTCGCGGCCGAGCGCTGCCTCGGCCGCCTCCATCGCGCAGGGATCCGCGGCGACGGGCGGCGCGGCGAGCGAGACGGCCACCGACGCTCCGGACGCTCCGGAGGTTCCAGGCGCCCCGGCCGACCCGGCCGACCCGCCCGCACCGGCCGCACCGGCCGACCCGCCCGCACCGGCCGCTGCCAGGACCGGGACCGGGGCGGGCTCGGAGCCCATGGCCGGCATCTGCCGTACCGCGCGCAGCAGCCGCTCCGCCGCGCGCGCCGGATGGCCGGACTCCGTGTCGGCCACGGCCAGGCAGCGCAGCGCCCAGGGCGTCTCGGCGCACCGCAGCGACCGCTCCCAGCTGCGCTCGGCCTGGGCCCGGTCGCCCGCGTGCCACTGGGCGACGCCCAGGTGGTACTCGGCGGCGGCCGTGGAGGGGGCGGATTCGAGCAGATCGCGCCAGGCGGGGGCCACCAGCGATACCCCGGGGTCGGCCTGGGAGTCGCCCGGCTCCCAGCCGGGCAGTGCGCCGGTGCGCAGCAGTCGGCGCCAGGGCTCCTGCTCCTCCCCCAGCGTGGCCGGGTCGAACGGCGTGCCGGGCAGCTCATAGCCGCCGCGCTCCACCTCCAGCGCACCCCACCCGGAGCCGGTCGCAAGGCTCTCGCCCGGTTCGGCGTCGGCGCACGGGCGCCAGGCGGCGTACGCGGCGTCGACGACGGCGCGCGGCAGCGCCGCCTCCAGCCGGGACTCCGCCTCGTGCCGGGCCGCCGCCCAGTCGGTGCCGTGGACGGCGGCCGGGTCGGCGGACAGCGGCCCGTACGCCTCCAGCCAGGCGAACTCCTCCCCCGCCTCTAGCGGAACGTGCTCCAGCTGGGTGCGGGCGAGCCCGGCCTGGATCTCGGCGTACCCGCCGGTGCCGGGCTCGGTCAGCCACTGCTGCCAGCGACGGCCGCCGGGGCCCGCCCCCCACAGGAAGAGCTTGCGGCCGCACAGCAGATCGGTCGAGGTCTGGACGAGACCGCTGCCCTCCGCGTCGAGCGAGGCGATCCAGCGGCGGGCGCCGTCGGGCACCTCGTAGAAGTAGTCGGCGGGGTGGGTGGAGCGCAGCGGGTACGTACGGTCGGCACCGTCCCACTCCGGGACCGGGACCCGGCGCAGGGTGCGGCGGTAGCCGAAGTGCCAGGCCTCGTCGGCGGGGGCGAGCACCCGGGTGCCCTCGTCCTCGGGGACGGCGGTGTTGGACCACCAGTAGACGGGGGCGGGGTGGTGGTGCGGATTGCGGATCCGCACGCCCACGTGGAGGAAGGCGGAGTCGGCGGGCAGCCACAGATCGACCTGGAAGGGCAGATCGCGCAGCCGCTCCCACTCCCACAGCCGCACCATCGCGCCCCCGTCGGCCTCGTCCGGGGCGGGGACGCGGGCGGCGTGCAGCGGTGCGCAGGACAGGGTGGTGTGGCCGGTGGCGCCGATGTTCCACTCGATGCCGCCGGAGAACCAGGCGCCGTTGAGCGCGAAGTCGGCCGGCTGGAGCACCGGGTTGCGGTAGAGCAGCTCACGGCCGGTGGGCTTGTGGCGGAGCGAGTGCACCCGGCCGCCGAGCCCGGGCAGCACGGTGGCCCGCACCTGGTCGTTCTCGATGACGATCGCGTCGAGCGCGGCGGGGGTGCGGTCACGGCCGTAGCCGTCGAGCAGCCGCGTCGGCAGCACCGAGCGCAGTGGCCCATAGGCCATGCGGCGGGCCATGCCGGTGGGCAGGGTGGCCCGGGTGGCCTCGTCGACGCGGTGCGTCTCGGCCCGCGGGCACAGCGCGGGCAGGGGGTTCCCGGGCCCGAGCGGGGCGGTGGGAAGGGTCAGGGTGGTACGTCGCACACTCGTGGCCACTGGCTGCCTCGCTCCGACTGCCTTGGGTCACCTCGGCTGCGGCGACCGTCCGGTGACCATGGAACAACGTCACGGCCCCGCTGAACAGAGCGGCTTCGGCCCGATCGTGAGCCGGGGTCAGGCTTGGGCGTCCCGGGGGGCGAACATATCGCTGGTGATGGCCCAGCGCTCATGGTCGCGCCACGCCCCCTCGATATAGAGGAAGTCGGGGGAAAAGCCCTCCAGCCGGAAGCCGTGCCGCTTGACGAGGCCCAGCGACGCCTCGTTGCCGGGCTGGATGTTGACCTCGATGCGGTGCAGCGCGAGCGGTCCGAAGGCGTAGCCGAGGACAAGCCCGAGCCCCTCGGACATGTAGCCGTGCCCGGCGGCGGGCGGAAAGGCCCCGTAGCCGATCGATCCGCACTGGAAGGCGCCGCGCACAATGCTGTTGATGTTGATGAACCCGGCGAGGGCGCCGGTCTCCCGCACACAGACCAGGAAACCCTCGTGGTCCTCCCGCTCCAGCTTGGCGATGAAGCCCTCGAACGCCTGCTGGGTCGTCGGCAGGGTCATCCAGGGGCGGTGGAAGTCGACGTTCTCCCGCGCGCGCCGGGTGAACTCCTCACCGTCCTCGCGCCGGGTCCGCCGGATGGCCACGCGGGCTCCCTCGGCCACATACGGAAAGTCAGGCATTGGTCAATGATGACAGCAGAGCCAGGGCCGCCGCATAGTCATGACCGCCGGGGATCGCCTCCCGCACGGGTATGTCGGCCATCGTCCAGGCGCCGACCGGTACCGGCTCGGTGCCGGTGCCGACGTAGGCGATCGCCGGGTCCTGGGAGAGCCCCGTGCCGATGCCCTTCAGATACGCCTCCTTCCGTGTCCAGCAGCGGGCGAAGGCGGCGGGCCGGTCGGCCTCGGGCAGGGCGTGGAGCTCGGCGCGCTCCTCAGGATGCAGGCTCTCGGCGACCTGGGCGACCACGGAGGTGGGCTGCAGCCTCTCCACATCGGCGCCCACCGGGGTGCCCGCGAAAGCGAAGAGCACCAGGTCACCGGCGTGGGACAGATTGAAGTGCAGCGGGGTGCCGGGCACCGCGGGACGGCCGTGCGGACCGCCGCAGCCGGGGCATGCCTCCCGGGTGAACGGGACACCGGCGGGATCCAGGTCCAGATACCCCGCGAGCAGCTGCCGCAGCCCGATATGAGCCGCCGTGTACCGCTCCCGGTCCTCCGCCCGCAGGAACCTGGCGGCCCGCTCCTGCTCCTCGGTGTCAAGGATCTTGCCGGGTGCGCCCGGGTCCATGGCGGAGATGAACGCGGAGACGCTGAGCAGCCAGATCTCGGGCTCGCCGCCCTGCGGCCAGGCACCGGCCAAGGCAGGGGGCAGCGGTTCACGGCCGACGATGCGCGGGGCGCGTAAGGGTGTCAACTCGCTCCTCCAGGGGGGTCGGTGAGGACGGTCCGTCGTCGGTCCGTCGCCGCGCTGATCACGCTACCGGGTCCTGCCGCCACGGGGAGCGGGCCCCGGCCCATCCTTGCCGCCAGCTGGCCGGCGCCGAGGGCTCAGGTCACCAGCTCCAGGGCGGGGATGTCGTCCCTGCTCAGGCCGAAGGTCCGGGCGTACAGGGACAGCTCGGCCTCCAACGCGCGGATCATGGTGTCCGCGCGGCGGAAGCCATGGCCCTCGCCCTCGAAGGCGAGATAGGCATGGGGGACGCCGCGCCCGGAGATCGCCGCCAGGAACCGCTCGCACTGCTCGGGCGGGCAGATCGTGTCCTCCAGCCCCTGGAGCAGCAGAAACGGCACGCGGACGCGGTCGGCCCGATGCAGCGGCGAGCGCTCGCGGTAGCGGTCCGGCACCTCGGCGAGCGGGCCGACCAGCGACTCCATGTAGCGGGACTCGAAGTCATGGGTGCCGCCCGTGGCCCACGAGACGGGGTCGAGGATCGGGTAGAGGGCGGTGCCGCAGGCGTAGAGCCCGGTGGTGGTCAGGGAGACGGCCGCGGTCCAGCCGCCCGCGCTGCCGCCGCGGATCGCCAGCCGGGCGCGGTCGGCCGTGCCCTCGGCGGCGAGCGCCTCGGCGACGGCGGCGCAGTCCTCGACGTCGACGACGCCCCAGCGCTCACGCAGCCGGTTCCGGTAGGCGCGGCCGTAGCCCGTGGAGCCGCCGTAGTTGACCTCGGCGACGCCGATGCCCCGCGAGGTGAAATAGGCGATCTCCAGGTCGAGCACGAGCGGGGCACGGCCGGTGGGGCCGCCGTGCGCCCAGATCACAAAGGGCGGAAGCTCGCCGTCCGGCGCGGTGTGGTCCGGGTTGTGCGGCGGATGGACATGGGCGTGGATCTCCCGGCCGTCCGGCCCGGTGAAGACACGGGTCCGCGGGCGCGGGTAGTACGCCGGGTCGACCGGATCGGTGTGTGCGCTGCCGATGACTCGGGCGTGGCCGGTGCACACGTCCAGCTCGACCACCTCATGCCCGCTGCGGGGGCTGGCGGCGACGCCGATGACACGGGTGTCGCTCACGGCGAGCGTCGGCTCCCATTCGGTCCACGGCCCCGGAACGTCGGCCTGCTCGCCGCTCTCCGGGTCGAGGATCCCGAGCCTGGCGGCGCCCCGGCCGTGCAGCACCGCGATCAGACCGCCGGCCATCGGGGCGAACCAGCGGTGGCCGAGCTTCCACAGCGGCCCAGCGAACTCCTCCTGCCGCGGACACAGCGGCACCGGCTGCCCCGCCAGGCCCCCCGCCTCCTCCGGGCGCCCGAGCCGGTGGAGATTCCACCAGCCGCTGCGGTCGGTGGCCGCGAGCAGCGAACCGTCGGCGGCCCACTCCACCTGGGCGACCGACTCCTCCGCACCGCCCAGCACCGCACGGGCCCCGGTGAACGGCCCGTCCTGCGCCACCTCGGCCAGCATCACCACCGTGCCGTCCCAGGGCATCCGGGGGTGGTCCCAGGCGATCCAGGCGGCCCGCCGCCCGTCGGGGGAGAGCCGGGGGCCGGTGACGAAGCGGTGGCGGTCGTCGGTCAGCTCCCGCACCGCCGTGCGGTCCCCGGCGGCCGAGCCGTCCAGCGGCACGGCGGCGATCACCCGCCGCACTTCCGTGGGCCCCTCCCCCGTGAACTCCTCCAGCACACACCACACTTCACCGCGGTCCGGGTGGAGCTCCAGATCCGCCCAGCGCAGCCCCTCGCCCACCGCGGACACCGGCGTCAGCGGGCGCGGCGGCCCCGCCGCCGGGGCGTCCGGCTCATATGCGTACAGCCGCTGATCGGCGAAGTGGGTGAACACCACCAGCGGACCACCGGCCGGGCGGTCCACCGCGGCCCACGGCGTGCCCCCGTATCCCATGACCTTGCTGCGCACATTCCACGGCGGGGGCAGCACCGAGAGCTCCGAGCCGTCGGCCCGCCGCCGCATCAGGGTGCGTCGGCCGCCCTCGGCGGGGCGCGGCGCGGTCCACCACACCTCGTCGCCGACCGTGCCCACATACTCCGGGTGGCCGTCGTGCGACGCCGCGAGCGCGGCGTTGACCGGTGAGGCCCAGGCTCCATAGGGGACCGTGGCGGTCGTCCGCCCCATCTGCCGCACCATCCCTCACGCCCTCCGCAGGAAGTGGTCGAGCACCCGGACGCCGAAGTGCAGGGCGTCGACCGGCACCCGCTCGTCCACACCGTGAAAGAGCGCCTGATAGTCGAAGCCCTCCGGGAGCCGCAGCGGCGAGAAGCCGTATCCGAGGATGCCGAGGCGGGAGAACTGCTTGGCGTCCGTGCCGCCGGACATGCAGAACGGCACCACATGCCCGCCCGGGTCGAAGTGCTCGACGGCGGCGCGCATCGCCATGTAGGTCGGGGTCCCCGGCCCGACGGGGGCCTCCAGCGCGACCTCGCGGTGGTGGAACTCCCAGTCCACCTCCGGTCCGGTGAGCCGGTCGAGGGTGGTGCCGAACTCCTCCTCGCCGCCGGGCAGCATCCTGCCGTCCACATAGGCGGTGGCGCTCCCCGGGATCACATTGACCTTGTAACCGGCCTCCAGGACCGTGGGGTTGGCACTGTTGCGCACGGTCGCCTCCACGAGGGCCGCGGCGGGCCCCAGCTTGGCCAGCAGCCCGTCGAGGTCGAAGTCCGCCGCGTCCGGGTCGGCCGGGATGCCCTGGAGCGCGGCGAGCTCGGTCAGCGCCGCCTTCACCGTCGGTGTCAGCCGCATCGGCCAGCGGTGCTCGCCGATCCTGGCAATGGCGGCGGCCAGCCGGGTGACCGCGTTGTCCCGGTTGACCTTCGAGCCGTGTCCGGCCCGGCCCCGGGCGGTGAGCCTGAGCCAGGCCGTGCCGCGCTCCCCCGCCGCGATGGGGTAGAGCCGCATCCCGGGCCCGGCGTGGAAGGTGAAGGCACCCGATTCGCCGATGCCCTCGGTGCAGCCCTCGAAGAGCCCGGCGTGCTCCCCGGCGAGGAAGCCGGAGCCCGCCTCGGCGCTGTCCTCCTCGTCGGCGGTGAAGGCCAGCACGATGTCACGGCGCGGCCGCACCCCCGCCCGGGCCCAGGCCCGCACGGTCGCGAGCACCATCGCGTCCATGTTCTTCATGTCGATCGCGCCGCGGCCCCAGACCACGCCGTCGCGCACTTCCCCGGAGAAGGGGTGCACGCTCCAGTCGGCGGGCTCGGCGGGGACCACGTCGAGATGGCCGTGGACGAGCAGTGCGGGCGCGGACGGATCGGTGCCCTCGATCCGGCCGACCACATTGGTCCGCCCCGGTGACCGCTCCAGCAGGGTGGGGTCGATGTCCACATCGCTGAGCATCTCCGCCACATACTCGGCGGCCGGGCGCTCCGAGCAGTCACCGCCGCCGCGGTTGGTCGTGTCGATGGCGATCAGCTCGGAGGTGAAGCGCACCACCTCCTCCAGCGCCTGTGCGTCGATCGCTTCCGGATGGGCCGTGTCAGCCATACTGCTCCTCCACCGCGGCCGAGACGATCGTCGTGACCGCCTTGAAGCAGCGGATTCCCTCGTACATGGTCGGAGAGGTGTACGCGACGCGCCGCATGCCGCTGGGCACCACGCCCGGCACGACGCTCGCCGCCCCCGCCAGATGCTCGGCGTCGAACTCCAGCTCCACCGTGAACGGCCCGCCACTCGCGGGCTCGTGCCGCACCGCCAGCGCCGCCGCCTCCCGCGCCGCCTCCCGGATGTCGGCGGCCGTGCGGGCGGGGGTGCGGCACACCGCCGCGTAGCGCGACACATAGTCCTTGACGGCGACCGAGCGGGCCCGTGGCGCATAGCCCTTGGCGTCCACGCAGGTCCGGTCGTCGCCGGTCACCAGCACCACCGGCACCCCGTACTCGGCGACGACCAGTGCGTTGAGCCGGCCCTCGCTCGCGGGCACCCCGTCCACCCACACCCCGGTGATGGAGTTGGCCAGATAGGTGTGCGCGAGGACGCCCTCGGTGCCGGCGCCCGTGTGGTAGCCGAGGAACGCCACCCCGTCCACGTCGCCGTGCTGGACGCCCTCGACCATGCTCAGGCTCTTGTGCCGTCCGGTGAGCATCTGGGCCCGCTCGTCCAGCTCCTCCAGGAGCAGATTGCGCATGGTCCAGTGCGCCTCGTTGATGAGCACCTCGTCGGCGCCGCCGTCGAGGAACCCCGCCACAGCCGCGTTCACATCAAAGGTGAAGAGGCGGCGGCAGCGCTCCCACTGAGGTGTGCCGGGCAGCACATCAGCGGGCCAGGTCACGCCGGTGGCGCCCTCCATGTCGGCGCTGATGAGGATCTTCATGCCTCGTCACGTTACGCGCTGGGATGGGGACGAACCAGCCCTGTGGATAACTGGTCCAGTCCACATCCCGCCCCTGTTTTGCCCGGCAGGCCGTCGGGCACTCGGGGGCGGTCCCAGCAAGGGGAGGTCCCATGGCCCACACGACGGTGCAAGAAGTGCTCGATGCCCTGCGGGATGTCGATTTCCCGGCAGGCAAGGACGAACTGATGAACGCGGCCAAGAAAGCGGGAGCCTCCGAGGAGGTCGTCAAGGCGCTGCGCGGCATTCCCCCGGAGGAATACGCGAACCGCGAGGAGGTGGCCCGGTCCGTGCGCGTGGACCCCGACTCGGATCTCGGGTACAGCCCCGGGCAGCGCGGAGAACAGGCACGCCGGGGCGGCAGACCGGGGCAGTCAGAGCGCCTGCGCGAGGTCCCCGAGCCCCCGGTGGACGAGGAAAAGGAGCGCGACCGCCGACCGCCCCCTCAGTTCTAGGCCCCTAAGCGGTTACGGCGAAGTCAAGTGCTGATCCTTCTCGGCGTCCAAGCCCTCGGCCAGGCCGAACGGCGAGGGATCAGCGGCGAACTTCACCGCATCCGCTTAAGGCCCCTGGACCCGGCGCACCACGAACCACCGGGCCGGCAGCTCGACCCGTGAGCCGTCCGCCCAGCGCTCGGTCTGGGCCAGCGCCGTGGGCCCCTCCTCCAGGACCTCCAGCCCCGCGGCCGCCAGCACCTCGGGCATCTCCGTGTCCGCGGCGTCGGCGGGCCGCAGCCCGTGGTCGAAGACCCGGCGCAGCTTCGGCGGCGGACCGTCCGGTCCCTGGGCAGCCAGCTCGCCCAGCACCTTCCTGGTCTCCTCCGTCAGCTCCACCACGAAGGCCCGGCCGCGCTGCCCCACCAGCTCCGTCACCGCTTCCGCGACCGCCCGCCGGTCGCAGGCGTCACTTTGATGGATGACGGCCCGCATATAGACATTGACGTCGCCCAGCCGCTCGTGCAGCTCCCGCACCGCCGCCGCGTCGGTCAGACTCAGCTGCTGGAACTCCGCCACGCCCTCGGTGTCGGCGCGCCGTGCGTGCTCCACCGCCGCGCTGGACAGATCGACGCCCAGCGCCCGGTCGAAGCGGGACGCCAGATAGCGGGTCTGGGTGCCGTTGCCACAGCCCAGATCGACGATCGGCAGGGAGGGGTCCACATGGGGGGCCAGCAGCTCCACATCCGGGGCGGCGGTCAGCGAGGGATCCGCGTCCCAGATGGCCTCCCCGGGGGTGTCCGAGGTGTTCCGCCAGTAGCTCTCCCACGCTTGTCGGTAGCGCTCCGACACGCTCATCGCCGCTCCCCAGAGGTTGACAGGCCGTCACGGCCACCATGCCGACTAGTGCCGCGTCAGCCAAGGTTTGCCCGGTAGCGAGGCGTCCTGGTGCGGTCAGCTGCAAGGCGCCGGATCGGCCTCGTAGTGGGCCTACTCGG
>NZ_JBEXHC010000004.1:0-447555 GCF_040607655.1 Streptomyces sp. NPDC005266
CAGACGCCACCAGGCGACAGCCCGACACAGCCACTACCAACGACGATCCGCCGACGAACCTGCTGGATAGATCACGAAACCGCACTGGAGTACTAGCCGCCGACCGGGGATTCCCCGACGCAGCCACCGGCAGAGATCAGGCCCTTGCCCCTCTCCTCCGCGATGACCTTGCCCTGGTACAGAATTCTGCAGCTGACCTCGGAGCCGACGGGGTGCAGAGCCACCGGCACCACCGACGAGGGCATGATGCCCCGCAGCGTCACCGTCTTCCTCCAGGGCAGCGTGGGCTTCTGCACCGTGGTGACTTTCGGGTGCAGCGCCGTGCCGCCGCCCCCGTGGAATTCGATCGAGTCAACGTTCCTGCCGGTGACTTCGTAGGTGACTTCATAGGTCTCGTCCACCGCCTTGTCGACAGCCTTGTCGGTGGCATCCGAGCAGGCCGACAGGCCGAGCGCGAGCCCGGCGGCGGCAATGGAGCACAGGGCGATACGGAGAGCACGATGCATAGGCGATCCCCCCCCGGATCTCAACCAGAAGTCTCAGCTCATCGCAAACAAACGGTAAAGTCAAGAGTGGGTAGGGATCTGCCATGAGCAACCATGAGCAACATGGACATGGTCAGAGGCCTCCAGGAGAGAGCGGCCCGGGCTCTTCCGGCCGAGCACGTCAGAGACGTTGAAGGGTGGCGGCTGCGCCTTGCCCCCAGCTGCTCCTGGTGGGTGGGATCGGTGCTGCCGCACGGTGACGCCCAGCCGGACGACTTGGCGCGCAGGGTCGTCGGGGCGGAGGGGTTCTACGCCGGTCACGGCAAGGCCGCGCGGTTCCAAATCAGCCCCGGCGCGTGCCCGGAAGGGCTGGACACCGTCTTGGCGGAGCGTGGCTACCGCCGTCAGAGCGCGGTGTCGTTGCAGGTGGCGTCGGTCGCGCGGGTGCGGGAACAGGCGGCGGCAGGCTCGCTGCGGGTGCGGCTGGAAGAGCGTCCGACCCGCGCGTGGTTCGACATCTGGCGGGCCGTGCACGCTGATGGTGGGGACGCTCGCTCCGAGTGGGACATGCTCGCTCGCGTGGAGCCGCCGACTGCCTACGCCTGTGCGGTCATCGGAGACGACGTGGTCGCGGTGGGCCGTACGGTCGCCGACACCGGCTGGGCGGGGGTGTTCAGTATGGCCACGCTCCCCGCGGCACGCGGCAAAGGCGCGGCCCGCGCTGTGCTTGTCGCGCTGGCCGACTGGGCCGGCGCACACGCGGCCGGCCGCATGTACCTCCAGGTGGAGCGCGACAACGCCCCGGCTCTCCGGTTGTACGAACGGACGGGCTTCAGCGAACTGTGCGGTTATCACTACCGCACCGCGGGGTGAGCCGCGCACTTCGCTCGGATTGTCAGTGGCCACCCCAGCACGACGAGGCACTTTATGAGGACGACCAGGTGTAGGAGGCCAGGGCGTCGCTGACGCCGCGCTTGCGGGCTGCTGCCCCGCCCGTGTACGCGCCAACCGCCGCCGTCCGGGATACGCCCGACTTTCTTCACGTCGATGTGCACCATATGGCCTGGGTATGCGGCGATGATCTGCTGCGGTTCACGATTCGTCTCGCCGGTCGGGTCGATGAATCGCCGCCGGTTCGAGCCGAGCCGTGCGAGGAGCCGGGTGATGGTGCGTGGGCTGACGGGCGTGCCGTCCTGCTCCAGCTCGAACGCGATCGGCGAGGCAGGCCACTTGCGCTCGCGGCGCATCCTCTCGGTCCGGTCAACCAGAGGACCAGGTGTAGCGGTCGGCTGCCGGTGCGGGGGCCGAGGACCGGTCAAGCAGTCCGAGCTCGCCGTAGCGACGGTAACGATTCACCCACTTCGACGCCGTCACTCGCGATATCCCCATCTCGGCGGCAACACGCGCGACCGGGCGGGTGCGACAGCGCTCGATGAGCCGGCGGCGCCCTTCCGGGGTGAACGGGGCGTTGCGGTGAGTCATGCGTGCCGGAGGTCTTCGGCCGACGCGGCGGGCTCAGGGGCGGACAAATGTATCCGTTTGGGCAGCAAGAGCGGGGTGGCGAGCAGGAGAACGCCGGACATGGTGATCGCGGCGAGCGGGCTGGTGAGTGTGGCGAGAACGCCCCAGATCACCATCAGGGCAGCTTGTAGGAGTTTGCTGATGGCACTCCATGTACTGAGGATTTGGGCGGTGTGATCCGCGGGAGTCCGTTGCAGGCGTTCTGTTGCGTAGATCGGATTGAAGATGCCCATGCAGGTGATCAGCAGGCCCTCGACGATGATCACGGTGAGAAGTCCGGGGATGCCGGGATGGACGAACGTGAGACCGAGTGGGAAGAGCGATCGCAGCCAGCCGGAGACGATCATGACCCGGTACCGGCCGTAGCGGGTCACGAGGCGCGCGGAGAGGCGGGCGCCGACGAATCCGCCGAGTGCCGGGATGCCGAAGGCAAGACCGTATTGCCAGGCCTGGAAGTGGTACTGGCCCAGCAGGAGGACGGACAGAAGCGGGACGGTGGCCATGATGAGGCTGCCGACCAGGATTTGGTTGAGGAACAGGCGCCTCAGTACGCGGTCGCGGAGGATGAACCGCCAGCCGCTGAGAAGGTCGGTTCCGCGCAGCCTGGTGGCCCGGTCGCGGGGTGCCGCGACGTCGCCTCCGCGGATGCGGAGGACCCCGAACGCGGACAGCAGGTAGCTGAGGGCGTCGGCCATGACAGTGATGACCGGGCCGAGCAGCCCCATGAGTGCACCACCGAGGGGCGGGCCCGCCGCGGTCGCCACCCAGCTCGTGCCCTCGAATCTCCCGTTCGCCACAAGGAGGTGATCGCTACGGACGAGATACTTCAGATACGCGCCGGATGCGGCCGTGAAGGCGATGCTCGCGGTCCCGGAGATGACCGAGACGACCAGCAGTTGGCCGTAGGAAAGCGAGCCGAGGACGTACGCGATCGGGACACTTGCCATCGCGACGAACCGGATCAGGTCCATCGCGATCATCACCGGACGCTTGGCCCGGTGCTCAACCCACGGCCCGAGCGAGAACGCGACAATCGCCGCGACGGCAAGCCCGGCCGCCTCCAGCAGCGACACGGCGAATGGCGGCGAGTGCAGCACTCGAACCGCGAGCAGCGGGAACGCGCCGAAGGCGATCCACGTACCGTATGTACTGACGGCGTAGGCCCACCACAGCCAACCGAAACTGCGCCCCAACCGCACGCGCATGCGACTCCCTCGCGATCCGTCGCTCGCATACCCGATCTCGCTCATCTTCCCCCGATCGAATCCACACCCAGGACTCCGGGCAATCATCAACCACTTCGGAAGCCTGGCACCGCTCCCCGAGACAGCCTGGCTCCCATCCTGGGCAACGACACCACGCCGCAGCGACGGAAACATCGAACACACCTGACGCTAACGGTCGCTTCCAGCAGCACACTGCCGACACGACTAGCCGAACGCACCCGTAGCCAAGGTGACTCGACCGGCCGCTGCCAACAACGTCATGGCCGGCAACAACTAGGCGTCGCAGCCCGCCGAGGCGGACCCCGACCCGCGTTGACAGGCCGTCGGCTCGGCCGCATCCTTGGCCGGTTCGGACCTTCGGCCGTTCAGTACGAGGAGATGGCGGGCCAGAGCGAGTGAGGCGAGCACCGCGACGAGCGTGCACACGCCCCACCATCCGCCGAGGCCGTAGACGCGCACACCGAGCCAGGAGCCCGCGCTGCCACCCCCGTAGGCGCAGGTCATATAGGCGGTGTTGAGCCTGGCACGGGCGTCGGGGCGCAAGGCGTAGACCCGCGCCTGGTTGGCGACCATGCCGGACTGCATGGCGACGTCGAGCAGCAGCGTGCCGGCGACCAGGGCCGCGAGGCCCGACGCGCCGCCGCGCGACCCCGCGGCGAGGACCGTGGTCGAGACGAGGACCCCGAGCAGACAGACGAGGTTCACCGGGTCGGGCCCCCGGCGGTCCACCAGACGTCCGGCCAGCGGCGTGCAGAGCATGGTGGCCCCGCCGGCCAGGGCGAGCATCCCGACGGACTGGGAGCCCAAGCCGTAGGCCGGGCCGGTGAGGAGAAGCGCCAGGCAGGTCCACACGGCGGAGAACCCGGCGAAGACCGTTGCCTGGTAGAAGCAGGAGCGGCGCAGTTCCGGCTCGGTGCGCAGCAGGCGCAGTGACTCGGCCAGGAGTGCGGGGTACGGCTGGTGCGAGGATGCGGCTGTGGCCGGCACCGTGCGGGCGAGGACGCCCGCGAGAAGGAGGACCAGGGCCGCGGCCACCAGGTAGGGGGCCCGCCACCCCAGCCACTCGCCGAGTGCCCCGCTGAAGGTGCGGGCCAGCAGCATGCCGCCTATCGACCCGCTCAGCAAGGTGCCTATCACCGCTCCGCGCCGGTGGGCGGCTGTCAGCCCGGCCGCCAGTGGGCCGATGATCGGCGCGGCCAGGGTGGTGAGGCCGATGAGGGTACTGGCGGCGACGAGGAGCGGCAGGGTCGGCGCGCAGCCCGCGGCGAGCAGGCCCAGGCCGGTGAGGGCGAGCAGGACGACGAGGAACGGGCGGTGCGGGAGCCGGTCGCCGAGCGGCACCAGCAGGAAGATCCCGGTGGTGTAGCCGATCTGGGTGGCCGTCACGGCCAGGGAGGCCGCGTCGGGCGACGTATGCAGTCCGGTGGCGATCAGCGGGACGACCGCCTGCGGGAAGTAGAGGTTTCCCACGGCCACGGCGCAGGCCACGGCCAGGATGAGGACCATCCGGCGGCTCATCCGCCGTCCACTGGTCTGCGGCGGGTCTCCGTGCGGGAACCATGAGTGGTGTGTGTCATGCCCGGAAGTTCAGGGCATCGACGGTGCGTTGCCAATCGATGTAGCGTACGGCTTAATGATCAGCTTTGTGCTCGGGGTCGAGGACCTGGCGGACACCCGCTTCGCCGTCTCACCCCTGCACGAAACGCTCCTGAGCCTGCGGGTGGTGCGGGACCCCGGGCTGTCCGCGGTGCATCTCCCGTGGCGCAGGTCCGTACTCGGCGGACTCGGCACGCTCGACACCGGTCTGCTGATGTCGCTGGTCGCGCAGCGGCGCACCATCCCCGACTTCCTGACCCCGCAGCCCACCACCTTCGCGCCGGCCTTCGAGGAACAGCTGGCCGTCGTGCGCCGGGCATCCCTCGATCGCGTTCGCCACGACCTCGTGGAGGCGCACGCACCGGACCCGCTTCCCGCGGCCCTGCACGACGCCATCACCGGGGACGACGCCTCCGTCGTCGTACTCCGTGATGGTGTCTGCGAGCTCCTGCGGCGGTTCTGGGAGCTGGCCATCGAACCGCTGTGGCCGCGGATGCGCCTGCTGCTGGAAGCCGACATGACCTACCGCGCGCGGCAACTGGCCCTGGGCGGCGCCCGGTTGCTGTTCTCTGGGATGCACCCGAATCTGCGCTGGCACGACGGGGTGCTGTACATCGACAAGATGATCAGCAGGCATCGCGTCGCGGCGGCCGGGCGGGGGCTGCTGCTCCTGCCGTCCGTGTTCGCTCACAAGCCCGCTCCTCCGGTCAGTCCACAGGAGCCACCCCGGCTGGTGTATCCCAGCCGAGGTGTGGCCACCCTGTGGGACACCGCGCCGGCCGCTGGCCCCACAGCCCTTGTGTCGCTGCTCGGCGCACCTCGGGCACGACTGCTCTGCCTCCTCCAAGAACCGCTCGCCACGGTCGAGCTCGCCCGTCGTCTGAGGGTGACGCCGAGCGCCGTGTCCCAGCATCTGCGCGTGCTGTACGCGACGGGGCTGGTCACCCGGGCCCGCGACGGACGGCAGGTGCTGTACCGCCGCAGCCGCCTCGGCGACCGGCTGACGAACAGCACGCTCGGGGAGGCGAACGAGAATCGCACGGGAGGGGAGTGAGGGCGGCGTGCAGCCGCGAGCGGCGGCGTCGTCATGGTGGTGCGAAGGGAGCCGGCGCCACCCCCGCTTCCTGGGACCGCGCCGCGACAAACCGGCCCGCGACGTCGCCCGCGAGGAACCGTGAGCGGGCCGCCGGCCGCCCGGGCCCTCCCCGGCAGGGGCGCTGATGCCCTACGCTCGCCGCGGCATCCGGTCCGTACGGGGAGAGACTGCGCGTGACATCCATGAACACCCGGGTCGTCGTCGGCGGCGCCGGGCCCGCCGGTCTGACGGTGGCCAACCTGCTGCGGAAGCAGGGGATCGACTGCGTGCTGCTGGAGACGGAGAGCCGCGCCTGCATCGAAGAGCGGCCCCGCGCGGGGTACTTGGAGGAGTGGGCGGTCCGCGCCCTTGAGCGCCACGGGCCGGCCGACCGCCTGGTGCGGCAGGCGGAGCGCCAGGGGGCGTTCGAGTTCCGCTTCGACGGTGCCCGGCACACCTTCCGGTACGCGGAGCTCAGCGGCAACCACCACTTCGTGTACCCGCGGCAGGAGCTGGTGACGGATCTGGTGGGGCTGTTCGCCGACGCCGGCGGCGACGCCCGGTTCGGGGGCCACCTCCAGGCCGGTCCCGCGCCGTGCCGCCTCCTCGGCGGCTCGGTCAAGGGCTCGTACGGCGGTGATCGCGCCGTCGACTCCGGCGACCACATGACGTGTCCTGATGGGTGCTGCCCTCTGTGCCGGGGCGTCAGCGGTAGGCGACGACGGCGACCGGTGCCGAGGAGTGGTGCAGCACGGCGTGGGTGACCGGGCCGATGCGCGGGCCGGGCCACGGGCCGTGTGTGAAGCGGCCGACGACCACCAGGGCGGCGTCGGCCGAAGCGTCCACCAGGTGCCCGGCGGCGCTGCCGACCACGGACTGCTCGTTCACGTCGATGTCGGGGAACTTCTCCCGCCACGGGCGCAGTACGTCCCTCAGCTCGCTCGCGTCCTGTATCGCCAGCTCGGCGTCGAAGGGGGCGGTGTACCCATAGGTGTCGGGCTGGCTCCAGCCGTGGACGACCCGCAGTGCCGCCCCTCGGCGGGCCGCGGCGTCGAACGCGAACTCGAGCAACCTGTCGGCAGGTCGCCGAAGATCGAGCCCCAGCACGACATCGCGGCACACGGCCGCCCGGGAGGCGATCGCCGGGTGGCGCGGTCGGCCCTCCTCGTCGGGTGCCGCGTCGGCGCGTACGAGGACGACGGGAATCTCGGCCCGGGCCACGACCGACAGCGCCACGGAGCCGACCAGGAATCCGGCGACCCTGCTCAGGCCCCGGGAGCCGAGGACCAGCAGCTCGGCGTCCTCGGCGGCGGCCAGCAGCGAGGCGACCGGCTCCCGGGTGATCTGCTCATTGATGATGCGCAGATCGGGGTGGTCGCGTCGCAGCCTCGTCTCGGCCTCGTGCGGCATCCGCTGGGTCCATTGCGTCAGCGTGTCGGTTCCGGTCAGCGGTGCGTAGGTGAACGAGTGCCAGTCCAGCGCGTGGACGAGACGCAGCGCGAGTCGGCGGCTCCATGCCTCACCGGCCGCCCAGTGGGCCGCGGCGAGGCTTCGAGGCGAACCGTCAAGGCCGACGGTGACGGTGCGGGACATGAGGGACCTCCTTGTGAGGCAAGCGCTCGCACCCTCTCGGCCGAGGGCCCGGGGCGGTAGGGGTCCGAGGTCCCGGTCCGGGCCCGACCGGCCCGGGCGGCGCCCGGCCGGGCCGCGCGGGCGGTGCGCCGTAAAAGGCCCGATATGGTGGAAAGCCGGGAGGCGGGGCCATTAGGCCCTGGCCGGACGCTGGTGGGACGGGCAGGCTGCCTACGCAGATACCCGTCAGACCCCTTCCGCTGACGGGCCGTTCAGGTGATGGAGAGTATGGGAATGTCGGACAGTGCGGCGGACGAGCCCGGTACATCGGTGCGGGTCTTCCTTCTCGACGATCACGAGGTGGTGCGCCGGGGCGTACACGATCTGCTGGACGCCGAGCCCGATCTGACCGTGGTCGGCGAGGGGGGTACCGTGCAGCAGGCACTGGCCCGTGTCCCCGCCCTGCGCCCCGACGTCGCCGTGCTCGATGTACGGCTGCCGGACGGGGACGGCGTGACGGTGTGCCGGGAGTTGCGCTCGCGGATGCCGGAATTGGCGTGTCTGATGCTGACCTCCTTCGACGACGAGGAGGCACTTCTGGACGCCATCATGGCGGGCGCGGCGGGCTATGTCCTCAAGCAGATCAGCGGCACCGATCTGGTCACGGCCGTGCGCACCGTGGCCTCCGGCCAGTCCATGCTGGACCCGGGCGCGACGACTCGCCTGATGACACGGCTGAGAGGAGGCGAGGAGGACCTGCACCAGCCGCAGGCGCTGGCGGGACTGACCGACCGCGAACGCGAGATCCTGGTTCTGGTCGGGGAGGGGTTGACCAACCGTCAGATCGGACAGCGACTCTACCTCGCCGAGAAGACGGTGAAGAACCACATCTCCCGGCTGCTGGCCAAGCTCGGGGTGGAGCGTCGCGTCCAGGCCGCGGTCATCGCCACGGAGGCCCTGGCAGGCGAGCAACGGGGAGGACCTCGGCCGGGCGCGGGCGGCGTATAGCGGTACGCCCGCCGCGCGGTTGACTCTGTCCTCCAGCCCGCTCAAGTCCCGCCGCACTACTGTTGGTTGACTTTTCACCGCTGCGCAACATGCCGAGACTCGCTGGGTCAGCAGATGAGATCATGCTGACTTGGGCATGCCAATCCTCATGGCATGGCCCCCCCACAGCAATTGATCGGGAGGACGCGGTGAAGACGAGTTCGCGGATGCGTAGAGGGTCCCTCATTCTTGGCAGCGCCGTCGCGCTGGTCGTTGCCTTTCCGGGCAGCGCGCTCGCGGACCCGCCCAAGGCCCTGCCCGCCAACGCGGACGGACTGGAGCAGACGTTCCAGCCGGCCTTCGACTACGACACGGACGGCTGCTACCCCACGCCCGCCATCGGGTCCGACGGGGCGATAGCTCCCGGTCTCAAACCAAGCGGTGCCCTCAACGGCCAGTGCCGTGACTCCTGGGACCTCGACAACACCAACGGGTACGCGCGCTCCAAGTGCAACAACGGCTGGTGCGCGATCATCTACGGCCTGTACTTCGAGAAGGACCAGGCGGTGGCCGGCAGCGGTCTCGGCGGGCACCGCCACGACTGGGAGCACGTCGTGCTCTGGGTGCAGAACGGCGAGGCCCGTTACGTGTCCACCTCGGCCCACGGCAACTTCAACGTCTACAACCGGGACCAGATCCGGTGGGACGGCACCCATCCCAAGGTCGTATACCACAAGGACGGCCTGAGCACGCACTGCTTCCGTCCGGCGAACAACAACGACGAGCCGCCGGAGAACCACTACCACCGGTGGCAGCTCCCCGCGCTGGTCGGCTGGAACGGCTACCCCGCCGGTCTGCGCGACAAGCTGAGCCAGGCCGACTTCGGCAGCGCCGTCTTCGGCCTCAAGGACGGCAACTTCGCCTCTCACCTCCAGAAGGCCAAGCCGGCCGGTATCCCGTTCGACCCCAACGCCTGAGGGTCCGCACCTCGTCCGCTGTCGGCCGATGCCGGGAGCGGACGGAGCGCACCGTGTCAACCCTGACGATGGTCCAGGCCCTCGCCCTGTCGTTCGGCCGAGGTGCCGGGCCACCTGCCGTCTCTACGGTCGGTGGCCATGAAAACGGATACGCGATACGGCCTCGGCCGTCGACTGGTGTGCGCGCTGGCGTTGTCGGGGGCCGGCCGGGGGAGCCGTGATGTGGGCGCATCGCCCCAGGGACCACGGCGGCATGACGGCGCCTGCCACCACGGCCACGCATCGGCCGGCCCACGAAATCCACGAGGGCACCAGCGAGATGGCCACCACCCGGCCGCGAGCACCGCGGACAGCCCCACCGCCGTGGACCACGTCGGTCCCGGCCGCCGCCCCGCCAGAAACGCCCCGGCCATCATGGGCAGCACCCACCACGGACTGATGACGCTCAGTCCGGCCGCCGCCAAGGTGCCCGCGAACAGAAGGTGCTCAGTGGTCAGTCGCCTCACGGGGATGACCCTACGGAAACCCATCGATCAGCGGACACTGTCGAAAGTCCCATCCCGTGCCGACCGCGATGAGGGACATAGCATGGCAAGCAAGATGAAAGCGCCTCAGGTCGCGGCGCGTGTCCCTTGGCCGCGGCGCACGCATGGGGAGGAATACGGGATGGCTGAAGCCGATGCCGTCGTCGTCGGTTCCGGTGTCAATGGTCTCGTCGCCGCGGCAGAGCTGGCCCTGGCCGGCTGGTCCGTTGTCGTGGTGGAGCGCAACCAGGACATCGGCGGTTTCATCGCGACCGAGGAGCGCACCCTGCCCGGTTATCTGCACGACACCTACTCCTCCTGGCACCCGCTGTTCGTCTCCGGCCCGGCCTTTCCCACGCTGGGAGAGGAGTTGCGCCGCCATGGGCTGGAGTACCGCAACGCCGAGGAGTGGGTGTGTGGCCGATGACGGAGGGGTGACGGTGGCGCACCGGATCGTCGCCACCGCGCTCACCGGTCGGTCACGATTGGCTCGCGTTGCCCGCATTTCGACCAATCACCGGGCGTAGGAATCGAGCGAGCGCGATGATTTTCGGACGGCCCGGCCGTCTCAATAGCCGTAACCCCCGAACGTGGAAGAGGAGCGAGTCCCATGCGCATCGTGATCAGTGAGTTCATGAGCCTGGACGGCGTGGTGCAGGCGCCGGGTGGACCCGAGGAGGACACCGAGGGTGGCTTCGCCCACGGCGGCTGGACGCACCGGTTCTTCGACCCGGAGGTGGTGGGCGGCGCCTTCGCCGACGCGCTGTCCAAGGCCGCGGCACTGCTGTTCGGGCGCCGCACATGGTCGACGATGGCCGCCGCGTGGCCCGAGCGGGCCGGCGACCCGTTCGCCGACCGGATGAACGCCATCCCGAAGTACGTCGTGTCCAAGACGCTCGGTGACGATGAGCTCACCTGGAACAACACCACGCGCATCCCCGGCGACGAGGCCGTCGCCCACATCCGGAAGCTGCGCGAGACCGCGGGCGGCGACCTGTTGGTCATGGGCAGCCCCACGCTCGTACGCGCCCTCCTGAGCGAGGGACTGGTGGACGAGCTCCGGCTCATGATCATGCCGGTGATCCTCGGCGGCGGCAAAACCATCTTCCCGGACGACGGCGCGCTGCGGACGCTGGAGCTGGTCTCCACGGTCACCAGCGGCACGGGCGTGCAGGTGTGCACCTACCGGACGGCGGCCGAGGGGTAGCGTCCGTACGGCACGGGCGGCTACAGCCGCAGCACCTCGGTGAGGAAGCGCAGCTCGCTCTCCAGCGCCGCGACGATGTTCGCTCGCCTGCCGAATCCATGCCCCTCGTCTTCGAAGAAGACCGTGTCACAGCGGATACCCGACGCCGTCAGGCGCTCCGCCATCAAGACCGACTGCTCGGGCGGTACGACCGTGTCCTGCCGCCCGTGCAGAAAGAGCACCGGCGCGGAGATGGCATCGCACCGTTCGATGGGGGAGCGGTGCCGGTAGTCCGTCGCCGCCTCGGGCCAGGGGCCGACCAGCAGGTCGAGCGAGCGCCGCTCGAACTTGTGCGTGGTGGTGCGCAGCCGCCGCAGGTCGCCGATGCCGAAGTAGCTGATCCCCGCGGCGAAGATGTCCGAGGAGGCGAGCGTGGCGAGCACCGTGAAGCCGCCGGCGCTGCCGCCGCGTATCACCATGCGGTCCCCGTCCACCTTCCCCAGCGCGGCCAGTTGCCGGGCGGCGTCGACGCAGTCCTCGACGTCGGCGACGCCCCAGTGGCCGTCGAGGGCCGCGCGGTGGGCACGGCCCCAGCCGGAGCTGCCGCGGTAGTTGAGCTCGGACACGGCGAATCCACGGCTGGTCCGTAGCGGTGTGCCGTGCCGGTGCCGTCGGGAGTGAGGGGGCGGTCGTGCCGGGGGTCCTTGTGGTGGACGCGCTGGTCGCCACCGGCCACGTAGTGGACGACCCCGCCGTGCGCACGGACGGGGCCGCCGCCGTACTCATGGACGCGCGAGCGGACATCGACGTCCTCGCCGGTGACATCCGCCGTACCTCCGCCGGGCGTACGGCGGACGGCCACGGTACGGCCGGTGTCCGGGCGCCACTCCAGCCAGTGGACGTCCTCGCCGTCGAGGTGCAGCCCGCTCAGCGCGGGCAGGCCCGCGCTGACCGACTCCCCGTCAGCGGTCGGGTCTGTCCCGGAGCTTGGCCAGGGTCAGGGCCTCGCCGCCGATGCCGGCCGCCGTCGGGGACCTCCTCGGATCTGCCGGTGCTCCGCCCGCAGCCCAGGGCTGCGCCTACCCTGGGGTTGTCACTCCCTGGATCGCACCGCGCCGTACGGGCCACGATGAAGGCGTGAACCTTCCCGAACCCGCGGCGTTCCTGAAGTCCCGTGGCGACCGTGTCCGCCGGGCCGACGTCGGCCCGGCGTCGGCCCGGCGCCGGGGGCCCGGCCTGCGGCGCGGGGCGCCGCCCAGCTGGGGCTGATCTCGGTCATCGGGACGCGGGAGATGGGGCTCACACCTGCGCCATCCCGCCGTCCACGAACAGCTCCACGCCGGTGACGAAGCTGGATGCGTCGCTGGAGAGGAACACCGCGGCCTTGCCCATCTCCCGGGGATCCGCGATCCGGCCGGTGGGGTTGCCCTCGCCCATCGCCGTGACGAAGGCGTCCACCCGGTCGGCTCCCTGAGCCATCGCCGCCGCGCTGCGGAGGGAGTCCGTGTCGACGGCGCCGGGGCTGAGGACGTTCATCCGGATGCCCGAGCCCTTGATGTCCTGGATCCAGGCGCGGACGAAGTTGCGCACCGCGGCCTTGGAGCCGCCGTACAGGCTCATCGCGGCGGGAGGCTGGATGGACGCAGTCGATCCGATGACCACGACGGTCCCGCCCGCCCGCATCAGCGGCAGCGCGGGCTGGACGGTGAACATGACGCCCTTCGCGTTGACGTTGAAGGTTCGGTCGAACTGCTCCTCGGTGAGGGAGCCGAGCGGCGCGTGGTCGCCGATCCCGGCGTTGGCGACGACCGCGTCGAGCCGTCCGTGGCACGACGCGACCTCCCGGTACATCGCCTCCATGTCCGCGAGCCGCGTGACGTCGGCGACGATCCCCGTACCGGCCGGTCCGATCGCTGCGACGGCTTCGTCCAGCTGGGCCTGGTGAAGATCGGTGAGGACGACGCGGGCCCCATGATCCACGAATTCCCGGGCGATACCCAGGCCGACACCGGACGCGCCGCCCGTGACCACGGCGACCTTTCCTTCGAGCGCGAGCGAGGGGCTCATCGTCTTCTCCTGTGGCATTCGGAAGCGGAGATGCCTCCATTTCTCCTGACTGTAACTGGAGGCTCCTCCGGTTGGCAACCGCCGTTGCCGGCCGACCGCTTCGGCATGGCGGATCGACTCAGGGTGCGCATTTCGACCTCGCGTGCGCACGCGGCAGGCCGCCCGGGTCGCCATGCTGGTGACCCTCGGCGGCAGAAACCCACAGAAGTCCAAAAAGCCAGAAATGCCGAGAAGAGGAAGGCCTCTCATGGATTACGAGACGTTCGTCAGCACCGTCTCCCAGCGTTCCGGCCTCCCGCGCGAGCAGGCGGAGGCCCTCACCCACGCCACCCTGTCGACCCTGGCCGAACGGATCACCAGGGGCGAGGCGGACGACCTTGCCTCGGAGCTGCCCAAGGCGCTCAAGGAGTCGCTCATCTCTCCGACCCCGGAAGCCGAGGGCTTCGGGCTCGACGAGTTCGTCAACAGGGTGAGCCGGCGAGCCCAGACCAGCCCGGAGACCGCCCGGGAAGGCGCGGCAGCGGTGCTGAGCACCGTCCGGGAAGCGGTCAGCGGCGGTGAGTTCCGCCATGTCATGTCGCAGTTGCCGAAGGAGTTCGAGGAACTCGTCCAGATGCCGGCCTGACCTGCCGCGCGGCCATGACAACAGACGCGACCGTCGAACAGATCGGCTTCGCCGACCTGGGACTCCGCTCTGAGCTACTGCGGGCACTCGCGGGGCTGGGCTACGAGGAGCCGACCCCTATCCAGCGCGAGGCCATCCCTCCGCTGCTGGAGGGCCGCGATCTGCTGGGCCAGGCCGCCACGGGCACCGGAAAGACCGCCGCGTTCGCCCTGCCGGTGCTTCAGCGCATCACCCAGGACGGCGGTGGAGCGGAGCCGTCGGCCCTGGTCCTGGTGCCCACCCGTGAGCTGGCCATGCAGGCCTCGGAGGCCATCCATCGCTACGGGCGCGACCTGGGCACCCGGGTCCTGCCCGTCTACGGCGGGCAGCCGATCGGGCGGCAGTTGCGCGCCCTGGAGCGCGGCGTCGACGTGGTGGTGGCGACACCCGGCCGGGCGCTGGACCACATCGGGCGCGGGACGCTGCGGCTCGACAGCCTGGCAACACTGGTGCTCGACGAGGCCGACGAAATGCTCGACATGGGCTTCGCCGAGGACATCGACTCGATACTCGAGGGCACACCGCCGGAACACCAGACCGTGCTCTTCTCCGCGACGATGCCGGCGCGCATCGACGCCATGGCCCGGCGTCACCTGCGCGACCCGGTGCGCATCCAGATCGAACGGGAAAAACCGGCCCCCGGTGAGACGCCGCGGGTGCGGCAGTCCGCATACGTCGTCGCACGGGCGCAGAAACCCGCCGCGCTCGGGCGGGTATTGGACGTGGAGTCGCCGGAGGCCACCATCGTCTTCTGCCGGACGCGGGACCAGGTCGACCAGCTCACCGAAACCCTCAACGGACGTGGGTACCGGGCCGAGGCACTGCACGGCGGAATGAGCCAGGAACAGCGGGACCGGGTCATGGGCCGGCTGCGCGGCGGCACCGCGGACCTGCTGGTCGCCACCGATGTGGCCGCCCGCGGGCTGGACATCGAACAGCTCACCCATGTGGTCAATTACGACGTGCCCTCCGCGCCGGAGTCTTATGTCCACCGGATCGGCCGGGTCGGGCGGGCCGGGCGCGAGGGCGTCGCGATCACGCTGGCCGAGCCCCGGGAGCATCGGATGCTCAAGGCGATCGAGCGGACGACTCGGCGGCAGATCCGCGTGGAGAAGGTGCCGACCGTCGCCGACCTGCGGGCTCGCCGGCTGGAACTGACCCGAGCGGCACTGCAGGAGTCCATCGTCGAGGACGACCTCGACCACTTCCGGGTGGTGGTGGAGACCCTCACGGACGAGTTCGACGTGATGGACGTGGCGCTGGCCGCCGTCAAGCTGGCGCATGAGGCAGGGGGCGCGGTGGTCGACGAGGAGGAGATTCCCGAAGTCGCTTTGCGCAGCGGGCGCGGGGAGCGTGAGGGGCGCGGTGGACCGGGCCGCGGGCCGCGGGGAACCAGGGCCCCCGCGGAGGGCATGACGCGCTTGTTCATCGGTGCCGGGCGCAGCGCGGGCATCCGCCCGCAGGATCTGGTGGGTGCCATCGCCGGCGAGTCCCGGCTGAGCGGGCGGGACATCGGCTCGATCGAGATCGCCGACCGCTTCTCCCTGGTGGAGGTCCCCGCCTCCGCGGCCAACGACGTGATCCGCGCGTTGCGGGGCACCACCCTCAAGGGCCGGAAGCCCATCGTCCGGCGAGAGCGCGACCGGGCGGCCTGACCCGCGGCGCCGCACCCGGAGTCACCTCCGGACGGGCTGAAGGGCTGCCGAGGTACGGTCTGTTCACGGTTTTGGACCACCGCGGCACCGGAGAGGGAGAGCGTGGCCCCAGGGCGAGTGACATACACCGTGGACTACGCGACGATTCCGCCGGTCGTCGTCAGCCGGGGCAGCCACGAACAGGGCGACGCCGCCCATGCGGTCGGCCGGCTCTCCCGGAACCACGGGAAGGCCGGCCGCGCGGAGTTCCACGTAGGCGTCCGGGATCCGGTTCACCAGTCAGGGAGCCATGACCACTGACTGGTGCGGGAATGGTGTCTCCGCGGGTTCTCACGACAGACGAGTGGCCCCTGTGGCGAGCGGTCCGCAAGGAGGGCGACCGCGTCGTCCCGGGCTTCGGCCCGGAGAATTACCAGCGCCTGGCCGGGGTGAAGGCCCGGTACGACCCCGCCAACGTCTTCCGGCTCAACCACAACATCAAACCCCGCCCGGCGGACCGTACGGCCGGGGCGGCGACTGCCGGGGCGTAAGGCCGCCCGGAGTCAAGGGGTCCGCACGCGTCCGCCCGCAGGGCACCCTGCGGGTCGCTCAGGCGTCTTCCGGCGCAGTGGCGTCGTGGACCAACAGGGCTATCTGAACGCGGTTGTTGAGGTCCAGCCGGGTCAGGATGCGGGACACATGGGCCTTCACCGTCGGCAGCGCCAGATGCAACTCCTGTGCGATCTCCGCGTTGGTACGGCCGCGCCCGACCGCCCGGGCCACCTCCAGCTCCCGTTCGGCCAGGAGTGCCAGCCGTGCCCGCGCGGCGGTGGCCCGGGCCTCCTGACCGGACTCGCCCGCCACCTGCTCGATGAGCCGGCGGGTGACGGCGGGGGAGAGGACCGGGTCCCCGGCCGCCACCGTCCGGATGGCCGTGACGATGTCCTGCGGCGGGGTGTCCTTGAGGAGAAACCCGGCGGCGCCGGCGCGCAGCGCGGCCAGTACGTGTGCATCGGTGTGAAAGGTGGTCAGGATCAGCACCTCCGGGGCGCCGGGGCGGGCCCGGAGCGCCTCGGTGGCGGCCAGCCCGTCGATGCCAGGCATCCGGATGTCCATCAGCACCAGGCCGGGTCCGTACGCGGCGACCAGCGCCGGCACCTCGGCCCCGTCGGCGGCCTCCGCGACGACCTCGATGTCCTGGGCACCGCCCAGCATCAGACGCAGCCCGGCCCGCACGATCGCGTCGTCGTCGACGAGCAGGACCTGGATCACCCGCGCCCCCCTTCCTCACCTCCGGCCTGCGGCGGACGCGGTGTCCACCGCAGGCCAGGGTAGCCAGGCGGACACCCGGAACCCTCCGTCGGCCGGGCCGGCCCTCAGCTCGCCGCCTGCCAGCCGGGTCCGTTCGGCCAGCCCGATCAGTCCCTGCCCACCTCCTGTGCTCCCGCCCGCACCCGGGGCCGAACCGGGCGGCGGCGTGTTGCACACCTCCACCGTCAGCCGGTCAGCGGGTCCCCTCGCCACCCGTACCGCTATGTCCGCGCCGGGCGCGTGCTTGCGCGCGTTGGTCAGCGCTTCCTGCACGATCCGGTACGCCGTGCGCCCCACCACGGGCGGCGGCGCCGGTTCGTCTGGCGGGCCGGTCAGCTCGATCCGGCCGCCCGCCGCCCGCGCCTCCGCCACCAGCCGGGCCAGGTCCGGCAGTTCCGGCTGTGGCCGCTCCCCCTCCGTGGGCCCCGCGCGCAGCACCCCGATCACCTCGCGCAGATCCCGCAGGGCCAGATGGGCGCTCTCCCGGATCACCCCGGCGGCCCGCGCGATCTCCGCCCGGGGGGCGCTCGAATGGAACTCCAGAGCCCCGGCGTGCACGCTCAGCAGCGACAGCCGGTGCCCGAGCACATCGTGCATTTCACGGGCGATCTCCTCCCGCGCTTCCTGCCGGGCCCGCTCGGCCCGCAACTCGGCGTCCGCCTCGGCCAGTTCCGCGCGCTCCCGCAGCGAGGCGATCAGCTGCTGCCGGGACCTCCGGAACAATCCCCATCCGATGGCCCCGGCGATCAGCGCGAAGTAGGTCAGCGCCGAGCCCGCTCGGTTCTCGGGCATCTCCGGTATTTCCCAGAGAAAGATGGAAAACTGCGCGAAGATCAGCGCCGCGACCCACGCCGTGGCCCGCCACGGCCGGGTCGCGGCCACCGTGAACACCGCCACCATCGCCGGGCCGGTCAGGTAGTGCGCCTGCGTGCCCGCCAGCAGCAGCGCCACCGCCAGCCACACCGGCCACCGCCGCCGCAGCAGTACCGCCGCGCACCCCAGCCCGCCGACCGTCTGATCGGCGGCGCGCCACCAGGGCCCGAAACCCTCCGCTACCGGTACGGACTGCGAGCTGACGGCGGCAAAGCAGGCGGCGAAGAGGAACAGCCCCAGGTCGGCGGCCCAGTCCCGGTGGGTGCGGTGGATGCGGCGCATACCCCGGCAATCTACGCGCGCCCGCCCATGGCCGGGTGTGGGTGGAGCCACCGGATACTTAAGTACGCCCCCTCAGCGGCGGGCGGCCGACTTTGGTCACCACCCGGCCGCCCTGTGCCCGATCCCGGGCCCGGCGCCGCCTGCCTACCGTCGAGCCATGACCTCCACCCCTTCCACGTCGCCCGTGGCCGCCCTGTCGGATCTGCTCTGCTTCGCGCTCATCGTCGGCGGCGGGAGCGGCCTTCTGCACGAATGGCTCGGCTGGATCCACTTCATGGGCTTTGTCCGGTTCCTCGCCCCCGACGGCTACGAGATCTACAGCTACATCATCATGATCGTCCTCGGCCTGGCGGCGGGGACGGCCGGTCATGCGGTCACCCGGCAAGGCCGCGAATGAATTCCTGAGCAAGCGCACCACGGCGTCGCGCCGTTGGCGAGCGCCGAAGCCCCTCGATGCGCGATCCGCGCAGAAATCCAGTGCCTGCACAGCTCTTGACAGGTGCATCAGGCAGCCATCACGGTTTGATGGCTGGTTCACGCAGGGAAAGTTGCGCGAAGCAGTCAGAAAGACAATGACGCCGATGGCAGCCGAGAGGGGAACCCCGTGGCACAGGTGCTCGTGGTCGCTGATGACCTCACCGGTTCCAACGCCACCGGCGCGCTCTTCGCCCGTCTCGGGCTGAGGGCGGTTACGGTCAGCGACCTGGCCCAGGTGCCGCGCTACGCGGACCGCGTCGACGTCCTGGTGGTCAACACCGGCTCGCGGCACTTTCCCGAGGCCGACGGCTACGCCGCCGTGCGCGCCGTCGCCGAAGCCGCCGGCGACGTCTCCCTCGTCGTCAAGCGCGTCGACACCACCCTCCGTGGAAATCCCGGCCGTGAACTCGACGCGGTCGTCGAGGCACTGGCCTCCCGGCACCCGGGGGAGCGGGTCAAGGTGCTCGCCGTACCCGCGTTCCCGGACGCCGGCCGTACCACCGTCGGCGGCATGCACTTGGTGGACGGGGTGCCGCTGACCCGCACGGCGGTCGCCCGCGATCCCTTCGACCCCGTACGCCACTCCCGCGTGGCCGCCGTCCTCGGCGACCAGAGCGCGCTGACCGTCACCGAAATCCCCCTCGACATCGTCGAGTACGGCGCCGCGGCCGTCGCGACGGCGCTGCGCACGTCCGCCGACATCGTGGTGTGCGATGCCACCGAGAACGAGCATCTGCGCACCGTCGCCATCGCCGCCGCCCGGGTGGCGGCCGAGGGCACGGTGCGCTGGGTCTCGCTGGACTCCGGCCCGTTCGGCGCGGCTTTCGCGACGGAACTCGGCATCCGGCAGACCGGCGCCGGCCCCGCGCGCATCCTGGCCGTCGTCGGCAGCGCCACCGAGCGCACCCGTGAACAGCTCGCCAGGACGCAGACCTCGCTCGGCGCGCGCTACGTCGAGCTCGACCCGGCCGACCCGGCCCCCGACGCCGAACGGCTCGTCCGTGACCTGCAACGGGCGGCCGACGCCGGGACATCCATGCTCGGGGTACGTGTCGCACCCGGCGTCGTTCACGACCCGGCCGCCGCCAGCCGCATCCTGCGCTGCCTGTCGGAGGTGGCCGCCCTGGCGGTGCCACGGCTGCGCCCCGGCGGATTGTACGTCTCGGGCGGCGATGTCGCCGCCGCCGTCACCACCGCCCTGGGCGCGGACGGCTTCGCCGTCGAGTCCGAGGTGATGCCGCTCGCGGTGGCCGGTCATCTGATGGGCGGGCCGCACGACGGGCTGCTCTTCGCCACCAAGGGCGGCCTGATCGGCGGGCCGGATGCCACCGCGGCCTGTCTGGAGCATCTGCGGGCCATGTGCACGCGGCGAGAGGCCGCCCGGGCTCCGGAGGAGAAGCGAAGAACCGGCCCCGCCGCCACCGACGCCCGGTATCCCGGCGACTCCCGTCTCGCACCCCATCCGCACCAGTAGCCCCATCCGCACCAGTAGCTAGCCCCATCCGCGCCAGTAGCCCCATTCACACCAGTAGCTAGCCCCATCCGCGCCAGTAGCCCCATCCGCGCCAGTAGCCCCATCCGCACCAGTGGAAAGGCACCACCATGACCAGCCGCCTCCCTGTCCTCGCCGTCACCCTCGGCGACCCCGCGGGCATCGGCCCGGAGATCACCGCCCGGACCCTGGCCGACCCGGACACCGGTGCCCTCACGCACGGCATCGCGGTCGGAGACGCGGCCGTGCTGCGGCGCGCCGTCGCGGTGTGTGGCCTGGACGTCGCCGTGAACACTGTCGGTTCGGTCGGCGAGGCCCGCTTCGAGCCCGGCACCATCGATGTTCTCGACCTCGGCATGGCCGGCGACGACCTGGAGTGGGGCACGGTCAGTGCCACCGCCGGACGCTCCGCCGTGGCCGCCATCGAGGCCGCCACCCGTGCCGCCCTGGCCGACGAGGTCGACGGCATCGTCACCGCGCCCATCAACAAGGAGGCGATCTGGGCCGCCGGTTCGGAGCACCTCGGCCACACCGAGATGCTGGGCGAGCTCACCGGCGCCGCGCACTTCGACACCATGTTCGTGGTCCGCGGACTGAAGATCTTCTTCACCACGCGCCATGTGTCCCTGCGCAAGGCGCTGGACCAGATCACCGAGGAGCGGGTGGCGGACAGCATCCGTCATGCTCTCACCGCGCTGCGCGTCTTCGGCCACCCGGAGCCGCGGCTCGCCGTCGCCGCGATCAATCCGCACGGTGGCGAAGGCGGCCACTTCGGCGACGAGGAGATCACCGCACTTCGCCCGGCCGTGGAGAAGGCCGCCGCCGAGGGATTCGGCGTCGTCGGCCCCATCCCGGCCGACTCGGTGTTCCACCAGGGCCTGCAGGGCCGCTTCGACGGCGTCCTCTCGCACTTCCACGACCAGGGCCACATCCCGGCCAAGACCGTGGACTTCGAGGGGACGGTGTCGGTGACCGTCGGACTGCCGATCCTGCGTACCTCGGTGGACCACGGCACGGCCTTCGACATCGCCGGCACCGGGCAGGCGTCCCCCGCGACCATGGCCGCCGCCTTCCGCGCCGCCGCCGAGTTCAGCGGTTCCAAGGACCGCATCCGGGCCGCCTACGGCACCGGATCCAGCAGCTGAGCAGACCGCCGAACGGTACCGTCCCCTCTCCGCCTCCCCCTCCCCGCCCGCAGGAGCCGTCATGTCCCCGAACCCGGCCGCGCCGCCGGCCACCGGCGCGATACCCGCTCAGCGCTGGAAGTACGTCATCCCCGTCGCCGCCTTCATGTACATGCTGGCTTATCTCGACCGCAACAACATCTCGGTGGTGCTGCCGTACCTGGACGGCGATCTCGAACTCTCCGGCGCCGACCAGGGCCTGGTCAGCGGGATCTTCTTCATCGGGTACGTCTTTCTGCAGATACCCGCCGCGATCCTGGCCCAGCGCTGGAGCGCCCGTAAGACCGTGCTGATCCTGATGGTCGCATGGGGCCTGGCCGCGATGGTCTGCGGACTCGTCCAGACCAAGGCGCAGTTCTACGCGGCGCGCCTCCTCCTCGGCTTCTTCGAGGGCGGGGTGTGGCCGGCCGTGCTCATACTGCTCGCCTCGTGGTTTCCGCTGCGCGAGCGCGCCCGCGCCAACGCTCTGTGGATGGCCTGTCTGCCGATCTCCTCCATCCTCATGGCGCCGCTGTCCGGGGTGATGCTGGACCACATGAGCTGGCGCTGGGTGCTGATCGCGCAGGGTGTTCCGCCGCTGGTGTGGGGGGTGGTGTGGTGGTTCGCCGTCGCCGACCGGCCGGATCAGGCACGCTGGATCTCCTCCGCCGAAGCCGATCATCTGCGGCGCGAGTTGGCCGCCGACGAGGCCGCCAAACCGGCCGCGGGCAGCGGCTCGTACCTCTCCGCGATCCGGCAGAAGTCCGTCCTGGTGCTCATCGCCGTCTACTTCTTCTGGATCACCGGCTTCTACGGCTTCAGCCTGTGGCTGCCGTCGGTCATCAAGACGCTCTCCCACGACGGCTCCGCGACGGAAGTCGGCCTGCTCACCGCCATTCCGTTCACCGCGGCGCTGGCGGCGATGGTGGCGTGCGCGGCCTGGTCCGACCGCACCGGCCAGCGGCGGCAGGCCGTGGCGCTGCCCCTCGTCGTCGGCATCGTGGCACTGCTGCTCGGCCGGACGGTCGACGGGGCGTTCCTCCAGATGGTGTTGTTGTGCGTGGTCGCGGCGGCGGTGTACGCGCCCTACGGTCCGTTCTGGGCGATACCGGGAGAGCTGCTGCGGATCGAGGTGGTGGCGGTCGCCATGGGGCTGATCAACGCGCTGGGCAACCTCGGCGGCTTCGTCGGCCCGTACCTCGTCGGGTGGCTCACCGACGTCACGGGGACGAGCCTGACCGGATTCGCGGTGCTCGCCGGCTTCCTCGCCGTGGCCGTGGCCCTGGTGACACTGGGGCTGAGGCCACAGGCCCCCGGCCCGGCCGCCACCCCCGCCCGGACCGTCGAGGGGGCGCGATGACCGGCGCCCGCCCTCGTACCCCGCACCGCAGTACCGCCCAGCGCCGTGGCGACATGCTGCGGGAGGTGCTCGCCGGCAACGGCGACATCGCCGAACTCGCCGTCCGCTTCGGAGTGTCGGTCTCCACGATCCGGCGCGATCTGCAACACCTGGCCGAAGAGGGCCACATCCACCGCACCTACGGCGGCGCGGTCGCCGGGGAGCACACGGCCGAGCGCACGCTGGACGAGAAGGAGTCCGGCAACCGCGCACAGAAGGAGGCCATCGCCCAGGTCGCGGCCGAGTGGGTCGCGGACGGCGATGTGGTGCTGATCGACGCGGGCACCACCACAGGGCGGCTCGCCCGGCACCTGCGCTCGCGCGACGGACTCACGGTCATCACCAACTCCACCACCGCGCTGCGTCACCTGGCGGACGCACCGGGCGTCGAGCTCATCGTGCTCGGCGGCCGGGTCCGTCGGCCGAACGGGGCGATCCTGGGCCCCGCGGGGGAGGACATGCTGCGGCTGATGACTCCCGACCGTGTCTTCCTCGGCGCCGACGGCGTCCACGCGCGGGACGGCCTCTCCTGCCCGTCCCTCGAACAGGCGCACAACAAGCGGCTGATGGCGCAGTGCGGCCGGGAGGTGTGCGTGCTCGCCGATGCCACCAAGCTGGGCAGCAGCCCATTCCCCTACCACGCGCTGCCGCAGCGGCCCTGGACCCTGCTCACCGACGGCGGAGCCGAACCGGAGGCGGTACGGGAGTTCACCGCCATCGAGCTGTGCACGGTGGTCACCGCGTAGGGTGTGTCGGCTCACCGCTTCCGGGACCGCATGCCGTCCAGCAAGCCATGCAGGTGAGCGGCAGCCGTCTCGATATCCGCGTATTCCTGCTGTGTCCCGCGCGCACTTCAGGGAGAGCACTCCGCCGCAAGTTTCACCGTCGTACGGACCTTCCTCTCGCGCGCTGCCCGCACGTCACACTCCGGAGTGGAGCGCGGCCCCCACCGCGGTCCTGATCAGGCTCGGGTGGGGCCGTACGATGGCGCCCTCGACGAGGACGGTCGGCGTCGAGCTCACCCCGCGTTCGGCCGCCCGCGCGGTGACGTACGGAGGCCAGTCCAGATGCAGGCCATCGCGCACGCACACGGCGAAGGCGTCGGTCAGCCCTACCTGCCGGCCGAGCGCGATCAACTCCTCATCGCTGAGCCCGGGCCCGCCCTCCGGCGGCTGGTTGGCGAAGAGTGTGTAGAGGTACTCCATGAATTTCCCGCCGTCGGAGGCACAGCCCGAGGCGGCCGAGGCGCGGGTGGAGTACCGGCTGGTCGACATGGCGTCAAGGAAGCCCATCGGGTGATAGACCAACGTCACTTGGCCCTCGGTGACCATGGCATCGAGCAGCGGCCCCGACGCCTCCTCGAACATCCGGCAGAAGGGGCACTGGAAGTCGATATACGCATCGATGATCACCGGGCCGTTGCCGACGACGATGCCATCGCCTTCCTCATTGGCGTGAGCCGGCACACGAGCCGGGAGTGGAATCTGCGGGTGCATGGGTCCTCCTCGCGGCTGGAAACGGCGGTGGGGGCTGGACGTCCCGCTCTTTCGCGCCATGCGAGTACCCGCCGTCCGGTACATGACGCCCGGGCCGCCGTGCACTCACGGCGGCCCGGGCACCGCTGCCGCCCGTCGGGGGCGGGTCGCGACGGCGACCCGCGCGGCCTTCGACGTGTGGCCGGCCCAGTGGTTCCGTCGCGCCACGGTCAACGGGCGGCGCTCTTCAGCAGATCCTTTGTCCGGTCGACGAGGGATGCGAACGGCCCCACCACCCACTGAGCCGCGGGAGACCCGGCCACGCCCGGGTGTGGGTGCGTCGGGGCGATCTTCTCCGTCATTTGCAGCTTCGTTCCCATGCTTCGGCGCTTGTCCTCGGGGCACTCCCGCAGCACGGCGGGGAACTCGTCCCGCTCCTCGTGCTCGGCGTGGTCGATGACGGCCTTCTCGAATTCGGCAAGCCTCTTGTCGAATTCAGTGGTTGAGACGTCCATTTTCTCGAGCTCGGCGAGAACCTTGTTCGCTTCCTTCTCTTCCTTGTTGCGGGCGCTGGCCTCCTGCTCACCGGCGGCTTCCTTCGCGACCGGGCGCAGAATCATCTCCTCGCCGGTCTCGTGCACCGCCAGAAGGGCCCGCAGCTCATCGAAAGCCTGCTGCTTGTGCCGGCCCTCGGCAGTCCTCACATCCGAGAACAGGTCACGGATGCGAGCGTGCTGCTCAAGCAGAATGGCCACCACATCACCCTTCGGCAGCTTGGCCGCCTCCGCACGTTCGGTCTGCGCACTGCTCATGACGCTGCCCTCCGTTTTTCGATGGATGCCCCGCCATAGGGTGACCAGAATCGGGCGGCGGAAACCGGTGTGTCAGCTGATTGGTTCCCTGGACCATGGGCACCTCATGGCGAGGCACGACGGAATGGAGCATGGTGCTCGAGTCTGTGAAGGGAAGGATTTGGTCATGGCGAAGCCCAACCCCACCGACCTGCAGAAGGCACTCAAGAACGCGAGCTATCCGGCCGACAAGGAGTCCCTGGTGGAACGCGCCAAGGACAACGGGGCGGACCGTGAGCTCGTCGACCAGCTGTCCCACCTCAAGAAGGGCCGCTTCGAAGGCCCCGACGACGTCCAGAAAGCCGTGTTCAAGGGGTAGTGACCCCCGCCGCATTGCGGATGACACGGCGCGTGGCGACCGTCGCTCACCGTGTTCGGAAGGTTGCTCACTGGGGCTGTCCGGCCTCCGTCCATGGTCAGGACAGCACCAGTGAGGAAACCGGCTCAACCGGTCCAGTCCTCGTACGGGTCATGGGGCGCCGGGACGGGCCTGACCCGGCTGATGTCGAGGAACGGGATGGCGCCGCCGTTGACGGGGTCCTTGGTGCGTTTGGCGGTGTAGGTGCCGGTGACTTGGACCCAGGTGTCGGGCTGCAGAACCGGAGGAATTCGCCCGGACAGGCCGATCTTGATGGGCTGGGCGTCGGCGGCGCAGCAGCTGAGGGTCATCCGGACGAGGTAGGGGTCGCCGCCGCGGTCGAGGGCGAGGAAGCCGGTCAAGGTGACCCGCCGGTCGCCGAGCGAGCGTCCGTGGTCGTAGGCCGCACGGCCGGCGTAGTCGGCGACGCTGAGCCGGAGAGGCGCGCCGGCGGGGAGGGCGGGGAAGCCCCAGGGCGGTTGCAGGGCCGTGCCGGTGCGCATGGCGCTGTAGGAGCCCAGCGCGGGCGGGGCGACCAGGATGAGAGCGAGCAGGGGCAGGACGAGGAGCCAGGAGATGCCGGGCTCGCGGTGGGCGTGGCCGCCGTGGTCGGCGTAGTGCTCAAGGTGCTCACGCTCGGGCCGGCTCTCCCGGCCCTGCTCGCTCTCCTCGCTCTCCTCGCTTTCCCGACTCTCCCGGGCCGCGCGCGCCCCGCGCAGTTCGTACCAGACGGTGGCGATGGCGGCGGCGATCAGCACGACGCCGGCCACGAGCAGCAACGGGCGCAACCCGGCCTTGACGTAGCGCAGATAGAGGTCGGTGAAACCGGCGTGCAGCAGCGCCACGCCCAGGAGGAACAGCACGGCTGCCTGCGCTTGACGATTCACAGCAGCACCGCCCCGACCAGGGCCGACACCAGGATGGCCAGGGTGAACGTGACGGGAGCGAACCGCAGCGCGAATCGGCGACCGAACGTGGCGGCCTGCATGGCGAACAATTTCAGGTCGATCATCGGGCCGACGACGAGAAACGCCAGCCGGGCGGTGAGCGAGAACTGCGACAGCGACGTGGCCACGAACGCGTCGGCCTCCGAGCAGATCGACAACACCACCGCGAGGATCGCCAGGGTGAGGATCGACACCACAGGGTTATCGGCCGCGGTGTGCAGCCAGCTCGCCGGTACGGCGGCCTTGAGCGTGGCCGCCGCCATCGCGCCGACGACGAGAAAGCCGCCGGCGTGCATCACATCGTGCCGTACGGATCCCCAGAACGCCGCCCCCTTGCCGGGGCCGTCGAACGACGGATGGGCCGGTGGTCGCAGCCAGTCGGTCCGGCCCAGCCGCTGCCACAACCAGCCCATCGCGCACGCCACGAGCAGACTCGCCACGAATCGGGCCAGGACCATCTGCGGCTGTCGGGGAAACGCGACGGCGGTGGCGGTCAGCACGATCGGGTTGATCGCCGGGGCGGACAGCAGAAACGCGAACGCCGCCGCAGGGCTGACGCCCCGGCGCACCAGCGCCCCGGCCACCGGCACGGAGGCACACTCACAGCCGGGCAGAACCGCCCCGGCCACCCCGGCCACCGGCACCGCCAGAGCGGGCCTCTTCGGCAGCGCGCGGGCGAAGAAGGACGGGGGGACGAACACCGCGATGACCGCCGACAGCAGCACCCCGAGGACGAGGAAGGGCAGGGCCTGGACGATCACCGCGACGAACACGGTCATCCAGCTCTCCATCACCGGCGCGGACAGCGACCGGCGGATCGGCCCCTGCACGGCGACCACCAGGAGCAGGAGCATGATCAGGACGAGGGGCGAGTTGAACCGCCAACTCCGCGATTCGTCCGCGTCGCGGTGGTCAGCCCGGGGCGGGGCTGCCTTGGTGGTGGCCACGGGTGAGGTACCTCCGGTGGGGGACTGACTGCGTGGGCTGGTTGCTCTTCACCTTCAGTACGCCCGTTCAGGCCCGGCTGCTCACCTTGGTCTCCCCACCTTCGTGTGAGTCCTGCGGTGCGCAGCTCATGATCGTGACACCGCTCTCGAAGGCCCTACCCGAGACGACGTGGTAACGCCCGAGTGAGGAGGTGGACTCGCAGAGCGGGATGCCGGTGCCGAACGTCGGCGGCCATCCGCTCAACTAGCCTGATCCGCATGGCGACAGAACGGGTGCGCGGCAGTGCCGGGCTCTGGAACCCGGGCCCGGCCCGGAGGCTGCGGGTGGTGACCGAGATCCCCCCGGGCACGGCACGGATCGATGTGCATGTGTCCTCCGGCCCGGACTTCCCCTACTTCCGGGTCCGGTTCGCCGACGGATCCTGGCTCGGCATGCGTTTCCGTGGATCCGGGGACAACGCCATGCCGGCTCTCCGGGTATGCCACCGCTTCAACTTCTTCGGTCCAGGTACCGCCGTCTGAGGGAACGCCTGCGGCTCGGTGCGCGTGCTGTGGCCGCGCAGCGTGTCAGTCTGAAGGGTGTGCGCCTTCGGCCTCGGAGTACCCCCGTGGGAAACACCAGCCCTTTGACCGGACGTCTCGCCGTCGTGACCGGTGCCGCCCGCGGTCTGGGTGCGGGCATGGCCCGGGAGCTGGTGCGGCACGGCGCGCGCGTGGTGCTCCTCGGCCGGGAGGAGGAATCCCTCAGGAGGGTGGCGGACTCGCTCCCCGGCGAAGCGCACTGCTTCGAGACCGACGTCACCGATGACGGCACGATGGCCCAGGTGGCCGGGCGGGTCCAGGACCGGATCGGCCGGCCCTCGGTGGTCGTCGCCAATGCGGGCGTGGCGGAAGGTGGCCCGTTCGGGGAATCGGACCCGGCCACCTGGCGGCGGGTCATCGAGGTGAATCTCATCGGCAGCGCCATCACGGCGCGGGCCTTTCTGCCCGGCCTGCTGGCCACACGCGGGTACTTTCTGCAGATCGCCTCAACGGCCGCCTTCGGTTCAGCGCCCATGATGAGCGCGTACTGCGCCTCAAAGGCCGGTGCGGAGGCCTTCGCCCAGTCTCTGCGTGCCGAGCTCGCCCACCAAGGCGTCGGTGTCGGCGTCGGTTACCTGAGCTGGACCGGCACCGACATGATCCGCGACGCGGACCAGTACGGGGTGCTGAGGGAACTGCGGGCCCATATGCCGCCACCGGCCAGACGCGTCTACCCCGTCGAAACGGTGGCCGCATGGATGGTGGCGGCCATCGAACGCCGCGCTCCCACCGTCTACGCGCCGCCCTGGCTGCGCCTCACCCAGCTGGTACGCCCCGCGCTGCCGCCGCTGGTCACCTGGCTCTCCAAGCGCGAGCTCCCACGGCTGGCCGACCGGACCCGCTTTGAAGCCACGGGGCTCCTGGGTGCCGGTGGCCGCGCGGATCAGACGGCCACCGCGGGCGGCACACGCCGGAGCCCGCGGTGCGACTGAGGAGAACTGGGCGAAACCGGTGGCCGGCGGTTACGGCGGCGAACTGGTCCGCCTGCGTGCACTGCTCGCCCGCGCACACGGTCCCGGACACCAATCCGCGCCAGGGCCACAGCATGCCCGGCATGGTGACGGAGGAGGAACCGCACACCATCAAAGACGTCGCTCACCCGGCGCGGCCACCTCCCCGTCCTTCCGGGGCACAGGTTATGGGCCGCGAATGATGGGGACCCGGGATGCGGCCTTGTCAGCGGACGGGGAGAGTTGAAGTCGGCTGAGAGGCGGAAAGAGAGGGAGAACCATGCCCGCAGGATCCAGTCGAAAGCGTGAACGACAGTACGAGCACATCAAGGAGGGCGCGGAGAAGCGCGGGACGTCCACCGGTCGTGCCAAGGAGATCGCCGCCCGTACCGTCAACAAGGAACGTGCCCGCTCCGGAGAGTCCCGGTCCGCGAGCAAGACCTCGACTCAGGACAGGAAGTCCGCTCCGCAGCGCGGTGGCGAGCGCTCGCACAGCGGCTCGAAGGGCCCGACCCGGGACCAGCTGTACAACGAGGCCAAGCAACGGGGGATCGAGGGGCGCTCGAACATGAACAAGGAGCAGCTGGCCAAGGCTCTGGGCCGCTGACCTGCCATAAAGAGTGACATAGGTCATTTTCGAGGTCTTTTGTTCCGAGGTACGGTGGCCGACGCCTACCCACCGGTACCGAAGGAGCGGCCTCGCTTGTCCCTCGACCTGTCACCCATCGTGGCGGCCACCGCACAGTGGCTGGTACGCGCCTATCCAGCGGCTGAGGGGGCCATGAATGCCGCGCTCGCCGACGCGCAGGCGCGGCAGGCCGTGACGGTGGCCGCCTGGCTCCGGTATCCGACGGCGACCGATGCCGCGCTGGCGGCGATGGCCGGGCCGGGCGGCTCAGCCAGGCTGGACTGGGCCGTGGGGGCGGACCTGGCGGAGCCCCAGGAGGGCGACGCCTGGCGCACCTGGGTGGACGAGACCGTGGCGAGCTGGGCGGCGAATCTGCTCACCTCTCCCGACCTGGCGGCAGCGGCGATCGCGGCACTCGCCGACGGCGAGCACACCACCGCCTCCCCGGTCGAGTTCCGCCGTCTGACGGCCCCCGACGAGTACGACCGCCGCGCGGCGCCGTTGCTGCGCCATCCGGACCTGATGGCGCCTGTTGCCGATCTTCACCGTGCGCGGTTGCTGGAGCGACTGGCGCTGTCCGCGCCCGTCTGATCAGCCGTCCTTGCCCATGGCCTTGCGGACGGTGTCGCGGGTGCGGTCGATCATGGCTGCCACCGGGCCCAGCGCGATGTTCTTCGCCCCTGTCTCCACGCCCGGATGCGGGCGGGTGGGAGCCATGGCCTCGGCGGCCTTGACGGCTTTGGCCATGGTGGCGAGCTGCCCGGGATCCGTCCGCCGTCGCAGCTGGGTGAACTCGTAGCGCTCCTCTGACCGTGCGTGTTCCATGACGTCCGTGCGCAGCTCCATGAGCAGAGGCAGGAACCGGGGGTCCTCGGTGCCCATCTCGTCGAGCCGGCTGAGCTTTTCCTTCGCCTCCCTCTCCTCCCGCAAGCGCTCCTCGACCACGCCGTCGCCACCGTCGAAGGACCGACGCGCCACGGGATGGACGACCTCCTCCTCGGCGGTCTCATGGACGGCCAGCAGGCGGACCAGTCTGCGGAAGGCATCCCGCCGGTCGTCGCCCGTGGCCCGCTCCACCTCGTCGAAGAGGTTGCGGATGTCGCCGTGCTGGCGCGTCAGCATCGCGACCACATCGTCCTCGCCGCCGACGGCATCGCTTCCGGATCGGTCTGTCACGGTGTCCTCCGTAGGGCTGGGGTTCGATCAGTCGCGTGAGCGCAGGGACGGCACCGGGTGCTCGCCCTCGGTCTCCAGCCGGTACTCCCGGCCGAACATGTCGCGATGCTGCTCCATCACACGCTCGCTCGGCGGCTGCTCGCTGTCGTGGAGCTGCGCCTGCATGCGCTGGAAGCGCTCATGGGCTTCGCGTACGTAGCCCGAGCCGAGAGTGGTGAGGTCCACCTGGGTGGCCAGCAGCTCGCGGAGGTACGCCTTGTTGGGCTCGAAGGTGAGCACATTCGGGAACTGAGGGGCGAGGACCTCCTCGGGCTCGCGCCCGTCGTTGCGGCGCATGAGGTCACAGGCGATCCGCAGGTGCTCCAGCTCCATGTTGAGGTGCAGCTCCCAGATGGACTTGACCTTCGGATCCGGCTCCTGCTCCATGAAGGAGTAGTAGAGGTAGCACTCGTTGTACTCGTGGTTGACCAGCTGTTCCCACCAGGTCTCGCCCGGGTCGACCAAGGACTCGTAATGGGTGACGTGCTCTTCCTCGATGAGGCCGATCTCCTGGTAGAGCTGTCTGGCGATGGGCTCCATGTACTGCGGGCCGACGTTCATGTAGAAGTTCATCGTCTGCTGCTCCGCCGCCATGATGGTCAGCGCATGGAGTTTGGACAGCGGGTTGACCTGGTGACGATCGTAGGGATCGCGGACGTTGTCCACCGGATGGCGATGGTGGAGCTTCGTCGGCCGGCCCGGCATGACCTCGGTCAGTCCCTGGACGATCTCCTCCGCCTTACGGTGTTCGATCATCTCGTACAGGTTGGCGTAACGGTACAGATGGTCGAAATCCTCCAGGACACCGAACTCGTACGCCTGCGTGAGATACGGATCCGGCTCCATACGGGCCACCCACGCGGTCAGGTCCACCGCCACCTGCTCATAGGCGATCGTCGTCTCCAGGACCGACGCCACGCCGGGCAGCAGCCAGTTCACCACCCTCTGCTGCTGCGCCTCGGCGTAGCGGGTGCTCGCCAGCTGCCGCCTCACCTCCTGGTCGGGGCAGTGGCGGGCCATATGGTGGCTGAACATGATCGCCTCGACCTCGATGCCGTTCATCGCGATGATCCGGCACCGCGTGTAGGGGTCGCAGCGGTCCGGATCGATCGGGGAGACATCCAGCTCACGCCAGTTGCGCACCTGGCGGTCCAGCGGGATGCCCCGCTGCTCCAAAGGGTTGAAGGACATACGGGCTCCTCTGAGGCGGAAGTCAGATCTGTACCCGTTGGCCTGGGCCGCAGCGTGCGCGGCTGGCACATTCCCTCGATCGGCTCAGTCCGCGCTGGACCCCTCGACCAGGACGCGTACGGTGCGCAGGCCCGGATCGGCCGCGTCGGGAAGGTTCATACCGGCCTCCACACCGGTGCGCAGGTAGTCCAGGACAGGCTGCTTCAGGCGTTCGCCGGGCAGCACAGCCGGAATGCCCGGCGGATACGGCGTGACCATCTCGGCCGCCACCCGGCCCACCGCACGGTCCAGGGGTACGTCCTCGACGGAGCCGAAATAGGCGTCCCGGGGAAGCCGGGACTTGTCCATCCGCAGCCCGGCCGGGGCCGGCACGGCCACCTCCGGTGTGGGCCGCAGTTCGTCCGCGTGGTCGACGAGGTCGCGCAGCGCGGTCAGCAGCGCGTCGGTCGTCGAGTCATCGTCCGCGTGGGTCAACTGGGTGCTGATGCGCCGGTGGTCGGCCAGGTGCGCGTCGACGTGGTGGTGTTCCCGGTTGCGGACCTCCGGGTCGGCGCCCCGGCCCTGCTTGTGGCCGGGTGGGGTGAAGGGCAGGTGCCCACGCCCGTGATAACGGGCCAGGGCCTCCAGAACGGGAACCTCCGTGTGATCCATGCCGGTCGGGTTCCCGCCACCCCGAGAGGAGAAAAGGGCGAGCGCGAGGGCACGCTGGGGAGCCGTACGGCCCTCAGCGGTTCTTGCCCGATCGGTGGCGCAGCCAGAGCGCCGGCGCGAACCAGCAGACGGCGAACCACACCAGAGCTCCGGCGGACAGCCACAAGGCAGTGCCGTCGGACACGACCACGCGCAGGATCAGCAGGAGCGCCGAGGCCACCGTGCACAGCAGCAGCACGAGCCCGGCCTTGGTGAAACGCGATGCCCAGTCCACCGTTTCGGGCTTCAGCCGGTGCCCGGTGACGATCCGGTGCAGTGAGACGGGGGCGATCAGCGCCCCGGTCGCCGCCGCGCCCAGGAGGATGGTCATGACGTAGATGTTGTGATCCCCACGGCCCAGGGCCTTGAAGTGCGGTGTGAACGCGACGGTGAGCAGGAACGCGAACAGGATCTGCACACCCGTCTGGGTAACCCTCACCTCCTGCAGCAGTTCGTTCCACTTGCGGTCGGCCCGCTCCTCTCTCGTCTCGACGCGGCCGGTCGCTGGTTCATGGTGGTCATGCACGGTGGGCCTCCTTCGTGTTCGCTCACACGTTCCCCGACGTGCCGTGTCATGAACCTCCCTGGTCCGCGGATGCCGCGGTGGGGATTAGGAACGAGCAGCAGGGTACTCAGTGGCCGAAAGCCTTTGACCAGGGGAGGAGACCCGTTGAGCGTGAAGAATGTTTTTGTGATCGGCCTGGACGAGGCCAACCTGCCTACGTTGCGGGATGTTCCCGGGGCGTCGGAGTACCGCTTCCACCCCTTGCTCACCATTGAGGAGCTGCAGGTCGGTGAGGTATCGGTGGCCGATCTCCGCGCGAAGGCGGAGAAGGTGCTCGACGCCTTCGACGGCAGCATCGACGCGATCGTCGGCTACTGGGACTTCCCGGTGAGCACGCTGGTGCCACTCCTCAGCGAGCGCTACGGCACGCACAGCACGAGTCTGGAATCGGTCGTCAAGTGTGAACACAAGTACTGGAGTCGGCTGGAGCAGCAGAAGGTCATCGACGAACACCCCCGCTTCGGCCGGGTCGACCTCACGGCGGACGATCCGCGCCCGCCCGAGGGCGTCCGCTTCCCGATGTGGCTCAAGCCCGCCCTCTCGTACTCCTCGGAGCTGGCCTTCGGCGTCAAGGACATGGAGGAGTTCCGGACGGCGGTCGCCGAGATCCGTGAGGGCATCAGCCGCGTCGGCCGGCCCTTCGAGTACATCCTGGACATGCTCGAACTCCCGCCGGAGATGGACGGCGTGGGTGGCGAGGTGTGTCTGGCGGAGGAAGCGCTGTCGGGGCTCCAGGTCGCGGTGGAGGGTTACGTCCACCAGGGTGAGGTCACCGTCTACGGCGCGCTGGACTCCATCAACTACCCCGACAGCTCGTCCTTCCTGCGCCACCAGTACCCCTCCGCCCTGCCGGAGCCGGTGGTGCGGCGGTTGCGCGACGTCTCCGAGCGGGTCATGCGGCAGATCGGCATGAACGACGCGACGTTCAGCATCGAGTACTTCTACGACCCGCGGACCGACGAGATCAATCTGCTGGAGATCAACCCCCGGCACTCCCAGTCGCACGCCGAGCTGTTCGAGTACGTCGACGGGGTGCCCAATCACCACTGCATGCTCAGCCTCGCCCTCGGTGACGATCCGCGCCTGCCGGACCGCGAGGGCCCCTCCAAGATGGCCGCCAAGTGGTACTACCGGTGGTTCGCCGACGGTGTGGTGCACAACGTGCCCACCCAGGAGGCCATCGAGCGCATCGAGCGGGAGATCCCGGAGGTGCGGATCGATGTGGTGCCCGAGGAGGGGCAGCGGCTGTCGGACATGGAGCAGCAGGACAGCTACAGCTTCGAACTGGCGCACATCTTCACCGGTGGGGACAGCGAGAACGAGCTGCGTGAGAAGTACGACCGGTGTGTGGCGGCCCTGAACCTCACATTCGACGAGACCGCACCGGGCGGCCGGGACGAGAAGAACACCTGAGCACGGACGGACCCGGGCCCGGCCGGTGTGAGGACCGCGGGCCCGGGGCACTCGTGCAGCTGTGCCGCGGCGAAAGGAGCATCCGGCCGCATGCGATTCCTGAGCAACCTGCCCTGCGAGACGAAGGAAGAAGAACACGTCACCATCCCGATGTCCGACGGCATCCGGCTGTCGGCGCGCATCTGGCGCCCCACCTCCTCGGACGGGGAGCCGGTGCCGGCGGTGCTGGAGTACATCCCGTACCGCAAGCGCGATCTGACCTCCGTGCGCGACTCCCTCCACCATCCGTACATCGCCGGCCACGGGTACGCCTGTGTGCGCGTCGATCTGCGGGGCACCGGAGACTCGGAGGGCGTGCTGCGGGACGAGTATCTGGAGCAGGAGCAGTCCGACGCCGAGGAGATCCTGGCCTGGCTGGCCGGCCAGCCCTGGTGCGATGGCACCACCGGCATGATGGGGATCTCCTGGGGCGCCTTCGCCGCGCTCCAGGTCGCCGCCCGGCAGCCACCGAGCCTGCGCGCCATCGTCATCGCGTCCTTCACCGACGACCGGTACGCCGATGACATGCACTACATGGGTGGCGCCCTGCTGTCGGACAACCTGGCCGAGGCGGGCACCATGTTCGCCTACGCCACCTGCCCGCCCGACCCGGCCGTGGTCGGCGAGCGATGGCGCGAGATGTGGCACGAACGGCTGGAGAACACCCGCCCCTGGGTGCTGGAATGGCTGCGCCACCAGCGCCGCGACGACTACTGGCGCCACGCCTCGGTGTGCGAGGACTACCAGGCCGTACGGTGCCCGGTGCTCGCGTCCAGCGGCTGGGCGGACGGCTACTCCAACGCCGTCACCCGGCTGCTGAGCCATCTGGACGTACCGCGCAAGGGGCTGATCGGCCCGTGGTCGCACAAGTTCCCGCACCTGGGCGAGCCCGGCCCCGCCATCGGCTATCTGCAGGAGGTCGTGCGCTGGTGGGACCACTGGCTCAAGGGCGTCGACAACGGGGTCATGGACGGCCCCATGCTGCGGGCGTGGATGCAGGACAGCGTGCCGCCCTCCACCTCGTACGAGGAGCGGCCGGGCCGCTGGGTCGGCGAGCCCGACTGGCCCTCGCCGCACATCACACCGATCCCGCACCCCCTCACCCGGCACCGCATCGGCACCCCCGGTGAGCCGCCGCCCGGGGAGGCCGGGCGGGGCGAGGGGCTGACCGTGCAATCGCCGCTGTCCGTGGGCCAGTTCGCCGGCAAGTGGGCCTCCTACAACGCGCCGCCGGACCTGCCGTACGACCAGCGCGAGGAGGACGGCGGGTCGATGGTGTTCGACACCGACGTGCTCACCGAGCGGGTGGAAATCCTCGGTTCCCCCTCCGTCGAGCTGGAACTGTCGGTCAGCGAACCGGTCGCCATGGTCGCCGCCCGGCTGTCCGATGTGGCCCCCGACGGGCGCGCCACCCGGGTTACCTACGGTCTGCTGAACCTCACCCACCGCGATGGCACCGACGCCCCCGAACCGCTGGAGCCCGGCCGGCGCTACCGCGCCACCGTGCGGCTCAACGGCGTGGCCCAGGCGTTTCCGCCCGGCCACCGCATCCGGCTGTCGCTGTCCACGTCGTACTGGCCCCTCGCCTGGGCCCCGCCCAAGCCGGCCATGCTGACCGTGTACGAGGGCTCCAGCGCACTCACTCTGCCGCTGCGCGGCAACCATGAGGCCGACGAGGCGCCGGAGCGCCCCTTCGCGGAACCCGAGGGCACACCTCCGGTCGCCACCACCCAGCTGACGCCCCGAGAACAGCGCTGGGACGTCAGGCGCGACCTGGTCGGCTACCGCTCCGAGCTGGAGATCGTCAAGGACGCCGGGACGGTGCGCTACGAGGACATCGGCCTCGATGTCGGCCGCCGCGCCTACGAGCGCTACAGCTCGGTCGCGGACGACTTCACCTCGGTCAGCGGCGAGTCGACCTGGACCATGCGGTTCCGGCGCGACGACTGGGACGTACGGGTGGTGACGCACACGGTGCTGCGGTCCAGCGAGACGGAGTTCTTCGTCGACGCCACGCTGGACGGTTTCGAGAACGAGCGGCGGGTGTTCTCGCGCAGCTGGAACGAGACGCTGCCCCGCGACCTCCTGTAGGGCCCGAAGGCCTCGGTTGACACGCCCGGGCGGAGTGGGAGGGTGAAAACAGGAGCGATGGTGCGGCAGGCAGCTGAGCCGTCACCTCATTCTGGGCCGTCTGCGTGGCGCGATGTGGCTTCGACGCCCGGACCTGGGGCAACCTCCGCGCGCCACCTTCCGGCCCGCATTGTGCGGAACACCTGATCCACGTTGCACACCGATACGCGATGCAGAAAGGCGGAGAAAAATCATGCGTGATGACCTGCGCGACCGGAAGGTCGCGATCCTGGCAGTCGACGGCGTGGAGCGGGTGGAGCTCGAGCAGCCCCGTGGTGCCCTCTACGGCGCCGGAGCCAAGAGCGACATCATCTCCATCCACCCCGGTGAGATCCAGGCCCGGCAGTTCGACCTCAACCCCGCGGGGAGCTTCCCCGTCGACCGGGTGGTGGCCGACGCCTCCGTGGACGATTACGACGCTCTGCTGCTGCCGGGCGGCACGATGAACCCGGACCAACTGCGCATGAACAAGGACGCGGTGGGGTTCGTCAAGGACTTCGTGGCGAGTGGCAAGCCGATCGGCGTGATCTGCCACGGCCCGTGGACACTCGTGGAAGCCGACGCCGTCCGCGGCCGCCGCATGACCTCCTGGCCGAGCGTCCGGACCGATCTGCGCAACGCCGGAGCCGAGGTCGTCGACGAGGAAGTGGTGATCGACGGCCAGTTCACCTCCAGCCGTTCGCCCGCGGACCTGCCGGCCTTCTGCGCGGCCATCCTCGACCAGTTCGCCCAGGCTCCCCACACGGTGGCCGGATAGCCGGCGGCCCCCACACGGTGGCCGGATAGCCGGCGCGTGGCGCCGCCGGGAAGACGATGAACTCCCCCTCGGGCTGACCCGCCCGAGGGGGAGTCATGTGGAGTCATGGCGTCATGTGCGCAAGCAGCGCCATCACGGCGTTCCGGGAGCCCCGAATGGCGGGCTCCCGCCGTGCTGTGAGGAAGGCCACTGATCGTTGTGGCCTTCTTACTGGGAGCGATCTGTGACCATGGCACATTGCTGACCCATGGCGAGACGCCGGTCGTCAGCGGAGCCCTCGCAGAGGGGCTCTTTTTCTGCCCTCTACTGTTTCCGCCCTGTACCTGCACCCGGCGTGGCTTTCGGATGACTTCCTCTCTCTTGTCCTGGATACCCACGCCCCGCTCGCCCGAGCGGGGCGAGCGTTCCCCCTGGCGCTGTCTTCGCCACCGCGGCATGCGGTGGTGGTCGGCGGCGAACCTGGTGTCCAACATCGGGACGTGGATGCAGCTGACCGTGCAGAACTTGCTGGTGCTGCACATCACGGGCTCCGCTGCTGCCACCGGGCTGTCACTGTCCGTACAGGCCGCCCCCGGGTTGCTCCTCGGTGTGCTCGGAGGAGCGGCTGTGGACGCCTGGCCACGCAAGGTCACCGCGGTCGTCAGTCAGGCGGCGCTCGGCCTCGTCGCGTTCACCACGGCCGCCTTGGTGGCGTTCGACCTGCTCAACATGGTCTCGCTCATGGCCCTCGCCGCGGTGACCGGTCTGATCGCCACCGTGGACGCGCCGGCCTGCTCACTGCTCGGCAACGATCTGGTGCCCACCAAGGACGTACCGTCGGCGATCGCCCTGGGCTCCGTCGTGCACAGCGCCGGACGGCTCATCGGCGTGGCGCTGGCCGGTGTCGCGGTGGCGACGCTCGGCACCGCGTCCGCCTACGCGGCCAATGGGCTCTCGTTCCTCTTCGTGGCAGCGGTCATCCCCTTCCTCAAGCCCGTCGCTCGGGACGGTCTCGTGCTCCGGTCGGGCGCGGCGCCCCGCGCACCCGACCCGCAGGAGCGGCGGCCCGATATGGGTGCCCGGGAGGGGCTGGCCTACTTCCTGCGTCGGCCGCGCCTTGTCGGCCTCATGGTGATCACGGCGGTGAGCGCCGTCTTCGGGCGGAATTACCAGCTGACCCTGGCGGTGCTCGTCACCGGCCCGCTGGCCGGGAGCTCGGAGCAGTTCGGGACCGTGGCCACCGTGCTGGCCGTGGGCGGCATCGCGGGCGCCGTACTGGCGGGGCGCATGCAGCGGCCCTCCGTGCGGTGGGTCGGCGCGCTCGCCGCCACCGGGGCGCTGCTGCAGGTCGCGGCGGGGTTCTCGGCCGGCCTGATCATGCTGCTGGTGCTGGTGGCTCCCATGGCGATCGTGGAGTCGGTCTCCGACACGGTCGGCACCACGGTGCTCCAGACCGACCCGCCGCCCGGTATGCGCGGGCGTGTCCTGGGGGTCTGGTCCACCGCTCAGACGGCCTGGGGGCTGGCGGGCCCGCCGCTGCTGGGGCTGCTCATGGAGTGGGCGGGGGTGCGTGGCGCCCTGGTCGCCGGTGGGCTCATCATCGCCGGTGTGATCGGCGTGGGATGGCTGCTCCATGGGCGCCGGGCCGGGTCCCGTCCGGTGACGGTGGAGTCGGTCGCGCCGGCGCAACCGGCCGCTGCGGGCATCCCCGCCCAGCGGGCGCCCGTGGGGGAGCCGGCCACCGCCTGACCGGATGCCGTATAGCCGGACAAGCGTCGGTAAGTAGCGTGATGTCCTGATTGTTCCTTGAGTGCGCGGGTAACCGGAGAGGGCCCATCGCGCGAAGGGAAGGAACGGCCATGGTGCGATCCGACTCCAACGTCCCCGTCCGCTCCTGGTCGCACGCCGTGGTCACCGGCGGAGCCGGCTTCGTCGGTTCGCACCTGTGCACGGCCCTGCTCGATCAGGGCGCCGCCGTGACGTGCGTGGACGACTTCTGCACCGGCAGGCTCGAGAACGTCGCCGACCTCGCGGACCGCCCCGGCTTCACCCTGCTGCGCGCCGATGTCACCGAGCCGTTCGATGTGGCGCGCCCGGCCGATCTCGTCCTGCATTTCGCGTCCCCGGCCTCGCCGGCCGACTATCTGCGGCTGCCGCTGCACACCCTGGAGACGGGCAGCCTGGGCACCCGCAACGCCCTGGCCCTGGCCCGCCGCCACGGGGCCCGCTTCATTCTGGCCTCCACCTCGGAGGCGTACGGCGACCCGCAGCAGCACCCGCAGTCCGAGCGGTACTGGGGCAATGTGAACCCGGTGGGCCCCCGCAGCGTCTACGACGAGGCCAAGCGCTTCGGCGAGGCCCTGACCACCGCCGAGGCCGGGGTGAACGGCACGGACACCGGGATCGTCCGGCTGTTCAACACCTATGGCCCGCGGATGCGCGGTCACGACGGCCGGGCCGTACCCACCTTCATCCGCCAGGCGCTGGCGGGGGAGCCGCTCACGGTCACGGGCGACGGCAGGCAGACGCGGTCGCTCGCCTATATCGAGGACACCGTGCGCGGCGTCCTCGCCATGGCGAGGTCCGAGTTGCTCGGACCGGTCAACATCGGCAACGCGGCCGAGATCACCATGCTGGATCTCGCCCACAAGATCATCCACTTGAGCGGATCGCGCTCCACCGTGGAGTTCGTCGAGCGGCCCACCGATGATCCGGCCGTCCGCTGCCCGGACATCACGCTGGCGCGCGGCAAGCTCCAGTGGGCGCCGGTCGTCCCCGCCGACGAGGGGCTGGCCCGCACCATCGACTGGTACCGCGAGCAGGCCGCCGCCTGAGTCACCGCCCGTCCTCGCCGCGGCCCCGGGCCGCCGAAAGGCCAGCCCATGCGCATTCTCGGCATCAACGCCCTGTTCCACGACCCGGCTGCCGCGCTGGTGGTCGACGGGCGCACCGTGGCCGCCGCGGAGGAGGAGCGGTTCTCGCGGCGCAAGCACGGCAAACGGCCCGTGCCCTTCTCCGCCTGGGAGCTACCCGGTAGGGCGGCGACCTGGTGTCTGGAGCAGGCGGGCCTGCGGCCCCAGGACCTCGACGCCGTCGCCTACTCCTTCGACCCCGCCCTGGCCCACCCGGCCGACAGCATGGGCCTGAACGACCCCTGGGACCATCTGCGGCTCACCTATGCCCGTCAGGCCCCCGGATTCCTGCGCACCGCCCTGCCCGGGCTCGATCCGGACGCCGTGCGGTTCGTCCCCCACCACCTCGCGCACGCCGCCTCCAGCGCGCTCGCCGCGCCCGGCGCCGAGACCAGCTCCGTCCTGGTCCTCGACGGCCGGGGCGAGGCCACCTCGCATCTGGCAGCCCGCCGCGTCGGCGGCCGGCTGGAGCCGCTCCACGGCCAGGAGCTGCCCCACTCCCTCGGTCTCGTCTACGAGGAGCTCACCGAGCACCTGGGCTTTCTGCGCTCCTCCGATGAGTACAAGGTGATGGCCCTGGCCTCATACGGCGCCCCGCGGATGCTGAGCGAGCTGCGGCGGTACGTCTACGCCACCGGCGACGGCGGCTTCCATGCCGCCGGGGTGCCCTGGGCCGAGCTGTGCCCCCCGCTGCGACCCGGCGAGGCGTGGGCGCAGGTGCACGCGGACATGGCGGCAAGCGCCCAGGCGTGCCTGGAGGAGACGCTGCTCGAGCTGGTCCGCTGGCTGCACGGGCGCACCGGGGACAGCGTGCTTACCCTGGCCGGGGGGGTGGCCCTGAACTGCGTCGCCAACTCCCGTATCGCCCGCGAGGGCCCGTTCGCCCGGGTCTGGGTCCAGCCCGCCGCCGGGGACGCGGGCACCGCGCTCGGCGGTGCGCTCTACCTCGCCGCGGAGGCCGGCGACCGGCCCGCGCCGATGGCCGGTGCCGACCTCGGGCGCCGCTGGTCGGAGGCCGAGCTGGAGGCGTGGCTGAAGACGGCCGCCGTGCCGTTCGAGCGCCCGGCCGACGTCGCCGAGACGGTGGCCGAGGCCCTGGCGGACGATGCGATCGTGGCGTGGTTCCAGGGGCGCTCCGAGTACGGGCCGCGGGCGCTGGGCCATCGCTCGCTGCTCGCCCACCCCGGCCGGTCGGGGAATCTGGAGCGGCTCAACGACGTCAAGGGGCGGGAGCAGTTCCGGCCGGTCGCGCCGATGGTGCTCGCCGACCGCGCGGCAGAGATCTTCGAGGGCCCGCTGCCCAGCCCGTACATGCTGTTCGTCCACGATGTCCGGCCGGAGTGGCGGGAGCGCATCCCGGCGGTCGTGCACGTGGACGGCACGGCCCGGATCCAGACCGTCGACCCGGGTGCTGAGCCGCTGGTGGCCCGCATGCTGGGGGCGTTCGAGCGGCTCACCGGCCTGCCCGTGGTGGTCAACACCAGCCTCAACACCTCGGGCCGGCCCATGGTCGACGATCCGCGCGACGCGCTGGAGTGCTTCGGCTCGGCTCCCGTCGACCTGCTGGCCATCGGGCCGTTCGTGATCCGGCGCGGCGCCTTCTTCGCCGGCGGCCTGCCGGACACGGCCACGGCCACGGCCCCGGAGGCGTAGCGCCCACGGAGGAGGAGCCAGGTATGAAGGACGCTCAGCAGCCGGTCCCCGCACCCGAGTACGCCGTCGTCATCCCCACCGTGCTCCGCTCCAGCCTCTCCGTGTGCCTGCGGGCGCTCGCCGACGCACAGGGGCCACGCCCCCGCAGGATCGTGCTCGTCGTCGACTGTCCGCTCGACGACTGCGCCGGGCTGCCCCTGGTGGTCCCCGAGGAGCTCCGCGACGTGGTGGACACCGTCTCCGGGCCCGCCGCGGGCCCCGCCGCCGCACGCAACACCGGGTGGCGGTCGGTGCGCGAGAAGTGGATCGTCTTCCTGGACGACGATGTCGTACCCGGTCCCACCTGGGCGGCCGACCTCGCCGCGGACCTCGCGGCGGCGGGCGCCGGCACGGCCGGTGTCCAGGGGCGGATCACCGTCCCGCTGCCGCCGGACCGCAGGCCCACCGACTGGGAGCGCACGACCGCCGGGCTCGCCACCGCCCGCTGGATCACGGCCGACATGGCGTACCGGAGGGCCGCGCTCGAGGCCGTCGGCGGCTTCGACGAGCGCTTTCCGCGCGCCTTCCGTGAGGATGCCGACCTGGCCCTGCGGATCATGGCCGCGGGCTGGACGCTGACCCCGGGCGCACGGCGTACGGCCCACCCCGTGCGGTCGGCCGACCGCTGGGTATCGGTGCGCACCCAGGCGGGGAACGCCGACGACGTGCTGATGACCAGGGTGCACGGACGCGACTGGTGGGCCAGGGCGGGCGCCCCGCGCGGCCGGCTGCCCCGGCATGTGGTGGTCGCCGTGGCAGGCGCCGCCGCGCTCGTCGGCGCCGCCATGGGCCGGCGCCGGGTGGCGGCGGGCGGCGCGGCGTTGTGGCTGGCGGGCACGGCCGAGTTCGCCCGCGTCCGGATACGTCCGGGCCCCGCGACGCCCGGCGAGATCGCCACGATGGTGGTCACCAGCGCCCTCATCCCGCCCGTGGCCACGGCTCACTGGCTGGCCGGGTTGGTGCGCCACCGGATGGTGGCCGCCGTGGACGGGACCACGCCCGGTATTGGCGAGATCACACCTATGTAGCGTTTTGTCGCGTTTAGTATGCGGTCTGCGGGAGACTCGGGGCGGGTGTCCATCACAGCAGTCCGTTGGGCCCCACCGGTCACCGGAGGGGAGCCGTGGCTGTCCACCCCGGGTGTGCGGCGCGGCCCCTGCGGCGGCCCGGCTGTGCCTCTCGGCCCTCCCGGCCTGCCCGGTCTGCCCGGTCTGCCCGAGGCGGTGCTCTTCGACCGGGACGGCACGCTCATCCACGACGTCCCGTACAACGGCGACCCGGACCGCGTGCGGCTCATGCCGGGCGCGCGGGCCGCGGTCGACGCCGTACGGGCCCGGGGCCTGCCCGTCGGCCTGGTCACCAACCAGTCGGGCATCGCCCGCGGCCTCCTCACCCGAGGCGCGGTCCAGGCCGTGCACAAGCGCCTCGAGGAACTGCTCGGGCCCTTCGACGTACGGGCCGTGTGCCCTCACGGCCCCGCCGACGGCTGCCTTTGCCGCAAGCCGGCCCCGGGGCTGATCCGCACCGTCTGCGCCGCGCTGGGCGTCGATCCGCGCCGGACCGCGGTGCTCGGCGACATCGGTGCGGACCTGGCGGCGGCGCGCGCCGCCGGAGCGCGCGGGGTGCTCGTCCCCACCCCGGTGACCCACCCAGGGGAGATCGCCGCCGCCGAACGGACCGCGCCGGACCTGCTGACCGCGGTACGCGGCGTGCTGTGCGCATCCGCCGGCCCCGGAGGTGACCATTGACCAGCAGCCACCTCACCGGGCCCCGCACCCTGGTCGTCCGCCTCGACAGCGCCGGAGACGTGCTGCTCGCGGGGCCCGCCGTACGCGCCGTCGCCGCCGGCTCCGCGCACACCGCGATGCTGTGCGGCCCGCTCGGCGAGCCGGCCGCCCGGCTGCTGCCCGGCGTCGACGAGGTACTGGTCCACAACGCCCCCTGGGTGGGCTTCTCGGCACCGCCCGTACGGCGCGAGACCACCGACGCCCTGGTGGACTCCCTCGCCGCCCGCCGCTTCGACCGCGCCCTGATCCTCTCCTCGTACCACCAGAGCCCGCTGCCGGCGGCCCTGCTGCTCAAGCTCGCCGGAATCCCCTGGACCGCCGCGGACAGCGAGCACTACCCCGGCACCCTGCTCGATCTGCGGCACCGGCGGGCGCCGCACCACCACGAGGCGCGGGCGGCGCTCGACCTCGCCGAGGCGGCCGGATTCGCCCTCCCGCCCGGCGACGAGGGAGCCCTGCGCCTGACCGTGCTGCCCGACACGGCCCCGCTCACCGGGGACGACCCCTATGTGGTCGTCCACCCCGGCGCCGCCGTACCGGCTCGCGCCTGGAGCCCCGAGCGGGCAGCCCGGGCGGTCGCCGCCCTGGACGAGGCGGGTCACCGGGTGGTGGTCACCGGCAGCCCGGCCGAAAAGGAGCTGACGGCCGATGTCGCCGACGGCATCGCCCTCGACCTCGGCGGCCGCACCGGCTTCCCCGAGCTCGCCGGGGTCCTCGCCGGTGCCGGCGTCGTGGTCACCGGCAACACCGGGCCCTCCCATCTGTCCGCCGCCGTCGGCACCCCCGTCGTCTGTCTCTTCGCGCCCGTCGTGCCCGCCGAGCGGTGGGCCCCCTACCGCGTCCCGCACCGTCTCCTCGGCCGCCAGGAGGCGCCGTGCGCGGCCAGCCGCGCCCGGGTCTGCCCCGTACCGGGCCACCCCTGTCTCGACTCCGTGACCGACACCGACGTGCTCGCCGCGGTGGACGCGCTGCTGGCATGCCGAGCCCGCGACGACCGTCCGGAGGCGACCGCATGAACATTCTTCTCTGGCATGTGCACGGCTCCTGGACCACGGCCTTCGTCCAGGGCCCGCACCGCTACCTGGTGCCTGTCCTCCCCGGCCGGGGCCCCGACGGGCGCGGCCGGGCCCGCACCTTTTCCTGGCCCGACTCCGTCACCGAGATCACCCCCGAGCGACTGCGGGACGCCCCCGTCGATCTCGTCGTCCTCCAGCGGCCGCACGAGGCCCGGCTCGCCGAGCGCTGGCTCGGCGGCCGGCGCCCCGGGCGCGAGGTGCCCGCCGTCTATCTGGAGCACAACGCCCCGGACGGAGACGTTCCGCGCACCCGCCACCCGTGCGCAGGCCGGGACGACCTCACGCTGGTCCACGTCACCCACTTCAACCGGCTCTTCTGGGACAACGGCGCAGTCCCCGCCACCGTCATCGAGCACGGCATCGTCGACCCCGGACATCTGTACACCGGCGAGCTCGCCCGCGCCGCGCTCGTCGTCAACGAACCGGTACGGCGCGGCCGTTACACCGGCACGGACCTGCTTCCCGCGCTCAGCGAGGCCGCGCCCCTCGACGTCTTCGGCATGGGCACTGAAGGGCTCGCCGACCAGCTCGGCCTGCCCGCTGGACGCTGCCGCGCCCAGGAACTGCCCCAGGCCGGCCTGCACCAGGCCATGGCGCGCCGCCGCCTTTATCTGCACCCCGTCCGCTGGACCTCGCTGGGGCTCTCCCTCCTGGAGGCCATGCACCTGGGCATGCCCGTCGTCGCCCTGGCCACTACGGAGGCCGTCGAGGCGGTGCCCGCCGGCGCCGGTGTGCTCTCCACCCGGCCAGAGGTCCTCGCCCGCGCGGCACATGTATATCTGCACGACCCGGCCGCGGCCGCCGAGGACGGGGCGCGGGCCCGCCGGGTGGCGCTTGACCGGTACGGACTCAAGCGCTTCCTCGACGACTGGGAGCGGCTGATGGAGGAGGTGACCCGATGATCCCCCGTCACGACCCGCCCGCACCACTGGTCATCGCGCTCGTCTCCGAGCACGCCAGCCCCCTGGCCGTGCTCGGTGGCGTGGACGCCGGCGGCCAGAACGTCCATGTCGCCCGGCTCGCCGGTGCGCTTGCCGACCGCGGTCACCACGTCCGCGTCTACACCCGCCGCGACGCGCCCGACCTGCCGGCCGGCACACGGCTGCGCGCGGGCGTCGAGGTGCGGCATGTCCCCGCGGGGCCGGACCGGGCACTGCCCAAGGACGAACTCCTGCCGTACATGGCGCAGTTCGGCGCGTATCTGGAGCGCGAATGGCAGCACACGCCGCCCGACCTGGTCCACTCCCACTTCTGGATGTCCGGAGTCGCATCCCTGCGGGCGGCCCGCGCGCTCGCACTGCCGCTCGCGCACACGTATCACGCGCTCGGCACCGTCAAACGGCGCCACCAAAAGGACGCCGACAGCAGCCCCCCGGAGCGGATCGGCTGGGAGACGGCGGTCGGTGCGGGCTGCGACCGCATCATCGCCACCTGCCGCGACGAGGTTGAGGAACTGGCCGCCATGGGCCTTGGCCACCACCGGACAACGGTCGTGCCCTGCGGCGTCGACCCCCAGCAGTGCACCCCGCGCGGGCCGGTCGCGCCCCGCTCGACCCGCCGGCCCCTGCTGGTCCAGCTGGGACGGCTGGTACGGCGCAAGGGAGCCGGAGTGTCCATCGCCGCCCTCGCCCTGCTGCCCGACGCCGAACTCGTCATCGCCGGAGGCCCCCCGGCCGGCCGCCTGGGCCAGGACCCGGAGGCCAGACGGCTGCGCGCGCTCGCCCACCATCTGGGGGTCGCCGACCGGGTCCGCTTCACCGGCGGTCTGCCGCCCGAGCGGGTGCCGAGCCTGTTCCGCGCCGCCGACATCGTCCTGTGCCCGGCCGACTACGAACCCTTCGGGATCGTCCCCCTGGAGGCCATGAGCTGCGGAACACCCGTGGTGGCCACCGCCGTCGGCGGCCACCGCGACACCGTGGCCGACCCCGGCACCGGCCGACTCGTCCCACCGCGCGACCCGGCCGCCCTGGCCGAGGCCGCCGCCGGGCTCCTCGCCCGCCCCGAGCTGCGTGCGGCCTGCGGCGCCGCGGGCCGTCGGCGCGTCCTCACCCGCTACAGCTGGGACCGGGTCGCCGCGGCCACCGAGGACGTCTACCGCGACGTCCTGGCCCGTCACCCGGCGGCCGTCCCGGGAGCGGCATGAACGCCCCGTCGGCCGACTCGTCCCGTGACCCCCGCCCGCGGGAGGGAGGTACGGGCCCACGCCCCCGTCCGCCCGGGGACCGGCAGGCCCGAACAGTTATGACCGACACACTCCGCACCGCCCACGCTCACTGCCAGGCGCTCCAGGACGCTCTGGCCCGCTTCCGCGAACACGGCCTGGAGCAGGTCGCCGAGTGGGGCCGGCACCTGGCCGCCACCCTCCCCGTCGGCGGCCGGCTGCTCGCCGCGGGCAACGGCGGCAGCGCCGCCCAGGCCCAGCACCTCACCGCCGAACTCGTCGGGCGCTACCACCGCGAGCGGCCCGCGTACTCGGCCATCGCCCTGCACGCCGACACCTCCAGCACCACCGCCATCGGCAACGACTACGGCTTCGAGGAGCTGTACGCCCGTCAGGTCGCCGCCCACGGCAGGCCCGGCGATGTGCTGATCCTCATGTCCACCTCCGGCCGCAGCCCCAACCTGCTGGCCGCCGCCGACACCGGCCGGGCCGCCGGACTGCGGGTATGGGCCATGACCGGCCCGCGCCCCAATCCGCTCGCCCTGCGCGCCGACGAGGCCCTGTGCATCAGCTCCGGCTCGACCGCGACCATTCAGGAATCGCACCTGGTCGCCCTCCATCTGCTCTGCGAGAGCTTCGACGCGGCGGCGGACGCCGCCGAGCCCCTGATCACCGGCCGGACGGTCGCTCCGGCCCCGGGCCCGTACCCGTCCCCTGACCGGAGGTAGCCATGACCGCCGCCCAGCGACCGCTTCTCGTCGTCGGTGACGCCTTGCTCGACCAGGACATCAACGGCGAGGCCACCCGCCTGGCGCCCGACGCCCCGGCGCCGGTCGTCGATGTGCTCAGCGACCGGAGCAGGCCCGGCGGAGCCGGGCTCGCCGCCTACCTGGCCGCGCGCGAGGGACGCGAGGTCGTCCTCGTCACCGCGCTGGGCCATGACGCCGTCGGCCAGGCCGTACGGGACGCCCTGGCGCCGCATGTCACGCTCGTGGAACTGCCGCTGGACGGCACCCTTCCGGTCAAGACCCGGGTCCGCGCCGCGGGCCGGCCGCTCGTCCGCGTCGACCGCGGCGGCGGCACCCCCGGCCACGCGGGGCCGGCCGTGGTCGCCGCGCTCCGTGAAGCCCGCGCCGTCCTGGTCGCCGACTACGGCCGCGGCATCGCGGCCGTCCTGCGCCCGTACCTCGGCGAGGCCGCGCGCCATGTGCCCGTCGTCTGGGACCCGCACCCGCGCGGCCCCGAGCCCGTCCCCGGCATACGGCTCGCCACGCCCAACGCCGCCGAGGCCCGGCACCGCGTCGACGTACCGGCCGGCCCGTACCTCGACGCGGGCGAGGCCGACTCCCTGCAGGCCCACGGCAGCCGCGGCGCCCGGCTCGCCGAGCGCTGGCGGGCCGCCGCCGTCGCCGTAACCCTCGGCGAGCGCGGCGCCATCCTCACCCTCCCGCACAGCGACAACCCCATGTACGTGCCCGCGTCCAGGCGGGCCACCGGCGACCCCTGCGGCGCCGGGGACTGCTTCGCCGCGACCGCGGCCGGCGCGCTGGCCGACGGCGGGCTCCTGGAGGAGGCGGTCCAGCTGGCCGTCGTCCGGTCCGCCACGTTCGTCGCGGCGGGCGGCGCCGGGAACGCGGACCTCTGGCAGACCCGCGGCGGCGCCCGGGGACAGAGCACGCGCGACCGCCGCCCCACCGACGCCTACGCCCTCGCCGACGCCGTCCGCGCCCGGGGCGGCACGGTCGTCGCCACCGGCGGATGCTTCGACCTGCTCCACGCCGGCCACGTCGGCCTGCTGCAGAACGCCCGCCGCACCGGGGACTGCCTCATCGTCTGCGTCAACTCCGACGCCTCGGTCGGCCGCCTCAAGGGCCCCGGCCGGCCGATCAACCCGGTGGCCGACCGGGTACACGTCCTGTCCGGACTGGGCTGCGTGGACGCCGTCGCCGTCTTCGACGAGGACACCCCCAAGGCGCTGCTGCGGCGGCTGCGCCCCCATGTGTGGGTCAAGGGCGGCGACTACAGTGCCGACTCCCTGCCCGAGGCCGCCGTGTTGCGCGAGTGGGACGGCCAGGCCCTCGTCCTTCCGTACCTGGACGGCCGCTCCACCACCGAACTCGCCCGCCGCGCCGCCCTCGCGCCGGTGTCCCTGCCCGGCGACGCTCCGCTGCGGGCCGACCGATGACACGACGCACGGACGCCCCTCCGCTGACGGACACCGGCCACACCGGCGACCCGCGGCTGCTGGTCCTGCGCGCCCTCGGGCTAGGCGATCTGCTCACCGCCGTCCCCGCCCTGCGGGCGCTGCGCCGGGCCTACCCCGGCCACCGGCTGATGCTGGCCGCACCCGCCCGGATGGCGGAAGCAGCCAGAGCGACGGGGGCCGTCGACCGGCTGCTTCCCACGTCCGCGCCCGGCCGGAGCGTCCCCGGGCGGATCGACTGGGCGGGGCCGCCCCCCGATGTCGCGGTGGACCTGCACGGCAACGGCCCGCCCAGCCATCTGCCGCTGCGCGCACTGCGCCCCGCCCGGCTGTTCGCCTACGCGCACCCGGGCACCCCGGACCTCCCCGGGCCCGCGTGGCGCGACGACGAGCACGAGGGGACCCGCTGGTGCCGGCTGCTGTCCTGGTACGGAATCCGGGCCGACCCCTCGGACCTGCGCGTCCCCCCGCCCGAGCGGCCCTCGCCCGCGCCCGGCGCCGTGGTGCTCCACCCCGGCGCGGACGCCGCGGCCCGCCGCTGGCCCGCGGAACGCTTCGCGGCCGTGGGCGGCGCGCTGCGCGCGGCCGGACACCGGGTCGTCGTCACGGCGGGCGCCGGGGAGGCGCGGTCGGCCCACGCCGTGGCCCGCGGCGCCGGGCTGCCCCGGTCGGCCGTGCTCGGAGGCGACGCCGATGTGCCGTTCGCCGACCTCGCCGCGCTCACCGCGGGCGCCCGCGCCGTGGTCGTCGGAGACACCGGTCCGGCCCATCTGGCGACCGCTCTGGGCACCCCCTCGGTCGTGCTGTTCGGCCCGGTGGCCCCCCGGCTGTGGGGGCCACCGCCCAGCGCGCTCCATCGCGTGCTGTGGCACCCGGACAGCGACGCGGCGCGGCCGGGGGACGCCCATGGGGACGTCCCGGACGAGCGGCTGCTGCGGATCACCGTGGCCGAGGTGCTGGAGGCGGTGAACCGGCTCCCCGACCCCCTCGGCACGCTCACCGGAGCCGACCGATGACCGTGGCCGGTGCCGCCGTCGTCACCGGCGCCGACTCCGGCATCGGCCGCGCCACGGCCGTACGGCTGGCCGCCCAGGGGATGGACGTCGGCATCACCTGGTACAACGACGGCGAGGGCGCCGAGCGGACGGCGGCCGAGGTCCGGGAGACCGGCCGCCGGGCCGTCGTCGAGCCGATGGACCTCACCGGCCTCCCGGACGCCGCCGACGCGATCGACCGGCTCGCCGACGGGCTCGGCCGCCTCGACGTACTGGTCAACAACGCCGGCGTCGGAACGGCCACCCCGTTCCTCGACGCCGACCTCGCCACCATTCAGCGGATCCTCGACGTCGACCTCATCGGCCCGTTCCTGTGCGGGCAGCGCGCCGCCCGCCGCATGATCCGCCAGGGCGGGGGCGGCAGCATCGTCAATGTCACCAGCGTCCACGAGCACCAGCCGCGCGTCGGCGCCGCACCCTACTGCGCCGCGAAAGGCGGACTCGGCCTGCTCACCCAGGTGATGGCCCTGGAACTGGCCGAGCACGGGATCAGAGTCAACGCGGTCGCCCCGGGCGAGATCGCCACACCGATGACCGGCCAGGAGGACATCGACGTCCGAACCCAGCACCGGCCGGGGGTGCCCCTGGGCCGCCCGGGCGACGCCCGGGAGGTCGCCGCCGTGATCGCCTTCCTGGCGAGCCCGGACGCCGGCTACGTCACCGGTGCCTCCTGGGCCGTCGACGGCGGCATGCTCCGCATGGGACCGATGGCCGGATCCCATCTCGACAGCGACGCCTGGCGCCGGGGCTGACCCCGGCGGGCGGGTCGGCCCAGGCGGGCGGGTCGGCCCATGCGGGCGGCGCCCCGTGCTCGGCGCGTCCACCCCGGCCCGTCAGTCTCACCTTGCCCGGCGCTCACGGCCCGGACGCGCCGTTCCCCTCCATCCGCCGGACGGCCCTCTCGACATGCGGCGGCAACGGACGGCGCTGCCGTAGCGCGGCCGGGAGACGGGCGCATACGCCGCGCAGGGCCGTACGTGCCACCGGGTCCCGGCGGGCGTCGAGGAGGAGCCCGCCGGTGTGCCGGGCCGCGAGGGGGAGCGGGCGCCGCAGCCAGTAGCCGAGGAGCTCATTGCGGCGTATGACGGCGCTGCGGCCCTCGCGCTGCGTCGCGGCCGGGTGGTGGTGGGCGACCACCTCCGGGCAGTATGCGACGCCCCAGCCGTTGGCCGCGAGGTCGTAGGCGAGCAGGGTCTCCTCGCCGCCGAAGAAGATCACCGGATGGAACCCGCCCGCCTGCAGATACGCGCTGCGGCGGACCACGGCCGCGCAGGCGAGGAAGCCGAAGACCTCCGGTCCCGGGAGGTCGTCGGCCCAGCCGGCGGTGGACGCGGCCAGCGCGGCGTTGATCGGGTCGGGGCGCTCGTCCGGACCGACCCGGACCTGGGCCGCCAGCAGGCCGAGGCGTGGATGCTCGGTCATGACCCGGCCGGCCCGGGCCAGCGCGCCGGGCCGCCACCAGGAGTCGTCGTCGCTGAAGGCGATGTACGGCACCTCCAGGGCACGTACGCCGTCGTTGCGGGCGAGCGCCCCGCGGTTGGCGGAGTGCGCCAGGACGCGCACCTGGGGGAAGCGGTCGGCGATCATGGCTCTGGTGTGGTCGGTCGAGCCGTTGTCCACGACGAGGACCGGCGGCCGCTCCGGGAGGGCCGTCACGTGCTCCAGGGTGGTGGCGAGCGAATCGGCGCGGTCGCGGGTGGCGATGACCACTCCGACGGAGGGTTCGGACGCCGTCACGTCCTCGGGAGAGTTGCTGCGCACGGCATCGGGGTACCCCGGAGGCGATGCGGACATGTGTGGCAGAGGGGTGATCGCGGTGGCCCGGGCCGGGGGCGCGGTCGTGGCGTCAGGGCAGTGGCGTGCCCCCGGTGGCGTTCAGGATCTCGGCGGTGATGTAGCTGGCCTGCTGTGACGCCAGGAACACATAGGCGGGTGCCATCTCGGCGGGCTGGGCCGGCCGATTCAGCGGGCTCTGCTGCCCGAACGTCGAGGTGTCGGGCAAGGTGGCGGGGATCAGCGGCGTCCATACGGGGCCGGGGGCCACGGCGTTCACCCGGATGCCCCGTTCCGCCAGGTTTCCCGCGAGGCCCTGGGTGAAGGTGACGATGGCGCCCTTTGAGGTGGCGTAGTCGAGCAGGTGGGCGCTGGGCTTGTATGCCTGCACCGACGTGGTGTTGATGATGCTGCCGCCTTCGGGGATGTGCGGCAGGGACATCTTGCAGAGCCAGAACATCCCGTACAGATTCGTGCGCATCACCCGGTCGAACTGCTCCGTCGAGATGGCCTCCAACCCCTCGGGCTGCGACATCTGGAAGGCGGCGTTGTTGACGAGGACGTCGATGGAACCGAAGGCATCGACGGCGCGGTCCACCAGCCGCCGGCATTCGGCCTCTTCGCGGATGTCACAGGCCACCGGCACCGCACGCCGCCCGGCCTCCTCGACCAGCCGCGCGGTTTCCTGGGCGTCTTTCTCTTCCTCGGGCAGATAGCTGAAAGCGACGTCCGCGCCTTCCCTGGCGAATGCGAGCGCCACCGCCCGGCCGATCCCGGAGTCGCCGCCGGTGATCAGGGAATGCCGGTCCCGCAACAGCCCATGGCCCCGGTAGCTGTCCTCCCCGTGGTCGGGCCGCGGCTCCATCGCGTCCGTTTCACCGGGATGGCGCTGGTCCTGTTGCGGGAACTCCGGCTGGGGATGCTGCTTCATGGGATGACGCTGTTCCTGTCCACTCACGTCACTTGCCTCCCGAAAGTCGGCGCCACAACTGTGACGCCGGGTGCCCCCGGGGCATCGGCCACAAACCGTCCGGAGGAACGAGAAAAGATCTTGTTTGGCGGTGGCCGGCGGGGGCAGGCGGGCTCATGTGCTTCGGACCGGAGGCACGCCATGGAGCATCCCGGCTCCAGTCGGCGTGTCATTCGCCGACCCTATGTGTCCGGTTTGCTCCTGAATAACACCGACCACAGCCCAAGGGAGTAAAGCGCGTGATGGCCGTACGAGCAGCTGGCTCCAAGCATTCGCACGATGACGCCCCTGACACCTCCGCCGAATTCCGCAGGATCGCAGCCCTGCCGGACGGCCCGGAGAAGGAGGCGCTGCGACAGGAAGTGGTCCGTGCCTGGATGCCGATGGCCGAGCGGCTCGCCGGGCAGTTCCGTAACCGTGGCGAGGCGCCTGAGGATCTGGAACAGGTCGCCATGCTCGGCCTGGTCAAGGCGGTCAGGCGCTATGACCCGGAGCGCGGCTCGGCGTTCGCGAGCTACGCCGTCCCGACCATCGTCGGTGAGATCAAGCGGCACTTCCGCGACCACATGTGGGGTCTGCACGTCCCGCGCCGGGTGCAGGAGCTCCGCAACCGCGTCCGCACCGTCGTGCGGGAACTGACCAATTCCGCGGACGACCGTTCGCCCAGTGTCGCAGTCATCGCGCACCACACGGGGATGAGCGAGGAAGACGTCCTCCTCGGCATGGAGGCGCTGGAGAGCTTCAGGACACTCTCCCTGGACGTCGAACTGCCGGGCGCGGACGACGGATACTCGCTGGCCGACACTCTCGGCGCGGCCGAACCGGCCTACGAGCGGGTCATACAGCGGGAATCCCTCAAGCCGCGGCTGCGGGCATTGCCCGACCGGGAGCGGGAGATCCTGTACCTGCGCTTCTTCTGCGACGAGACGCAGAGCCGGATCGCCGACCGGTTCGGCATCTCCCAGATGCATGTCTCCCGCCTGATCAGCCGCACCTGCGAGCGGCTGGGCGAGCAGGTCGGAGCCAAGGCCGCGTAAGCCACCGGATGGGCGGCGGGGGACGGTCTCCCGAATAGGCCATCCGGACCACGGCCGGACGGTGAAGTTTCGCGCGGGCCCGTGACCGCGCCGCCCAAGCCGGGAAACGCGTCTTGACCAGAACGGTTCACGGACCCAGGACTCGAGGGGACGGAGCACACGGATGGCCACCACGGCTGGTCGGGTTGAGGACGGCATCGCACCCGACAGCATCCGGCTGCCCGGCATCGTGCTGGGGGTGGGACTCGGCGGATTCGTCGACGGCATCCTGCTGCACCAGCTCCTGCAGTGGCACCACATGCTCACCGGCACCGACCACGATCGCATCGGGGTGAAGTACTACTCCCCGCACACCGTCTCCGGCCTGGAGATGAACACGGTGTGGGACGGCATCTTCCACGCCGTGTGCTGGCTCGCCGTGCTGCTGGGCCTGGCCATCCTGTACTCCCGCGTCGCCCACGACCGACGCCGGGTGTGGGCCTCGCGTGTGCTGTGGGGATGGGTGCTGGCCGGCTGGGGCATGTTCAACCTCGTCGAAGGCGTACTGGACCACCACATCCTCGGAATCCACCATGTCCGCGGCGGCCCGTGGCAGCTCTGGTGGGACATCGGCTTCCTCGTCCTGGGCGCCCTGCTGCTCGCCGGGGGCTATCTGCTCCAGCGCGGCGGCCGGCCTCTTGACCCCGAGGCTCCCGATGCCTCCGGGCGTGCGGGGCGGCCCGCCTGATGAGCGGATACCTTCACACCGGACACCTTCACACCGGACACCGCCACGGCGCGGGCAGCGGCACCCTGGAGGTACTGCTGCCCGCGCTCGTGCTGCTGCTGATCGCCGTCGGCTACCTCCTGCTGGCCCACCGAGCCCAGCGCGCCCATCCGGCTCGGGGCCGGGGGCGGTGGCGTACGGTGAGCTTCCTGACCGGCCTCGCCCTGCTGGCCGCGGGGCTGCTCCCGCCGCTGGCGCCGTTCGCGCACGAGGACTTCCGCGGCCATATGGCCCAGCACATGCTCCTCGGCATGTACGGTCCCCTGGCGCTCGTGCTGGGCGCGCCCGTCACCCTCGTGCTGCGTGCCCTGCCCGCCGTCCGTGGCCGCCGGCTGACCTCCGTACTGCGCAGCCGGCCCGCCGGAGTGCTCACCCACTGGAGCACGGCCGTGTTGCTGAGCACGGGAAGCCTGGCGGTGCTCTACCTCACGCCGCTGTCCGCCATGGCCATGCGCGGGCCCCTGCCCCACTGGCTGCTGCACGCCCATTTCCTGCTCTCGGGCTGCCTGTTCGCCTACGTCATCGCCGGCCCCGACCCCGCCCCGCGGCGGCCCGCGGTGCGCACACGGCTGGTCGTCCTCGGGATCGCCATCGCCGCCCATGCCACGATCGCGCAGCTGATGTACGGCGGCTTCCTCCCCGGCATCCGCGCCCCCGCCGCCGAGGTCCAAGGTGGCGCGGAGATCATGTACTACGGCGGCGACATCGCCGAACTCCTCCTCGCCGCCGCCCTCGTCGCCACGTGGCGTCCCGACCGTCGCCACGCTGCCACGCGCCCCCGGATGCGTGGCATCCGGGGGCACGGGAGGAGCGCCATGGCTCGGCGACCGCGGTCGCCGACGCTCCTTCAGGGGTCAGCCGCGGCTGACGATGTTGGTGCAGGTGGGGGTGACGTTGATGTCACCGGTCGGAGCGGCTCCGCCGACCTGAGTGTTGGCGCCGGTGGCGGCGTCACAGTCGTTGCTCTGGAAAATGAAGCCGCTGAAGCCACCGAGGCCGGCGGCGGCGGCGCCGGAGCCGGAGCCGGTGCCGTAGGCGGCGGCGCCGCCGGCTCCGACGAGCACCGCCGTGGCGGCCGCCGCGGTCAGAAACGCTGCCTTCTTCGCAATGCGCATGTGATTCCTCCGGATGAGTCGCTGCGAGGGAACTGACGATCAGATTTAACGTAGAAAGTGCATCAGTGACCGGGGAAACGCGCCGGAGGTTAACTCGTCCGGCGCACCTGATGTGGTCCGTCCGGGCCACCGTCGCCACGCAGTCACGTGCCCCCGGACGCGTGCGTCCGGGGGCACGGGAGGAGCGCCATGGCTTGGCGACCGCGGTCGCCGACGCTCCTTCAGCGGTCAGCCGCTGATGAAGTTGGTGCAGGCGGGGGTGATGTTGATGTCGCCGGTCGGGCCGTCCGCGCCGACCTGAGTGTTGTCGCCGGTGCGGGCGTCACACGTGTTGGTCTGGTGTACGAAGCCGCCGAAGCCACCGAGGCCGTTGCCACCGTAGGCGGCGGCGCCGCCGGCTCCGACGAGCACCGCCGTGGCGGCCGCCGCGGTCAAAAACGCTGCCTTCTTCGCAATGCGCATGTGATTCCTCCGGATGAGTCGTTGCGAGGGAACTGACGATCAGATTTAACGAAGGAGGCGCGCCAGCAATCGGGGAACCGCGCCGGAGGTTAACTCGTCCGGCGCACCTGATGTGGTCCGTCCGGCAGGGCAGCCGGTTACCGTGGATCAAGGGAGCGGCATCGAAGGGTCTGTCGTGAGGATCGTCGTCATCGGTGGTACCGGCCTGGTCGGTCCGCACTCGTGCGCACACTGGGCGAACAGGGCCATGACGCGATCCCGGCGTCACCCCGCACGGCTGTCAATACGCTCACCGGCGAGGGCCTTGCCGAAGTGCGCCAGGGCGCACAGGTCCTGGTCGATGTGGCGAATTCACCCTCGTTCGCGGACGACGCGGTGATGGAATTGTTCCGAACCTCGACTACGAATCTCCTCCGAGCCGGGGCCGAGGCGGAACTCGGACACCATGTCGGCGCTCCGCTCCAGAAGCGCACCCTCCTGCCCGGGGACGGGGCGCGGCTGTACGACACCCGCCTCGCTGACTGGCTCGCGCAGACTCCGCCAGGGAGGCAGCCCGAACGCTGAGTTGCACGACCGTGCCGGTGGTGATGGTCTGAAGAAGCCGCGCTTCGCCCTCGCCGGAAGGGGTGGACCAGGATGGCGCACCCGGTGCTCGTCGTCGGCATGGGTGGTTCACTGCGGACCACCTCGACCAGCCTCGCGGCACTGCGGGTGGCGATCGAGGGGGCCGCCGCAGCGGGCGCCGAAACGGATGTGATCGACCTGGGCGGGCTGGATCTGCCGCTCTACACGCCCGAGCACAGGATCCCGCCGGCCGCCCGCTCCCTGGCCGACATCACCTATGGGGCCGATGCCCTGCTGTGGAGCAGCCCCACGTACCACGGGTCGGTCAGCGGCGCGTTCAAGAACGCGGTGGACTGGCTCACCCTCCTCGCCGACCGTGACCCGCCCTACCTCAGTAACAAGCCCGTCGGCATGCTGACCACCGCCGGAGGGGTACAGGGCCTGCAGACGATCAACTCGATGGAGTTCATCGTCCGGGCGCTGCGCGGCTGGTCCGTCCCGCTGGTCATCGCCGTACCGCGAGCGAGCCGGGCGTTCGACCCCGAGGCGAACCTCACGGATCCATCGGTCGGCGCACAGCTGCGCGGGCTGGGAGCGGAGGTGACGCGGGCGGCGCTGCAGTTCCGGGCCGAGGGCACCTGTGACTACGCGGAGGGACGGCTGCACGACGGCGTCCTGGGCGCGAGGTGATGCCGAGCCGCCGGCCGGTGCTACCGGTCCGGTACGACCGCTCCGGACAGTAAGGCCGGGGCCGTACCACGGGGCACTCCCTTTCATTTTCGTGGCCGGCCGCCGATTCGTCCGCTCGGCGGCACCTGCCACGCCGCGTACCCCGTATCCGCACGTCAAGCGGGCTACCCCCTGGACGGTCCCCGCCGTCCCGCGTGGCAGGCTGTGCACTCGTATGTCCTGCATCATCCGAGGAGACGTGCCACGTGCCGCCGCAGAATCAGCCACCGGAGCTTCCAGCCGTTCCGGCTGTCCTCGCCGAGGAACGCCGGCTCCGTAAGGATCTCGGCTTCTGGGGCCTGACCGCGATCGGGTTCTCCAACATCCTGGGGTCGGGCTGGCTGTTCGCGGCCATGTACGCCGCCCAGGCCGCCGGACCCGCCGCCCTGCTGTCCTGGGTCGCCGCGGGTGTGTTGTGCGCCCTGGTCGCGCTGGTCATGGTGGAGCTCGGGGCCACCCGTCCGGAGGGCGGAGGCACCGTACGCTGGCCGCTGTACGCCAGCGGGCGGCTGGTCGGCACGATGGTCGGGTGGTCCGTCGTGCTCTCGGTCGGCGGTACGGCGGCGGAGATCAGCGCGATCATGGAGTACGCCGCGCACTACCTGCCCGGGCTGTACCACGGCGACACCCTCACCGCCTCGGGCCTCGGGGTGGCCGTCGGGCTGAGCGTCCTGCTGACGGCGCTCAACTGGTTCGCCGTGCGGATGTTCGCCCGGCTGAACAACCTGATCTCGGTGTTCAAGGTCGTCATCCCGGTCGTCACGGTCGTCGCCCTGTTCCTCTCGGGCACACACTCCGGGCGCCTCACCGACCACGGCGGCTTCGCACCGTACGGCTACGCGGCCTGCCTGACCGCGCTCGCCGGCGGCGGCATCGTGTACTCCGTCAACGGTTTCCAGGCCCCGCTCGACTTCTCCGGAGAGGCGCGCAACCCGCGCCGTAACGTGCCGGCCGCGGTGCTCACCGCGATCGGTCTGGCCGTGCTTCTCTATCTCGGGCTCCAGCTGGCTTTTCTGTTCACCGTGCCCGAGTCCCTGCTGAGCCACGGCTGGAAGGGCGTCAACTTCGATTCGCCGTTCGGCGAGCTGGCCCTGATTCTCAATCTGCACTGGCTGGCCACGCTGCTCTACGCCGACGCGGTGATCTCCCCGGGCGGTTCCGCCTATGTGGGGGTGGCGATCAACGCCCGGCATACGTACGCCCTGGCCAAGAACGGCCTGCTGCCCCGCTTCTTCATGCGGATCGATCCCCGGTCCGGCGTGGCGCACCGGGCGCTGCTGCTCAATCTGGTGGTCATCATCGTCTTCATGCTGCCGTTCGGTGGCTGGCAGGACATCGTGAGCGTGATGGGCGACATGTATCTGCTCATCTACGCGGCCTCGGCGGTCGCCGTCGCGGCGTTCCGGGCACACGACCGGGAGCGGGGAGCGCCACGCTCGGAAGGCCAGGTGCCGGGGGTGCGCTGGATCGCACCGATCAGCTTCGTGGTGGCCACCGAGTTCGTCTTCTGGTCCGGCTGGCACGACTTGCGGCTCGCGCTGCCGCTCGTGCTGGCCGGTGTCCCGCTGTTCCTGATACTGCAGCGGCGTGGCACCGAGGGCCGTCCGGCGCTCGACGAGCTGCGGCACGGCGCCTGGCTGGTGTTCCATCTGACCGCGCTGACCCTGCTGTCGTGGCTGGGCACCTTCGGCGGTTCCGGCCGGCTGCCGGCGCCGTACGACTCGGTGGCGGTGGGAGCCCTCTCGCTCGCGGTGTTCGTGTGGGCGGTGCGCTCGGGCGCCGACCACCTCAGGACGGCTCCGGCCGGGGCGACCTCGGGCCCGCCGGTCTGACCTCGGGCCCGCCGGTCTGACCACGGGCCCGCCGGTCTGACCTCGGGCCCGCCAAGGGGGGAAGGTGAGCGTGTGTCATTTTCCCGCGTCCGAACTCTTGTGGGACGCGACTCCCTTCATTACTTTCCGGTAAGCGGCGTCCAGCCGCCCCGCCCCGCTCCATGGGCAGAGCCGTGATGACGACGACAGTCCCGCCACCTCGAATGGAGTGACCATGCCTGTCCGTGCAGCCTGGCGTACCCGGCGCGTACTGTCGGCGTCCCTAGCCGTGGCACTGGCCGTGACCGGTGCCACGGCGGTGAGCGCCTCCGCGCGGCCGACGGCCGCCGGGCTGCGGGAGGTGATGTTCGTGGGCAACAACTGGGACGGCACCGCCGACGTCATCAAGTCCAGCGGTGACCTCGCCAGGATCGGCCGGATCAACGTCATACCGGACAAGCGGCAGCGCCTGACGGAGATCTACCTCAACCCCGTCAAGCTCGCCTTCTTCCTGGGCATCCGGCAGGGACCGGGAGAAGGACACGACCAGTTCGTCGACGACATGTACTCCACCCCGGACGGTTCGGACATCGTCGTCTCCCGGCCGAGCTTCGCCGATGTGGTGTCCATCGATCTGGCCACGGGGAAGCTCAACTGGCGTTTCCCCGTATCGGGATTCCGCTCGGACCACATGGCGGTATCGCCCGACGGCAAGCGGGTCGCGGTCTCGGCGTCGACGTCCAACACGGTGCATGTCCTCGACATCGAGACGGGAAAGCAGCTCGGATCGTTCGCCACCGGGGACAAGCCCCATGAGAACGTCTTCACCGATGGCGGCAGGTATCTGTGGAACATGTCGATCGGGGAGGTCAACACCGCACTGGACGACCCGTCGTGGGACTGGACGAAGGGCGACCGGCGCATCACCGTGGTCGACGCGAACACCTACCAGCAGGTCAAGGTCATCGACATGCGCGAGCGGCTCGACGCCTTCGGCCGCAAGGACCTCTCCGACGCCGTCCGGCCCGTCGCCTTCACCCCCGATGGGTCGAAGCTGTACTTCCAGGTCTCGTTCTTCAACGGCTTCCTGGAGTACGACGTGGCCACAGACAAGATCACCCGTGCTAAGACCCTTCCGAAGAACCCGGCCACCAGCGAGGACCGCACCACCTGGGTCAACGACTCCCGCCACCACGGTCTGTCGATGAGCCCGGAAGGCACCAAGGTGTGCGTCGCCGGGACGATGGACGACTACGCCACGATCGTCGACCGGGCCTCGTTCCAGGAGGGCCCCCTGGTGCCGGCCTCGAAGCCGTACTGGGCGACGGTGAGCGGCGACGGCACGTCCTGTGTCGTCTCCGAGAGCGGTGCCGACCAGGTCACCGCGATCGACTTCAAGACAGGCAAGAAGACCGCGTCCGTATCGGTCGGCGATCACCCGCAGCGCGTGCGCATCGGCCAGGTGGCGGCGGACTGGACCGGGCCGACGGCCCCGTAGACACCCGTCAGCGATGCGGCGGCCGGAATGGCCGTCCCGGGCGCCTCGCCGGGCTGCGGGGCGACGCCGGCGGTGGTGGATACGTCGGCGGCGGCGAAGGGCGCTGTGGCCCGTCCGCCCTCGCGCCCATCGGTCCGGAGACTGTCCATCGTGGTCACCTCAATCGCCCTGGCACGGTTGCGGCTGGGCTCTGAGACGCCTTCGTAGCGCCGTGCGGCCTGCCGGACTTCTGGGATCCGTGTGTACAGCGACGCTATGAAGGAACGCGGACACGGTTTCCGACCATTCGATGGTGCGGTTCCCCTGGTCGGCACGTAACTCGAACGGCCGAGTCGCCGACTCGCGCCCGCGACGCGCTCCTCGCCGGGGCCGGCGCCGAGCGGCCGCCGTGTACGACGACGCCGGCAGGAGCCTGAACCGGGGCGGCGGGCTGACACCGCGGTTGTGACCTGTGCGGACGGGAGCCATCGTGGAAACACCCGGTCCGCGGAGAAAGGCACCCGATGACCGATCTCAAGGACGTGGTCCGGATCGCCGCCGCCGATCACAACCTGGCGGTCGTGGCCACCACCCGTGCCGACGGCTCGATCCAGGCGTCGGTGGTCAATGCCGGGATCATCGACCATCCCGTGACCGACGAACCGGTGGTCGCCTTTGTCACCTATGGCCCCACCAAACTCGCCCACCTGCGGGCACGACCGCGTACCGCCCTCACGTTCCGCGCCGGGTGGAACTGGGCCACCGTCGAGGGCCGGGCCGAGATCGCGGGCCCCGACGACCCGTACGACGGCATCGACGGCGAGCGCCTGCGGCGGCTGCTGCGTGAGATCTTCACCGCCGCGGGCGGCACCCAGGACGACTGGGGGGCCTATGACCGCGCGATGGCCGAAGAGCGCCGTGCCGCCGTCTTCGTCCACCCTGAGCGTGTGTATGGCAACTGACACCGGGGGCCGCCGACAGGAAAGATCGAGCACAGCGAGGAGCACTGGCATGGCTGAACGCCCCGCACCCGCGCCCGTGGACCGGCCCGCCCTCAAACGGCGCCTGGGCCGCACGGGCGTATGGCTCGCCTCGCTGTCCACGGCGGCGGCGGACGAGGAGCGGCGCGCCGCCGCCGCGATCGAGGACCTCGGCTACCGGACCCTGTGGTTCGTGGAGTTCCCCAACGGAAAGGAGTCGCTGACCCATGCGGCGCTCCTGCTCTCCGCAAGCCGGCAGATGATGATCGCAACCGGCATCGCCAACATCTATGGCCGTGACGCCACCGCCGCGGCCAACGGCGCCAACACACTCGCCGAGGCGTGGCAGAGCCGTTTCGTGTTGGGCCTCGGTGTCAGCCACAGCCCGTTGGTGACCAGCCGCGGACACGACTACAGCAAGCCGGTGTCCACCATGCGGGCCTACCTCGACGCCATGGACGCCACGCCCTACGACGCTCCGTTGCCCGAGCAGGTGCCGCGTGTGCTCGCGGCGCTGCGCACCAACATGCTGAAGCTCGCCGCCACGCGGGCCCAGGGCGCCCACACCTACTTCGTCACGCCCGAACACACCCGCAGGGCCCGGGAGACCCTGGGCCCCGATCCCCTCCTCGCCCCCGAGCAGGCCGTGGTGGTCGACACCGACCCCGAGCGGGCCCGGGCCACCGCCCGCGCGTACGCGTCCTTGTATCTCACCCTGCCCAACTATCTGAACAGCCTGCGCGAGCTGGGCTTCTCGGACTCCGACTTCAAGAACGGAGGCAGCGACGAGCTCATCGACGCGGTCGTCCCCTGGGGCGACCCGGAGAAGCTGGGTGAGCACATCCGGGCGCACTACGGGGCCGGCGCCGACCACGTCTGCGTACAACCCCTCGCGCGGACACTCGACCAGCAGCTGGAGGACCTGCGTCGGCTGGCCCCGGTCCTCCTGGTCTGACGAGCCTGAGCCGCCGTCAGCGCCCGCGTTCTTCACCGGCGAGGGGTAGCGGCCCGGCCCCGGGATGCCGAGCGCAGCCGCCGAGCACCCCAGCAGGGCCGCGTCTTCATAGCCGCCCGACTGGGCCCAGAGCCCGGCGGAGGCGTGGACGGACACCGCACCGGCCATCGTGCCGGCGGCCGCGGTTCCGGCGGCGGGGGGCTGTGTCTGCGGCTGTACGACACGCTCCGGGCCCGGGAACGCGAGACCATCCCGACGTGGGCCTCCTGGACATCCGCATGCCCGAGCTGGACGGCCTGGAGGCCACCCGGCTGCTGGCCGGGCCCGGTGTCCAGGACCCCATGAACGTCCTGATCGCCACCACCTTCGACCTCGACGCCTACGTCTACGAGACACTGCGCAAGGACGCCTGCGGCTTCCTTCTCAAAGACGGCGCTCCCGGCCCGCTCACCGAGGCGGTGCGGGCCGCGGCGGCGGACGGCCCCCCAGCGCGGCCGTACGGCCACGTCCGAGGCCCGTCCGGTGCACACCGCGAAAGGGCGGCACAGACCGCTCGAGCCGCTGACCCGGCGCGAACTCGACGTGGTACTTGGTCGCCCGCGGCCGCACCCATGAGGAACTGGCCGCCGGGCTCTACGTCACCCTGTCCACGGTCAAGACCACCTCGGCAGCGTGCAGCGCGAAGTCGCCGCCCGCCACCGTGCCGAAATCGCCGCCTGAGCTGGGGAGAACGGAATCTGCACCGGTGACCGGGGCTGACGGCCGGTGGGGTGTTTCCTAGTCCCGCTCTCCTTCGGCTTGCGACGGAGTCGTCCTCAGGAAGTCCGGGTGACCGGCGTCCTTTTCGTCGTCCCGCTCCCCTTCGGCTTGGGAGGGGGTCGTCCTCAGAAAGTCAGGGTGAGGGGTTTCCTTGCGCTCGCCGGTGTCCCGCTTGTCTGCGGCCCGGGAGGGGGTTGGCTCAGTCATGGAAGGCCTCCGCTCGCTGTCACGCGGCCCTGCCCCCGCTGGTGCCGATTGTACTCGGGCAGGTCCCGGCCTTCACCGCTGGTCGCTGTGTGTACGCGGCCTTCGCACAGAGTGGCGAGTCCGCCCGGCGGCCGGCCGGCCGTCATACCTGGGCCGCCGCCGCCTGCGCCTTGGCGATGAGCAGGTCCATGAGCGCGAGCAGCGCGCCGCGGACATCGTCATGGGAGCGGGCGTCGAGCATGAGGATGGGCGTGTCCGGATTGCCCAGGTGCAGAGCGGCCCTGATCTCCTCGGCGGTGTACAACTGCTCGCCGTTGAAGCAGTTGGCGCCGACGACGAAGGGCAGCCCGCGGTTCTCGAAGAAGTCCACGGCCGCGAAGCTGCGGTCCAGGCGGCGGGTGTCGACCAGCACGATCGCTCCCAGCGCCCCGTTCAGCAGGTCGTCCCACATGAACCAGAAGCGTTCCTGGCCCGGGGTGCCGAACAGATAGAGGACGACTCCGGCGTCGCTGAGGGTGATACGGCCGAAGTCCATCGCGACGGTGGTCGCCGTCTTGGCCTCGATGCCGTCCAGATCGTCGACCCCGGCACCCGCGGCCGTCAGTCGTTCCTCGGTGCGCAGTGGCTCGATCTCGGAGATCGCTTCGACCAGGGTCGTCTTGCCGACGCCGAATCCCCCGGCGATCAAGATCTTGACGGGGGACTCTTCCTGGGGAGCGTTGTCATATGCGGGCAAGGCTGTCCCTGATTCTCATGAGCAGTTGGACATTGGAGGTCTCGGCCGCTTCCAGGGGCGGCCGGTGGTGGACCAGACCGCGGTCCGCGAGTTCGCCGAGCAGGACCGCCATCGGGGTGAGGCGCATCCCCATACGGGCGGCGATCTCGGCGACCGCGCGCCCGTTGGGCGGCCGGCACATGTCGAGGATGGCCTGCCACTCGGTGGACAGGCTGCTCTGGTCGTCCGCGGCGTCCGTCGCCGTGATCATCGTGTCCATGGTCAGCGCCGCGCGGGGGGCGGCCGTACGCCCATCGGTGAGGGCGTACAGCCGCGGTCGGCGGGGCCTTCCGGGCGCCGGATCGTCCGCCATTACTGCTTGGGGCTCCGAGCGCGCTCGGGGGTGCCCAGCCACTCACCGAGCGCCTGGGAGGCCCGTACCGCCTCGCCACCCAGCTCCCCGAGCCGCGCCTTGCGGGAGGTCACCACGATGAGCGTGCTGCCCTCCCCGCATCCGACGATGCACAGGTACATGTCCTCCATCTCCACCAGCTGGCGGATCACCCGGCCGCCGCCGATCTCGCGGGAGATCGCTTTCATGGTGGCGGCGATACCGGAGGACGCCGCGGCCACTCGCTCCGCCTGATCCCGTTCCAGCAAGTAGGCGCTGAGCTTGATCCCGTCGTTGGACAGGAGCACCGCTCCCTCGATGCCGGCGATTCTGCTCAGGTTGTTGTCCAGGATGCTGTAGATCGCATCGTTAGGCGTCGTCATGGCTGATCCCGTCGGAGCTCTGCTTCTACTTTTTCCGTGCCGTCTTCGTAGTCCGCCCAGGCGTCGGCCACTTCCTCCGGCGTCGCGGTGTCCTCGCCCATGTGGTGCACCGCGCGCGGCTCGCGGAGCTGCTCGGCCAAGTGGCTCTGCGGTACGCGCTCGGGCAGGGGCGGCCGGGAGGGGCGGTCCGCCGGCTTCGCCTGGTCCGCCTTTGTCTTGGTGCGCTGCCGGCGGGGCAGCTTGGTCCCGGTGGGAGCGGGGCCCGCCGGGGCCGCGGAGCGGACGGGCTTGCTCTCGTGCTCGGGCTTGCTCTCGTGCTCGGGCTTGCTCTCGTGCTCGGGCTTGCTCTCGTGCTCGGGCTCGCTCTCGTGCTCGGGCTCGCTCTCCTCAGGGCGCCGTGGTGCGGGGGGTGTGGGCGCCGGCTCGGGGGCCGCCGGCTGCTCGGTCTTGACGAGGTGTTCCTCGGGGATGACGACGACGGCTGAGGTACCGCCGAACACCGAGCGGCGCAGGGTGACTTTGGCCCCGAGCTGGTCGGCGAGGTGGCCGACCACAAAGAGGCCCAGGCGGTGGGCGTTCTCCGCCAGGACGGCGTACGACGCGGAGTGCAGCCGCCCGTTCATCTCCTCGTAGCGCTCGGGAGCCACCCGAGGACCGCGGTCCTCGACCTCCACCGACAACCCGTCGGACACCAGCTCGGACCGGATGATGACCTTCGAGGCCGGCGGGGAGAACCGGGTGGCGTTGTCCAGCAGCTCCGCGAGGAGGTGGCTGATCTGGCTGATGACCCGCGGCTCCACGCTGACCTCGTCCATGGCGTGCCGGTCGATGCGCCGGAAGTCCTCGACCTCCGAGGCGGCCTCGCGCAGCAGATCGGCCACGCGCATGGGCTCGGTGTGCGGATCCGGGATCTCGCCACCCGCCAGGATGAGCAGGTTCTCGATCTGCCGCCGCATGCCGACGGTCAGCTGGTCGGACCTCATCAGCTGTGCCAGGAGCGCCTCGTCGTGGCCGAAGGTGTCCTGGAGGTCCTCGGTGAGGCTCAGCTGACGGCTGACCAGGTTGCCGGTACGGGAGGCGATGCCCGCGGCGAACATGCCGAAGCCCTGGCGCTCGTCCGCCAGCTGCCGGTGCCCGTCGATGGACACGGCGACGGCGCGCGCGAACGCGTCGCTGATGCGCCCGACCTCGTCCCGCTCACCCCGGGGTTCGGGGAGCGTGCCGACATCGACGGGGCGGCCCTGCTGCAAGCGTGACACCACGTCCGGCAGCGTCTGCTCGGCGATGGTGACGGTGTTCTTGTGCAGCCTGTCCATGCGGCGCAGCACGGTGCGGGTGGTGAAGACGACGACGGCCACGACGACGAGGAGCGCGACCGCGCTGCCCCCGATCAGCCAGGCGACCTGTTCGTCCAGCTGGTCGGCCTTGGCGTCGGCGTCCGTGAGTACCTCGTCCAGCTCCACGACGTTGAGATTGTCCAACTCCGCGGCGAAGGTGTGGTAGACGACCGGCCAACTCTCGACCTGCTGGGGAAGCTCTACGCCGGTGCGGGTGTCCTGGTGGTCGGAGATGACCGCGCTCTCGATGCGGGTCTTGGTCTTCCACGCGTCCGAGTCGATGATTGCCCGGAGGAACTTTTGGTCCTCGTCGGGCAGATACGGGACGATCCAGGTGCCGTAGAAGAAGCTGTGGGCACCGATGGCGTTGGTGAACGCGCCGAAAGCGGAGCGGGTCAGCTGCTTGCCCGGACCGGCGGTGGAGAGAATCGTGTCCTCCTGCGCCAGCACCTCCGACGCCGAGAACATCGCCACCACCGGGCGGGCCGCCCGTGTGAGCTCGGCGTCATCCATGTGACTGAGCGCTTCGTACACCCGGATGATGTGGCCGATCGTGCCCGTGTAGTAGCCGATGGTGCGGTCCACACCGCCGCGACGGGCGTCCGCGCGCTCCCGGTAGGCATCCAGGTCGTCCAGGCGGTCCTCCACCATGTGCAGATGGTCGTCCGCCTGCCCGGACTTCCGCAGGCCGTGGTCGGCGGCCCGGTGGAACGCGGCCTCGGCCCGGTCGGTGGCCGCGCGCTTGGCCCGCAGTTCCGCCCGTGAGACCGCAGACCCCGCCCAGCTGGCGGCCGTCGTCGCGCGCTCGCGCTGCATCGCGACCATGAGCTTGTACAAAGGTTTACCCGCGAGCTGGCCGGCCGCCACCTGGGCACGGAGATTCGCCGACTGCTGCATCAAGCGGTCCGCGGAGACGGCGACCTGGAGGCCCATCGCGACGGTCGGCACCACCGCGAGCCAGATGAGCAGGGTGCGAAGCCGCACGACGCGCTGTCGGCCGGTTCTCGGAGGCCGTGGGGCCTCTGGGTCGGTGGAAGTCATCAGTCCTCGTGGGCGGAGGGGGCGGGGCGAACCAACGGCCGGGCCCGGCGGCCTGCCTGGGAGAGCAGGGGACGTCGGTCCGGCTCATGGGCTATCAGAGGGACGCCGATCATAACCAGCGGCGACGGAAAAGGGAGACGTTGCTGAAACGATCAAGGCATGGTAGACGAGGGAACGCGATCCCCACCCGCGGTCCACTCTGGCCGATGAACGCGGAGGCCCCCGTTGAACCTGACGGTCAGTCGAGCAGCCCGAGCTGCCCCGCGGCCCGGATGGCCAGCCAGACCTCCGCGAAGGCGCTGGTGGCGGACAGATCGCGGCCGGTGAGCTCGCTGAAGCGGCGCAGCCGGTAGGTGAGCGTGTTGGGGTGGACGTGGAGGGCCGCGGCGGCCTCGTCCGTACGGCGGTCGCGCTCCATCCAGGTGCGCACCGAGGGCAGCAGCCGCGAGCCATGCCCGGCGTCATAGCGCAGCGCCTCGCCCAGCACATGCTCCACGAGGGCATGGAGCGCGGTGGGGTCGTCGGGCAGCCAGCGGCCGGTGACATCGTCGCCGTACCGGACGAGGGCGCTGCCGGACGCGGCGGCGTGGGAGGCCGCCCACAGGGCCTCGCGCTGCGCCAGCCGCAGCGAGGCGCCGGGGCTGAAGGGGCGGCTCATCCCGGCGGCGACGCCGGGGAGGGCCGCGATGGCGTCGCCGAGGCTCGGCGAGCCGAGAAGGTAGCGGTCCTCGCCGCGGTTGAGCAGCAGACACGGCTCGTCCTCCAGGGCGCGCAGGACGGCGTCCTCGGTTACGCCCCGGACCACCGCCAGGACCGTCTCGCCCTTGATGGAGTGGCGCAGCAGGTGGCGCCGCGCGACGGCCGGGTCGAGGGCGCCCTGCAGCAGCTCGGCGAGGATCTCCGCGCCCTCGCGCCGCAGGGTCTCCCGTTCGGTGCGGACCATGGCCAGCTGGAGAGCGGCCACCGTGGCGATGTGCTGCACCACGGCCAGGCCCGCCGGGCGGGCGCCCTCGCGCTCGAAGGCGATGAGGAAGCCCGCCGTGCCACCGGGGGAGGGGACCGGGAGGGCGAACCCGCCGGGGATGGTCGGCGGGGCGTCCGCCGAGCCGGGGATCACGGACGCGTCGGGCGCGGGCACGCCGGGCAGCAGGGGGCGGCCCTGGGTGGTGCACAGATAGATGTCGTACCCGGACAGCTTCTCCAGGCGGTTGAACAGCGTCGCGGTGTCCAGGTTCTCCGAGGTCAGCCAGCGCAGCGCGCCGAAGACCTGGAGCTGCGCGCCGAGCCGGTGGCGGGCGTCCTCCTGGACGGCGGCGGCGACCTCCTGCGCCACCGCGATGAACGGCACGGCCAGCGGGACCTGGAGTACCGGCATCCCCCGCTCCTCGGCGGCGTCGAAGAACGCCTGGCGCAGCGGGGGCATGTGCAGCTGGGCGGAGACGGCGAGCGCGGTGACGCCGGCGTCGTCGAGCCGCTCCAGATAGGTCCGCTGTCCGGCGGCCGATCGCGGCATCGCGATCCCGGTCGTCATGATCATCTCGGCGCCGAGCAACCAGGGGGTGGGGTCGTCCAGCTCGCTGACATGGGCCCAGGAAACGGAACGGTGCAGGCCGGCGGAGCCCGCGAGCAGGCGAAGCTGCAGTGCCGGGGAGGAGAGCAGGTCTCCGACGGTCACCCGCTGCTCTTTGTTGTTCGCCACAAAGACAGCGTAGCTCTTTGTGTGCAAAACGATTGTCGTGTGGGACCCCCGCTGTGCACACTCGGCCGACCGGACCCGCTCCGGCGCATGTGAGAAGGGACTGCACCACCATGACCGAACCCCGAGGACCCGTCGATTCCTCCCGGGTCCCCCGCTTCGCCGGACCTGCCACCTTCGCCCGGCTGCCGCGTCTGGACGAGGTGGCCCGCGCCGACGTGGCGGTGGTCGGTGTCCCGTTCGACGCCGGTGTCTCCTACCGGCCCGGCGCCCGCTTCGGGCCGTCGGCGGTCCGCGAGGCCAGCCGGCTGCTGCGCCCCTATCACCCGGGCCTGGACGTGTCGCCGTTCGCCACCCAGCAGGTGGCCGACGCCGGTGACATCGCCGTCAATCCCTTCAACATCAACGAGGCCATCGAGACCATCGAGGACGCCGCCGGCAGCCTGCAGACCGAGGGCACCCGCCTGGTCACCATCGGTGGCGACCACACCATCGCGCTCCCGCTGCTGCGGGCGGCCGCGAGACGCCACGGCCCGGTCGCGGTGCTGCACTTCGACGCGCACCTGGACACCTGGGACACCTACTTCGGCGCGGAGTACACGCACGGCACGCCCTTCCGGCGGGCCGTGGAGGAGGGCATCCTCGACACCTCCGCCCTCTCGCATGTCGGTACCCGGGGTCCGCTGTACGGAAAGAAGGACCTCACCGACGACGAGAAGCTGGGCTTCGGCATCGTCACCTCCGCCGACGTCTACCGGCGCGGCGCCGACGAGGTCGCCGACCAGCTGCGCCAGCGCATCGGGGACCGCCCGCTGTACATCTCCATCGACATCGACTGCCTCGACCCGGCCCACGCCCCCGGCACCGGCACCCCCGAGGCGGGCGGCCTGACCTCGCGAGAGCTCCTGGAGATCCTGCGCGGGCTGGCTGGGTGCCATCTGATCGGCGCGGACGTCGTGGAGGTCGCTCCCGCGTACGACCACGCCGAGATCACCTCGGTCGCGGCCTCCCACGTCGCCTACGACCTGATCAGCCTGCTCGCCCTCCAGGAGGACCCCAGATGACGGACTCCCCAGCCCTGACCGAAGTCGAACAGTACGGTGTGGAGCGCATTCCCGACGCTGATCGCACCGCGACCCCCCTGGACCTGTTCCGGGTCGCCTTCGGCGGTGCCAACACCTTCGCCACGTGTGTGCTCGGGGCCTTCCCGATCCTGTTCGGGCTGTCCTTCTGGCAGGGCCTCGCGGCGACCGTGCTCGGTCTGGTGGCCGGCTCGCTGATCCTCGCCCCGCTGGCGGTGTTCGGCCCGCGCAACGGCACCAACAACGCGGTCTCGTCCTCGGCACACCTGGGTGTGCACGGGCGGATCGTCGGCTCCTTCCTTTCGCTCCTCACGGCCATCGCGTTCTTCTCGATCTCGGTGTGGTCCTCCGGCGACGCGCTCGTCGGCGGCGCGCACCGGCTGATGGACGTACCGCAGAACGACGGCGTGTTCGCGATCGCCTACGGCGTCTTCGCGCTGCTGGTGCTGGTCGTGTGCGTCTACGGCTTCCGCTTCATGCTCTTCGTGAACAAGATCGCGGTGGTGGCGGCCTCGACGCTGTTCGTCCTCGGCTTCTTCGCCTTCGCCGGCGACTTCGACCCCGGCTACCAGGGTGCGTTCGCCTCGGTGTCCACGACGGGGTTCTGGCCCGCGTTCATCGGCTCGGCGCTGATCGTGCTGTCCAACCCGGTGTCCTTCGGCGCCTTCCTCGGCGACTGGGCCCGCTACATCCCGGCCGAGACCCCGCGCCGCAAGGTCATCACGGCGGCGTTCGCCTCGCAGATCGCCACCATCCTGCCGTTCTTCTTCGGCCTGGCCACCGCCTCGATCATCGCCAAGAAGGCGGCCCCGTACATGGAGGCGACCGCCCCGAACTACGTCGGTGGCCTGCTGGCCATCGCGCCCGGCTGGTACTTCCTTCCGGTGTGCCTGCTCGCGCTCATCGGCGGCCTGTCCACCGGCACCACCTCGCTCTACGGCACCGGCCTGGACTTCTCCAGTGTGTTCACCAAGTTCAGCCGGGTGCAGGCGACGCTGTTCGTCGGAGTGCTCTCCACCGGGTTCATCTTCCTCGGCCGCTTCGCCGCCAACCTGTCCCAGTCCATCACCACCTTCGCGACGCTGATCATCACCTGCACCGCCCCCTGGATGGTGATCATGGTGCTCGGCTTCGTCACCCGGCGGGGCTGGTACGACCCGGACTCCCTCCAGGTGTTCAACCGGCGCCAGCGCGGCGGCCGCTACTGGTTCGAGCACGGCTGGAACTGGCGCGGCCTGGGCGCCTGGCTGACCTCGGCGGTGTTCGCCCTGCTGTTCGTCAACGTTCCCGGGCAGTTCGTCGGTCCGCTCGGCAACCTGGCCGACGGCGTCGACCTCTCGCTGCCGGTGGGCATCGGCATCGCGGCGCTGGTCTACATGGCGCTGCTGTGGCTCTTCCCCGAGCCGCGTGAGGTCTACGGCCCCGAGGGGCCGCGCTGGGTCCGTGCCTCGGACGCGCCCGTGCCGCCGATCACCACGGAGGCCGGCGCGCCCGTGCCCGCGGTGGCGGAAGGGGTGTGAGGCAGCGGTGCGCCTCGTCGACCTCTCCGTGGAGATCGCCACCGGGATGCCGGTGTACCCGGGTGATCCTCAGGTGGCCGTCGCCCCGGCGCTCAGCGTCACCGCCGAGGGTGTGAACGTCCTGCACCTCGACATGGGCTCGCAGTCCGGCACCCATGTCGACGCGCCGTTCCACATCGACGACGCCCTGCCGACCCTCGACCAGCTGCCCCTGGAGCGCTTCTGGGGCGAGGCCGTCGTGATCGACGCCCGCGGCGCGCGGTCCCGCGCGCCGCTCGGGCCCTCCCTCTTCGAGGGCCGCCTGCGGCCCGGGGCGATCGTGCTCGTGGCCACCGGCTGGTCGCTCTACTGGGGCACGGACGACTACCTCGACCACCCGTATCTGACCCGGGAAGCCGCCGAATTCCTGGTCGCCGCCGGGGTCCGCACCATCGGCATCGACGCGCTGAGCGTCGATCCCACCCCCGCCGACGACTTCCCCGCCCACCGGGTCCTGTGCGGCGCCCACGCCGTCATCGCCGAGAACCTCACCGGTCTCGCCCCGCTGCTCGCGGCGCAGGCGGTGGGAGAGCCCATCGAGGTCTCCCTGCTGCCGCTGCGACTGCCCGCCGCCGACGGCGCGCCCGTACGGGCCGTCGCCCGTGTCGGCTGAACCACCCGACCCCGCAAGGAGCACCACCCATGAACGACGAGGTCCTCAAGGCCGCCGACGCCCTTGTGTCCGCGTTCGGCGAAGGCCGCCTCGACGACTACTTCGCGGCGTTCGCGCCCGACGCGACGTTCGTCTTCTACGCCATCCCCGAACGCCTCACCTCCACCGCGGCCTACCGGGCCCTGTGGAACCGATGGGTCACCGAGGACGACTTCCGCGTCGTCTCCTGCATCTCCACCGACCGGCTGGTCCAGCTCCTGGGCGACACCGCCGTGTTCAGCCACCAGGTGGAGACCACGGTCGCCACCACGGCCGGTGAGGAGACCCTTCACGAGCGCGAGACGATCATCTTCCACCGCCAGGTCACCGGCCGCTGGCTGGCCGTGCACGAACACCTCTCGGCAGCGGCCGGGGCCTGACCCTCGAGTGGCGTGAGGCCACGCGTCGCCGGACGACAAACGCAATCGGACATGCCATCGGCGCGGAGCGCGGCGGTGCAGGGAACCAATGAGGACATCAGCGATGAGCGAGCTTCGAGAGCTGCGCAACTACATCAACGGCAGTTACGTCGACGCGGCCGACGGACGCCGCCTGGATGTGATCAACCCCGTCACGGGCGAGGTGTACGCGCACTCGCCCCTCTCGGGCGCCGCCGACGTGGACGCGGCGATGGCCGCCGCCGAAGCGGCCTTCCCCGCCTGGCGGGACTCCACGCCGTCCACCCGGCAGAAGCTGCTGCTGAGGATCGCCGACGCCGTGGAGACCCGGGCCGAGGAGATCGCGGAGGCGGAGTGCCGTAACACCGGCAAGCCGCGCGCCCTGACCCTCACCGAGGAGGTCGCCGTGATCGTCGACCAGATCCGGTTCTTCGCCGGGGCCGCGCGTTCGCTGGAGGGACGGTCGGCGGGCGAGTACATGGACGGCCTGACGTCTATCATCCGGCGCGAGCCGATCGGTGTGTGCGCGCAGGTCGCACCGTGGAACTACCCGCTGATGATGGGGGTGTGGAAGTTCGCCCCGGCGATCGCCGCGGGCAACACGGTCGTCCTGAAGCCGTCCGACACCACCCCGGCGTCCACCGTGCTGCTCGCTGGGATCATCGGCGACATCGTGAAGGACATGGGCCTTCCGGCCGGCATCTTCAACGTGGTGTGCGGCGACCGTGAGACCGGCCGGCTGATGGTCGAGCACCCCACCCCGGCGATGGCCGCCATCACCGGTTCGGTCCGGGCGGGCATGCAGGTCGCCCAGTCCGCGTCGAAGGACCTCAAGCGCGTCCACCTCGAACTGGGCGGCAAGGCCCCTGCGGTGGTGTTCGAGGACGCCGACATCGCCGCGGCGGTCGAGGGCATCTCGCTCGGCGGCTTCTTCAACGCGGGCCAGGACTGCACGGCGGCCACGCGGGTGCTGGTCCACGAGTCGATCCACGACGAGTTCGTCGCGGCGCTGGCCGAGGCGGCGGCCGAGGCGAAGACCGGCGGGGACATCGACGACGAGGACGCCCTCTTCGGCCCGCTCAACAACGCCAACCAGCTCGCCCAGGTCTCCGGCTTCATCGAGCGGCTGCCCGAGCACGCGAAGGTCGAGGCGGGCGGTCACCGGGTCGGCGAGCGCGGCTACTTCTACGCCGCGACGGTCGTCTCCGGCCTCAAGCAGGACGACGAGATCATCCAGAACGAGGTCTTCGGCCCGGTCATCACCGTCCAGTCCTTCACCGACGAGGACCAGGCCGTCGCCTACGCCAACGGGGTGGAGTTCGCGCTCGCCTCGTCCGTGTGGACGAAGGACCACGCCCGGGCCATGCGGATGTCCAAGGCCCTGGACTTCGGCTGCGTATGGATCAACACCCATATGGCCCTCGCCGCCGAAATGCCGCACGGCGGCTACAAGAAGTCCGGCTACGGCAAGGACCTCTCGGCGTACGGCTTCGAGGACTACACCCGGATCAAGCACGTCATGACGGCCCTGTGAGAGCCGCGCCCGGGGGCTGGACCCCGGGCGCGCCCCGCTGAAGGATGGCGGGGTGAGAGCTGATGACGGCGCCGGCCGCACGGAGGGGTTCGAGGTGGCGACCGGCGATGGTGGGCTCCCGGCTGGGAGCCCCCGGGACCGGGAGACCGCCGTGCGGTCGGCGTTCGAGGGGTTGCGGCAGATCCGGCGGCTGATGAACACCGGGACCGCGGCCCCGCACGAGGTGCCCGCCGCGTGGGAGCGCCACCGGCCGGTGCGCGCCGTGGCCCTCGCCCTGGAGGCGGCGGGCATCCCGCCGTCCGCCGTCGGTACGGACGGCGGCCGCGTCGCGACCGGCTACCGCGTGCGGGCGGCCGATCAGGCCGGGGCGGTGCGCGTCGACTGGCTGGGCCCGCCGGGAAGCGGTGCCGCCTACGCGGCACAGGACGAGCTGAGCAAGTGCGCGGCCGTGCTGCGCCGCCTGGGGTGGGAGGCACTGGAGTACCGGGGGCCCCGCGGCCGCCGGTACCTCGAGGTCGAGCCCGCCGTCTGACCGAGCTCATGGCCGGCCGGGAACCGGGGGCGGACGGCCGCCGCGGGCGGATTCCCACGGCGGCCACCAGGTGGGCCGGCCCCGCTAGCCCGCCGTCCAGCGCTGGTCGTCCCGGTCCTCGGCCGACCGCAGTTCCAAGGAGCTGCCCGGGGAGTCGTCGTCCGGGGTGAGAGCGAAGTCGGGAGCGATGAAGGGGCGTATCGCCCCGTCGCGGTCGACCACGAATCCCAGGTTCTGGCCGTTGTCCCCGTCGGCTGAGGAGCACGGCCAGATGCCGACGCCCCGGTCGCTGGCCCCGCGGGAGTCCAGACAGAAGTCGGGGTCGGCCGCCGTGCGCAGGAGGCCGCGGGAATCCAGCCGCCACCGCTGTGTGTCCGCCCCCGTGCACGGCGCCGTGATGACGTCCGTGCGCTTCTCCAGCCGCCCGTCGCGGATGTCAAGACACAGCCCGGTGGCGGAGTTGACCACCGCCGTGTAGCCGTCGCCCGGAACCGGGACGGGAGTCGGCGGGCTGGTGCTCGGGGGAGCGGAGGTGGGAGGCGTCGGGGTGGGCGGAGCCTCCGTGGCGCGGCCGGGGGGTGACGGGCGCGGTGGCTTCTTCGGCGGCGTGGGGGAGGCGCTCGGCGGCGGGGCGGAGCCGGTGGGCGGGGCCGCGGTGGGCGTCGGCGCAAGTGTGTGGGCACGGTCGCCGGCCGGGGTCATGCCGCCGGAGTCGGACGCCAGCACGACGACGGTCGTGGTCACCGCGGTCACCGCGGCCATCACCACCAGTCCGACCGCCGCGGACGGCCAGGACACCGTCCAGGTACCGCGTCGCCACGTACCGTCGGATCCCAGACCCGCCGGTCCGTCCGCGGCAGCGCGGGAGGACGGGAGCGGGGCGAGCACGGGGCCCGTGGACGCGGACGTGTCCGGCCGCTCCGCCGCCGTGTGGGGCCGTGCCATGGCCTCCGCCGTGGGGAGCTCGCGCACCGGGCCCGCCATGACGTAGGCCGCTCCAGCCCACCCCAGGAGTCCGTCCGCGATCACGGTCCGTGGATCCTCGCCCATCCGCACCAGGTCGCTGAACACCCCGGCGCACGACGGGCATCCGGCCAGATGCCGGTCCAGGTCGTCGCTGTGGCGGGCGGCGCCCGGGCGTACCGCCGCTTCGATGATGCCGCGGAACCCCCGGCACATCGGGTCGCCGCCGCGCTCGAGATGGGTCCGCAGCCACGCCTCGCGCAGCGCACCTTGTGCCGTGCCCCCGAGGGTCTCGACGGTGTGCGGCGCGGTGCCCAGGTGGGTGGCCACCGTGGCGGTGGGCTCGTCGTCCACCACCCCGTACCACAGGACGCCGCGGGTGCGCGCCGACAGCGTCAGGAAGCCGCCGAGCATGGCCGAGCGCTCCTCCGGACGTGGCCGCCCGGGGCCGTCGCCCAGGGTGATGCCCGAGCCGTCGAGCCACTGGGCGAACCCGGGATCCAGCCTCTCCCGCCGGCCACCCGCCGCCCATGTGGCGCCCACCCGCTGGACGAGCAGCATCAGATGGTGGCGCCACGGCCCCAAGGGGTCGATTCCGCGGCACGTCTCCTGTGCGGCGAGGCCGAAGGACAACTCGGCGAGCTGATTCCCGTCGGTCTGGTTCCGCCCGCAGAGCCGGGCGTAGGACAGCACCCAGGGAAGGTGGCGGGCCCGCAGTTCCTGTGTGGCGGGGAGGGCGGTCGGTGCCCCGGCGCGGATCCGCTCGGTGAGTTCCGCGTCGGACAGTTGGGCGTACGGCCGCTTCTCCGCGGCGGCCCCCGGCTCGGTCCCATGCTGGTCGGACACCCTCGCGACTCCTCGTTCACATTCGTACCCGGCCGCCCGCCCACAACTGGCACGGCAGCCGACAGTGGCGGCCGGCGACCGACCGGTGCGCGTCCCAGCGCACCGGCTGTCACCGGCGGTAATAGGAGTGCCCATAGTGAGGCAGGGGGAGCCGTGGGAAAAGGGTTTCTGAGGGTAACTCCCGGTCGTGGAGGCCCTTTAGAGGGGAAGCGGCGGAGCCGGGAGAAGCGGTTTCGAACCGGGACTCAGGATTCCATGGCCGCCGACAGCAGCATGCGTGCCAGCTCACGCGGCTGGGAGAACATCGGCCAGTGGCCGGTGTCCAGCTCGACCAGCCTCCAGCGCTCGCCGGTCAGCAGCTCGGCCACGTCGGCCATCGGCTCGGCGCCGTCGAGGAGACACTTGATGTAGGTCGCCGGAAGTTCACCGAGCGGACGCGCCAGCACGGCCGGCTCGGTCAGTGTGGCGCCCGGGTGCGGTGTCGAACCGCCCACGATCCGCACGATCTGATCGTCCGTCAGCCCCTGGCCCGCGTAGTCGGCGGCGGTCAGGGGCGCCCAGAAGCCCCCGTTCTCGGCCATCGACGCCTCCACCATCGCCCGGCCGTCCGGCCACGCCGACAAGAACGACTCCCCATGGGCCGGCACGTTGGAGTCCACGAACACCACGCGGGCCAGCCGGTCGCCGATCCGCTCGGCGGCCTGACCCACCGGGATGCCCGAGTAGCTGTGCCCGACCAGGACGACATCGCGCAGATCGAGGCGTTCGATCTCGCCGACGATGTCCTGTACGTGGGTCTGTTGCCCGGCGGGCACGCCCTGCTTGTCGGCGAGGCCGGACAGCGTCAGGGGATGAGCGCCATGCCCGGCGGCACGCACCTCGGGCACCACCTCGTGCCACGCCCACGATCCCAGCCACGTGCCCGCCACCAGTACGAATTCCGTCATGCCGGGAACCTGGCGCAGGGATCGGACACATCCCCCTGCTTTACGCTCGGTGCCCGCGCCCGGAACGAGCCGACCGAGGCCGAACTGGACGCCCGCAAGGATGTGCGTCGCACGGTCAACCTCACCACGCCGACCGACGTCTTGATCAACAGCGAGCGCGGCGGCGTGGCGGAGCAACCTGACAGGGCTCGTCTCCGTCCTTCTATACGCCCCGTGTATACGCGTGGTGTATAGATAAAGCCCGGCGCTCCCCCCCCCGGATCGCAGACGGAAAGGCAATCCATGTACGGCAAGGCATTCGCACCGGAGTATCAGGGCTCCCTCACCGCCCTCTCGGTGAACTCTTCGCTGGTCGACGTGTTGGCCGCGGGCACCGAGCAGTTGCGTGCGGCCGAGCGGACCGGCTCGCCGCGCGAGGCGGCCCGCTCGGGGCTGGCGGTCGCCGAGGCGCACCGCAGGCTGGGGCAGGTGACGGACGCCGACCGCGAGTGGAAGGCCAGTTATCGCGCGGCCCGGACGGCGCGGGACGTCGGGGCGATGGCGTGGGCGCTGTGGAGCGGAGGCACGCTCGCCCGGCAGCGGGGCGCGCTGGCGCTGGCATGGCGTCTGCTCGGCCTCGCGGCCGAACTCGGCGAACGCGGAGGGGACATCGTCGTCCGCGGCTACTCGCTCGCCGGGATGGCGGAGACGGGCCGGATCCAGGGGGACTACGAGGCCGTCGGCGCGCTGCACGAGCAGCTCCTCGCCGAGGCGCGCAAGCGCGGTGAGGCCCGGCACACCGTGTGGGCGCTGGAGGGCATCGCCCAGATACACCGCAACACCGGGTCGTACGACACGGCCTACGCGATGTTCGAGGAGGCCGCGGAGATAGCCGAGCAAGCCGAGGACCGGCGCGGCCACGCCTGGGCGCTGCGCGGCCTGGCCGACATCGTCTCCGTACGCGACGGGGACGCGGACCACGCGCTGCGGCTGCTGGCCGAGGCCGAAGTGGCCTGCCGCGAGATGACCCTCTCCAGCGCGCTGGCCTACAACCACAAGATGCGCGCCAATGTGCTCTACCGCGCGGGCCGTTACGAGGCGGCGCGTGACGTCTACCGCCAGGCCCTGGAGGAATTCCGCGCCATGAGCGAGCCACGCGGCGAGGCCCTGGCCAGGCTCGGACTCGTCAAGGCCCTGGCGCGGCTGGGCCGCGATCGCGTCGAGACGGCCACCGACCTGGCCGAACTCGCCCGGGTACTGGACCGCATCGGGCTGCGGCACGCCCGCCGGATGGTGGACCGCGCGCGGGAGGAGTTCGGTCTCCCGGAGGGAGTGGAGGACGGCACCGGCCCGAGCCCCATCGGTGCGGCGGCGGTTGTGGGGGCCGGACGGTGACGGCGGCGTTCCCGGCGCTGCGCGGAGTGGGCGAGGACACCGCGACGGCGCGTCAGATCCTCGATCGCTGCCGCGCACTGGTGCGGCCCGCGCTGGCTCAGGCGGTCGAGCGGTTGCACCCGTGGCCCGGCGAGATGGCCGCGTACTCCTTCGGCTGGTGCGAGGTGGGCGGCACCCCCACGGAAGTGACGGGCGGCAAGGGGGTGCGGCAAGCACTGGCCGTGCTGTGCGCGGAGGCGGCCGGGGCACCCGGCGAGGCCGCGGTCGCCGGGGCGGTCGCGGTGGAGCTGGTGCACACCTTCTCGCTGCTGCACGACGACATCATGGACGGCGATCCGACGCGGCGTGCGCGTCCCACGGTGTGGAAGGCGTACGGAACGGGCCCGGCCGTGCTCGTCGGTGACGCGCTGTTCGCACTGGCCGTGGAGACACTGGCCACCGTGCCGGGCGCCCGCGGCCCCCTCGCGGTACGCCGTCTGGCCGCCGCCCTGGGCGACCTCGTCCGCGGCCAGGCGGACGATCTGCTCTTCGCGTCACGCCCCTGGACCGGCCCCGAGGCGGTACGGCCCGACGAATACCGGTCGATGGCCGAGCACAAGACCGGCGCACTCCTCGGGTGCGCCGCCGCCCTGGGCGCCGCGCTCGCCGGCGCACCGGACGACACGGTCGCCGCCCTCGACCGGGCCGGCCGGCACATGGGAGTGGCCTTCCAGGTGGTCGACGATCTGCTGGGCATCTGGGGCGACCCCGGTGTCACGGGCAAGCCCGTCCACGGCGATCTGCGGCAGCGGAAGAAGACCCTGCCCGTACTCGCCGCCCTGAACGCCTCCGGCCCCGCCACCGGGCGTCTGGCCACCCTGCTGGACTCCCCGGACACGCCGGATGACGCCACCGCCCGGCGTGCGGCCGAGCTGATCGAGCAGGCGGGTGGCCGCGCCGCCGCGCTGGAGGAGGCCCACCGCCATATCGCCGCCGTGGAGGCTTGTCTCGACAGCGTGTCGCCGGCGCCACGGCCGGCCGAAGAACTGCGCACGCTGCTGGCCTTCCTCGTGCGGCGGGACATGTGACACCCCACGGGAGCGGTCACGGCCCGGAGGCCGGTTCCACGAACACGCGGGGGCGGCTTCGGCGCGGGGCAACTTCGCCGGTGCGACGCCTGCGCAGGCGGCGCCGGCGTGGGTGCTCAGGCAGGCCGTGCCCGCGGTCCCCCGGTCCGGCCGGGCGGAGCACGTCCGGGAGAATCGCGAGGCGCTGGACCTGGAGCTGACCGACGAGGACCTGGAGGCTCTGGGCCTGGCCTTCCCTCCGCCCAGCGGGCCGGTCCCCCCCGGAGGTCCTCTGAGGGCCGGAGGTCCCTTGAGGGCCGCAGACGCCTTACGCCTACGAGAGGTGGTAGCGCAGAAGCACGCCCACCCCGTCCTCCAGCGGCAGCTCCTCCCGCGGCACCACGATCAGCTCGGCGCCGGTGCCCACGAGGGCCCGTACCATCGCGGCCCCGGCGGGCTCCTGCTGTCCGAAGTCCACGCCGAGGTCATGGAGGTCCGGTTCTTCCAGGGTGATGTGGGTGGGCTCGGGCCCCGTCCACAAGGACTCCGGAAGCTCGACGGGGTGGTTGAGCAGGAGCGCGTGCACCTGGCCGCGCTGCAGGGTGGTGAGCGTGGCGGGCATTCCCTCGGTGGTGTCCGGGTGCCGGGCCCGCTGCGCCAGATAGCGGTGCATCAGGGTCCTGTCCCGTTCGTTCACCGTTGCCCACAGGGTCTCGCTCAGCTCCGCCTCCAGCAGGGCCCGGCCGGGCTCCGCTATCGGCCGCCCGCGGTCGGGCACGGTGACGACGCGCTGCTGCGTGGACTTGGGCAGGTGGTTGACGAGGACGCCGCGCAGCCATTCGTCGCCCTCCCCGCTGCGCAGCACGATCGTCTCCGCACCGCTCCACTGGCGCAGGTTCTCGATCTCGTGTGCGACCGCGAACGCGTTCCGCGGCCAGTCCCTGGCCGAGCCGACATGGCTGAGGCGGGGCTCCGGGGCCACCCGGCTCATGGGCCATCGCCCGGCCTCGTAGTACACCGCCACGTCTTCCTGCAGGTCGGTCTCGGCGAAGACCCGGCTCAGGTCGACGGCCACATACGGGATGTCCGGGGCGTGCTGCAGCACCAGGGGCAGCACATCGGGAAGCGTGGCGACGCGGGCCGTGTCGGCCACCGGCGGTTCCGGGAGCTCCTCGGCCAGCGCAAGCCGCCCGTGCGCGGCGAACAGCGCCTGGCCGTGTCGTCCGGACACGTCCCGGTCGCTCCCCACGGCGGTGCGCAGGGCGGCGATGGTGGCGTTGTCGGCACCCTGGTCGGACAGGTCCTTGCGCAGGTGGCGCCAGCGCAGCTCGATCGCCTTGTCCGGATCCCCGATATCCCGCGAGGTGTCCAGGTAGACGCTGGCCCAGGGGCCCGGCCGCGTGTAGAGCGGATCGAGAAACGACAGCTTCATGTGCGCTCCGTACGTCCTCGGGTGGCCTGAAGGGGCGGCCCGGCCACACCGGGTTTCCCGCTCTCGCCGGACGAAACCGCTCGGACGGGACCGGCGGCCCATGCCTCAGCGGGTGGTGAGCACCATCCGGAAGCGGGCGGCGCCGGAGAGCATCTTCCGGTACGCCTCGGCCACGGCCGTCGATGGTGATCGTCACCAGCTCCGGTGTGCTCGCCTTCCACTGGGCGCGACGGTGGCGGGCGTGGCTCCGGGACATCTTCCGCTTGGGCACGGCCATGACGCATGGGTCTTTCCTGGTCGGTCGGTCGGTGGTGTTGCCCTCACCGTACATGAAAATGGATACCGTTCTCATGTAGTGTCCTGCGGTGACACCGTGACCTCGTCGCCCCCAGGAGGAGATGTGCCGTTGGTGATGCTGCGGGTACGCAGAACCGCTCACGCGCTCGTGACCGCCATCGCGCAGGCGGCGGAGTGAGACCCGGCGCGCACCCGGACCGCGCGCTCGACTCCTACCGGGGCGCGCTGCTGATCGCCAGCCATGACCTGCCCGTCCTGACATCGGTCGGCATCACCCGCTGGCCGCTCCTTGAGGAAGAGCCGCAGGAGCCGACCGCCGAGGAGGTCCGCGATCTGCTCGAGGCGTCGGAAGGCTGAGAGAGTGTGCGCTCCGTCCCGCCCGGGCCGGCGGCCCCCACCGCGACGGTGGGGGGGCCGGCCCGTGGGGGGTCAGGGGTAGGAGACCACGGTGGACGGCCTCGTGCTGTCGCCCACGGTGGCCGATCCGGTGGTGTTGATGACGTGTTCGTACTGACCCTTGCCGCCGAGCGAGACGACGAGCAGGTTGTGGAACTTCACACCCGCGGTGTTCGGGGCCGCGAATCCGTGGTCCTGGCGGATCGTGGGATCGTCCTTGTAGTAGCAGTAGCTGCCCAGGCCCCAGCCCTCGTGCGCGGTCACGGAGTCGGCGACCTTGTAGCCGGCGTAGCCCTTGACGGAGCCGTTCTGGATGGCCGCCTGGTTCGGGGCGTCGTAGGCCTTCTCGTTCTGGAAGAAGACGGTCCGGCCGCGCTGGCCGTGCCACTGGACGTCGTACTTGTTGAAGTGTTCGACGAACAGGCCGGTCGCCAGGACGTCGTCGCCGTTGACGCGGAGGCCGTGGTCCGCGCGGTTGGTCTCCCAGCCCACGCCCTCGCCGTGGTCCGCTCGCCAGATCCATGTGTGGTCGATGATGGTGTGCCGGCTGTTGACGACCATGCTGGTGGTCGCCTTGGCGGGGCCCGCGCCGCCGATGCGGATGAAGACGTCCTGGACCGTGATCGGGTTGTCGGAGTGGTCCTTGGACGCGCCCTCGGGACCGACCTCCAGCAGGGTGGAGGAGTTGACCGGCCCCGCGTCGATGAGGAATCCGGCGAGCCGTACCCCGTCGACGTCGGCGACCTTCATCGCCGTCGCTCCGTTGTCCGCAACCAGGGTGGCGTATCCGAGGCCAAGGACGACGGTGCCCGCGCGCTTGACCTCGACGGCCCGGTCGAGGTGGTAGATCCCCGGTGTGAGCAGCAGATGGAGGCCCTGCTCGAGCGCGGCGTTGAGAGTCGCCGCGGTGACCCCGGGCTTGGCCACGTAGAACTGGCTGAGCGGCACGGAGGTGCCCCGGGGAGTGCCGCTGCCCCAGGTGGTGCCGCGCGCGTTGGTGCGCTTCTCCGGCAGGAAGACCTTGTAGCTGCCGCCGTCGAGGTAGAGGAAGGGCTTCTCGCGGGAGACCGGTGTGGTGGCCAGAGTGGTGTACGGGGGGTCGGGGAAGCTCTGCGCCGGGGCGCCCTCGACGCCGGAGAACACCATGTTCCACACGGCGTTCAGCCAGCCGCCCACCGAGCTGTCGCGGGTGTACCACTGCTGCTGTGAGTACGGGCCCACCGTGCCGTCGATCCGGCTGTCGGCGATGTAGCCGCCGCTGGCCCAGCCGTAGCCGTCGGGGGCGAGGTTGAGTCCGCCCTTGATGTGCATCCGCCGGAAGGGCGCGGCCTGTGCGACGGCCCAGCGGTTGGTGCCGTTCACCGGAACGAGCGCGAGGTTCTCCGCCGAGCGCCAGAAGTTCTGGGTGGCGTTGCCGTCGAACCACCCCGCGTCGACCGTGACATCCCCATTGATGGTGGTGTCGTCGGGGGAAAGGCCGAGGCCCGCGATGGAGGTGTAGAAACCCAGCTGGGCGTTGAGGCCGTGGTACGTGCCCGGCTTGAACAACAGCGCATAGCGGCCGGTGCCGAACTGGGCCGACTCCTGCTGCTTGAACACCTGGTCCAGCTTGGCCTGGATGCCGGGCGTGGAGGGGTCGAAGACCAGCACGTTCGGGCCGAGGTCGCCCCCGCCGGGCAGCTCGGCGGCGGACCGCCCGGTGGCCGCGGTGGGAACGGACGCAGCAGACGTCGCGGATGCCGGTGACGAGAGGGCGAGCAGACTCGGGGCGGAGACCGCCGCGGTCATGGTGACAAGCACCTTGCGGCGCGGGAGGGGTGTTCTGCTGGTGGCCGAGCCGTCGGTGGGGGGTGTGGACATGCGCGACTCTCCTTGTTCAGAAAATGAACGATGAGGACGTGGGGGAGCGCTCTCTTGGCGATGCATGTTTCAGGCGTGTGAACCAGCCGTCAATAGTTCTGCCCAGAACTTCCTCAAGATCTGGGCAGTCGTGGCGTCAGAATCCCGCCATAGCGCCTAGTTGCGCCTGATTCGCGGACCGCGGAGACGACCTCATGATGTGCGATCCGCGTTCACAAGATGTTCTTACCGGCGATGTCGAGGTACTGCCCCTCCCCGGTCCGCCGTCTCGCGGAACGTCCCCCAGCGTGGAGCCATGGCCGGGAACGGTCTCGGCTGCCTGCGCCGGGAACGGTCTCCGCTGCCTTGCGCCGGGGGAGTGGCCGCCACTGCCGTACCGGCCGCGGTGGTCAGCGCAGTTCGCCCGGAAACGCTCACGGGGGTCCGCCCTTACGAGTGGGGGATCACGGCAAGCGCGCCACATCTTCCGGGAGTTGAACACATCCCGTGGCGTCAGGCGATTCGCTCGAAAGCGGTGGGGTCGACCTGGTGGACCAGCGGGCGCCCGGTCAGCAGCCGCTCCAGTTCGTCGGCCGCGGACAGCCCCAGACGGCGTACCTCGTTGCCCTGCGAGCCGGCCAGATGCGGGGTGAGAAAGACGTTCGGAAGGCCGAAGAGCGGGGAGTCGGCGGGCAGCGGCTCGGGGTCGGTCACATCCAGCACCGCGCTGATCCGGCCGGTACGCACCTCCTCGGCCAGGGCGTCGGTGTCCACGAGACTGCCGCGCGCGGTGTTGATGAGCACGGCCCCGTCCGGCATGAGCGCCAGCTCATGCCGGCCGATCATATGGCGGGTCTCGGGGAGGGCCGGTGCGTGGACGGTGACGATGTCGCCGGCCCCCATCAGCTGGTCGAGGGGGAGCGGCCGCACCCCGAGCGCGGCCGCCTCGTCCTCGCCGACATGGGGATCGGCCAGCATCACCTGGAAGTCGAAGGGCCGCAGGAGCTCGATGAGGCGGCGGCCGATACGGGAGGCCCCGATGATGCCGACGCGCCGCCCGAAGTTGCCGATCCCCGGCTGGATCTCGCCGGTGGTGAAGGTGCGCCGGGCGCGATACCGCTCGCGGGCGGCGAACGCGTCCTTCCCGGCCAGCAGGATCATGCCCAGGGTGTACTCGGCGACGGGCAGCGCGTTGGCGGTGGCGGCCGACGAGACGATCAGGCCCCGCTCCCACCAGCCGGGCGCCAGGATCCCCTTCACCGATCCCGCGGCGTGGAGCACGGCGCGCAGCCTGGGCGCCGCATCGAGCACCGGGGCATCGATGTACGGACAACCCCATCCGGTGAGCAGGATCTCGGCCTCGGCCAGCACACGTCGCACCCGGGGATCGCCGAAGTCCTCGGCCGTCAGCGTGGGGTCGATGTCCACGCGGGCCCGAATCCGGTCCAGCAGGTCGGGCGGATAGACGCTGGGCAGGGTCTCGGCGCTCATCGCGAACAACGCCTGCGGACGTCGGGGCACGGTGGTGGCCTCCGGATTTCGGGAACGCGGCTCAGCAACGCGGCTCTACCCGAGGACGGTATAGCAACCGGTCGCTCCATAAGGTCTGCCGCTGAGGTTGATTGATGTGACTGATCGTGAACGGCGGCGAGCCTCTTTGTCGCCCTGTGAGGCATCTGTACCGTCAGCCCGGCGAGAAGACCGATCAGGTGCGGGTGAGGAGCTCGGGCTGTGACTGTTGTTCAGGAAACCGAACCGCTGGGGCCGCAGGCGCGGCGGCGCAATGCCGGGCGGGCCGTGGTGGAGTGGCTGACGACCACCGACCACAAGAAGATCGGCACCCTCTACCTGGCGACCTCGTTCGGGTTCTTCCTGGTCGGCGGCATCATGGCGCTGCTCATCAGGGCCGAACTGGCTCGCCCGGGTCTGCAGATGATTTCAAATGAGCAGTACAACCAATCGTTCACCATGCATGGCACGATCATGCTGCTGATGTTCGCCACGCCGTTGTTCGCGGGCTTTGCCAACTGGATCATGCCGCTGCAGATCGGTGCGCCGGATGTGGCGTTCCCGCGCCTGAACATGTTCGCCTACTGGGCCTACTTGTTCGGCTCGCTGATCGCGGTGAGCGGCTTCCTCACCCCGCAGGGCGCCCCCGACTTCGGCTGGACCGCCTACACCCCGCTGTCCGACAGCATCCGTACGCCCGGTGTCGGTGGCGACCTGTGGATCATGGGCCTGGCCTTCTCCGGCTTCGGGACCATCCTCGGTTCGGTCAACTTCATCACGACGATCATCTGCATGCGGGCGCCCGGCATGACGATGTTCCGGATGCCGATCTTCACCTGGAACATCCTGCTGACCGGTGTGCTCGTGCTGCTCGCCTTCCCCGTCCTGGCCGCCGCGCTGCTGGCGCTTGAGGCGGACCGGAAATTCGGTGCGCGCATCTACGATCCAACGAACGGCGGCCCTGTGCTGTGGCAGCACCTCTTCTGGTTCTTCGGCCATCCCGAGGTGTACATCATCGCGCTGCCGTTCTTCGGCATCGTCACCGAGATCCTCCCCGTGTTCAGCCGTAAGCCGGTCTTCGGCTACATCGGGCTCATCGCCGCGACGATCTCCATCGCGGGGCTTTCCGCCACGGTGTGGGCCCACCATATGTTCGTCACCGGCGCGGTGCTGCTGCCGTTCTTCTCCTTCATGACCTTTCTGATCGCGGTCCCGACAGGGGTGAAATTCTTCAACTGGATCGGCACCATGTGGAATGGTTCGCTGTCCTTCGAGACGCCCATGCTGTGGTCCGTCGGATTCCTGGTGACCTTCCTCTTCGGCGGGCTCACCGGCGTTCTGCTGGCCTCCCCGCCGCTGGACTTCGAGGTCTCCGACTCGTACTTCGTCGTCGCGCACTTCCACTACACCGTGTTCGGCACCGTGGTCTTCGCGATGTTCGCAGGCTTCTACTTCTGGTGGGCCAAGTTCACCGGAAAAATGCTCGACGAACGCCTCGGAAAAATCCACTTCTGGACCCTGTTCATCGGCTTCCACACCACCTTCCTCATCCAGCACTGGCTCGGCGCCGAAGGCATGCCGCGCCGCTATGCCGACTATCTGGCAGCCGATGGATTCACCGTGCTCAATACGGTCTCCAGCATTGGCGCGTTCCTGCTGGGCCTCTCCACGCTTCCGTTCTTCTACAACGTATGGAAGACGGCCAGGTACGGGCAGAAGGTCGAGGTCGACGATCCCTGGGGCTACGGACGCTCGCTGGAGTGGGCCACCTCCTGCCCGCCCCCGCGCCACAACTTCCTCACGCTGCCCCGTATCCGCTCCGAATCACCCGCCTTCGACCTGCATTACCCGGACCTCTCGGCCCTGGAACTGGCCACCCACCGAGGCCGGCGTGACGTGGTCGAACCCGAGCCGCAGCGTGAGCGCCCCTCGCGCCCCCCGGGGGGTGAGGGGCACTGAGGAGGCCGCGCCATGACCGACAGCCGAACGCCGGACGGCCCCAGCGTCGAGGCGGGCATCGCCACCATGGAGGGGTACCTGCTGTGGCAAGCGGAGATCGAGCGTACCCGCACCGAGGCCGAGTCCCTGGTGGACGGGCTCGACTGGCCGACCACCGCCCAGCGGGAGGAGCTGGTGGAACTCTTGGCCCGTCGGCAGCTCGATCTCTCGCGGGTGACCGTCTCCCGCATCGCCGCGCGCGCACTGCAGCTTCGCGAGGAGTACCAGCACCGCTATGACCACCTCAAACGCCGTGTCGTGGCCTGCGCCTTGGCCGCCGTGGCAGTCGTGATCTTCCTGAACGTCCTGCTGCTGGCCTTCTGACCGGGGCGCGCTTGCCGCCCAACGGCCGCCGCCGAGGTGAGCGCCCAAGGCCGCCCAGGCGAACGCCCCGTGGGGAGACATGATGGACAGCGATGTCGACATAGCGCCGCCGCTGCGTGAGCGCGGCGACGGCGACCGGGCGTCGCGCGCCCAAGGACCCGGCTCGCCGGGCGGACACTCGACCCGGCAGACAAGTGAGAGAAGGTACGCAAAATGCCCTTTGACCCCTCCGGCCCCTCCCGCCGTGCGTTACTGGTGACTGGATCACATCGCGACCGGAATGACCATCCGGCAACTGTGCGACGCCGCGATCCGCTACAGCGACGGGACCGCCGGCAACCTGCTGATGTGTGACATCGGCGGTCCTGCTGATGTGTGACTTCGGCGGTCCGGGGCGGCTGACCGCCTGTCCGCGCGGACTGGGAGACACCGCCAGCCGCATGGACCACTACGAGTCCGAGCTGAACAGAGTCGGCCCCCAGGACCCGCGCGACACCACCACGCCCCCGGCGATCGCCACCGACTACCGCGAACTCAGTGCTGGGTGACGCGCTGACCGCCGGCCAACGCGCCCTGGTCAAAGACTGGCTCCAACGCAACCTCACCGGCGCCAAACGCATCCGGGCCGCGCACCGCGCCGTTCAGTGGCGATGGGCAGGGGTCTGCAGGACCCAGGTGGCGCCGTGGCAGCCGGGGGGCAGCGGCGGGAACTTCTTCCCCTTGACGTCGGTGCTCCACTCGTGGATCTCGCCGCAGTCACATCGGTAGATGCCGCTTTCCGGGACATGCTCACCCGGGCGATAGGCCTTTTGGTTCATGGTCCCGTTGTAACGCCGCCTGCCACGCGCCGCGACATGGGTCGTCCCCCCGGACCCCATTTCCACTCGCGCGGTGGAGCAGTCGCACCGGCGATGTTCCCCGGACACAGTGGCCCGTACCGGGGGCCGCGGCACACGGTTTTCCGGTACGGCCAGGGGCCCCTAGGAGAGGTCCGGGCTGGAGGGTGCCTTCGTGGCCGCCTCCGCGTCGCGCCCGGCGACGAGGGAGGTGTGGGTGGGGGCGTCGGGGACGGTGGCGGGGCGGTCCTTGGCGAACTCGGTACGCAGCGCCCGGACGACCTCGCCGAGGTGGTCGAGCTGTTCCAGGACCGTCTTCAGCGGCAGCCCGGCGTGGTCGACGAGGAAGAGCTGACGCTGGTAGTCGCCGAAGCTCTCGCGGAAGGTCAGCGTCTTGTCGATCACTTCCTGCGGGCTGCCCACCGTCAGCGGGGTGTCGCGGGTGAACTCCTCCAGGGAGGGGCCATGGCCGTAGACGGGGGCGTTGTCGAAGTACGGGCGGAACTCGCGCACCGCGTCCTGGGACTTCGGGCGTATGAACACCTGGCCGCCGAGGCCGACGATCGCCTGCTCGGGCGTGCCGTGGCCGTAGTGGGCAAAGCGCCGCCGGTAGAGATCGATCAGCCGCTGGAAGTGTTCCTTGGGCCAGAAGATGTTGTTGGCGAAGAAGCCGTCCCCGTAGTAGGCGGCCTGCTCGGCGATCTCCGGCGAGCGGATGGAGCCGTGCCAGACGAACGGCGGTACACCGTTCAGCGGGCGGGGAGTGGAGGTGAAGCCCTGCAGCGGGGTACGGAACTTCCCCTCCCAGTCCACCAGTTCCTCGCGCCACAGCCGGTGCAGCAGCGCGTAGTTCTCGATCGCCAGCGCAATGCCCTGGCGGATGTCCTGCCCGAACCACGGGTAGACCGGCCCCGTGTTTCCCCGCCCCATCATCAGGTCGACCCGGCCGCCGGCCAGGTGTTGCAGCATGGCGAAGTCCTCGGCGATCTTCACCGGGTCGTTGGTCGTGATCAGTGTGGTGGAGGTCGACAGGATCAGGCGTTCGGTGCGCGCCGCGATGTAGCCGAGCATGGTGGTCGGGGACGACGGCACGAACGGCGGGTTGTGGTGCTCGCCGGTCGCGAAGACGTCGAGGCCCACTTCCTCCGCCTTCAGGGCGATGGCGACCATCGCCTTGATCCGCTCGTGCTCGCTCGGCGCCGTGCCCGTGGTCGGGTCCGCCGTCACATCTCCGACCGTGAAGATCCCGAACTGCACCGCGCTCACCCTCCTGAATGGTTCACGATTGAACTATGCAAACAGGAGGGGGTTCCGAATCATTCCGGCAGGGGGCGTGGGCACAGTGAACGGCCCCCGGAATTTCACCATCGACGTCGCAACTTCAGTCGTCACTGAGAGCTCCGACCTCAATGGGAGCCGCCGGGAGCCTGACCGGTATCGCAGGCGCGAGTGCATCGGCGTGACGTCCCGCCGGTGTCGCTCCCGCGCCTGCGAGGGACCGGCTCTTACTTCTGACGATTCACCCTGATTTGTCCGAAGTCAAGAGTGGAGGGCCGGGGATTCGCCGGCTCCCGACGCCTACGGCTCGGGGGGCAGCGGGAAACGAAGCGAGGCGACGGTGAGGTGCTTGCGCAGCTCCGTGTCCGCCCGCACATGCTTGGTCGCGCCGCCCTCGTCGATCACCGCCTCCACCAGCTCGTCGATCACATCGGGAGTCTGCCGCGTCCGCTCTCCGCACAACGGGCAGGTGTCCCCCGAGGTGGCCAGCCAGCCGTCCCGATCGCACACCACGCCGGGAGCGGTCTCGCCCTCCTGGACCAGCAGTTGCTGGATGGCGGCCACAGACCCCGCCCAGAGGCAGCGCTGCAGGCCGACCGCGGCGGGCTTCCCCTCCGCCGCCGCCTCCAGGACCTCGCCGACCATGCGCTGCTGCTCTTCGAGCTCGTAGCGCTCGATGATGGGCCCGGCGCCGGCCCGGATGTCCCCCTGGGTGGCGGTGCTCGGATCGACCTCGAACGTCCCGGCGATCCGCTCCCGCAGATCGCGGGCCAGGAACTCCACGAAGTGCGTCACCTCGTACGAGTGGCCGCCGAGGACGAGCAGATCGAAGTCGTACGTCCGGAACAGCTCGTCCACCATCCCCGCGGCCCGCCGGAAGTGGCGCTTGGTGATCTCGTCGGCCTTGTTGCGGACCCGGGCCTCGGCGAGGCCGCTCGCGTAATCCCTCTTCCGCAAGGTCCGGTCGTGGGCCTTCTCCAGCTCGCGGAGCTCGTCCTGGTACAGCTCCCAGACCCGGGCCCAGGCCTTGTCGATCAGTACGACACAGACCCGGTGGTACTCGTCCAGGACGGCGAGCATCGGCCGGACCCACGGCGTCGAATCCACCGTGCCCCGGTCCCGGATGGACCTCGGCAGCTGGACCACCTCGAGGAAGTCACGCCCGCTGCACGAGAAGGCGGCGACCGTCCCCGGCTTGTACTTCTCCTGCGACACCGTCACCGCGATGCGCTCGATGTCGTCGCGCAGGGACATCCGGACGTCGTGGGACAGCGACGTGTCCTCCGCCACCGGCCTGACGTACTCATTCAGCACGTCCCTCACATGCGCGCGGCGGGCGACGAGATCGGCGGGTTCCGCACGGAGCCCGACATAGGCGGACACCACCGGAAGTCCACGTCCGTCGAACCGGATGATGCGGTCGATCTGCTCTGCCACGATCATTCGTGCTCTCCCTACGCGCTCGACCCCCTGCACCGCTCCGCCGTAGATCAACGCTACGCGCCAGGCCTCGCAGCCGCGCGGGCCGCCTACGGCTGCGGATGAGGCTGTGAACGGAAGTGGAAGCCGCGATGTGCCTTGCGCGGGGTTCCATGGCCGAGCTCGGCCCGCAACTGGACGGCGTGGATCACCTCGATGACGCCCAGGGCGATCAGCCAGACCCCGGCCGCGATGGCGAGCGCGGTGATGGAGCCGAAGGGCAGGATGATCAGCAGGATCCCGGCCAGTGCCGTGAGGACGCCGAGGGCCAGCTGCCAGCCACGGGCCGGACGCCCCTCGGCGGAGATCGCCGTGGCGGTGAGCATGACGCCCCGCAGCAGCCAGCCGAATCCGATCCACAGGGCGAGCAGCAGGATCGACTGGGCCGGCCCCCGGAAACAGAGCAGACCGAGCACCACGCTCAGCCCACCGCTGATGAAGCTCAGCACACGCATATGCCCCGGTACATGCGCACCGAATGCCCCGGCCAGCTGAAAGATCCCGCTGACCAGCAGATACGTGCCGAACAGCGCGCCGACCACCACCAGGGTGGCCCCCGGCCACGCCAGCACCATGATGCCCAGCGCGATCGCGACCACGCCCGCCGTCAGCACCACCTGCCAGGTGGCGTTGGACAGGGTGTTCAGCAGACCGGCGTACGGATTGTCGGCGCCGAAGGGACGCTCGTCCCGCCGATCGGTACCAGGTGGATCGGTACCGGGCTGATCGGCACCATGAGGCTTGTCGGAGGAGAAACTCATGGTCGCCCACCTCCTCGAGGGAACAGGATGGCCGAACCTCGACACTTCCATCCTCACCCCACGCCCGCCTCATCGCCTCATGGCGGGTGCCGCGGCGGGCACACCACGGATCGCGCCTCGGTGCGCCGGCCGCCGGGTGTCAGTCGCGCCGGGCCACCACCCGGTAGGCGTTGGACACCTTTCCCAGCCCCGCCAGCGGCTTGAGCAGCAGCCGGTCCAGCGTGGTGGCGCCGAGGAGGGCGGGAACGGCCGCCAGCAGGAGCGCGCGGCGCAGCAGCCGGCGCGCCCAGCCGGGCGGCTCGGCCAGCGAGGGGGAGTCCTCGGGCGGGGCGACGGCGTTCACCGTCAGCCATACGGCGCCCAGCAGATCGACGGTGTCGGACGGCTCACGGTGCTGCTCGACGACCACGGTGAAGCCGAGCGCGGCCAGCTCCTTGCGCAGGTTGGCCACGGGGAGGAAGTGCAGATGCTGGGGCTGGAGCCAGGGCAGCCAGAAGCGGCCGAAGAGACGGGCGAACCAGCACTCCGGGTCGGGCACCTCGACCAGCAGACGGCCGCCGGGGCGCAGAGCCCGACGGGCGGCGTGGAGTTCGGCGCGGGGGTCCGTACTGTGCTCCAGGTAGTGGAACATGCTCACCACGTCGTAGCTCTCGGCCAGCCGCTCCCGGGCCAGATCGGGGAAGCTGCCCCGGAAGCCGTGGTCGATCCGTCCCGCCCGCTCGGCCAGGTCGACACCGTCGGTGAAGTCCAGCCCGTCGAAGCGGGTGCCGGGGAAGACGGCACGGGCCACTTCGGGGAAGTGGCCGTGGCCGGTGCCGACATCCAGCCATGCCTTCGGAGGGTCGGCCCCCGGCTCCAGGGACTGGGCGCGTCCCTGGTACATCTTCCGCCGTCGGGAGAAGACGTCGCCGCGCTCCTGCTCGCCCAGCCCGTCGTAGAAGTCCCGGTAGTAGAACTCCAGCCCGTCCGGGTTCAGCGCGGGGTTCTGGAAGACATGGCGGCAGTCCCGGCACCTGTCGAGCAGAAAGCGGCCCGGCTTGTTCTGGTACCGGTCCTTGGTGAGCAGCCGCCGCTTCAGCCGCGCCGAGCCGCACCACGGGCAGTCCGTGCGGCGTGGCTCGAAGAACCGCTCGGTGCCGTGTGCCAGGTCCGCCTGGTAGCGCGGGCGAAGGGCGGCGACGGTCCCGGCGCGGGACGGCTTCGCGGGCGTCCCGGGTGCGGCGGGTGGTCGGGGTGCGGCGGGTGTCCGGGGTGTTGTCCCGGGTGCGGTGGGTGGTAGGGGTGCGGCGGGTGTCCGGGGTGTTGTCCCGGGTGCGGCGGGTGGCCGGGGTGCGGCGGGTGTCCGGGGTGTTGTCCCGGGTGCGGCGGGTGGCCCGGGTGCGGCGGGTGTCCGGGGTGTTGTCCCGGGTGCGGCGGGTGGTCGGGGTGCGGCGGGTGTCCGGGGTGTTGTCCCGGGTGCGGCGGGTGGCCCGGGTGCGGCGGGCGTGCCGGGTGTCGTCCCGGGCGTCTTGGGTACGTCGGTGCCGTGGCTCATCATTCCCCCTCGGGAGTGGTCCGGGCGGCGGCCTCGGCGGCCAGCCGTTCCAGATGGGTGGCCGCCGCGGCCGCGCCGCCCGCCGCGCGGAAGGACACGCCGACGCGCTCGGCCGCCGCGCGGTAGCCCGATTCGTACAGGATCGCGTCCAGCGCCTCACCGAGCGCCGTCGCCCGTACCCTGCCGAACCTGACCCGGACGCCCGCGCCCGCGTCCACCACCTGCGCGGCCACGACGGGCTGGTCGTCGCGGATCGGGGCCACGACGAGCGGGACGCCGTGCCACAGGGCCTCGCACACGGTGTTGTGCCCCGCGTGGCACACGACCGCGCCCACCCGTTCCAGCAGCGGGAGTTGCGGCACATGGGGGAGGGTCAGAATGTCCTTGTCGTCCGGGGCGGCCGGGCCGAGTGAGCCCGCCGGATCGACGATGACCGTCTGGAAGCGGTCGGCGCGGGCCCGTCCGGCCTCCCGGCACTCGGCGAGGAACCGCGACCCGGCGCCCACGTTCGCGGTGCCGAGCGTGACCAGCACGGTGGGGCGCGCGGGGTCCAGCCACTCCCATGGGAAGTCCGCCGGGGTCGGGCGCTCGGCGATGGACGGGCCCACGTATCGGATGCGGTCGTCCGCCCGGACGGGGCGCCCGGCCAGCTCCTCGGTGGTGAAGGCCAGCACCAGGTCCGGTGAGAACCGGGGGTCGGCCGTGCCACCGGGATCGCCGATCCGGCCCCGCACCTCGCGCAGCAGCCCGTCCAGCCAGGCGTCGATCTTGGGCATGCCGTCCAGCGCGCCGGTGAACTCCGCCGAGGTGGTGGCCGAAGTGGCCCACCGTACGCCCAGCCGCTCGGCCACCAGCCCGCCCGCGACGGTCTGCTGGTCGGCGACCACCACATCCGGGCGGAACTTCTCGATCGCCCTGCGGACATCCGGGGCCATGGCCTCGGCGAGCGGCACCAGGAACCGCTCCCACAGGAACTTCAGCGCACCCGGACCGCGCACGTCCGGCGGGCGCTCCGCCCCGCCCTCGCCGAGCAGCGGCCCGGCGCAGCGGTAGATCCTCGCCCGGTCCCCGGTCAGCCGACCCACGACCTCCGGCAGCCCGGCCCAGGCCACCTGGTGGCCTCGGGCGGTCAGTTCGGTCCCCAGGCCGACGGTGGGGTTGATGTGCCCGACGAGCGGCGGCACCACGAAGAGAAAGCGGCGTGGGGCGGCGGGTGCCGCGCTTCCGGGATCGCTCATGGCGCGTCCGCCTCCAGCGGAGCGACCGCTGCCGGGGCCCCGGCCCCCGGCTCGCGGGTCCAGGACAGCAGCAGTTCGCGAATGTGCTTGGGGGCCTCGGCCAGCACCCAGTGCCCCTGTCCCGGCAGCACCACCGTCCGGGTGCCGGGCAGCACCGACTCCAACCACCCCTCCTGCCCGGCGAGGTCGGAGTCCGCGCCGTACACGGCGAGCACCGGGCACCGCACCCGGCGGAGCTGCTCCTCGCTCACCGTCCGGCTCTCCGGTACGTCCTCGGCGATGCTGGTGGTACGGACCAGCCGGGCCGCCTGCTTGGCCAGCCGCGCGGTGTGGGCGCCCCGGTGGGCGCTGAGCCAGGCCAGCGACTCCGCCTCGTGGCCCAGCAGTTCGGCGACGACGCGGCGGAATATCCCGCTGATCTCCGTCAGCCAGCTTTCGGTGGCGGGCTTCGCCTCGATCGCACAGATGCCGGCCACGCGCTCCGGGTGGCGCACGGCGTACCCGAACGCCACCGTTGCGCCGAAGCAGTTGCCCATCAGATGCACCGGACCGGTGATCTCCAACCGGTCGAGCAGCCGCTCCAGGTCGGTGACGAACGCGTCGAGCCGATAGCCGGAGTCCGGGCGCTCGCTGCGGCCGTGCCCCCGCTGGTCGTACATCACCACCTCCAGCCCGGCGGCGGCGAGGTCCGGTGCCACGGTGAAGTACCAGCTGGCCAGGGAGTCGGTGAGCAGGCCGTGGAGGAGCACGGCGGTGGCGGTGGGCGGGCGTCCGTCCGGTGGGGACAGCCGCTGTACATGCAGTCTGACGTCGTCCGGCCCGTCGCCGGTATGGATCATCGCCATGGGTCAGCCCTCCTCGGCTGCCCTGAGGCACCGGACGACGTATCGCACCAGCTGCCCGACGCTGAGGTCGATGATCTCCTCGAGCTCCAGATCGGCCACGAAGGCGGCGAGGTTGACCTGTCGGCCGTACCGGGCCTCCAGGCTGCCCGCCAAAGTCACCAGGTCGATGCTCTCCAGCTCCAGATCCTCGGTGAAGCGGGTCTCCATGGTGACCTCGATGTCGTCCAGGCCGTACTCGTCCAGCATGCCGCGGAGCATCCCGGCGATGTCCGCGAGCACGGTCGGTTCGTCGGCTGTGGGTGCCGGGGCGGTCCGCGTCTGCTTGGCGGTGCTCACTGATCCGTCTCCTCGTGGGGTGCGTCATGGTCCGGGCCGGTCGTCCAGGCCACGGCGTAGTCCCTGCTCGGCAACCCGGGCGGGTTGGCGAGGGTGGTGCTGTGCACCACGTAGCGGCGCGGCCGGCGCCCGGGGGGCGTGGCCACGTCGACGACGAGCCGGGCGCCTCGCGGGTCGCCCTCGCTGTCGTCCGGTGCCACCTCTATGCCGACCACGGTGGCCTCCGCCGGCCCACCAGGGATGCCGGTGCCGTCGGCCTTGGCGGCTGCCTCCTTCGCGGCCCGGGCAGTGGTGGCCCACCGGGGTGTCGACCTGCCGTCGGCGGCGCGGAGGAGTGCGAGTTCGGATGGTGAGAAGGCTGCCGTGAGAGCGGGATCGTCGCGATCCGTGATCTCCTCGATGGCGATGCCCGGGCCGGGGCCGGGGTCCCCGGCGCGGCGCGGCACCACCAGGGCGACCCCGGCCTCGGCCCGGTGCGCCAACGAGAGACCCAGCTCGGGCAGGGTCCGTCCGTGGACGCCGATGGGGTACGGGCGGCCGTGCTCGTCGTCGCTTATGCCGATCTCGGCGGGGAAGACCGGGCCCTCCCCGCGCTCCCACAGCCACCGCCGTACGGCGTCCTTGGCCGCGATCCGGCCCAGCAGCCACTGCCGTCGGCCGCGCGGGGTCTGCCGCTCGTATGCGGCCCGCTCGGCGCCGCCCAGGTGGTTACGCATGATCAGCTCGCGCGATGCCAGATCCGGCCAGCGCTCGTGCAGCAGCGACCAGCCGCCCGGCTGCGGCCGGGACAGCGTGTTGCGCTGCGGAAACCGCTCCACGGGCCGGGTGTCCGGGTGATTGTCGAACCGGCGGTCCCGCCAGCCGGACAGCTCTGCCCACACCTGGCCACCGATCAGCAGCTGTACGTCGGCCTCCAGCGCCGCGTCGGTCAGCGAGGTGATGCGGACCAGGCACTGCACGGGTGTGCCGGGACGCGGATGTGGGCCGAAGAAGCGGATCCGTCGCACGCCGACCGGGAAGACCACGGTCCGCTCGGTGCGGGTCGCCATGATCCAGTAACCGAGGAGCTGGCCGACGTTGTCCAGCAGCGCGCCGGGAGCGGGCGGGGTGGTGAGCGTGCCACGGACGTGTGCCTCACCGATCGCCGTCAGCTCGGAGAGGCCCTGGAACGCCGGGCCGTGGAACATCCAGCGCTCGTGGTAGATCTGCGCGGCGGTGTGGTCGGGCGTGCGCTCGGTCGCGGGGTCGATGCGCCAGGGGGCGGGGCGGGTGGCGGGGTGGCAGGGCGCCACTTCCACGGTGGCGCGGGAGCTGCGCCCGAAGGTGACGGTGTAGTGGGATGTCGAGGTGGGGGTCGCGGTGACCGGGGCGGTGCTGGGGGGCGCCGCCGTCACCCACTGATCGAAGCGGGCGCCGTGCACGGCGACGGCCACGGCGTTGCCCGCTGTTCGTTCCGCCCCCTCCATGAGGTGCTGGACGATCGTGGTGGCCGGGACGACCGGCCGGCGGTCCGACTCGTCCGGCCAGCCGGGGCGTTGGGGGAAGAAGCAGTGGTCGCGGAGGTAGGGCATGGTCTCGGTGGAGACGTGCAGATCGTATGTGTGCGGGGGCGCTGTGCGGCTGGCGGCGATCACCTCGGTCGCGGTGTCAGCCGTCTCGCGGAGCAGGGCGTCGAGTTCGGCTGCCCATGGGGTGGGCGGGTGCGGTTGCGCGCCGTTGGGTGTGCTCGCCGTTGCCGGATGCGGGTGGGGTGGTGCCCACCCGTTCCGCCCCGCGCAACGCTTGTCCACCACCCGGTGGTCGCCGTTGCCGGAGCGGGAGGCCGGGGCTGCGCCCCTGGCCCCGGGCTGCACGGCCGGGGCCAACTCGCCCCGCAGGGTGGCCAGGGTGGGTTCGGGTAGGGAGATCAGCTCACCGCTCAGGTCGAGTCGTATCGGCGGCAGCGCGGGCCTCGGGCGTAAGCGTTCACGTGGCAGCGTCGGGTCCACCTGCGCGCCCTCCGTCCACAGGGCCGTGGCCACGCGGCGAAGCTGGGCGACGCCGTCGCGGTGGGGGGAGTTGGCCGCGACCACCAGATGGTCGCGGCCCTGCAGCGTGTCACCGATGAGCGATGCCAGCTGGCCGGTTCCGGCCTGCACGAACGCGCGGAACCCCGCCTCGTACAGCGCTTGTGTCAGCTCCCGGAAGCGCACCGGCTCCAGCAGGTGCCGCAGGAACAGTTCGCGCACCTCGGCCTCGGTCGCCGGATACGGCGCGGCGGTCGTCCCGGACCAGACGGGGACGCTGGGCGGCAGGAGCAGCTCGAAGCGTTCCGCCGCGGAGCGCATGGGGCCGATCCAGGGGGCGAGCATCGGCGTGTGGAAGCCGGATTGGAAGGGCAGGACCTGGGCTATCACCCCCTCGCCGCGCATGGCCCCGACGAACTCCTCGACATCGGCCCGCGGTCCGCACACCATCGACTGGCTCGGCGCGTTGTCGTGCGAGAGCACGATCCGGCCCGGCGCCCGCTCCGTGAGTGCGTCGAGCACCCGCCGCGCGCCGGCGCCGAGGACGGCGAAGGCGAGGCCGGGCACGCGCAGCGCGTCGGGGTCGAAGGAGTCGAGGAAGGCGTCGACGGCCGCACCGGCGTAGAGGCCGCCCGCGGCCATGGCGGTCCACTCGCCGACGCTGTGCCCGGCCACGGCGTCCGGCACGACCCCCATCCGCCGCAGCGCCGCGTCCAGCAGCCGTCCGAGGCCGAAGACGCCCACGCCATGGCGGCCGACGTCACCGACGCCGGCCGCCTCGTCCGGGCGGTCGCGGGCCGTGCGGGGCAGGCCGAAGTACTCGGCGACGCCGTCCACCCGAGGTTCGAATTCGGCTTCGAGGCCGGGGAAGACGAAGGCCAGCTTCCCGGCGGGCGCGGAGTCCGCGCCGAGCAGGGGCGCCGGTGTGAACCAGATGTCGCTGCGGCCGCGCCACGGGCGGCCGGCCGCGACCATGCGCCGCGCGAGCGAGAGCCGTTTGGCGGTGGGCTCGACGATGCCCAGCCTGGTACGGGCGTCCCGCGCCGTCACGGTGGAGCGTACGGTCGCGTCGTCCGCCGCGAGCAGTTCGGCCAGCCGCTCCGGGGTGTCCGTGGCGAGGGCCAGGACCCGCTCCGGTTCCGTGACGAAGGCCATCGGACGCCGCTTCACCGGAGCCGACGGTGGCTGCTCCAGCACCACATGCGCGTTGATGCCGCCGAACCCGAAGGCGTTCACCGCCGCGCGCCGTACCGGAGCCTCCCAGGGCGCGGCCGAGTCGATCGTACGGAAGCGGGTGGCGGCCAGCGCCGGATGCGGGTCGTCGCAGTGCAGTGTCGGCAGCAGCCGCCCGTGGTGGACCGCCAGGGCGGCCTTGACCAGACCCGCGACACCGGCGGTGGGCATGGTGTGACCGATCATGGACTTCACCGAGCCGATGACGGCCGCGTCCCCACCCGGCTCCCGGGGCCCGAACACCTCGGCCAGCGTGGCCAGTTCGGCCGAGTCCCCGGCGGGTGTCGCCGTGCCGTGCGCCTCCAGCAGCCCGATCGCGCCCGGCTCGCGCGGGTCGAGGCCGGCCGCGCGCCACGCCTGCCGTACGGCCCGTGTCTGGCCGCCCGGGTCCGGGTTGACCAGGCCCGTGGCGCGGCCGTCCGAGGCCACGCCGGTGCCGCGGATCACCGCGTAGATCCGGTCCCCGTCGCGCTGCGCGTCGGCGAGCCGTTTGAGGACGACCACGCCGGTGCCCTCGCCGATCAGGAGGCCGTCGGCCGCCCGGTGGAAGGGGCGGATCCGCTGGCTCGGGGACAGCGCGCGCAGCTGCGAGAAGACGCTCCACAGGGTGATGTCGTGGCAGTGGTGCACACCGCCCGCCAGCATCACATCGCACCGCCCGGAGGCCAGCTCGCCCACCGCCTGGTCCACCGCGACGAGGGAGGAAGCGCAGGCGGCGTCCACGGTGTACGCGGGTCCGCGCAGGTCGATCCGGTTGGCGACGCGCGAGGCGGCGAGGTTGGGCACCAGACCGATGGCCGCCTCGGGCCGGTCCGGGCCGAGCCGCTCGGTGAAGGCGCCGCGCACCCGGTCGAGCTGGTCGGGCCCGAGCTCCGGCAGCAGTTCGCCGAGGGTCCGTACGAGCTGGTGCGCGGTGCGCACCCGCTGGTCGAGCCGGACCAGACCCGGGGTGAGATAGCCGCCCCGGCCGAGCACCACGCCGACCCGCTGCCGGTCGGGCAGCCGGTCCTCGCCACCCGCGTCGGCGAGGGCCGCCGCCGCGACGCTCAGGGCGATCAGCTGGTCGGGCTCGGTGCCGGGCACCGAGTGGGGCATGATGCCGAACCGGGCCGCCTCCACCTGCGCGAACTCGTCGACGAAGCCGCCCCGTCGGCAGTACACCCGGTCGGGGGCGGCCGGATCGCCGGCGCCGGCCCGCGGGTCGTAGAAAGAGGCGTCCCACCGCCCGGCCGGGACGTCGGTGATCGCGTCCAGGCCGTCGGCCAGGTTGCGCCAGTACGCGTCCAGTCCCGGGGAGCCGGGCAGCAGCACGGACATCCCGACGATGGCCACCGGCGGCTGCCTGCGCGGGTGCCCGTCCGCCGTGCTCACCAGCCCGAGGCGGTGTAGACGACGGCCTCGGCCGACTCGTCGCCCCAGGCCAGCTCGCGCAGCAGCGCCAGCGTGCCCTCCTCGGGGTCGATGAGCGAGATACCGCGCCTGGCGTACTCGCGGCCGAGCTCCGGCGTGACCATCCCGCCGTGGGCGCCGGTGGGCGCCCAGGGGCCCCAGTGCACGGTCAGCGCCCGGCGGCCGGTGCGGGCGCGCCACCGCGCGCCGAGGGCTTCCAGCGCGTCGTTGGCCGCCGCGTAGTCCACCTGGCCGCGGTTGCCGAGGACGGCGGAGATGCTGCCGAACAGCACCGCGAACGCCGGGCCTCCGGGCAGCTCGGCCACGGCGTCCAGCAGGGTGCTCGCGCCGTCCACCTTGGTGCCGAACACCCTCTGGAAGGACTCGGTGGACTTCTCCGCGATCAGCCGGTCCTCGATCACGCCCGCCGCGTAGACGAGGCCGTCCAGCCGCCCATGGTCGGCGTGGATATGTTTCACAACCTGGAGAACCGCTTCCGCGTCGCGGAAGTCCACCGAGCGGTAGCGCACCCGGCTGCCCAGGGCGGCCACCTCCTCAAGGGTCGCCGCGACCTCACGCCGCGCCAGGACCCGGGCGGCCTCCCGCTGGATCTCGGCGGGTGTACGTCCGCCCTGGGCGGCGAGCGCCGCGCGCAGGGCCGCCTCGTCGTGCGCCGCGGCGGTGGCCGGGTCCTCCGGGCCGGCCGGCTCCGGCGTACGGCCGAGCAACTCGATCCGGCAGCGGGCTGCGGACGCGAGGGCGGCGGCGAACCGCGCGCTGATCCCCCGCGCCCCGCCGACCACGACCACCACACTGTCCGGGTCGAGACCTATCGCGGCTGCCTCTGCCGCGCCGTCGCCCGCGGGCCCGGCACCCGAACCCGCGAGCGCCCCGAGCGGGGCCTCCACAAGGGACGGCCGGTGCCGCTGCCCGTCGGCGGCGCGCACCACGACGGGCGTACGGCCGGGGGCGAGCACCTCATCCAGCAGCGCTTCGGCGACGGCCGCGGCGGACGCGGCCGTCTCGGCGGGGAGCTCCAGCAGCGTGGCGGCCGTGTCCGGGTACTCCCTGGCGACCGTGCGGAACACCCCGCGCAACCCGGCCGATCGCACGCCCCGCGGGTCGTCCCGCCGGACGGCCAGCAGCCGGCGCGGACCGCGCCGCAGCGCCGCCTGGAGCACGCCGAACGCCTCCGGCAGCACGGGCGCGCCGGACCCGGCCACCGGGTCCAGCAGCAGCACGCCGTCCACCCGGCCGTCCTCCTCGGTGAGCAGATGACCGGCGGCCAGGGCCACGGCCTCGGCACCGTGCCCGGCCAGCCGGGCGGCGACCGCGTCGGCCACCCCGTCGCCTTCCCCGCCGAGCAGCGCGAAGCGCGTGCCGGTCAGATCGGGCGGCGCGGCGCCCTCGTCCGCCCCGCCCGCCAGCGGCACGGGTATCAGCCGAAGCCGCTTGGGCGCCACGCCGAGCACGGCGGAGCCCTCGGGGTCCGCCTCCGCGACAGCCGGGGCGGGGGCGGCAGCGGGGGCGGGCACGAGACGGGCGGTGAGCCAGTCGGTGACAGCCGCGGTGGTACGGGCCTTGGCCAGCTCCTCCAGCTCCTCGTCGCCCAGCGTGGCCGTACCGGCGCCCGCGACCCCGAGCCGCCTCGCCAGCTCCCCGGCGATCTCGGCCCGTTTGATGGAGTCGATGCTGAGGTCGGCTTCGAGGTCGAGGTCGGGTTCTATCATGTCGACGGGATAGCCGGTGCGTTCGCTGATGATCTCGGAGACCGCGCGCAGCACGGCGTCCCCGGCGACCGGTGCCGTCTCGGGCGCCGTCGGCGCGACGGCGGGCGCCGCGAGTGCGGCGGGCTCGGCCGGAGCGGGGAGCGAAGCGATCACGGGCACGGCCACCGGGGCGGGCGCGGCCGGTGCCGCGATCCGTGCGTCCGGCGAGGAGCCGAAGTACGTCAGAAGGACGTCCCGCTGGGCGGCGACCATCTCCCGGCTGGTTCTCAGGAACTCGGCGATCAGGGCGTCCTTGTCTCCGTATCCGCCGCCATCCGTCCGATCCGCCTGGCTCACCGTCGCCTCCACGATTCGTCGGGCCGGTGCCAGCGCACCGGGAAGAAGCTCACCGTCCGCGGTGCGGACCAGGTGTCCGTCCACCGTCCAGCCGGGCCGCTTCGGCGGCGCGGCTGGATCCGCCACCACGGCACCACGGCCGTGGAACAGGTGGCCCGTACGCACCGGCACCCCGGCGACGGCCAGCCGGGCGAGGGCGTCGAGGAACCCGCGCAGGCCCTCGGCGCCGGGCCGCCGCCCGTCGCACGCGACAGCGTGGTGCGGGCGGTCACCGAGGATCTCCCCGACCAGCCGGGTGAGCACCGTGCCGGGCCCCGCCTCCACGAAGACCCGGGCGCCCGCCTCGTACATGGCCTCGATCTGCTCCACGAAGCGGACCGGAGCGCCGACCTGTGCGGCGAGTTCGGCGCGGACGGCGTCCGGCTCCGCGCCGTACGGGGCGGCGGTGCGGTTGGCCCAGACGTCGAACTCCGGCGCCCGCACCGGCCGGCCGGCCAGCGCCTCGGCGAAGCGCGCCCCGGCCCCGGCCACCAGCGGGCTGTGGAAGGCGCAGGCCACCGGGATCCGCTTGGCCGCGTGCCCGGCCTCCCGCAGCAGCCGCACCGCCTCCTCGACGTCCCGTCCGGGACCGGAGATGACGGTCTGGCGCGGCGCGTTGTGGTTGGCGGCCACCACACGCCCGGCGAGCCCGGCACCCCGCAGCACCCGCGCGATCTCCTCGGGCGCGGCGGTCACGGCGGCCATCGTGCCCGGCTCGTCCCCGGCTGCCTCGGCGGCGCCCAGGATGGCGGTCGCCCGCTCGGCGCTCAGCTCCAGCAGCGTGCGGGGATCGAGCGCACCGGCCGCGCACAGCGCGACCAGCTCGCCGTAACTGTGCCCGGCCGCCATGTCGGGCCGCACCCCGGCCGAGGTGAGCAGCGTGTACGCGGCGAGCCCGACGATGCCCAGCGCGGGCTGCGCCACCCGCGTATCGGTCAGCGCGGCCCGCTGTGCCGCCTTCCCCGCCTCGTCGAAGGCGGCCGGGGGATACAGCGCCTCGGCGTAACGGCGCCCGAGGAGCAGATGCCGCTGCAGCTCGGGGAAGGCGATGAGCGCTTCCGCGAACATCCCGGGCCGCTGACTGCCCTGCCCGGGGAAGAGAAAAGCCACTTGGCCCGGCGCCTGCTCGCCCGCGGCGGTATCAGGCCCCGCATACAGCCCGACCGGCTTCCGCGGATCGCCCTCCGGCACATCGCCCGCCAGCACCCGCCGCAACCGCCCCGCCAGATCGGCTGGATCCGAGGCCACCACCGCGACCCGCACCGGCTCGTGCCCGGCGTCGGCGCGCCGGGAGACGGTCAGCGCGAGGTCCCGCAGCCGCCACGGCCGCCCGGCGGTGTCGTTGGCCTCGGCCAGGTGCAGGATCTCCTCGACCCTGCGCAGGGCCGCCGCCCGGTCGCCCCCGCGGAAGAGGAAGAGTTCGGCGGGCCAGGCGTCCAGACCGTGCGCGGGCGGCGCGCCCTGGCCGTTCGCGGCCAGCACCACATGGAAGTTGGTGCCCCCGAAGCCGAACGCGCTGACTCCGGCGGTTCGTTCGGCCGGTGGCGTAGACCACGGCCGCGCCTCGGTGTGGAAGGCGAAGGGGCTGCGCTCCGCGTCCCAGGCGGTGTTCGGACGCCTCAGATGCAGCGTCGGCGGCTTGACGCCGGTATACAGCGCCAGCGCGGTCTTCACGAGCCCGGCCAGCCCGGCGGCGCACTTGGTGTGGCCGATCTGGGACTTCACCGAGCCGAGCGCACACGCGCCGGGTGCGGCCCCGGCTGCCGCGAACACCTCGCCGAGAACGGTGAGTTCGGTGCGGTCGCCGACGACCGTGCCGGTGCCGTGCGCCTCCACCAGGCCGACCTCGGCGGGGGAGACGCGGGCGTTGGCGTACGCGCGCTCCAGCGCGGCCCGCTGGCCCTCGGGGCGCGGGGCGGTCAGCCCGAGCGAGCGGCCGTCGCTGGAGGAGCCGACGCCCCTGATGACGCCGTAGATCCGGTCGCCGTCCCGTTCGGCGTCGGCCAGCCGCTTGAGGACGACGCACACGACACCCTCGCCCAGCGCGATGCCGTCGGCCGCGCTGTCGAAGGTCCGGGAGCGGCCGGTGGGGGAGAGGGCGTGCACCGAGGAGAAGAGCACGTAGTCGTTGATGCCGTTGTGCAGATCGGCGCCGCCGCACAGCACGACGTCGCTGGTGCCGGCGGTCAGCTCCTTGCAGGCGACGTCGACGGCGGCCAGCGACGACGCGCATGCCGCGTCCACGGTGTAGTTGGCGCCGCCGAGGTCCAGCCGGTTGGCGATCCGCCCGGAGATGACGTTGGCGAGCATGCCGGGGAAGGAGTCCTCCGTGAGCCGGGGCAACTGCCCGGTCAGGCCCTCCGGCACCTCGCGGAAGTACGACGGCAGGACGGCGCGCAGCGTTTGCGCGTTGGACAGGTCGCTGCCCGCCTCGGCGCCGAAGACCACGGACGTACGGGAGCGGTCGAGCGACCTGCCGGTGTCGCCGTATCCGGCGTCGTCCAGGGCCCGGCGGGCGGCCTCCAGGGACAGCAGCTGTACGGGTTCGATGGAGCCGAGCGCGGCCGGGGGGATGCCGTAGCGCAGCGGGTCGAAGGGGATGCGCGGCAGGAAGCCGCCCCACTTGGAGGCGGTGGCGCCGTCCTTGTCGCCCGTGTAGTGCACGGCGGGGTCCCAGCGCTCGGCGGGGACTTCGGTGACGGCGTCCACGCCGCCCACCACATTGGCCCAGAACGAGGCCAGATCGGGCGCTCCGGGGAACATGCAGGCCATGCCGACCACGGCCACCTCCAGCGGCGGGGGCGCCTCGGCCTTCGCGGGCGCCTCGTCCACGCCCAAGCGCTCACGCAGCGCTTCCGCACGCCCGGCGAGGAAGTCGGCGGCGGCCGGGCCGACCGCGTGGTGCAGGGCCGCGAGGGTGGTGGTGGCCGAGCGCAGCACCGCCACCTGACCGGCCATGAACATGCCCTCGCTGAGCTGGCGCTCCTCCCCGACCGGGGCCAGCTCGCCGTCGGGGCCACGGTCCACGCCTTTGCTGGCTATCCGTAATCGCCCCACGTTCAGCCGCTCGAGCCGCTCCCACCGCTCCCGGTCCGGCACCCCGTCCGCCCGCAGCCGCTCCTGGAGGGCCGAAAAGCTCTCGGTGAAGGGGCTGTCCACGCATCGGGTGGCGTGGCCGGGGGCGGTCTCCAGCAGCGCGGTGCGCTCGGCGGCCACCACCTGGCGCTGGAAGAGCGGCTGTATGGCGCCGTGTGCCACCGCCTCCTCGGTGAACAGATACGCGGTGCCCATCAGCAGCCCGAGGCCGACGCCGCGCCGGGTCAGCGGCGCGGCGAGCGCGGCCACCATCGCGGCGGACCGCTCGTCGTGCACCCCGCCGGCGAAGTAGATCTCGATGCCGGCGCCATCGGCGGCCGCGGTGCCGCCCGCGGTGCCGGCCGCGCCGTCCAGGAAGTCCTCGATGACCGCGAGCTGGGCCTCCCACAGCGGGAAGCTGTGGCGCGGACCGACGTGGCCGCCGCACTCGGAGCCCTCGAAGACGAACCGCCGGGCCCCGGCCTGCAGGAACTGGCGCAGCAGCCCCGGCGAGGGCACGTGGAGGAAGGTGGCGATCCCCTCCCGCTCCAGTGCCTCGGCCTGTGACGGCCGTCCGCCCGCGATGACGGCGTGGCTGGGGCGGATCTCCCGTACCGCCTCCAACTGCGCGCTTCTGATCTCCTCGGGGGCGAAGCCGAGCACACCGACGCCCCAGGGCCGCCCGGCCAGCGCCGCTTTGGCCTCCTCCAGCATGGTGCGCGCCTGCTCCCGCCCGGCCAGGGCGAGCGCGATGAATGGCAACGCGCCGTCCGCCGCCACGGCCGCGGCGAATCCCGCCTGATCGCTGACCCGGGTCATCGGGCCCTGCGCGACCGGCAGCCGGGTGCCGAGGCCGGTGGCCCGCGGAGATCCGGGGCGCGGCGCCGAGGCGGCGGAGCCCTCGTGCGCGGCTTCGCGTACGGCGTCCCGGACGGCGTCCCGGACGGCGTGGGTCATGCCCCGTACGGCACCGCCGGCGTCCCGCCAGCGCTCGGCGAAACGCGCGGCGAGGAAGCCGTCCTGGCCCACCGGCAGCGGGGGCCCGGACCGAGGGGCGCGCCCCGGTCGCCGCAGGACGCGATGCCCGCCGACGACGGCGGTCTCCGAACCGTCCATGGAGCGGATCGCGGCGGCCCGTTCCTCCGACAGGCCCGCTTCGGCGAGGAGGGCCAGTTGGGTGTCCAGCACCACCCCGGCCGCGCCCCCGATCACGGCCGCCACGGCCGTCCGCGGTCCGATGCCGCCACAGGCCCACACCGGTACGGACAGCCCGGGCTCGGCGAGGAGCCGTTGCAGGAGGACGAACGTGCTCAGCGAACCGACCCGGCCGCCGCTCTCACCGCCCCGGGCGATCAGCCCGTGTGCCCCGGCCCGGACCGCGTCGAGAGCCTCGTCCGGGCTGGTGACCTCGACCAGCACACGACAGCGATCCACGACGGCGTCAAGTGGCCAGGGCGCGTCCGCGCCGAGCACCACGGTGTGCGGACCGCCGCCTCGCGGGGGACGCTCCGTGGGGGAGGCCGTCGCGTCCGGCAGGTCCACGGGTGTGAGGCGGCAGCCCGCCGCCACCCGCACCCCGTACCGGCCGTCTGCCACCCAGCCGTGCGTGCGCTCCCATGCCTCCCGGGCTCTTCGGCCCGTTGTTCCAAGGTCAAGCACTCCCAGACCGCCCGCGCGGCAGATCGCCGTGGTGAGTCTGGCGTCCGGTTCTCCGAACGGAGTAATGCCGATGACAAGATCGCCAAATTCCCCTGTGGCTGACATGTTTTCTCCGAACTAATCGCTGATGCGGGGGGAAACGGAGATAATTCGGGCATGCATGTCGAATGCGCAGCTTTGGATTCTCAGGTAAAACGGTGCGCGTGCGAAATTAGCTATGAGGTTACTGGCTCGTCAACGAGTGCTGCTTCCGTCGGACTCGGGGACGGACTGAATCTCGCCGGATGATCGGGAGAGCGGCGGCCGTGCTGTCTCTCCTCGTCCGTTACATGTTGATGTACCTCGCGTACCCCGCCTGACAAGGGCTGTTGTCCGGAGAAGGTCGAACACCCGGGCCGACCTCGAATGCGCCGAGGGGGTGCTTCCCCGAAGGTCGTCGAACGCAATCCGCACCGGACATTTCGCCGCCCCGAATTCGGTGCGGGGGCCGATACGGCACGACCGCGGCCCCCGCGCTGGGACCCGCCTTCACGGAATTCGTCGTTCCGTTCGCGCGGGGCGCCGTGCCGGGCCGGGTGACACGCTGACGCGTGATCAGGAACCCGCGGGGGATTCCTGGGCATGACCTCCCCCTGCCTGGGCACCCGCACGGTGGGCCCCGCCGCGTTTCCCCCGTCGCGGCGGGGCCTCGCCGTGTGCCACGCGACGAGACGGCCCGGCGGGTGCGCTAACCGCCGTCGCCGAAGCCGCCCCCGAAGCCGCCGCCGTCGCCGAAGCCGCCGCCGTCGCCGAAGCCGCCGCCGTCGCCGAAGCCTCCTCCGAAGTCGCCGCCGTTCCCGTAGCCGTCTCCGAAGTCGGTGGGGTCGTAGCCGGGGACCATGGACTCGCCCAGCAGCGTTCCGATCAGCAGTCCCGGCAGCAGCATCGACCCGTAACCGCCGAAGTATCCGCCCGCCCACGGGGCGTACGCCGGGCCGGCTTCCCAGTACGGGCGCCGGCCGCCGCCGACGGCGACGGTGCGGGCGTCCGGGTCGAGCCCGTCCTCGATGCGCGTGGCGTCGGCGGCGCACGCCGGCACCGTACGCTGGGCGCCGCCCTCAGGGGCCCATTCGACGTCCCGGACCGACGGGCCGTGCCGGGGGTCGAAGAAACACGGCGGGCGCCGCTCGGGAAGCGGGCCGCCCTCGCGGCGGGCGTCGAGCACCGCCAGCGCGAACTGGCCCTCCGCCAGCGCCTCGGTCACCGCCCGTACGTCCTCGGGGCGCCGGGCGGCGGCGGACTCCGCCTTGGCCTTCTCGTACGCGTCCAGGGCGCGACCGTAGTCGTCCACCATCTCGGGTGTGGACGCCGGGTCGGACGGGCTGAAACCGAGCGTGCCGAGCCTCTCGCCGTAGGCGGTGATGTCCTCGTCGACCGCGCCCCGCACCTGCTCCAGCTCGGCCCGTTCCTGCTCCCGGCGGCGCTTGTGGGTGCGCCGCAGCATGTAGCAGCCGCCTCCGCCGAGCACGGCCAGGAGCACCAGCACCGCCACCGCGTCCCCCAGGGACAGGCCGGGGGAGCCTTGCGCGCCCCGGTCGGCCTTCGATGCCACGTCGGCCACGAAGCCGTCCAGGGCGGCGGGGAGGTCATGGGGGTGCTGGCGCAGGTTCTGCTGCGCCAGCGCCTGCGCGGTGCGTCCCGGCAGCACGGACGCATCGGAGGCCGCGCCGAACTTCGAACCCATCGCGACCGCGTACACGCCAGGACGGTCGACGGCGGTCCGCAGCCGGTCGAAGATCCGGTCGCCTCCGTATGCGGGGTTGTCCGGCAGGACGGCGACGTAGACGGGCACGCCCGTGTCGCGGATGCGGCCCGCGAGATCGTGTGCCTGCCCGGGACTCAGCCTGTCGCGTGCGCCGGGATCGACGTACACGGGGTTGCTCCGCAGCGCGTGGCCGATCTTGTCCACGTCCGTTTCGGCGCGGGCGCTTCCTCCGGCCGCGAGCAGCGCCGCCGCAAGGGCGGCGAGGACGGCCAGGACGAGCGTGACCCGTCGCCTCGGGTTGGTGGTCACGAGGACTCCTTACCCGTAATCACGACATACCTCACATAATGGGACGGTATGCCTGGCAAGGGCCTGGATGCCTGGCAAGGGTCTGGCCGGAACTCGTCGCCGCCGTCACCTCCGCCTCCGGTGTCGAGCCGGCCGCTCCCCAGGTTCCGGGCCGCCCCCTGACCCCAGGTCGATCACCGAGCGCATGACGGTCTTTTCCTTCAATGCGGGGCGTATCCGACGCTCGTGGTGGGTGCGCTTCTTCGGCGGACATTACACACATGGACTGTTCACCGTGTTGATCCGCTATGTCGGCATCAGGTGCTTCGTCCGACTGTGCGGCGCATCGCCCGCCGGTGTCCCGACGGCGTCAGCGGAAATCATGGCGTCCGCGTCATGTGCACGGCCGCGTCCCGAAACGTGCCGGACGCCGAATATGACCATCGCTGGTCCAGCCTTCAACTGATCGGCACACCTATTACACAGACGTCATGCGTAGGACCCGGTCAGGGGCCCGCGACGGCCCTGGTCACAGCGGCTTCGCCGGGATTGCGCGGTTGACCCGGCGAGGCGGGGGAGCGCTGTGGAGCAAGTGGTGACCATTGTGTGAAGAAAACGAACCGAAAACGCGGGCGCGCGTGGGTGGCGTGTGATCGGAAAGTGCCGGAATGTGCGATTCCGCACGTTGATTGATTGGCTGCGCAGCGATCAGCCGTGGTTACATCCTTTCGCGCTGAGGCGTTCACGGAATCCCGGTTCCCGGAATCCCGTGGCCGTGCCGTGGAACCCGATGCATTCGGCGACCGCGGGCCGACGCACGTCATTCGAGATAGTCATCCAAGGGAGACGCAATAATGAACTCCGCACCCAAGGTCGCGACCCAGGAGATCTCCGACGCCGAGCTGGACAACGTGGCCGGTGGGCTCGGTGTCGTGGGCAACGCCCTGGGCACCGTTGACGCCGTCACCGCCCCGGTCGCCGGTGTCGCCGGCACCGCCACCGGCACCGTCGACGGCCTCACCGGCCTGAACACCACCGGTGTTGTCGCCACGGCCGGTGCGGTCGCCGGTCTCTGAGGCGCGCCACACCGCCTTCCGGTGCCGCCGCGTGCGGCACCACCGGTCGCTCGGCTCCGCTGAGCGACCGGCTCTGTGCCCCGGGCCCGCCTGGTCCGGGGCACTCGGCCGTCCGTGGCCGCCCCCCCCGGGCCCGCGCCGCGGTGCCCTGATCCATTCCCTTGCGGTTGAGGAAAGACTCTCGTGCAGTTCCGCCAGCAGGCCCTTTCCAAGCTGCAGTCGGCAGAGGACATCGATCTGCCGGTCCGCTACGCCCGCCCCCAGGGATGGCTCGCGCTGACGGTCACGCTCGTCGTCATGGCCGCGGCCTGCGTCTGGGCCGTGACGGGCACCGTGTCGAACACGCTCGGCGCCTCCGGCATCCTCACCCACGGGCAGGGCAGTTACGTACTGCAGAGCCCGATCGCGGGTCAGGTGACCTCCGTACTCGCCAAGGAGGGCAGCACTCTGCCCGCGGGCGCACCGCTGCTGAAGGTCCGTACCCCGCGCGGCGCCTCGGTCGTGCGCACCCTCGCCGCCGGCCGGCTCACCACCCTGGCCGTCTCGATCGGCTCCGTCCTCAACACCGGCGCCGACGTCGCGTCGGTGGAGCGCGTGCGCCACAAGGACGACCCGCTGACCGCCACCCTGTTCCTGCCCGCGAACCGGGCGGCGTCCGTGCCGGTCGGCTCGGCGGTCGACCTCAGCGTGTCCTCGGCGCCGACGCAGACCTACGGGGTGCTGCGCGGTCACGTCCGGGCGGTCGGCCGGACCGCCCAGTCGCGCCAGCAGATCGGCTCCTTCCTCGGCAGCGAGCAGCTCGGCGAGGAGTTCTCCAAGCAGGGCCCGCCGGTCGCGGTGACGGTCCGACTGGACCGGTCCTCCGCGAGCCGCTCCGGTTATCGATGGTCCTCTCCCGAGGGCCCGCCCTTCGCCCTCGCCTCCATGACCCCGGCCGACGGCACGATCCATCTGGCCGCCCGGCACCCCATCGATTGGCTGCTCCCGTGACCACGACGAACGAGGCCGGACCGCCCCGGCCGGCACCCGCCGGGAGCAGCGGACGCCGCCGCCTGGAACCGTCCCGGGGACGACGCCGCGCCCCGCGCGGCGGGGACGGCCCGAGGAAGCCCCGGCGCAAGACCGTGCGCACCCCCACCGTGCTCCAGATGGAGGCGCTGGAGTGCGGTGCGGCGTCGCTCGCCATGGTGCTCGGACACTATGGGCGCCATGTCCCGCTGGAGGAGCTGCGGATCGCCTGCGGCGTCTCGCGCGACGGGTCGCGCGCCAGCAATGTACTGAAGGCCGCGCGCAGTTACGGGCTGCGCGCCAAGGGCATGCAGATGGAGCCGGAGGGCCTGGCGGAGGTCCAGGCGCCGGCGATCCTGTTCTGGGAGTTCAACCACTACGTCGTCTATGACGGCATGGGGCGGCGGTTCGGCAAGCGCGGCGTCCACATCAACGACCCCGACAAGGGGCGCCGTTTCGTGCCCATCGAGGAGTTCGACACCAGCTTCACCGGTGTCGTCCTGGTCTTCGAGCCCGACGCGTCCTTCCGCCGGGGCGGCCGCCGCCCCGGTGTGCTGGGCGCCGTGCCCGCGCGGATGCGCGGGACGACAGGCACCCTGCTGGCCTCGCTGCTGGCCAGTCTGCTGCTCGTGGCGGTGGGGGCGGCGGTGCCGGCGCTCAGCCGCACGTTCATCGACGCGTTCCTCATCGGCGGCCAGTCCTCGATGCTGGCGCCGCTGTTCGCGTCCATGGCCGTGGCGCTGGTGCTGACCGCGGTGCTGACCGGAGTCCAGCAGGCCAACCTGTTGCGCGGGCGCATCATCTCCTCCACCCTCAGCAGCGCGCGGTTCCTGCGCCATCTGCTGCGGCTGCCCGTCACCTTCTTCTCCCAGCGCAGTCCGGCGGATCTGGTGCAGCGCCTGCGGTCCAACGACACCGTCGCGGAGACGCTGGCCCGCGATCTGGCCGCCGCGGCGGTCGACGGGATCGTCGTCGTCCTCTACGCCCTGCTGCTGTGGACCTACGATCCCCAGCTCACCCTGGTGGGCGTCGGACTGGCGCTGCTCAACGTGGTGGCGATGCGCGTGGTCGTGCGCTTGCGGGCCACCAGGACCCAGAAGCTGCGGGCCGACACCGCCCGGCTGACCACCACCTCGTACACCGGTCTCCAGCTCATCGAGACCATGAAGGCCACCGGCGGCGAGAACGGATTCTTCCGCCGCTGGGCGGGCCAGCACGCCATCACGCTGGAGGAGCAGCAGCGGCTGGGCGTACCGAGCTCGGCGCTGGCTGTGGTCGCGCCCACCCTCGCCACGCTCAACAGCGCGCTCATCCTGTGGATCGGCGGGCTGCGGGCCGTCGAGGGCCACATCTCCATCGGCCTGCTGGTGGCCTTCCAGGCGCTGGTGACCCGCTTCACCGCGCCCATCACCCGGCTGAACGGCGTGGCCGGCCGCATCCAGGACTTCTCCGCGGACGTGGCCCGGCTCAAGGACGTGGAGAGCTTCCCGGTGGACACGCTCTACGAGCGCGACGAGCCGGCGGCGGACACCCGCCGGCTGACCGGCCATGTGACCCTGGAGGGCATCACCTTCGGCTACAACCCGCTGGACGAGCCGCTGCTGCGTGACTTCTCGCTGTCCGTCGGCCCCGGCCGCCAGGTGGCGCTGGTCGGCGGCTCGGGCAGCGGCAAGTCGACGGTGTCCCGGCTGGTCTCCGGTCTCTACAGCCCGTGGGAGGGGACCATCCGTGTCGACGGGCAGCGGCTGGAGGACATCCCGCGCGGCGCGCTGGCAGCCTCGGTCTCCTTCGTCGACCAGGACGTCTTCCTCTTCGAGGGCACGGTGCGGGACAACGTGACGCTGTGGGACCCGTCGATCCCGGACGACGCGGTGGTGGCCGCCCTGCGCGACGCCGCTCTCCACGACGTGATCATGCGACGCCCCGAGGGGATCCACTGCCGGGTCGAGCAGGACGGGCGCAACTTCTCGGGCGGCCAGCGGCAGCGGCTGGAGATCGCCCGGGCCCTGGTCCGCCGCCCCAGCGTCCTGGTGCTGGACGAGGTGACCAGCGCCCTGGACGCGCAGACCGAGCAGATCGTCATGGACAATCTGCGCCGCCGGGGCTGTGCGTGTGTGGTGATCGCCCACCGGCTCTCCACCGTGCGCGACAGCGACGAGATCCTTGTCCTGAACCATGGCACGGTCGTGGAACGCGGCCGGCACGAGGAGCTCGCCGCGGCCGGTGGCCCGTATGCCGAGCTGATGAAGGAGCACTGACATGGCGTCCGTTCACCCGGCCGCGGCCGTGGAAGCGGGCGGCGGCGACGCGGTGGTCCAGGTGCTGGGGGCGCTGGGCACGAGCGTCGACTGCGCCGGACTGCGCAGCCTCCCGCTGGAGGGCCCCCAGGTGCTCTGGCTCGTCGTCGGTGGCGCGCTGGACCTGTTCGCGGTCGACGCGGCCGAGGAGGGGCACTGGCACTTCCTCGGCCGGCTGGAGAGCGGCGCCGCTCTCCCCGGGCCGGTCGAGGGGCCGCGCCACACCCTGCTGGGCCGGCCCTCGCAGGACTGTGCCCTGCGCCGTATCCCGCTGCGCGAGCTGTACCGGCCGGAGCAGTACGACACGTACGGCGGCGGCTACGGCTACGACATGTACGCGGGCGGCACCGGTTTTGAGGAAACGCCGCCGACGCCGCTGGAGCACGCAGTGGCGCTCGGGATCAGCCGCAGTCTCGGCGTCCTCTTCCAGGCCCCGCTGGACGGTGGGGTGACGGACGGCGAGGGGGCGGCCGACGAGGACCTGCTGTGGCTTCCGGTGCCGCCCGGCAGCGTCCGGTACGGCGCCGAGTACAGCGCTCAGGCCGCCGGAGACCTGCTGATCGACGGTGCGCTGTGGCAGCGGATGGTCAACCAGCAGCACCGGATCGGCATGGCCGTGGACCGCTGGATCGAGACCATGGAGCGGGTCCACGCGGATCGCACGGCGGCCGGGATCCGGGCCGGTGAGGCGGTCCGCTCGCGCGCCGACCAGGCGCTGATCGCCTCCATCGGAGGGCCGCGGCGAACACCCCGGTCCTCGGAGGAGATCACCGACGACGCCGTCTACGCGGTCTGCCGCAGCGTGGCCCAGGCCACCGGGATCACCCTGGCCGAGCCGCCGAGAGGCGGTCCCGTCGACGATCGTACGGACCCGGTGGAGCGCATCGCGGTCGTCTCCCGGATCCGTACCCGCGCCGTCCGGCTGGAGGGCAGGTGGTGGCGCGAGGACGCCGGACCGCTGGTGGGCTATCGGGCGCTGTCCGGGGCCCCGGTGGCGCTGCTGTGGCGGCGCGGCCGGTACGAGGCGGTCAACCCCGCCTCGGGCCTGCGGATGCGGATCGGCAAGAACAACGCGGACGAGTTCGAGCCGCGCGCCGTGATGTTCTACCACCCGCTGCCCGAGCGGCGGATGACGGTGTGGCGGCTGCTGCGCTTCACCGCCCGCGGCGTCGCGCCGGACCTGCGCAACCTCGTCCTCGCCGGGCTGGTGACCGTGGCTCTGGGCGCGCTGGTGCCGGTCGCCACCGGTCAGGTGCTCGGCGGATTCGTCCCCCGCGCCGAGAAGAGCCCCATCGTCCAGGTCTCCCTGGCGCTGATCGTCTCGAGCGTCGTGGCGGCCGCCTTCATGCTGCTGCAGAACCTGACCCTGCTGCGGCTGGAGGGGCGGCTGGAGAGCACACTCCAGCCCGCGATCTGGGATCGGCTCCTGCGGCTGCCCACCAAGTTCTTCACCCAACGCTCCACCGGCGAGCTGGCCAGCGCCGCGATGGGCATCAGCACGGTGCGCCGGCTGCTGTCCGGCACCGCCCCGATGGTGCTGCAGGCCGGCACCATCGGGGCGATGAACCTCGCCCTGCTGCTGTACTACAGCGTCTCCCTGGCGCTGGCGGTGATGGCCATGCTGGTGGTCATCTCCGGGGTCTTCCTCGGCATGGGGCTGTGGCAGGTGCGCTGGCAGCGGCGGCTGGTGGAGAGCGAGAACAAGCTCAACAACCAGGCGTTCCAGACGCTGCGCGGCCTGCCCAAGCTCCGGGTCGCCGCGGCCGAGAACTTCGCCTACGCGGCGTGGGCCCGCGGGTTCGCCCACTCCCGCGATCTGCATCAGCGCACCGGGCGCATCAAGAACCTCACCCAGGTCCTCGACGCGGTCTACCTCCCGGTGTGCTCGCTCGTCGTGTTCATGCTGCTGGCCGGTCCGGCCCGGGGCACCATGTCGGCCAGCGCCTTCCTGACGTTCAACACCTCCGTCACCATGCTGCTCACCTCCGTCACCCAGCTCACCAACGCGCTGGTCTCGGTGTTCGCGGCACTGCCCATGTTCGAGCAGGTCAAGCCGATCCTGGACGAGCCGCCCGAGGTGCGTGGCGGCAGCGCCCAGCCCGGCGTCCTCTCGGGCGACCTGAGGGCACGCAACCTCACCTTCCGCTACGGCGAGGACGGGCCGCTGGTCCTGGACGACGTCTCGCTGGAGATCCGGCCGGGTGAGTTCGTGGCGGTCGTCGGCCCCAGCGGCTGCGGCAAGTCCACGCTGCTGCGGCTTCTCATCGGCTTCGAGCGGCCGGTGTCCGGCAGCGTGCTCTACGACGGCCAGGACCTCTCCGCCCTCGACCAGGCCGCGGTGCGCCGCCAGTGCGGGGTGGTGCTCCAAAGCGCCCAGCCCCTGGGCGGAACCGTGCTCGACTGCATCCGCGGCGCCGAGCCGTTCACCCCCGAGGAGGCCATGGAGGCGGCCGAACTGGCGGGTCTGGCCGAGGACATCCGCCGGATGCCGATGGGTCTGCAGACGATGATCGCCGGCAGCGGCGCGATCTCCGGCGGCCAGCGCCAGCGCCTGATGATCGCCCAGGCCCTCATCCGCAGGCCGCGCATCCTCTTCTTCGACGAGGCCACCAGCGCCCTCGACAACGAGACCCAGCGGATCGTCATCGACAGCACCCGCCGTCTCCACGCCAGCCGCCTGGTGATCGCACACCGGCTGTCGACCGTCATGGACGCCGACCGGGTGCTCGTCATGGAGGAGGGCCGGATCGTCGAACAGGGCGCCCCGGCCGAGCTGATGGCCAACCCGGGCGGGAAGCTGCACGAGTTGGTGCGGCGGCAGATGCGGTAGGGGACGGCCCGCAGGACGGGCGACGCGGATCGTCGAGACGGACCTGCTGACGATCGGCCTCGGCGCGGCGGTAGCGGGCCTGCTGATGATCGTCGGCGCGTGCTGATCGCCCGGGCAGGCCGCCGAGCATCCGGCATCCGCGCCGCACTCGGTGAGCGGCGGCGCGGTACGCTAAGTGGACGCGCCTCTCCTTAGCGAACGGGCATGACGGGCAAGGAAAGGGGGGGAGCGGCCGATGGCCAGAGGCGAGGGACGCCCGCTGAGGGCCGACGCACAGCGCAACCGGGACAAGATCCTGGCCGCCGCGGTGCGCGTCTTCGCGGAACAGGGGCTGGACGCGCACCTCGAGCGCATCGCCAAGGAGGCGGGCGTCGGCGCCGGCACGTTCTACCGGAACTTCCCGACCCGGGAGCTGCTGATCGAGGCCGTCTACCGCGATGAGCTGGCTCGCCTGTGCGACGCGGCCCCCGACCTCCTGGAGACCCTGCCGCCGCGTGCGGCCCTGCGCGCCTGGATGGGGCGGTTCATCGACTACGCCAACGCCAAGCTGGGCATGGCGGACGCCCTGCGGGCCGTCGTCGCGTCGGGCGTCAACCTCCATGCGCAGAGCCACGAGATGATCCAGGCCGCTCTCTCACGGCTCATGGACGCGGCCGTCGCCGCCGGTACGATCCGGTCGGACATCGGCGCGGCCGATCTGTTCGCCGGTCTCACCGGCATCGCCCTCGCCGCGGGCAAGCCCGAACAGCGTGAGCAGGCCGAGCGCCTTTTGGACCTCACCCTCGACGGGCTGAGCGCCGGCCGGTCATGACGCCGGGGCCGCCCGCGCCCGGGGGACCCCACCGCCGGGCGGGTGCCGTCGGGCGGGGTCCCTTGCGGCAGGGGTGCCGTCAGGTGCGGTAGGCGTAGTACAGCGAGTTCGGGTACGAGGCGATGATGCTGGCCACCGACTTGCGGTAGGTGTTCACCGAGTGGTAGGTCAGATACGGGACACCGCTGGAGCTGCGGTAGGTCACGATCATCGTGTGGTCCTTGGACCCGTCCTTGTCGAAGTCCATCTGCAGGACGTCACCGACGCCCAGGTAGTAGACGTTCGACAGATTGGCCGCCCGCTTGGAGTCCAGGGTGAACCAGGACCACTCGTTGGCGCCCACCCAGGACGTCGACTGGTACGAGGAGTCGTACCACCAATTGCGGTAGTCGTCGTACACACCGCCCTTGTTGGCCCAGCCACCCGCCTTCATGGCCTGGCTCACGAAGTTGGTGCAGTCCCCGCCGGCGTCGTTGAACTTGCGGTAGGCGGGGTTGTAGTTCGACCAGTACTTCTCCGCGTAGGCGGCCATCGCCTTGTAGTCGTACGCCCCCGCGGGCTTCTGCTGCTGTTGCGAGGGCCTTGACGTGGCGGCGGGCGTCGCGGTGGGCGCGGCCGTCGTCCTCGCCACCGCCGCCTTGCCGGGCTCGTTGACCGCCATCGGACCGTCATCCGTGGACCGGATGCCGATCAGCTGCCACTTCCCGTTCGCCGAGGCGGCGAACTTCAGCTCGTGGTGGGCCTGGAAGCCGGTCGTCCTCGGCTCGTCGCCACGGATCTTCTTGTAGGTGAGCGTCGTGGTCTCGGTCGCCTGGACCGTGGCCTGACCGCCCTTGACCCGTATCTTGTCCACGGCCACCCTGGTGTCCGCGCCCGTGTACGCCTCACCCAAGGCGGCGAGTCGCGTCTTGCGGCCACGCAGCGAGGACAGCGCGCTCTCCTCCGTCCTGGTCTGCCCCGCCGACAGGCGCACGTTCTTGTCGGCGAGCGGCGCCAGACGCCGTGCCGATCGGTTCTGATGGTCCAGCAGGGCCGCCGTGCGCTGGGTCAGCACCGCGTCGGCGATCCGGCCGAAGGACGTGGCGGTCGCACCGTCCACGGTCCCGGCCGGCGCCGCCGCGCTCGCGGCCGAGGCGGGCAGCGCCACGGCCGCCAGGGCAGCGGTCAGCGCTGCCCCCACGGCGGATCTGAAGGTCGTTGACTTCACGAAGAATTTCCTCTCCATGTCCCCGGACCGGGCGGCCCGGGACACCGAATCATCACATGAACTCCCCATCTCCGGTGTTTGAGTCGGCGATCCGCGTGACCGACCCGGCCGCGACACGTCCGCCGTCGTGCGTCCATAGGGGACATAAGTGCGGGAGGCTGGGCATACGGACCGGTCGGGAGGTGCGGAAGGAGCCGTCGTGCGGGACGAGGAAATCCTCATCGTAGGGGCGGGCGCCGCCGGGCTCTCGCTCGCCTACCGGCTGTGTTCGCCGGTGCCGGGCGGCCGGGCGGCCAGGGTGACACTGGTCGACGCCCCGCCCGGCCCGCTGCGCCCGCCGGAGCGGACGTGGTGCTACTGGGAGCCGCCGGGCGGCGAGTTCGACGAGGCGCTGACCTGCTCGTGGGGGCGGCTCCGGGTGCGGGCTGCCGAGGGGGAGCCGGTGGTGGGCCGGCCGGCGGGCCTGCGCTACAAGATGCTCCGCTCCGGCGACTTCGAGGCGTTCGTGGGGCGGCGGACCGACGGACACCCCGGGTTCCGCCGGGTGGTGGCCGCCGTGCACACCGTGGCCGACGGGCCGGGCGGCGCCGAGGTGCGGGGCGCGGACGGCGCGGGGAAACCGGTGGTGCTGCGCGGCCGGTGGGCGTTCGACTCCCGGCCGCCGCGGCGGCTGCCGCCGGCGCGCACCACACTGCTCCAGCACTTCCGCGGCTGGTTCGTCCGCACCGAACGGCCACGCTTCGACCCGGCGGTGGCGGACCTCATGGACTTCCGCACCCCGCAGCCCGCGATCGGCCTGTCCTTCGGCTACGTGCTGCCGCTGAGCGCGCGCGAGGCGCTCGTGGAGTACACCGAGTTCTCCCCGGCGGTGCTCCACGACGCGGCGTACGACCGGGCGTTGGCACACTACGCGCGCCAGGTGCTGGGCCTGGGGGAGTGGGAGGTCACCGCGGTCGAACAGGGCGTGATCCCGATGACCGACGCCCGCTTCCGGCGCCGCGCGGGCGCCTCGGTGTTCCGTATCGGCGCGGCCGGCGGCGCCACCCGCCCGTCCACCGGATACACCTTCGCCGCCGTACAGCGGCAGACCCGGGCCGTCGCGGACGCCTGGCATGCGGGCCGCTCTCCGGTGCCACCGCGGCCGCACCCGGCGCGGTTCCGGGCCATGGACGCGGTCCTGCTGCGGGCGCTGGCGGCCGGGCGGGTGGACGGAGCGGCGTTCTTCACCGGCCTGTTCCGGCAGGTGCCGATGGAGCGGCTGCTGCGCTTCCTCGACGGGCACACCCGGGCCGTCGAGGACATCGCCATCGGCCTGCGCACCCCCGTCCCGGCGATGCTGCGCACCGTCGCCGAACTGCCGTGGCTGCGCCGGCGCCCCCCAACCCCCTCTCCACCCGACATCGCCCCACAGGAAGCGACCCCCAGATGACCCTGTTGCGCGACGACGACCTGGCCGCCGCCTTCGACCACGCGGCGCTCCGTTATGACCGGCTCGTGGCCGTCAACCCCGGCTACCACGCCCATCTGCGGCGCTCCGCCCGGCGACTGGGGCTGCCCGCGCGCGGAGCCGGGCTGCGCCTGCTCGACCTCGGCTGCGGCACCGGGGCGTCCACCGCCGCGCTGCTCACCGCGGCGCCGGAGGCGCGGATCGTCGCCGTGGACGTCTCGGCCGGAATGCTGGCGCGGGCCGGCGCCAAGACCTGGCCGGCCCGGGTGCGCTTTGTGCACGCCCCGGTGGAGAGGCTGGCCGACGCGGGCGTCACGGGACCGTTCGACGCCGTCTTCGCCGCCTACCTCCTGCGCAATGTCACCGAGCCGGACGCGGTGCTCGCCACGGCGCGCGCACTGCTCACCCCCGGCGGCCGGCTCGCGGTCCACGAATACACTCTCAGCGGTCATCCCGCTCACCGGGCCGTGTGGACCGCGGTGTGCCGGGCGATCGTCCAGCCCGCCGGGTCGCTCACCGGGGACCGCGGGCTCTACCGCCATCTGTGGCGCAGCGTCGTGGAGTTCGACACCGCGCCCGCCCTTGGCGCGCGCATCCGGCGGGCGGGCTTCACCCAGGTGCGGGTGGTGCCCATGCCCGGCTGGCAGACGGGCGTCGTGCACACCGTCCTCGGTCGGGTGCCGAACCGCGAGGAGACGCCTTGATGTTGGCGCCGGGACAGGACGACGGCGTGGCGACAGCGCGCTGGGGCCGGGACCGCCGGGCCCAGGTGGTGGTGGCGCCGCCCGGCCGGGACCGGATCACCGGCCCGGCGCCCAGCGTGGCCGTGGCCGGCGGTGGTATCGCCGGACTGGCGGCGGCGACCTGCCTGGCGGAACGCGGTGTACGGGTCACGGTGTACGAGCGCGAGCCGCACCTGGGCGGGCGGCTCGCGGGCTGGTCGGTGCGGCTGGCCGACGGTTCACGGGCCACCATGAGCCGAGGCTTCCACGCCTTCTTCCGGCAGTACTACAACCTGCGTGGCCTGCTGCGGCGCATCGACCCGGGCCTGGGCATGTTCACCGGGCTGCCCGATTATCCGCTGCGGCACAGCGGTGGTCTGTACGACAGCTTCGCCCGGGTGCCCCGTACCCCGCCGCTGAGCGCGCTGGGCTTCGTCGCGTTCAGTCCCAGCTTCGGCCTGCGCGATCTGGCCCGGATGCGGCCGGCCGCCGCGCTGCCGCTGCTGGATGTGCGGGTGCCGGAGGTGTACGAGCGGCTGGACGGCGTCAGCGCACGGGACTTCCTCACCCGGATCCGGTTTCCGGAGACCGCGCGGCATCTGGCGTTCGAGGTGTTCTCGCGGAGCTTCTTCGCCGACCCGGGTGAGCTGTCCGCCGCCGAGCTGGCCCTGATGTTCCACATCTACTTCCTCGGCTCCGCCGAGGGCCTGCTCTTCGATGTCGTCCGCGAGCCGTTCCCGCGGACCCTGTGGGGGCCGTTGTCCCGATATCTGACCGGCCATGGGGTCCAGTTGCGGACCGGCACTCCGGTGGAGAGCGTGGATCCGGGGACCGGTGGCAGGCTGAGGGTCACCGCCGGCGGCCACCTCCACCACCACGACGCGGTCGTCCTGGCGCTGGACACCGGCGGGCTGCGGCAGGTGGTGGCCGGCTCGCCGCGCCTGGGCGACGGCCCGTGGCGGGCGGGCATCGGACGGCTGCGCACCGCACCGCCGTTCCTGGTGTCCCGGCTGTGGCTGGACCGGCCGGTGGCGCCGGACCGCCCCGGATTCCTCGGGACCAGCGGCTACGGCCCGCTGGACAACGTCAGTGTGCTGGAGCGCTGGGAGGGCGAGGCCGCGCGCTGGGCCGCCCGGAGCGGCGGTTCGGTGGTCGAACTGCACGCCTACGCCGTCGATCCCGGCGCCGACCGCCGAACGCAACAGGACCGGCTCGTCGCCGAGTTGCACCGCGTCTATCCGGAGACACGGGACGCGCGGATCGTCAGCCGCTGCGATGAGTGGCGCGCGGACTGCCCGCTGTTCCCGGTGGGCGGCTTCGCCGGCCGGCCGACGGTCCGTACGCCGGATCCGCGGGTCGTGCTGGCCGGCGATCTGGTCCGTACCGTCCTGCCGGTGGCACTGATGGAACGCGCGGCGACGACCGGCTTCCTCGCCGCCAACGCGCTGCTGGCACAGTGGGGCGTCCGTGGCCAGACCCTGTGGACGGTCCCGCACAAGGGCCGCCTGGCGCCCCTGCGCGCCCTGGCCAGGCTCGGCGGAGACTGAGCCGACCGGCCGCCGGCTGCCGGGCCGGCCGTTCACCCCGGGAACGCTCCCGTGCTGCGCAGCGCCCACCGCCGTTCCGCGTACGCCAGGTCGTCACGCCACAGCCGGCCGGCCACCGCCCGGATCAGGGGGCGCAGCACGGGGGCCGCGGCACGGGCGACGGCGAAGCCCGGACGGTCCGAGGCCGCGACCACCGCCTCGATCACCGCGGTGCGTGGCCGCCCCGCCGCGTCCGGACCCAGGGGCGTGGCGTGCGTCTCGACCACGGACCCCTGCCCTTCCCCCTCCACGATGCGCATGACGACCGTACGGGGGCCGGGCGCGGTGAACACCGCCCGGACCGGGACCGTGGCCCGCCCCGCCACCTTGAAGGACACCTCGACCGTGAACCCGTCGCCGTCCGCCGTGCCCTCTCCGGCGGGCGTGGCAGGCGTCTGCATCACTGTCAGATCGACGAAGGAGTACGGGTGGAGCCACGCCCCGTGCCAGGGGTCGAGCCGGTTGGCCACCACATCCTCGGGCTCGCAGCGGCCCACGCCGGTGTAGACCGCGTCCACCGCGCCCGCGGGATGCGGCCGGGCCGGGACGACCGGCCGCTCCAGCGGGGTCTCGCCACCGGCCCGGTCGAGCCTGACCCAGACCAGGACGCCGTCCTCGTACGCCGGAAAGGGCTCCCAGCCCGCGAACCCCGAGCCGTCCAGGGCGAGTCCGTGCCAGCGGCAGATCAGGGTGCCGCGACGGACCGGGCTGTCCTTGAGCGGGGCGCCCAGGTGCGGGCACGCACCTGGGCCGGTGCGCAGCCGGCCGTCGGCGCCCCGCCACGCGACCACCTCGACGCCCGCGACGGTACGGCCGAACGGGCGCCCCGGGCGGATGTCGCGGCCGGCGGCCAGCACATACCAGTTGCCGCCGGGCCGGGCCTGGGCGCGCTTCAGCGCGTCGGCGACGATCCCGGGCCGGGCCTGGCGCCAGGTGGGCGGCTGCCGTTCCCAGGGCACGGGCCGCGGGCGCAGGCGCAGCGCGTAGCGTCCGCGCCGGGGACGGTCGTCGGCCATGCGATGTCCTCCCGTACTCCCGGGTATTGAGCTTTCCCGCGGGTGAGCTTTCCCGACGGCTCAGGCGCTCCCGCCCGTCGCGCCGACGGCCGTGCGGCGCCCGGACCTCCGGGACCGCCCCCATCGGCCGGCGCGGGCGCGCAGCCGGGCGGCCGCCACCCGGCCGAGGCCGTCCAGCGCCACCGCGGCGCGGCGGCGGCGCGGGACGACGGCGCGGCGGTGCACGACGGAGTAACCGTCCTCGGTGATGGCGTCCAGGATGCCGCCGTACAGGACGTAGGCGGTACGGATGCACGGCCGGGACACCGGGTCCAGTATGGCCAGGCCCGGGGCCGCCTCCCGGTACACGCCACGCGTCAGTTCGGCGGCGGCGCGGAGCGCGGCCACGATGCGCGGGTCACGCGCGCCGGTCGCATGGCTCCACTCCAGCAGCGCCCGGTCGACGCCGTGCGCCGCGAGCAGGTCGCCGGGCAGATAGACCCGGCCCCGCTCGAGGTCTTCGCCCACGTCCCGCAGGAAGTTGGTGAGCTGGAAGGCGACCCCCAGGGCGGCGGCGTGCGGGGCGGCCTGCGCGCGCGGCACGACGGTGCCGAGGACGGGCAGTATCTGGAGTCCGATGACGGCCGCCGAGCCGTGCATGTAAGCGCGCAGGTCATCGTAGGTGGGGTAGTCGGTGACCTCCAGGTCGGCGCGCATGGAGGCCATGAAGTCGGTGAAGTGCCGGTGGTCGATGCCGTACACGGCGGCCGTGTGGGCCAGGGCCCGTACCACCGGCTCATCGCTCTCCCCGGTGCGCAGCCCGGCGGTCAGCCGGAGCTGGAGCGCGTCGAGCGCTGCGGCGCGCTCGGCGGGGCCCGCGTCGCTCACCAGGTCGTCGACGATGTCGTCGGCCCAGCGGGCGAAGCCGTACAGCGCGTGCACGGCCGGGCGGCGGGCGACCGGCAGCAGCCGGGTGGCCAGGAAGTAGGTTTTGCCGTGGTGCGCGTTCAGCGCCCGGCACCGGGTGTACGCGGCGCGCAGCGCGGGGTGGGTGATGCCCGCGGCGTTCAGCTCCCGTTCGGTCATCAGGCGCCGCCGCCCGGCCGGAGGCCGGTGATACGGGCCGCGGCCAGCTTGCCCGAGAGCAGCACGGTCGGTACCCCGACACCGGGGGTGGTGCCACAGCCGGCCAGCACCGCGTTGGCCACCCCGCGCACCAGATTGCGCGGGCGGAACGGGCCGGTCTGGACGAAGGTGTGGGCGGCGGAGAACGGCGTCCCCGCGGCGTGCCCCTCGGCGGTCCAGTCCACCGGGGTCACCAGGCACTCCTCCTCGATGGCCGCGCCGATCCCGGTCAGCCCGCGCCGCTCCAGCTCGGTCAGCAGGCTGTCGCGGTACCGGGGCGCCAGCTCCCGCCAGACGCGCGGGCCGGGGCCGATGTCGGTGTTGGGGCAGGGGGCGAGGATGTAGTGCACATGGCGTCCGGGCGGTGCGAGGCCGGGGTCATGGGCCGTCGGGCGCGTGATCAGCAGGGACGGATCGGTCATCAGCCGTCCGGTGCGGGTGAGTTCATCGAAGGTGCTCTTCCAGGCCGCGCCGAAGGACAGGGTGTGGTGCGACAGCTGCGGCCAGGTGCGGTCGGTGCCCGCGTGCAGCACCACCGCCGACGGGGCGTGCCGCAGCCGCAGCGGGCGGCGTGGCCGCCGGCCCAGCAGCCGGTAGGCGACCGGCAGATCGGGGGTGAGCACCACGGTGTCGCACGGGATACGGCCCTGGTCCGTCAGCACGGCGGTCACCCGGTCGCCCGTGCGCTCCAGGCGGGTGACGCGGTGCCGGTAGCGGAGCTCCGCCCCGGCGTCGGCGGCGGCGTCGGCCAGGGCGCGGGGCAGGGCGTGCATGCCACCGCGCGGGAAGTAGACCCCGGCCACGGTGTCCATGTAGGCGATGACGGCGTACGCGGCCAGCGCCCGCGCGGGCGGCACCCCGACATACAGCGACTGGAAGCTGAAGACCCGGCGCACCCGCTCGTCGGTGAGGAAGCGGCCGAGGCGGGCGTCGAGCCGGCCGAATCCGCCGAGCGCGGCCAGGCGGGCCAGATCGGGGTGGAGGAGCCGCAGCGGGGAGTCGTAGTTGGCGTCGATGAAACGCCGCATCTGGACCGCGTAGAGCCGCTCCAGCCAGGCCCGCAGCCGCCGGTAGCCGAGCGCCTCGCGGGCGCCCGCGAAGCGGTGGACCTCGCGCTCCATCGCGTCGGCCCGGGTGTGGACGTCAAGGTGGCCGCCATCGGCGAAGCGGGCGCGGTAGGCGGGGTGCAGCCCGATCAGGTCCAAACGGTCGGCCATCCGGTCTCCGACCGCGGCGAACGCCTCCTCGATCAGATGCGGCATGGTCAGCACGGTCGGGCCGGTGTCCATGTGGTAGCCGCCGCGCTCCACCCGCCCGGCCCGCCCGCCGGGCAGGGCCGCCCTTTCGAGGACGGTCACCCGGCGCCCCGCGCCCAGCAGATGCAGCGCGGCCGCCAGCCCGGACAGTCCGGCACCGACCACCACGACATGGTCGGTGCGCCCGGTGACGGTTCTCATCAGGTGTCCTTTCGTGTCGTCATCCCGTGACGTACAGGACAGGTGCCCGTTTACCGTGCGTCCGCGTCCGCCCGGCACCCCTTTGGCGGAGCGGTGAAGCGGCTGTTGCGAACGCATTCGCTGCGACCTTGTTCGTAGCGAACGTGTTCGTTGCGGGCCGGTATGGCTCACCGACACCGCCAAGGCGGCCGTGCTGGAGCACTTCGCCGACTGGGACGAGAGTCTGCGAGCCCTGATCGCCGACGCCGACGCCGACGCCGACGCCGACGCCGACGCCGACGCCGACGCCGACGCCGACGCCGACGGCCCCCCTGGTGCCCCGCGGGATCCACGCCCTGCCCGCCGCGCACCGCTGGGGTCGCGTCCCCCGCGTCACTCTGCCGGCGACGCCGCCCACCTGATGTCGCCTTTCGCCGGTGTGGGTGCCAATCTCGCGATGCTCGACGGCGCCGAACTCGGCGCCGCCCTGGCTGCCCACCCCGGCGACACCGAGGCCGCGCTTTCCGCCTATGGGCGGGCGCTGTTCCCGCGCGGTGAGGCGTCCGCGATCCTGTCCGCCCGGGGCCTGGGCCTCTGCTTCCGCGGCGACGCCCCTCGGGGCCTGCTCGATCTGTTCACCATCTCATGACATCTTTCACACCCGCCCCAGGCGTAAAAGGTACGGAACGTGCAAACCTCCTAGGCGACATAAGAGGTTTATCCACTCTGGTGGATTTGCGCCCTCCGTCCTGTGAAGACCGGCAACGCATCGCCGCCCTCCGCTGACCCCCTGGACACCCAAAGCTTCTGACGGCATGACAGCGACGCGGGCGATCCCCGGAGCCGGGTCAGCATGACTCGGCGCACATCGCAAGCGCCGTCCGCGCTACGAAGTCGGGTAGTACCGAACATTTGTTGCCCCGCCGACGCGACGGCTCTAAGAATGACGGCCCACGAAGCGCCTCGGCGGCTTTGGCGTGGCATCGCTCAGAGCCGGCCGTGAGGGGGGTGGGCGTGCCGCGATGACGTAGTGAGGTCAAGGATGAGCAAGCACCGCAGCAGCAGGACACACCACCGGAAGATAGCCGTCGCCGCCGTCGCCCTCGCCGCCGTGGGCGTACCCTCCGCAGCGATGGCCGCCCAGGACGGCACAAGCTCCGCCGCCCCCACGGCCTCCAGCGCCCAGGACCAGGTCGTCGACCTCGTCAACAGCGAGCGCGGCAAGGCCGGTTGTGAGCCGGTGAAGGTGAACGACCAGCTGACGAAGGCCGCCCAGGACCACAGCGAGGACATGGCGTCCCACAGCAATATGTCGCACACCGGCTCCGACGGGTCGTCGCCGGGCGACCGGATCGAGCGGGCCGGTTACAGCTGGAGCACCTACGGCGAGAACGTCGCCCAGGGCTACTCCACCCCCAAGAGCGTCATGGACGGCTGGATGTCCAGCTCCGGCCACAAGGCCAACATCCTGAACTGCCACTTCAAGGAGATCGGCGTCGGTCTCTCGAAGTCCGGCAACTACTGGACGCAGGACTTCGGCGCGGCCCGCTGAGGCCGTATTGACGCCTTGTGCTGAGTTTCTGATCAAAAGCCCTGAACAGGCGCTCGGGCACGTTAGCGTCTGCTGCCATGCAGTGGACGGGCGTCATCGACAGCGTCAACCCGACCGCCGGGAAGCCGCCGGGCCGCATCGAGAGGCTTCGGCGGCACCGGCGGTGGCTGCTGACGCTCGCCGTGGCCGTTCTTCTCGTCCAGATGGCGGTCGCCATGGTGACGACGGCCGTGGAGCAGACTCCGACCATCGACGAACCCGTGTACGTGGGCACGGCGGAGGTTTATCTGCGCGAGCACAGCCTGCGCTACAACCCGGAGCACCCGCCGCTGGGAAAGCTGATCATCGCGACCGGGCTGGCCTTCACCCCCGTGCACCTCGACACCGCCTCCGCCGGCGACCAGACGGCCCTCGGACGGCGGGTGCTGTACGAGTCCGGCAACGATCCCTGGCGGCTGATGCTGCGGGCGCGGCTGCCGGTGATCGCGCTGACGCTGCTGTTCGGGCTGGTCGTCCTCGCGTTCGCCCGTGACCTGGTCGGAACCGTGGGCGGGGTGGTGGCGCTCGCCCTGTACGCGTTCTCGCCGGACGTCATCGCGCACGGCTCGCTGGCCACGCTCGACGTACCGGCGGCCGGCTTTGTGCTGACGTCGGTCTGGTTGCTGTGGCGGGCGCGGCGGCGGCCACGCGGGTATCTTCCGGCGGCCGGGGCGGCACTCGGCGCGGCCGTGGCCACGAAGATGAGCACGCTTCCGGCGGTCCCGGTGCTGCTGCTCCTGGCCGCCTGGTCGGTGTGGTCCGCCCGCCGGACGGACGATCCCACCCCGCGCGTCGCGGTGCGGCGTCTCGCGCTCGCCGGGGCGGCGGCGCTCGCCGTGGCGCTGGTGGCGGTCGCCGTGGTGTGGGCCGCCTACCTCGCCGTCGACCCGCGGTTGCGCTGGACGGCGCGGGAACACGTGCCCGCCGTCCACGGGCTGCGCGGGCTCGCCGTCGACTGGCTGCCGTTCCCGGAGGCGTACCGGGACGGGATGCGCATCCAGTTCGGCTTCGAGAACACGACCTGGCGCGGTTTTCTGCTCGGCCGGCAGTACGACGGCTCGCTGTGGTACTACCTGCCGGTCGCGCTGCTGGTGAAGACGCCGCTGGGCATGCTCGCGCTGTGGCTCGCCGGTGCCGTCGTGATGGTGGCGGTTCCCCGGCTCCGGCCGGCCGCGCCGTACGTCCTCGTGCCCACGGCCGTTCTGCTGCTCGCGGCCATGGGCGGGGCCCGTAACTTCGGCGTCCGGTACGCCCTCTTCATGCCCATGTTCCTGGCGGTCGCGGCGGCAGGCATGGTGCTCATCCGGCGGCGCTGGGCCCATGCCGTGACGGCGGCGCTGGTGCTGTTCGTGGCGGCCGGCTCGCTGCGTACGTATCCGTACTATCTGCCGTACTCCAACGAGGCGTTCGGCGGCCCCTCGAAGACCCATCTGCGCCTGCACGACGCCAACGTCGACTGGGGCCAGGACCTCGGCCGGCTGGCCGACCGCCTCCGGCAGCGGTACCCGGGCGAGAAGATCTGGCTCGTCTACAAGGGCAGCGGTGTGCCGTCGTGGTACGGCATCCACGCCTCCGACCCGCGCAAGGCGCCCACGAATCAGGTGCGCGGGCTGCTCGTCGTGTCGGATTCGTCGGTCGCGAAGGCCGAGGGCCGGCTGGCGGCACTGATCGACAGCAGCGAGCAGATCGACGAGGTCGGCCACTCCATCACGATCTACCGCCGGACGTAGTGGGGCTCTTCGCTCCGGCCTGGTCGGCCGTGGCGCTCCTGACCGCCTGCGCGGCCGCCTGGCCGGCCCGCGCCGACGGAGCCGCCTGTCCGGCCGCCATGACCCGCGCCGCGGTCGCCTTCGCGGGCACCTTGACGCCGCAGGCCACCCTCGCGGCCACCGTCGCGGACCTGCTCAACTGAAAGCTGTGCGCTTCACGCGCCGGTCAGCGCGTGGCGATGCGCGCCGCCACGCAGGGATCCTCGTTGCGGTAGCCGAGGCGGTCGTAGAGGCGTTCGGCGGGCGTGTTGTCGGCGAGCTGCCACAGCGTGCAGTACCCGTGCCGACGGATGGCGTACCGGGTCAGCCATGAGGTCAGCGCGGCGCCGAGGCCCTGGCCGCGCAGCCGGGCGTCCGTCGCCACCGACGCCATCAGCGGAGCCCCGCTGTCCCGCAGACTGTTCAGGGCCCCGCAGGCCACCAGCCGCCCGTCGTGGTCGCGGATCCCGGCCCACAGGCTGATGCCGGCGGAACCGGGGCCGGTCGAATGCGCCGGGCTGTGCTCCCTGAGGAACGCCAGCAGCTCGTCGTGATGGCGCTCGTCGAGCTCGACCACGCGCTCCTCGCCGCGCTGGACCTCAGGCTCCTCCAGGGTCCAGCGGAAGATCCACTCGATCACATCGGAGATCGGCAGATGGCGCGCGATGAGCTCGTCGGTGCCGCGCGGCCCGGTGAAATCCCGCACCCGCTCGGGCAGGCCCTGCGCGGCCCGCAGAATGAGCCCGGCGGCGGCCACCGGCTCGCCGACGCTCCACACATGGCCCCGGTCGTCGTCGAGCCAGGCGGCGGCCCCGTCACCGGCCCAGCCGATCCGCCCGGCAGGTCGCTCGCGCGCGGCACCGAATCGCAGCAGGGCGGAGCCTGGTCGCCGCTCCAGGCCCTGGTCGAACAGGTCCGCGGCGCGTGGAAGAACGCGTGGAGGAAGAGTCGTTGCCTGCATCGCTCTCAGGGGAAGGAGGAAAGGGACGGGCGACGGCCCGGACGCGCGGGCGGCGCGGCCGGAGCCGTCCACGGAAGGTTGGGGGACCCCGGCGGCGGCAGCGCCCATGACGCGCCCGGCCCACCAGGACGGCCTACTGTGACACACCGCCCCTGGCCCGGGGCAAATCCGCCGCTCACCCTGCAAAACGATCAGCCGCCAGGGTTGCGGAACCGGGTCAGGAGCCCCGCCGTGACGTGACCGGGAAGTGAAGGACTCGCGGGCAAGTCCCGAGGCCGCCAGGGTTGCGGAACCGGGTCCGGAGCCCCGCCGTGACGTGACCGGGAAGTGAAGGACTCGCGGGCAAGTCCCGAGGCCGCCAGGAAGCCACATAGGGAAAAGCAAGAGAGAGAAACGCCCCGGTCGCCTTGACGACCGGGGCGTTTCTCTGCGTATATTAGGGAATTCCATGTCCTGATGAATTCCAGACATGGTTAAACCCGATGAAGGCATCGTATCGCGGCGGGAGTTGCATTGTCAAACGTGGACGAGGAATTGCGTGGGGAGCAGGAATTTCTCGATCTGCTCCATGAGCGTCTCGCCGAGTTGAGGGCCGGAGCCGAGGCGGCGGTCAACTCGGCTCTGTCGAGGGCGGAGACAAACCTCCAGGCCCGGCTGGAGCGCGACGTGCTGGTGGCCGAGCGGTCCGGGCTGCTCGCCGCGTTCGACGCGGGGGAGCGGGGGCTGTGCTTCGGCCGGCTGGTGTTCCGCGACGGCAGCGATCACCACATCGGCCGTATCGGCATCCGGCGCGACGACGCCGACCGCACCCCGCTCGTCGTGGACTGGCGGGCCGAGGTGGCGCGCCCGTTCTACCTGGCGACCGGTCACACTCCCATGGGGCTGCGCCGCAGGCGCCACATCACCACCGAGGGCCCGCGGGTCACCGCCCTGCACGACGAGATCCTGGACCTCTCCGACCCGATACGGACCGGCCACGAGGGCACGGACGCGGACGCGGTGCTGTTCGCCGCGCTCGACACGGCCCGTACCGGCCGGATGCACGACATCGTGCAGACCATCCAGTCCGAGCAGGACCGGATCATCCGCGCCCCGCACCACGGCGTGCTCGTGGTCGAGGGCGGCCCCGGCACCGGGAAGACCGTCGTGGCGCTGCACCGCGCCGCGTATCTGCTGTACGCCCACCGCGAGCTGCTGGCCCGTCGCGCGGTGCTGATCGTCGGGCCCAACCCGGGGTTCCTCGGCTACATCGGGGAGGTGCTGCCCTCGCTCGGTGAGACGGGTGTGCTGCTCGCCACGCCCGCCGAGCTCTTCCCGGGCGTGACGGCCACCGGTACCGACACCCCCGGGGCCGCCGAGGTCAAGGGGCGCGCGGCGATGGCGGACGCCCTGGCCCGCTTCGTACGGGACCGGCAGACGCTGCCCGACCCTGCCACCGTCATCGACCACGACGACGGCGAGCTGGTGCTGGACGCCGACATCGCGTCCGACGCGCGCCACCGGGCCCGGGAGAGCGGGCTGCCGCACAACCTCGCCCGTCCGCACTTCGCGTTCGGCGTCATCGACGGGCTCACCGAGCAGCTGGTGGACCGGATCGGCGCGGATCCCTTCGGCGGGCCCAACCTGCTCGGCCCGGACGACGTCGCCCTGCTCGGCAAGGCGATCGCGGCCAACCCCGCGGTGCACGCCGCCATCGGGGAGTTGTGGCCGACGCTCACCCCGCACGAGCTCGTCGCCGACTACCTCGCCGACCCCGTCCACCTCCCCGACGCCGACGCCGCCGCGATCCGCCGCACGGGTGGCGAGTGGACCCCCGCCGACGTCCCCCTGCTGGACGAGGCCGCCGAGCTGCTCGGCGAGGACGACTCGGCGGCCCGCGCAGCCGCCGAGGGGGAGCGACAGGAGCGCATCGCGTACGCGCAGGGCGTGCTCGACCTCTCCTACGGCTCGCGCACCCAGGAGTTCGATGACCGCGACGACGAGGAGTCGGAGGTGCTGGGCGCCCACGACCTGATCGACGCCGAGCGGCTGGCGGACCGGGCCGAGGAACGTGACCACCGCAGTGCGGCCGAACGCGCCGCCGCCGACCGCACCTGGGCCTTCGGCCACATCATCGTGGACGAGGCCCAGGAGCTGTCCGCGATGGCGTGGCGGCTGCTGATGCGGCGCTGTCCGACTCGTTCGTTGACGCTGGTCGGCGACCCGGCGCAGACCGCGGAACCGGGCGGCTGCGGCTCCTGGGAGGCCATCTTGGGCCCATACCTGCGGGACCGCTGGGAGCACACAAGGCTCGGCGTCAACTACCGTACGCCGACGGAGATCATGGCGATCGCGGCCCAGGTGGCCCGGTCCGCGGACCCGGACTTCGAACCGCCGCGCTCGATCCGCGCCACGGGCGTACGCCCCTGGGCCGTCCGCACCGACGATCTGCCGGGCGCGGTGGCCGCCGCCGTGGCCCAGGAGACCCGCACCGAGGGGCGCCTGGCGGTGATCGCCCCACGCTCCCACCACGACGCCCTGTCGGCCGCCGTGCCGGCCGCGTCCGCCGGCCGTGCACCGGACCTGACCAGCGCGGTGGTGCTGCTGGATCCGCGGCAGGCCAAGGGGCTGGAGTTCGACACGGTGATCGTGGCGGAGCCGGCGGAGTTCGGGACGAGCGATCTGTATGTCGCGCTGACCCGGGCCACCCAGCGGCTGGGCGTGGTGCACACGGGTGCGTTGCCGGCGGGCCTGGAGGAGACCCTGGAGCACCGGCTCACCGCGGCCGGGGCCGGGGCCGGATGAATCCGCTGGCCGGGCGCTCCAGGCGCTCCCCGTCGACGGTGAGGTCCACGGCCTCGTTGTAGAAGGCCACCCGGTCCCCGATGGCGCCCACGGCCGGCAGCGGATCGGGATAGCTCCAGGCGATGTCGGGCGGCACGTCCCCGCCGCCCGACCAGGACCAGTAGGCGGTGGCCTCGCCCTTGTACGGGCAGCGGGTCCGGTGGCCGGAGGGGGTGAACAGATCGAGGCGGACGTCCTCGCGCGGGAGGTAGTACCGGACGGGCAGACCCGTCTCGAACAGGAGCACCGGGGAGCGCGTGTCCGCCACGATCGTGCCCTCGATTCCGACCTGGACATGGCGGGCGCTGGGCAGCGCGTCGGCCCGCTTGTGCGGGTCACGCGGGTGGACGAAGATCTCCTCGTCCTCCTCGGACCAGTGGTCGAGCACCTCCCGTCCGAACCATGCGAAGGCGATGTATCCCGCCAGCTCCTCGCCGGGGTAGGTCCATGCCGCCTCAGTGACGGTCCCACCACGGGCCTCCAGGTCGTAGAAGACCGTCGCCCCGGCATGGCGCCCGGTGGCGGGCCGCACGGTCTCGCGCAGCAGGTCCGTACGGACGTCCTCGCGTGGGAAGGCGTACAGCGGCACGGGGCGGCCCGGCTCCCACACCAGCACCGGACGGCGGCTGTCCACGACCGTCACATCGCCCTTCGTGCCGCGCACCCAACGCTCGCTGGGCTCCCAGATGACGCGGTCGGCGGGATCGGGCGGACGCCGCAGCACGGGTGCGGGGCGCGGCTCCTCACTCGGCACGGTCACGGGTCGTCACCTCCGCCCCTCCGGCGCCGGTACGTACCCGGCGGTTCCCCTCCACCATGCCCGCCCCCGCCCCCGTGCGCAGCTCACCGGTGGCCGGAGGCGACGGTCCTCACCAGGTGACGGGCAGCTCGTGCGCGCCGTAGATGACCATGTCGCTGCGCATCGGGACCTCCTCCGGGGCCACGGCGAGCCGCAGCCCCGGGAAGCGGCCGAGCAGACCGCGGTAGCCCGCGGCGAGCTCGATGCGGGCCAGATGCTGCCCGAGGCACTGATGGATGCCGTACCCGAAGGCCAGGTGACTGCTGCGGGGGCGTCCGATGTCGAGCGTGTCGGGGTCCTTCACCAGCGCCTCGTCGCGGTTCGCCGCCGGGACCGAGACCGCGACGCTCTCACCGGCCCTGACCGTGACGCCGCCGACCACCACGTCCTCCAGGGCGATCCGGACCGGGAAGGCGTTGACGATGCTGAGGTACCGCAGCAGCTCCTCCACGGCCCCCGGGACCAGCGAGTCGTCCGCCCGCAGCCGCGCCAGCTGCCCGGGGTCGCGCAGCAGGGCGAAGACGCCGAGGCTGAGCATGTTCATAGTGGTCTCGTGCCCGGCGACCAGCAGCAGCGCCGCGATGCCGTTGATCTCCGCGTCCGTCAGCTCGGCGACCATGGTCAGCTTGGAGATCAGATCGTCCCGCGGCTCCTTGCGCCTGGCCTCGATCAGCGCTCCCATGAACGCGCCCATCGTGGCCCGCGCCGCGATGAAGTCCTCGTTGGTGCGGTCCTGGCGCAGAAGTTGCGTCGCGACGGACTGGAAGGTCGCCCGCTCCTCGTACGGGACGCCCAGCATCTCGCAGATCACCAGCGAGGGAATCGGCATCGCGAAGTGGCGTACCAGGTCGGCCGGTTTGCCCGCCGCTTCCAGGGCGTCCAGCTGGTCGGACACGATGGCCTCGACGCGCCCCTCCAGCTCGCGCGTCCGCCGCACGGTGAAGTACCGCATGAGCAGCCCGCGGTAGTGGCCGTGCCGCGGCGCGTCCATGAACAGGAACGAGCCGGTCCCGTTGCTCTTGTTCGCCCGGACCCACTCCGGGACGGCCCGGACGGGGTCGTCCCCCCGCCAGCGCTCGGCGCTGAACCGCGGATCCAGCAGCACCTCGCGTGCCTCGTGATATCCGGTGACAAGCCAGCCGGCGCTGCCGCCGACGAACCTCAGCGGGGTGACGGGCTGTCCGGTGAGCAGTGAGCGGGCCGGGTTGATGTAGTCGTCCCGCTCGCGGGGGTAGGAGGGGAGGTCGTCGTGGGCCGTGGGCATCGGTGCGTTCACAAAGGCTCCCTCGTGATCGTCCCTGATCCTTCGCCGGTAGGGAACCCTACCGGTAGGGTTCCCTACCGGCGAAGGATCAGGGGTCGGCTACCGTACGGATCCGGCCAGGTCCACACGACCGGGGGGAGAGAGTCACCGCATGCCGCCGCAACGGTCGAAGACCGTCGAAGCGCTGCTCGCCGGAGCGGAGCGGGCCTTCGCCGAACGTGGCTTCCACGGCGCCTCGATCGGCTACATCTGCCAGTGCGCGGGCAGGACCACCGGGGCCTTCTACTCGAACTACGACAACAAGCTGAAGCTCTTCCTCGACGTCTTCCGCCGCCACAGCGACCGCACCGCCGAACACATCGGTGACCGGATCGCCGACGTGGACACCGAGCGGGACCTCGCCCCCCAACTGGCCCGCATCTTCGCCGAGATCATCAGCGGCGGGGCCCTGGACGAGCGGTGGGTCTTCATCCATCTCGAATTCCGGCTGATGGCCCACCGAGACCGGAACGCGGCCATCGCCCTGGTGGAACACGAGGAGCGGTTCAGCCGGCGCATCGGCACCATGCTGGACGCCCTGTTCGAGCGGACGGGCCATCGCCCCGTCCTGCCGGGCGCCGAACTGGCCGGACTGCTCGGTGCGATGACCCGCGGCGTCAAGCTGGACCGGGGCATCTACACCACCGGCGGCGTCGCCGATCCGCTCACCGGCGACCACATGACCAGGGCCCTGGAGGGCCTCTTCACCCCTTCTCCCGTGCCGCCCTCCCCTTCGGGGGAGAGTCGAGCCCAGGAGTATCCCGGCCACCTTCCACCGCCCCGCTAACCGCCTCGCGGATCTAGTGTCGAGGGCATGGACAGCGACAACCTGCTCGGACGGTTTCTGCGTGCCCGCCGCGAACTGCTGCGCCCCGAGGACCTGGGGCTACCGGCCGGCCACCGGCGCCGGGTGACGGGGCTGCGGCGGGAGGAAGTGGCGATGCTGGCGGGGGTGAGCACCGACTACTACGTCCGTCTGGAGCAGGGGCGCGAGCGCAGCCCCTCCGTGCAGGTGGTCGACGCTCTGGCCCGGGCCCTGGCCCTGGACCACGACGCGGTGTCCTATCTGCACCAGCTGGCGCGACCGGCGCCGGCGCGGCGGCGCGGGCCCCGGCGGCGTGAGCGGGTCAGCCCGACGCTGGTGCGGATGATGGCCGACTGGCCCCGGACACCCGCCGTCGTACTGGGGCGGTGTCTGACCGTCCTGGCCCACAATGCCCTGGGTCAGGCGCTGTTCGACGGCCACACCTACCAGGGGGACCTGGTGCGGCTGGTCTTTCTCGACCCGGACGCGCGGGAGTTCTACCCGGACTGGGAACGGGTGGCGGTCAACACCGTTGGCGGGCTGCGGGCCGGGGCGGGTGTCGACCCCGACGATCCCCAGCTGATCGATCTGGTCGGCGAGCTGTCGCTGAAGAGCGAGACCTTCCGCAGACTGTGGGCGCGCCATGAGATCCGCCAGAAGACCCATGAGACCAAGCGCTTCCGCCACCCCGTGGTGGGCGAACTCGTGCTGGAGTACGAAGCACTGACCGTCAACAGCGCCCCGGGACAACAACTGGTGGTCTACCAGGCCGAATCGGGAAGCTCCTCCGAACGGGCGCTGGCCCTCCTGGGCAGTCTCACCGCCGCCGAGCCGTCCGCCCCTGCCGGGCCCGCCGAGCCGTCCGCCCCTGCCGGGCCCGCCGAGCCGTCCGCCCCTGCCGGGCCCGCCGAGCCGTCCGCCCCTGCCGGGCCCGGGGCGAGCGATCCCCTCACCACTGCTCCGAAGGGCCCTTCCGCATGACCGTCAACGACACACCCGTCTGGTTCATCAATGGACGGCTGTTACCGTCCGGCACCGCGCCGCCGAGGCCGGGCCCCGGCCGGACGGGGGTTGCCTGATCCGGCGGGCGCGGCCCGCGTCGCCTACGATCCCGCTGTGGCCCTCTTCCGCATCGAACGACAGTCGTCGCTGCCCGCCGCCGAGACCTGGCGGCGGCTCACCGACTGGGAGCGCCATGCCGCCCACGTACCCCTGAGCGCGGTCACCGTCCGGCCGGCGGGGCCGACGAGGCCGGGCACGGTGGTCGTGGTGCGCACCGGTGTCGGCCGGGCCGGGTTCGACGACCCCATGGAGGTCGTGCGCTGGGACCCGCCGACGGACGAGGGCGCGGGGTTCTGCCGTCTGGAGAAGCGCGGCTCGGTGGTCAGGGGCTGGGCCGAGATCGAGGTGCGCCCCGGGGACGGCGGCGGGTCACGGGTCGTGTGGTGTGAGGAGGCCCGGGTGCGGGGACTGCCCCGGCTGTTCGACGCGCCGACGGCCTGGTCCGGCCGGCTGCTGTTCGGGCGTGTGGTCGACGCCCTGCTCAAGGAGCAGCAGAGGCCGGCCGTCCGACCTAGGGAAAGCGGGTGACGTAGCGGCGTTGCCAGGGCGTCTCCACGGCCCGGGAGGCGTAGTGGCCGCGGACGTAGGCGACCGCTTCGCCGCGGGGGACGCCGTCGAGCACGGCCAGGCAGGCCAGGGCCGTACCGGTCCGCCCGTATCCGCCACCGCAGGCGATCTCGACGCGTTCGTCCTCGGCTCGCGTCCACGCCTCGCGCAGGGCGTGGACGGCCGCCGCGCGGTCGGACGGCAGCCGGAAGTCCGGCCAGCGAAGCCACCGGGCCTCCCAGCCGACCGGGGGTGGCTCACGGCCCAGCAGATACAGCGCGAACATGGGCACCGGGCCCGGTGGCAGCGGCCGCCGCAGCCCGCGCCCGCGCACCAGCCGTCCCGAGGGCAGCCGCAGCACCCCCGCCGCTGTGGGTTCCCACGTGTCGGTCATGACGCGAGCCTAGCGGGGGCCGACGTCCGCTTCCCGCCTCGGCGGTTGCCGTACGCGCCTCACCTGCTGGGCAGCACCCCCGCCGCTGTGGGTTTCCACGTGTCGGTCATGACGCGAGCCTAGCGGGGGCCGACATCCGCTTCCCGCCTCGGCGGTTGCCGTACGCGCCTCACCTGCTGGGTCCTACGTTGAGACGTCCGTATCCTGGCGCGTATGAGACGCACGTCGTTTGCCCAGTGGCCCTGTTCGGTCGCGCGCACCATGGATCTGCTGGGTGACTGGTGGACGCCCTTGGTGCTGCGTGAGGCGTTCTACGGTATCCGGCGGTTCGACGCGTTCCAGCAGTCCCTGGGGATAGCGCGGAACACCCTGACCGACCGGCTCCGCCGGCTGGTGGACGAGGGGCTGCTGGAGAAGCGCCCGTACCAGACGGACCCCGTGCGCTACGACTATCTGCTCACGGAGAAGGGGCGCGACTTCTTCGGGGTGATCATGGCCATGGTCCGGTGGGGCGACCGCTGGCTGAGCGGCGAGGACGGGCCGCCCGTGGTGTTCCGCCATGACCGGTGCGGACACGACAGCCATGCCGAGGTGGTCTGCTCGGAGTGCGGTGAGCCGATGACGTCCGAGAACACCCGTGCCCGGCTGGGTCCGGGCTATCCGCCCCGGCTGGCCGAGCGGCCGGAGGTCAGGGCGCGCTTCGCGGACTGAGTCCCGGCGGGTGACCGTGCTGCCGGGATTCTGCCTTGACAGGTGAGTCTATCTACGCAACTCTCGTGGTCGCAGCAGTGGTTGCCCGAGGCAAGGAGGCTGAGCGGCGATGGAGTGGACGGGTGCGCGGTATGCCGACACACCGACCGTGGAGGTGGACACCTGGATCGACGCCTCTGTGGAGCGCGTCTGGGAACTGGTGTCGGACATCGAACGGATGCCCGCCATGAGCGCCGAACTCCAGTCGGTCACCTGGCAGGACGCGGCGGCGCGCCCCGCGCTGGGCGCCCGGTTCACCGGACGCAGCAAGCACCGGGACCTCGGCGAGTGGGAGACGACCTCGTACATCGTGGAGTACGAGCCGCCGCGCGTTTTCGGCTGGGCCGTACAGGACCCCGAACATCCCGCCGCGAGCTGGCGGTTCACCCTCCAGCCGTACGACGGTGGCACGAGGTTGAGCCAGTGGGTGCGGATGGGCCCCGGTCCTTCGGGGCTGTCGTTCGCGATCGAACGGATGCCGGAGAAGGAGCAGAAGATCGTCTTCGTCCGGTTGCGCGAGTTCGAGAGCGGCATCACCGCCACGCTCGCGGCAATCAAGCAGCAAGCCGAGGCCGGGGGAGGGGCGGGCGTCTGATGCGCACCGCCACCACCGTCGAGGCGTCCGACGGCAACTGGTCCGAGACGGTCGACTTCGTCACCGAGGCGGAGAAGCTCGGCATGGACATCTGCTGGGTGGCCGAGGCATGGGGCTCCGACGCCCCCTCACCACTGGGCTATCTCGCCGCCCGCACCGAACGGTTGCTGCTCGGCTCCGGGATCATCCAGCTTGCCACCCGCAGCCCGGTGCTGATCGCCCGCACCGCCATCACCCTCTCCCGGTTGTCCCAGGGGCGTTTTCTGCTCGGCCTCGGCCCCTCCGGTCCGCAGGTGATCGAGGGCCTGCACGGCGTTCCGTTCGCCCGCCCGGTCTCCCGGACCCGGGAGACCGTACAGATCCTCCGGCAGGTCTTGGCGGGGGAGAAGATCGCCCACTCGGGACGGGAGTTCCAGATTCCGCTGCCCGGTGGCGAGGGCAAACCCATGCGCCTTTCCATGCGCGCCGAACACCACATCCCGCTCTACCTCGCCACGCTGTCCCCCAAGATGCTCCGGCTGACCGGAGAGATCGCCGACGGCTGGCTGGGCACCAGTTTTGTCCCCGAGGGCGCCGGGCCGGCCTACTTCGGTCATCTCGACGAGGGGCTCGCCGCCTCCGGGCGCACCCGCGCCGATCTGGACGTCTGCCAGGGCGCCGAGGTCAACTTCGCCGAGGACGAGGAGCGGTTGCGCGCGATCGTCGCCCCGCGCAAGAAGGAACTCGCCTTCAGCCTCGGCGGGATGGGCTCGAACACCACCAATTACTACAACGACGCCTACAGCCGCCAGGGCTGGGCCGAGGTCGCGGCGGCCGTCCGAGAGCGCTGGCAGTCCGGTGATCACGAGGGTGCCGCCGGCCTGATCACCGACGAGATGGTGCTCAGCACCACCCTCATCGGCACCGAGCCGATGGTCCGCGAACGGCTGCGGATCTGGCGGGACGCCGGGGTCACCACCGTCCGCCTCTACCCGGCCGGGGACACCCTCGAGGCCCGTCTCACCACGCTCGGCCGGGCCATCGACCTCGTCCGGGCCGTTTCTTTCCAGTGAGGAGTCATCCATGACCGACGCGGTCAAGCACAGTTATGTCGATGTCAACGGGGTCGGACTGCATGTGGCCGAACAGGGGGAGGGGCCACTGGTCCTTCTGCTGCACGGCTTTCCGGAGAGCTGGTATTCCTGGCGCCATCAGTTCGGACCGCTGGCGGCCGCCGGATACCGGGTGGTGGCGCCCGATCAGCGCGGCTACGCCCGCAGCGACCAGCCCGATGACGTCCACGCGTACAGCCTGCTGCATCTCACCGGCGATGTCATCGGCCTGATCCACGCGCTCGGTGAGGAGCGGGCGGTCGTCGTCGGCCACGACTGGGGCGCGCCGGTCGCCTGGGCCACGTCGATGTTCCGTCCCGATGTCGTACGGGCCGTCGCCGGGCTCAGCGTCCCGCCGAACCTGCCGGCCGGACTGGCTCCTCCGTCGCTCGCCCGTGAGCTGTACGGGGACGGCTTCTACCAGGTCTACTTCCAGCAGCCCGGAGTCGCCGACGCCGAGTTGGGGCAGGACCCGGCCGCCACGTTCCGCCGCGTCCTGTACGGCGGTTCCGGCGACAACCCCGCCAACGATTCGCCACAACCCTGGGTCATCCCCGACGGTGCCACCTTCCTGGACACGGCCCCGGAGCCGGAGCGGCTGCCCGGATGGCTCACCGAGGACGACATCGCCGCCTTCGCCACCGACTACGCCCGGCACGGTGACCGCGCCTTCACCGGGGGCCTCAACTGGTACCGGAACATCGCGCGCAACAACGAACTGCTCACCGCGTTCCAGGGACGCGGCATCGATGTGCCCGCCCTGTTCGTCACGGGCGACCGCGACATGGTGCTCTCCCTGCGCGGCGTGGACAAGGCGATCAAACACCTCGACACCATCGTGCCGCGGCTGTACCGCAGCGTGCTGCTGAAGGGCTGTGGCCACTGGACCCAGCAGGAGCGCCCCGACGAGGTCAACGCGGCGCTGCTGGACTTCCTGGCCCATCTGGACGGGGGAGGCGGGACCCTGACGTAAGGCAGTCGACCATGGCCGCGATCGGTGGCCAGGACCACTGGCCGGCGCGCGTCAGCAGAAAGCCGCGACGGGTGCCGGCCAGTGGTTCCAGCGGCCGGAAGACGACATCCGTACGGGATCGCCCGATCCCCGACTCGGCCAGCAGCGCCACCCCCAGACCTGCACCCACCAGGCTGTTCACCAGATGCGCACTGTCCACGCGGTGGGCGATCCGGGGCATGAACCCGGCGATCGCGCACACCCGCCGCACCAGTTCGTCGTCATCGGTGCCCCGCGAATTGGCGATCCAGCCCGTGGCGGCGAGGTCCGGCAGCCCGGCCAGCTCGACGGGGCGGCCGGCGCCCGGATGGCCCGCGGGTACGGCCAGATACAGCGGCTCCTCCCGGAACTGCCGGGCGCTCAGCTCCCGTGGCACGGCGCGCGGCACCAGGCTGTAGTCGTACACCACCGCCAGATCGATGCCACCCGACCGCAACAGGTGCACGGACTGCTCGGGCTCGTGCTCCCGCACCTCGGCCTCGACCCGCGGATACCGCTCGCGCAGCCGGCTGAGCGCGGGCAGCACCACCGGCTCGACCGCCGTGGAGAAGCTCGCCAGCCGCACCCGCCCGGCCGGCTCGGCCCCGCCGGTCAGCTCCGCCCGTGCCTCCTCCACGGAGGCGAGAATGGCGACGGCGTGCTCGACCAGCCGCTCACCGGCCGGGGTAAGCCGCACCCGGCGGCCGACCGGCCGCAGCAGCCGCACCCCGATCTCCTGCTCCAGCACGGACAGATGCTTGGAGACCGCGGAGGTCCCGTACCCGGTGGATTCGGCCACCGCTGCCATGGTGCCGAGCCGTTGCAACTCGACCAGCAGCCGCAACCGGCCGAGATCGGGGAGCCGTCCGGTGTCCTCTGCCGTCACGCACACATTCTCCACTGATAGTGGCCAACACGTCCACCATTGGCCCGTGGACAGAAACGAACGCGTCCCGGTCCAATGAGCGCATGACCGTCCCCACCACCTCCACCGCGGCGACCGGTGCCACGACCGGCGCCGTCGGCGGAGACGCCCGATCCCCCCGTGTGTCCGGAGCCGTGCTCGTCCTCATCGCCATGATCGTGCTGCACACCGGCAGCGCCCTGGCGACCGAGCTGTTCCACACGCTCGGGCCGGCCGGGACCACCTGGCTGCGGCTGACCCTCGCGGCCGCCGTTCTGCTCGTGCTCACCGGGCGATCCCTGCGGCGGGTGATGCGGACGACACCCCGCGCCGATCTGCTCGCCACCGTGGCGCTGGGCGCCGTCAGCGCGGGCATGATGCTGCTGTTCTCCGAAGCCGCCGCGCGGCTTCCGCTCGGTACCGCCACCGCCCTGGAGTTCCTCGGCCCGCTCGCGGTGGCCGTCGCCGCGTCCCGGCGGCGCGGTCAACTGGCCTGGCTCGGCCTCGCCGCGGCCGGGGTCCTGCTGCTCACCTCGCCCTGGAGCGGCGCCGCGAACACCGTCGGCATCCTCTTCGGACTGGGCTCGGCCACCTGCTGGGCGCTCTATGTCATCGGCACGGCCTACGTCGGCAGCCGCTTCTCGGCCCAGCACGGGCTGGCCGTGTCGCTCACGGTCGCGGCCTTCGTCGCCGCGCCCTTCGGCGCTCCCGCAGCCCTCACGGCACTCGACCTCACGACCCTCGCCGCCGCGGCGGGCATCGCGGTGCTGATGCCGCTGGTGCCGTTCCTGCTGGAGATGAGGGCCTTTCAGCACATCGGCAAGGCCACCTACGGCACCCTGGCCGGCCTCGAACCGGCGGTGAGCCTGCTGGCCGGCCTTGTCCTGATCGCACAGACCCCCACGGCCGCGCAGATCACCGGCACCGCGCTCGTGGTCACGGCGGGCATCGGAGCGGCCCGCGGGGAATCGCGGGCCGCCCGGGCGTAGCCGGGTCCGTGTCGCGCACCCCGGGCGAACCCCTGGAGTCAGGGCCTACGGGCGACGCCCGCCCAGAAGGACACCTCCTCATCGGTCACATCGCCGGTCTCCACCAGCGAGTCCGTGACAGCCAGGTCGGTACGCCAGCGGTGCGGCACCTCCAGCCCGGGCTCGACCAGCTCAAGGCTGGTGAAGAAGCGCTCCACCTCGTCCCGGGTGCGGATTTTCCCCTCGATGCCCTGGCTGTGGTAGACCTGCACGGTCTTCTGGGTCGCCTCGGGGTCGAAGTCCGGGGTGATATGGCTCAGCACCAGATAGGAGCCGGGGGCGAGCGGCTCGACCAGCCGCTGGACGAGCCCGTAGGGGTCCCACTCGTCGGGGACGAAGTGCATCAGGGAGACGAGGCTCAGCGCGACGGGCTGGGACAGATCCAGCACGTCGGTGAGGTCCGGCGAGGTCAGGATCGTCTCGGGCTCGGTGATGTCCGCGTGGACATAGGCGGTACGCCCCTGGGGAGCGCTCCTCAGCAGGGCCTGGGCGTGGGCGAGCACGATCGGGTCGTTGTCCACATAGACGACCCGCGACTCCGGGGCCACCGACTGGGCGACCTCATGCAGATTCGGCCGGGTGGGAATGCCGGTGCCGATGTCCAGGAACTGGCGGATACCCCGCTCGACGGCCAGGAACCGGACCGCGCGCTGCATGAAGGCGCGATTGGTGCGGGCGGCGATCATGACGCCCGGCCACAACGTGAGCACCTTGGCGGCGGCCTGACGGTCGGCCACATAGTTGTCCTTGCCGCCCAGGAAGTAGTCGTACATCCGGGCGCTGTGCGGCCGCCCCTGGTTGAGGGGGGTGTTGGGGGGCTCCGGCCCGCTCCCGGTCTGGGACGCTATTCCTTGCGCGCTCACGTGATGTTTCTCCTCCGGTCGAGGCGCGATCCCCATGCATCGCGGCGTCTCACCACAGGATCGTAACCGCCCCCCCGGGGGCGGCAGTTGAGGGGCCGGCGCGGCCCCTCAACCACCTGCTCAACCAGGCTCAGGACGCCACGTTGTCCATGCGTTCGCGCAGGCTGCGGGGCCTCATGTCGGTCCATACCTCGTCAACGTAGGCGGAGCACTCGTCCTTGGTGCCCTCCTTGCCGACGGTCTGCCAGCCCGCGGGGACGTCGAGGTCGGCGGGCCACAGCGAGTACTGGTCCTCGTCGTTGCGCAGCACCTGGTAGCGGGCGTTGTCGTCCATGGTGGGTGTTCTCCTGTCGTGTGGTGATCGATAGGTGAGGGACAGTGATTGATAGGTGATGGATAGTGGCGGGCAGTGATGGGCGGTGATGGACGGTAATGGACGGTGATGGACGGGTGGTCAGGCCCCCGCGGCCCGTTTCCCGGGCGGGCGGTTCGGGGACAGCCGGCGCAGGGCCGGGCTGGCGGTGGCGAAGACGGCCGCGGCGGTGATACCGGCCGAGCAGACCAGGATCGCCCGGTCCCCGGGGAGGACCTGGGCGAGCAGGCCGCCGAGCGCCGGTCCCGCGGCGCCGGCGGCCCCGCAGGCCAGGACGAGAGTGCTGGTGAGCCTGCCGCGCAGCTCGTCGGGGGTGTGCAGCAGTTGCTCCGTCATGATCGCGGTGTTGGCCGTCGGAGGGAACAGTGCCATCAGGGCGAACAGCACCCCGGTGAGATAGCCGCTGTGCACCAGGGCGGCGACCGGCGTGAGCGCGGCCAGGGCCCAGAACACCGCGACGATGGCGCGGTAGGGGCCGAGCCGCCGGTGCAGTACGGGCGCCGCCAGCGCACCGAACAGCCCGCCCGCCCCGAGCATGGCCGCCATCACCCCCACCTCCCCGGAGGGCACCCCCCGGGTTCCGGCCAGCACGATGACGACGATGTAGAAGGCGCTGAAGAACAGGTTCAGCACCACCGCGCACACCACGGTGGCCCGGATCCCGCCCTCCTGCCACACCCACCGCAGCCCGGCCAGCACTTCGCGGCCGAGATGGCCGCCCCGGGCGGCGGGCCGCTCCCGCTTCGGCAGCCGGACGAAGAGCAGGGCGAAGAAGGAGAGGGTGTGGGTGACGGCATCCGCGAGGAACGGCATCGAGCGCCCCGCGGCGAAGAGGAAGCCGCCGCTCGCGGTGCCGGAGAGCTGCCCCATCGAGGAGCGCGCCGTGTTCATCGCGACCGCCGTGGGCAGATGGGCCTCCGCCACCAGAGCCGGCAGCGACGCGCTCTCCGCCGGTTCGAAGAGGGCGGCGCTCGCCCCGAACACCGCCGCGACGACCACCATGTGCGGCACGGTGGCCGTGCCGGTCCACACCGCCACCACCAGGCTGATGGCGGACAGCGCCTGGGCGGCCTCGCACCCCAGCATGATCGCCTTGCGGTCGTACCGGTCCACCAGCACACCGGCCGGCAGCCCGGCCACCATCTGGGCCGCGGCGATGGTCCCCATGACGAGGCCGGAGGCCGCGCCCGAGCCGGTCAGCGCCAGCACCAGCAGCGGAAACGCGATCATCGAGGCGTGGAACCCGAACTCCGAGAGGGCCTGGCCGGCCCACAGCAGCCGGTAGTCCCGGTTGCGCGCCAGTGGCACCGGTGGGGAGACCGGCGGGGCCCCGGTCATACGGCGCCCCGGCAGTCCGCCGCGATCCGGCGCAGCGCGTCCGCGAAGTCCGCGGCCACCGCCTCCACGGTCGACCGCTCGTGCACATCGGGGTGGTAGTGCCAGGTGAAACCGAGCCGGCCGTCCTGCACCGCGCCCACCACCTCCAGCAGATGCGAACCGCCCTCGCGCGGGTCGTGGTCCTGGCCGAAGGATCCGTGCTCGGCGTGGACGAGGCTGCCCTGCGCCTGCGCGGACCGGGCGTCCCACTGGCCCAGGTAGTTGAAGACGATCTGCGGTCCGGAGCCGGCCCCGGCCAGCCGCTCGCGCACGGCGGGGGTGCCGAAGGTGCGCAGCGCCCCACAGCCCAATCCGTTGCCGGGGACGGTCCGCAGCCGGCGGCGGACCGACTTCACCAGGCCGCGCCAGTCGGTGGGCGTGCCGTCCGCGGTGTCCGGCAGCTCGAAGGAGACCGGATACATCGTGGTGAACCAGCCCACCGTCCGGGAGAGATCGACGCCCTCGATGACGTCCTCGCGCCCATGGCCCTCCAGTTCCACGGCGATCCGGGGGTGGCCGGTCCAGCGCGACAGCGCCAGCGCGAGGGCGGCGAGCAGGACGTCGTTGATCCGGGTGCGGTAGGCGGTGGGCGCCGAGCGCAGCAGCGCCTCGGTGTCCGCCGCGTCGATCTCCACCGGTACCGCCCGGGTTTCGGCCCCCGGGGCGGCGGTCTCATGGTCGACCGGCAGCGGCTGGGCGTCCAGCGCCGTGGACCAGTGGTCGGCCTCGTGGTCCAGTGCGCCCTCGGCGACATGCCCGGCCAGCTGCCGGGCCCAGTCGCGGAAGGAGGTGGTCTTGGGGCCGAGGTCGACCGGTTCGCCGCGGACGGCCTGCTGATAGGCGGTGTCCAGGTCGTCCAGCACGATCCGCCAGGACACTCCGTCGATGACCAGATGGTGGGCCGTCAGAAAGAGGAACGGACGCCGGGCGTCGCCGAGCCGGAAGAGCGCCGCCTTCAGCAGCGGTCCCCGCTCCAGGACGAAACCCGCGTGCAGGGCGTCGGCCGCCTTCTCCATCGCCAGGTCCGCCTCGTGCGGTGGCAGACCGGACAGATCGTGGCGGGCCAGCACCTCGGCCTCCCCGGGCTCCGGGTCGTACTGCCGCCACTGACCGTCCTCGCGGGTGAACCGCATGCGCAGCGCGTCATGGTGGACCAGGAGGGCGGCCAGCGCCTGTTCCAGCGCCGCCTCGTCCGGCCCCTGGTGCAGCTCCAGCAGCGCGGACTGGTTGAAGTGGTGCGGATTGACGGTGTGGGTGGCGAAGAACCAGCGCTGGATCGGGGTGAGCGGGAGGGGCCCGGTGACCGGCTCCGCTCGGCCCTCGTCCCGCTCGGCCGTGGCCACCCCGGCCAGCGCGGCCACCGTCTGATGGGTGAACAGGTCCTTGGTGGACAGGCGCAGCCCCGCCTGCCGGGCGCGGGAGACCACCTGGATGGAGAGGATCGAATCCCCTCCGAGGTCGAAGAAGTTGTCGTGGACGCCGACCCGTTCCAGGCCGAGGACATCCGCCCAGATCGTCGCGATCCGGCTCTCCAGTGGGGTGCGCGGGGCGACATGGCCCGCCCCGGAGGACGGTGCCGGATCCGGATCGGGCAGGGCGCGGCGGTCTACCTTGCCGTTGGGGGTGAGCGGGAGGGCGTCCAGGGTGGCGAACGCGGAGGGCACCATGTGCGGCGGAAGGATCCGTCCCAGGAAGTCGCGCAGGGAGGCGGCGGTCGGCGAGGCGTCCGGCGCCGGGACGACATAGCCCACCAGCCGCTTCGCCCCGGAGGGCTGCTCCGGGGTGGGCGGGGTGTCCCGTACGGCGACCACCGCGTCCCGCACCTCGGGGCTGCGCCGCAGCGCGCTCTCCACCTCGCCGGGTTCGATCCGGAAGCCGCGGACCTTCACCTGGTCGTCGGCCCGGCCGACGAACACCAGCTCACCGTCGCCGGTCCAGCGCACCACATCGCCGGTGCGGTACATCCTGCTTCCCGGTGGCCCGAAGGGGTCCGCCACGAAACGGGAGGCGGTCAGCCCCGGCCGGCCCAGATAGCCGCGTGCCAGGCCCGCGCCCGCCACATACAGCTCCCCCGCCACGCCCACCGGCACCGGGCGCAGCGCCTCGTCCAGCACATAGGCCCGCATGTTCCAGATCGGCCGCCCGATCGGCGGCAGCCCCGCACCGGCGGTCAGCGGCGACGACCAGGTGGACACCACCGTCGCCTCCGTCGGGCCATAGGAGTTGACCATCCGGCGCCCGGGTGCCCAGCGGTCCACCAGCTCGGCGGAGCAGGCGTCGCCCCCGACGATGAGGGTGCGCAGTTGGGGCAGTCCCGCCTGCCGCGCCGCCTCCGGCACGGTGGCCAGCGCCGCCGGAGGGATCAGCGCATGGGTGATCCGCTGCTCGTCGAGCACCTGGGCCAGCCGCTCTCCCAGCAGCGGGCCCTCCTCCGCCACCACCAGCGACGCCCCCGCAGGAAGGGAGACGCACAGTTCCAGTACGGAGGCGTCGAAGCTCGGCGAGGCGAACTGGAGCACCCGGTCCCCGGCCCGCACGTCGTAGTGTGCGGCGCCGGCCGCCGAGAAGCTCGCCAGCCCGGCGTGGGTGACCACGACCGCCTTGGGCACCCCGGTGGATCCGGAGGTGTAGATGACATAGGCGGGGTGGTCCGCTGCGATCGCCCGGTCCTCCGGAGGCCCCGCCGGGCAGTCCTCGACCCACACCGAGGCCGCGTCGTCGAGGACCACCAGGGGCGCGGCGTCCCGCAGCATGAACGCGATGCGCTCCTCGGGATAGCCGGGGTCCACCGGCAGGAACGCACCGCCGGCCTTCGCCACGGCCAGCTGCGCGACCACCGTCTCCACCGACCGCGGCAGCACCAGCGCCACCAGACGCTCCGGCCCCACGCCGCGCCCGATCAGCCGGTGCGCCAGCCGGTTCGCCGCCGACTCCAGCTCGGCGAAAGTGAGGTCACGCCCCCCGTACCGGACGGCCACCGCGTCCGGGGACGCCGCCGCCTGCCGCTCGAACAGCTCGGGCAGCGTGGCCGCGGGCACCTCGCGCCGGGTGTCGTTCCACCCGACGAGCGCGCGCCGCAGCTCCTTTGGGGTCGTCAGCGGCAGCGCGCCGACCGGCCGCTGGGGATCGTCGGCGATACCGGCGAGCAGAGCCTGGACGGCCGTGCCCATCCGCTCGGCGGCCTGGGCATCGAACAGATCGGTGTTGTAGCCGACCAGCCCGCGCAGCACGCCACCGTCGGCCTCCGCGAACTCCAGGGTGAGATCGAAGCTCGCGGTGTGGACGTCGAGGGCGATGTCCTCAACGGTCAGGCCGGGCAGGTCCATCGCCTGGCCCGGGATGTTCTGGAGCACCACCATGGCCTGGAAGAGCGGTGTCCGGCTGGTGTCCCGGGCCGGCTGCACCTCGTCCACCACCCGCTCGAACGGAACGCTCTGGTGGGCGAAGGCGTCGAGCACGGTCGAACGCACCTCGGCCAGGAAGTCGGTGAAACCGGCCCGGGGATCGACCGTGGAGCGCAGCACCAGGGTGTTGACGAAGAAGCCGATCAGCCGCTCCACCTCGGCGCGATCACGGCCCGAGGTCACCGTGCCCACCGCGATGTCCCGCTGCCCCGACAGCCGGGCCAGCAGAATCTGGGACGCCGCCACCAGCGTCATGAACAGCGTGGTTCCCCGGGCCTGCCCGAACTCCTTGAGGCGCCGGTTCACCGCCGCCGCCACCTCGAACTCCACCGTCGCGCCGTTGCGTGTCTGCACCGCGGGCCGGGGCCGGTCGGTGGGCAGCTCGAGCGGTGGCACCCCGGCCAACTGGCGCTTCCAGTAGGCGAGCTGCTCCTCGGCGTGCGGTCCGGACAGCTCGGCGCGCTGCCAGGCCGCGTAGTCCGCGTACCGTACCGGCAGCGGTGGCAGCGCGGCCGGTTCGCCGCTGAGCGCCGCCCGGTAGAGCTCCCGCAGATCGCCGGTGAGCACCCCGGTGGACCAGCCGTCGGTGATGATGTGATGCAGCGTCAGGCTGAGCACATGGTCGTTCTCGCCCATCCGGATCAGCCCGGTCCGCAGCAGGGGGCCGCGCCGCAGGTCGAACGGGCGCGTCCGCTCGTACGCCAGCAGCTCCATGAGCTCCGCCTCCCGCTCCCCGGCGGGCAGCCGGGACAGATCGTGCGGGGTGAGCCGGATCTCAGGGGGCTCGTGGACGATCTGCACCCCTCGGCCGTCCACCGCCTCGAAGGTGGTGCGCAGCGACTCGTGCCGGGCCACCAGCGCGGTCAGCGCGGCGCCGAGCGCTCTGGCGTCGAGGGTTCCGCGCAGCCGCAGCGCCAGCGGAGTGATGTACTCGGTGCTGTCCGGCTCGAAGGAGTCGAGGAACCACAGGCGTTGCTGCGCGAACGACAGCGGCAGCTCCGCGTCGCGGCCGAGCCGTGCGATCGGCGCGGGACCGTGCCCGGTGCGGCTCTCCGCCGTGTCCAGGGCCGTGGCCAGGGCGGCGACCGTGGGACGGGTGAACACCAGCCGGGGCGAGATCTCCGTCTCGAACGCCTCCCGCAGCCGCGAGGTGAGCCGGATGGAGAGGATGGAGTCGCCGCCGAGCGCGAAGAAGTCGTCCTCGGCGCCGACCCGTTCGACCCCCAGCACGTCGGCCCAGACGCGGGCCACGAGCTGCTCGGCCCCCTCGCGCGGCGCCCGGTAGGGCGCGCGGTCGGCGGCGGGGCCGGGGGCGGGCAGCGCCGCCCGGTCCAGCTTCCCGTTGGGGCTCAGCGGCAGCGCGTCGAGCGGGACGATCGCGGACGGCACCATGTAGTCCGGGAGTCCGGCCGCCGCGTGGGCGCGCAGCCCGGCCGGATCCACCGCCGGGACGCCGTCGGCCGGCACCACATAGGCCACCAGCCGTTTCACCCCGGGCCGGTCCTCCCTGGCCACCACGGCGACGTCCAGGACACCGGGGTGTGCGGCCAGGACGCCCTCCACCTCGCCCGGCTCGATCCGGAAGCCGCGGACCTTGACCTGGTCATCGGCGCGTCCGAGGAACTCCACCGTGCCGTCCGGCCGCCACCGCGCCAGGTCGCCGGTGCGGTACATCCGCGACCCGGCGGGCCCGTACGGATCGGCGACGAAGGACGCGGCGGTCGGGCCGGGCCGGCCGAGATAGCCGCGCGCCACTCCGTTCCCGGCGATGAACAGCTCGCCGACGACACCGGGCGGGACGATCCGCAGCCGCGCGTCCAGGACGTACACCCGCATGTTGTCCAGCGGCCGGCCGATCGGCACCACCCCCGGCACCCCGTCGGCGGCGGACATCGGGAAGCACGTGGCGAAGGTGGTCGTCTCGGTCGGCCCGTACCCGTCCACGACGGTCACCCCGGGGCAGGCGGCCAGCACCCGGCGCACCGAGGCCGCGGGCACCACATCGCCGCCGGTCCACACCTCGCGCAGCCCCGTGAAGCAGTCCGGGTCGTCCTGCGCCAGCAGCCGGAACAGCCCGGCGGTCAGCCACAGCCCGGTCACCCCGTGGTCGGCCACCAGACGGCGCAGCGCCGTGCCATCCAGCTCGCCCGGCGGGGCCACCACCACCCGGCCGCCGGCCAGCAGCGGCACCCACACCTCGTAGGTGGCGGCGTCGAACGCCACCGGTGAGTGCAGCGGCACCCGTGCGTGCCCGCCCCCGGCGAAGGCGCGGTCGAGGGCGAGCGCCGCCACATCGCCGTGGCGCACTCCCACGGCCTTGGGCACCCCCGTCGACCCGGACGTGAACATCACATAGGCCAGGTTGTCCCGGTCCACGCGGACCTCGGGAGCCGCGCACTCGCCCTCGCGCGCGGCGGCCACCTCCTCGGGCGTCAGCACGACCGCCGCGCCCGCCTGATCCAGCAGGACCCGCTGCCGCTCGCGTGGCGCGCGCACGTCCACCGGCACATACACCCCGCCGGCCTTGACCACCGCGAGCTGGGCCACGACGAGTTCCACCGAGCGCTCCATCAGCAGCGCCACCCGGTCCTCCACGCGCACCCCCGACTCCGTCAGAGCACCGGCCAACCGGCCCGCCCAGTCGTCGAGTTCGCGGTAGCTGAGCGTGGTGGCACCGGTGAGGGCCACGGCGTCCGGGGTGCGCCGGACCTGCTCGGCGAACAGCTGCCCCAGCGAGCCCCCGGGCAGCGGGTGGGACGTGTCGTTCCACTCCCGCAGCGCCCGACGGTGTTCGGCCGGAGTCAGCAGCCGCAGCTCGTCCAGGGTCCGCCCCGCGCCGTCGGCGAGGCCGGTCAGCAGCGTCTCCAGATGGGCCGCCGCCCGCTCCACCGTCGCCGCGTCGAACAGCGCGGGTTCATAGGCGATGTCGAACCCGAGCCGGTCGCCGAGATAGGCGCGCAGGCACAGCGGGAAGTTCGTGGCGTCCTCCGCCCGCACCTCCCGGATGGCGATCCCGGCACCGGCCGCCGACGACTCGTCGAACGGGTAGTTCTCGAACACCACCATGCTGTCGAAGAGCGCCCCGGCGCCCGGCGCCGCGCTGTGGCCCTGGATCCGGGCCAGGGAGACGAAGTCGAAGCGCCGGGATTCGCTCTGCTGCTCCTGGAGCTCCCGCAGCCATCGCACCACCTCGCGGCCGCCCTCGACCACGGTCCGGGTGGGGACCGTGTTGATGAACATGCCGACCATCGTCTCCACGCCCGGCAGCTCGGCCGGACGGCCCGAGGCCGTGGTGCCGAACACCACGTCCTGCTCGCCGCTGTACCGGGACAGCAGCAGCGCCCAGGCGCCCTGCACCACAGTGTTGACGGTCAGCCCATGGCCGCGGGCCGTCTCGCGCAGCCGCGCGGAGACCTCCTCGGTGAGCTCCAGCCGGGTCAGCGCGCCCGAGGTGGCACGGTGCGCCTCCGTGGGTGGCCGGTCGTAGGGCAGCGGTGTCCGGGCGCCGAACCCCGCCAGCACCTGACGCCAGTACCCCTCGGCCCGCTCGTGGTCCTGCTCCCCGAGCCAGCGCAGGAAGTCCCGGAACGGGCGGCGAGCGGCCAGGCGTGCCTGACGTCCCTCGACGAGCGCCGCGTACACCTCGCACACCTCGGCGAAGATCTGGCCGGTGCTCCAGCCGTCCAGGATCAGATGGTGCGAGGTCCACACCAGCGTGATCTCGTCACCGGGCAGCCGGGCCACCGCGATCCGGACCAGCGGGGCCGTGGTGAGCTCCATCCCGGCCGCCCGGTCCTCGGCCAGCAGCCGTCGCAGCGCGGCCTCCCGCGCGGATGGCGAGAGCCCGCGCCAGTCGTGGTGCGCGACGGGCAGCTCCACCGTCCGGTGCACCACCTGGACGGGCTCCTCAAGGCCCTCCCAGCGGACGGCGCCGCGCAGCGCCGGCGTACGGTCGGCCACCCGCTGCCACGCGGCGGCGAAGGCGTCCGGGTCCGCGATGCCGCCGATCCGGATCGCCACCTGGTCGAAGTAGGCCCCCGCCGTGTCCACGAGGCCGTGGAAGAGCATGCCGGCCTGCAACGGGGTCAGCGGATGGACGTCTTCCACCTCCCGGCCGTCACCGGCGATCAGATCCACCTGACGCTGGTCGAGCCGGGCGAGCGGGAAGTCGGAGGGGGTGCGGCCGCCCGCACCGGGGTCCGCGCAGTGCGCGACGATCTCCCGCAGCGCGGCGATGACCTCGTCCGCGAGACGGCGCACCGTGGACTCGTCGTACATCCGCGTCGGATACGTCCAGCCGAGCTCCAACCGCCCGTCCTGGACCGCCCCGGTGATCTCCAGCAGATAGCCGCGGGTCTCGCCGGGAGGCGCGTCCTGGCCGGTCACCGGCAGGGCCGCGCGGTAGAGGCCGGAGGCCGCCGCACCGTCCGCGGCGGCGACATCCCACTGGCCGTGGTAGTTGAACCCGATCCGCGGGCTCGGACCGTCCCGCAGCTCGGCGGCCCCGGGGGTGTCCGGGGCGAGGTGGCGCAGCGCGCCGTAGCCCAGCCCGCGGTGCGGGACGGCGCGCAACTGCTCCTTGACGGACCGCAGGGTATCCCGCCAGCCGGCGCCCGGCGCGACGGTCAGCGCGAGCGGGAACTCGGCGGTGAACCAGCCCACCGTACGCGACAGATCCAGCTCCTCGAAGAGGTCCTCGCGGCCGTGTCCCTCCATCCCGATCAGCACGGTGTCCTGGCCGGTCCAGCGCGACAGGGTCCGGCCGAGCGCGCTCAGCAGCACATCGTTGATCTGGGTGCGATACACACCGGGCACCTCGCGCAGCAGCGCGTCGGTCTCGGCGCGGCCCAGAACGGCGGTCACGGTGCCCGCCGTCCGGTGGGTGTTGACGCCCTCGCGGTCTGTGGGGAGCGCGGCGGGCGCGGTCCTTGCTATGCGTGTCCAGTACTCCAGCTCGCCGTCGAAGGCGCCGGAGTGCGTGTGTTCCGCGAGCCGGACGGCCCAGTGCGTCACGGCGCCGCTCGCCGGGGGGAGCGCGGCCGGGCCACCGGCGGCGGCACGGTGGTAGGCGGTCTCCAGGTCGCCGAGCAGGATGCGCCAGGAGACGCCGTCCACCACCAGATGGTGGGCGGTGATCAGCAACTCCGGTGGCCGCTCCGGCCCGAAGGCGAACAGCAGCACCCGCACGACGGCGCCCTCGGTGACGTCCAGACCCGTCTGTGCCGCCACCGTTGCCTCCTGTACGGCGCGCGAGCGGGACTCCTCGTCGAGTCCGGACAGATCGTGCCGTTCGAGGACGGCGCCGGGGGCGGTGGCCATCACCTCCTGCCGCCACCCCTGGCCGGTGGCCAGGAAACGGGTGCGCAGCGCCGCGTGATGGGCCACGACCGCGTCCACCGCGTGCCGCAGCGCGGCCTCGTCGAGGTCGCCGGTGAGCTCCAGCCGGTGCGTCATCGTGAAGTGCAGCGGATCGCCGGGCCCCCGCCCGTCGAGATACCAGCGCTGGATCGGGGTGAGCGGTGCCGGTCCGGACGGTGCCGTGGCGGACGGTCGCCCGGGCTTCCGGATGGAGCCGGTGACCACCGCGAGTTCCGCGATGGTCTGGTGGCGGAAGACATCCTTGGACGTGAGCGCCAGACCGGCCTGGCGGGCGCGGGAGACGATCTGGATGCTGAGGATCGAATCGCCGCCCAGGGCGAAGAAGTTGTCCTCCACGCCGACCCGGGGGACACCGAGCACGTCGGCCCAGACGCGGGCGAGCTCCGTCTCGGCGGGGGTGCGCGGCGCCACGTACGGCGTGGCCGCGTCCGGCTGGACGGGCGGTGCGGGCAGCGCGCGCCGGTCGACCTTGCCGCTGTCGGTGCGCGGCACCCGGTCCAGCGTGACGAACGCGGCGGGGACCATGTAGTCGGGGAGGCCGCGCTTGAGCCAGGCGCGCAGCTCCGCCGGGTCGAGATCGCCGTCCGGCCCGCCGGCCACCGGATAGGCCACCAGCCGCCGATGGCCGGTGTCCTCCCGGGCCACCACCACCACGTCCGCGACCGCCGGATGGTCCAACAGCGCGGCCTCGATCTCACCGGGCTCGATGCGGAAGCCACGGATCTTGATCTGCTCGTCGGTGCGGCCGAGGAATTCCAGCACCCCGTCCGCCGCCCAGCGCGCCCGGTCACCGGTGCGGTACATCCGGGTGCCGGGCGGGCCGTAGGGGTCGGCGATGAAGCGCTCCGCGGTGAGGCCGGGCCGGCCCGGATAGCCACGGACGATCTGGGCTCCGGCCAGATGCAGTTCGCCCGGCACCCCGGGAGGCACCGGCCGCAGCCCGCCGTCCAGGACATAGGCCCGCAAATTGCGGCCGGGCCGTCCGATGAGCGGGCGGTCCCCGAGGTCGGTGAGGCGTCCGTACACGGCGTCGACGGTGCACTCGGTGGGTCCGTAGAAGTTGTACGCCGCCACGCCGGGCAGCGCGCGCAGCTCCCGCCACAGGGCGGTCCCGAGGGCCTCGCCGCCCACCATGACGACCCGGGGGTGGTGGCGGCCCTCGGCGAACAGCCCGGCGGCCACCAGCTCATGGAGATACGAGGGGGTGAGGTCGAGGAAGTCCAGCTCACGGGCGTGGACCAGGGCGACGAGGGCGGCCGGGTCGAGCCGTACCGCGTCGTCGACGAGATGCACCTCCTGGCCCGCGGCCAGGAACAGCGGGCCCTCCCAGGAGGTGTCGAAGGAGAAGGTGGCGGTCAGCGCGGCGCGCAGCGGGCGGCCAACCTCGGCCGTGTGCGGATCGATGAGCTCGGCCATATGGTCATGGCAGAGGTTGACCAGCTGGCGGTGTTCGACCGCGACGCCCTTGGGGCGGCCGGTGGATCCCGAGGTGTAGCTGATGTACGCGGTGTTGGCGGGAAGCAGCGGGGCGAGCCGGTCGTCGTCCGTGGGGTCGGTGACGGGCAGGGCGTCGAGGGGAGCGTCCCGCAGGAGCCCGGGGGTGAGGACGGTATCGGGCGCCGCGTCCTCCAGCAGGAACCGAATGCGCTCGGCGGGCAGTTCGGGATCGATGTAGAGATGAACCCCGCCCGCCTTGACCACCGCGAGGAGCGCCACCATCAGCTCGGCGGTGCGCGGCAGTCTGACCGCGACCACCTTCTCCGGGCCGATGCCGAGCCCGATCAGATGGTGGGCCAGCCGGTTGGCGCGGGCGTTCAGCTCCGCGAAGTCCCAGCTGACCCCGGGGGCCACGAGCGCCGTGGCCCGCGGGGTGCGGGCCGCCTGGTCCTCGAAGAGGCGCGGGAACGTCGTGTCCGCAACCGGGAGTGCGGTGTCGTTCCACGCCTCCAGCACGGTCCGGCGCTCCTCGGCGGACAGCAGCGGCAGCTCGCCCACCGTACGGCCGGGGTCCCGCGCCACCGCTTCGAGCAGCAGCCGCAGCTGACGGGCCATCCGCTCGACGGTGGCCGCGTCGAACAGATCGGTGTTGTACTCCACGAACGCGGTCAGCGCGTCCTGGTGTTCCACGAAGTCGATGCCCAGGTCGAAACCGGCGGTCCGGTTCGGCATCCGGACGGCCTCCACGGCCAGGCCGGGCAGGCTCGGCACCTCGCTGCCCAGGTTGTGCAGCGCCACCATGACCTGGAAGAGCGGGGTGCGGCTGGTGTCCCGCTCCGGCTGGAGCTCGTCCACGATCCGCTCGAACGGCACATCCTGGTGGGCGAAGGCGTCCAGGACTCTCCCGCGCACCTCGGAGAGCAGCTCGGCGAACGGACGGTCCGTACGCACCCGGGACCGCAGGACCAGGGTGTTCACGAACATCCCGACCAGCCGCTCCAGTTCGGGGCGCTCCCGGCCGGAGGTCACGGTGCCCACCGCGATGTCCTCCTGCCCCGACCAGCGCGCGAACAGCGCCTGGCAGGTGGCCAGGAGGGTCATGAAGAGCGTGCCGCCGCTGCGCCGTCCGGTCTCGCGCAGCCGTGCCACCAGCTCCGCGTCCAGGGGGAACTCCAGCAGCGCGCCGTTCTTCGTCTGGACGGGCGGCCTCGGACGGTCGGTCGGAAGCTCCAGCGGGGCCAGCCCCGCCAGCTTCTCGCGCCAGTGGCGAAGCTGCGGCTCCATCGCGGCCGCGCCGCCGCGCGGATCGCGCTGCCAGGCCGCCCAGTCGGCGTACTGCACCGGCAGCGGCGTCAGCGCGGGACACCGCCCGGCCAGCGCCGCCGCGTACAGCTCGCTCAGATCAGCGCTGATGACCGCGGTGGACCAGCCGTCCGTGACGATGTGATGCATCGTCAGGGTAACGATGTGCTCGGTGTCGTCCAGCCGGATGAGGGACGCCCGCAGCAGCGGGCCGGTGCGCAGATCGAAGGCGGTGGCGCCCTCCCGCGTCAGCAGCCGCTCCAGCTCCCGCTCACGCTCGGCGGCGGGGAAGGGCTCAAGGTCGTACGACGGCAGTTCCACCCCGTACGGCTCACCCACCCGCTGCACCCCGCGGCCGTCCACCTCGGCGAAGGTGGTGCGCAGCGGCTCGTGCCGGGCCACCAGGCCGTCCAGGGCGGTGCGCAGGGCGGTGGTGTCGAGCCGGCCGCGCAGCCGCAGCGCGAACGGGGTCACATACTCGGTGCCGCCGTCGTCGAAGGCGTCCAGGAACCACAGCCGTTGCTGGGCGAAGGACAGCGGCAGATCGGCGCCCCGTGGCACCGCTTGGATTGCCCCGCCGTCCGTGGCGCCGGCCGGTGCGGCCAGCACGGCGGCGAGGGCGGCGACGGTGGCATGGGTGAACAGGGAGCGCGGGGAGACCTCCGTGCCGAAGGCCGCCCGCAACCGGGAAGCCACCCGGATGGCCAGGATCGAATCGCCGCCCAGGGCGAAGAAGTTGTCCTCGGCGCCCACCTCCTCGGCCCCCAGCACCTCGGCCCAGACCCGGGCCACCGTGCGTTCGGCGTCGGTGCGGGGCGCGATCCGCTCGGCACTCGTCGCGAAGCCGTCCGCGCCGGGGGCGGGCAGCGCCGCGCGGTCGAGCTTGCCGTTGGCGGTCAGCGGCAGGGCGTCCAGCGGCACATAGGCGGCGGGGACCATGTGCTCTGGCAGCGCCCGGCGCAGGAACTCCCGCAGCTCGGCGGCGGTGGGCGGCGGTGCGGACGGATCGGCCGCCACCGTGTGGGCGACCAGCCGCCGCGCCCCGGGCCGGTCCTCCCGCGCGGTCACCACGGCATGGGCGACGCCCGGATGGGCGGACAGGGCGGCCTCGATCTCACCGGGTTCGATCCGGAAGCCGCGGATCTTCACCTGGTGGTCGGCCCGGCCCAGATACTCCAGCTCGCCGTCGCCGCGCCACCGGGCCCGGTCGCCGGAGCGGTACATCCGGCTCCCCGGGGGCCCGAACGGGTCCGCGACGAAGCGGGACGCGGTCAGCCCCGGACGGCGCAGATAGCCGCGGGCCAGCCCCGCTCCCGCCACATACAGCTCGCCCACCGCCCCCGGCGGCACCGGCTGGAGACCGGAGTCCAGGACGTAGACCCGCAGATCGGGGATGCCGGTGCCGATGCCGCTTCCGGTGGCGCGGGCCGCGCTGTCCCGGTCGAGCGCGGTGTGGGTGACATGCACGGTGGTCTCGGTGATCCCGTACATGTTGGCCAGAACGGGCGCGGTGTCCGGATGCCGTGCGTACCAGCCCGCCAACCGGCGCGGATCGAGCGCCTCGCCGCCGAACACCACCCGGCGCAACGCCGGCAGCGCCCCGGTGCCCGGGTTCTCCTCATCGGCGCGCATCAGGGCGTAGAAGGCCGAGGGCGTCTGGTTGAGCACCGTCACCCGCTCGTCCGCCAGCAGCCGCAGGAAGTCCTCGGGCGAGCGCGAGACGGCGTACGGGACGACGACGAGCCGGCCGCCGTGCAGCAGCGGCCCCCAGATCTCCCAGACCGAGAAGTCGAAGGCGTACGAGTGGAACATCGTCCACACATCGGCCTCGTCGAAGGAGAACCACGCCTGGGTACGGGAGAACAGCCGGACCACATTGGCGTGCGGAATCACCACGCCCTTGGGCACACCGGTGGACCCCGAGGTGTAGATGGCGTACGCGGGGCTGTCCGGCAGCGGCCCGGAACCGGCCGGGACGGCGGTCGGGCGGCGCCCCAGATCGGCCGCGAGGCCGGGGTCGTCCAGGCACAGCCGGGGCACCGCGGTGTCGGGGGCGAACCGGGTCTCCAGATCGCCGATGGTCAGCAGGAGCACCGGTTCGGTGTCGGCGAGCATGGGGGCGACCCGGGCGGCCGGCTGGTCCGGATCGATGGGCAGATAGGCCGCACCGGTCTTCAGCACGGCCACGATCGCGACGATCATCTCCGGCGAGCGGGGCAGCGCGAGCGCCACATACCGTTCCCGCCCGGCGCCCTCGGCCGCCAGCCGGTGGGCCAGCCGGCCCGCCCGCGTGTCGAGTTCGGCGTACGTCAGCGACGCCCCGGCGCAGCTGACGGCGGTGGCATCGGGGGTGCGGGCCGCCTGCTCCTCGAAGAGCTCCACCAGGGTCCGCCGCGGTGTCCCACGGTCCGCCGCGCCCGCGCCGCTCCACTCCACGAGCAGCCGCTCGCGCTCCTCGGCCGTGGTCCACGGCAGCGCTCGCAGCGGCCGGTCGGGGTCCGCCGCGATCTGGCCGAGCAGCAGGCACAGCCGGTCGGCGAGGGCCGCCGCGGTCCGCTCGTCGAACAGCCCGGGGTCATAGCCGAGGTCGAAGCCGAGCCGGTCGGAGAGATGGGCCCGCAGGCTCAGCGGGAAGTTGGTCGCGTCCGTCGACCGGACGTCCAGGATCCGCAGCCCCGCCTCGCGCGCCGAGGAGTCGTCGAAGGGATAGTTCTCGAACGCGACCATGCTGTCGAAGAGGGCGGTGCCCGCGGGCACCTGACTCCACCCCGACATCTGGGCCAGCGACACGGACTCGAACCGGCGAGACCCGGACTGCGCGATCTGGAGCTCCCGCAGCCACTGCGCGGTGTTCCGGGCACCCTCGACCCGCACCCGGGTGGGCAGGGTGTTGATGAACATGCCCACCATCGACTCCACCCCGGCCAGTTCGGCCGGGCGGCCCGAGACGGTGGTGCCGAAGACCACGTCCTCCTCGCCGCTGTACCGGGACAGCAGCAGCGCCCACGTCCCCTGCACCACTGTGTTGACGGTGAGCCCGCACCGCTGGGCGGTACGGCGCAGCCGCGCCGACGCGTCCGGCGCGAGCGCCACCGACAGGGTCGAGGAGGACCGGGCGCGATGGGCCTGGCGGGGTGTGCGGTCGTACGGCAGCGGCGTGGGCGCGGTGAAGCCGGCGAGCACCTCCCGCCAATGTGCCTCCGCCTCCCGGCCGTCCTGGCCGTCCAGCCACCGCAGATAGTCGCGGAAGGGCCGGCGGGCGGGCAGGGCCGGGCGGCCTCCCCGGACGGCCGCGGCATACCGCTCGCACACCTCGGTGAAGACCTGGGCCAGACTCCAGCCGTCCAGCACCAGATGGTGCGAGGTCCAGACCAGCGCCACCTGGTCCGCGGGCAGCCGTGCGATGGTCAGCCGCATCAGCGGCGGCGTGCTCAGATCCACGCCCCCGGCCAGATCCTCGGCCCGCAGCCGCTCCAGCTCGGTCTCGCGCCGCTTTTCGGTCAGCGCGCGCAGGTCCAGGTGCGCGACGGGGAGGGCCGCACGGTGGCGTACGAACTGCAGGGGCCGCTCGACGTCCTGCCACACGACCCCCGTGCGCAGCACGGGGGTGCGGTCGACCGTCTCCTGCCAGGCGGCGGCGAACGCGTGCGGATCGCCCACCCCGTCCAGGACCAGGGTGGCCTGGTCGACATAGACGTCCTCCTCACCGCCGACCAGACGGTGGAAGAGCATGCCTTCCTGAAGCGGGGTCAGCGGATAGACGTCCTCGGTCTCCCGCCCGTCGCCCACCACCCGGTCCACGCCCGCCTGGTCCAGCCGCGAGAGGGGGAAGTCCGAGGGCGTACGGCCCCCCGCGTCGGGCTGGGCGCAGTGCCAGACGATCTCGCGCAGCGCCCCGACCATGGCGTCGGCGAGCCGCCGCACCGTGGCCTCGTCATGGACGAGATCGGAGTAGAGCCAGGTCAGCTCCAGTTCGCCGGCCGCCACCACACCCGAGACGTCCAGCGGATATGTCGAGGGCTCCTCGGGGGCGAGATCCCGTCCCAGGGTCTCGCCGGTGAGCGTGAAGGCGTCGTCGCCCGGCGCCGAGTCCCACTGGCCGTGGTAGTTGAAGCAGATGCCGGGCAGCGGGGCGTCGCGCAGCGCGCGGGCCGGGGAGTCCGGTGCGCTCAAGTGCGCCAGCGCCTCATAACTCAGTCCCCGGTGGGGCAGCGCGCGCAGCTGCTCCTTCACGGACTTCAGCACCGCGCCCCAGCCGTGGCCGGGCAGGGTGAGCGCCACCGGGTACTGGGTGGTGAACCAGCCGACCGTACGCGACAGATCGACGGTGTCGTCCAGCTCCTCCCGGCCGTGGCCCTCCATGGCCACCAGCACCCGGTCCGACCGCGTCCAGTCGGCGAGCACCCGGCCGAGCGCGCTGAGCAGCACGTCGTTGACCTGCGTCCGGTACACCCCGGGGACCCGGCGCAGCAGCGCGTCGGTGGCGTCCCGGTCCAGCCGCACCCGCACCGTGCGGGTGGATCCCGCGGTGGCGCGGCCTGGACGGTCCACCGGGAGGTCCGTGCCGCCCGCCTGCCGTACGCCCTCCCAGTACGCCAGATCGCCGTCCAGCCGTCCGCCGCGGACATGGTGGGCCAGCCGGTGGGCCCAGCGGGTGAAGGGGGTGCCGGCCGGCTCCAGAAGCACCGGCTCCCCGGCGGTGGCCTGCCGGTAGGCGGTCTCCAGATCGCCGAGCAGAATGCGCCACGACACGCTGTCCACGGCCAGGTGGTGCACGGTCAGGAACAGCCGCGGCCGGGTGCCCGCCCCGCGTACCAGAAGCGCCCCGCGCAGCAACTCACCCGCTTCCAGGTCGAGTGCGGCGCGGGCGGCCTCGGCGGCCGCCTCGGCCGCCGTACGCTGCTCGTCCCCGGACAGCCCGGACAGGTCATGGCGGGCCAGCGAGGGCCCCGCCACCGCCTCGACCGGCTCCTGCCGCCATGTCCCGCCCTCGCGGACGAACCGGGTGCGCAGGGCGGGATGGTGGGCGACCACGGTGTCCAGGGCGGTGCTCAGCGCCGTCTCGTCCACGTCGTACGGCAGCTCGACCACCATCGACATGGTGAAGTGGCCCAGCGGGCCATGGGCGGCGAAGAACCAGTGCTGGATCGGGGTGAGCGGCGCCGGGCCCGTGTCGTCCGTCCGGTCGGCGGCGGCGTCGTCGGTGTGGGGCTCGGAGGTGCTCCGCGGGGCGAGCGCGGCGGCCAGATCGGCGATGGTCTGGTGGAGGAAGATGTCCCGCGAGGTGAGCCGCAGCCCGGCCCGGCGGGCGCGGGAGACCGCCTGGATGGACAGGATCGAGTCGCCGCCGAGTTCGAAGAAGTTGTCCGTCACCCCGACCGCGTCCGCGCCGAGCACCTCGGCCCAGATCCCCGCGAGCTCCTTCTCCACCAGGGTCCGGGGGGCCGTGTACGCGTGCTCCCGCTGGGCCTCGTCGGGGCTCGGGGCGGGCAGCGCCCGCCGGTCCAGCTTGCCGCTGGTGGTCAGCGGCATGGCGGCCAGGGCCACGAAGGCGGAGGGGACCATGTGATCCGGCAGGGCCCGCCCGAGGGCGGCGCGCAGCTCCGCCGCGGTGGGCGGCTCAGTGGCGGCGGCCGGTACGTAGTAGGCGGCCAGCCGGGCGTGGTCACGGTCGTCGGTCACGGCGACGACGGCAGCCTCGGCGACGGTGGGCAGATCGAGCAGCGCGGCCTCGATCTCGCCCGGTTCGATCCGATGGCCGCGGATCTTCACCTGGTCGTCCGCGCGGCCGAGATAGTCCAGTTGCCCCTCTGCGGTCCAGCGGGCCACATCGCCGGTGCGGTACATCCGGCTTCCGGCGGGCCCGAACGGGTCGGCCACGAAGCGGCCCGCGGTCAGCCCGGGGCGGCGCACATATCCCCGGGCCAGCTGGTCGCCGGCGAGATACAGCTCTCCCGCGACGCCCACCGGCACCGGCCGCAGCCGGGCGTCGAGCACATGGGCGCGCAGATTGCCCAGCGGACGACCCACCACCGGACGGCCGATCCCGCCGATCCGGGCCCAGAGCGCGTCCACGGTGCACTCGGTGGGCCCGTAGAAGTTGTACGCAGTGGTGCCGGAGGCATCCGCCAACTGCCGCCAGAGCGTCTGCCCGATGGCCTCGCCGCCCAGCATCAGCACCCGGGGGCGGTGCCGGGGATCCTCCAGCAGCCCGGCCGGGAGGAGCTGCCGCAGATACGACGGGGTGAGATCCAGGAAGTCGACCCGGTGCTCGGCGATGTACGCGACGAGCGCGGCCGGATCGAGCCGGGTCGCCTCGTCGATGAGATGCAGCTCATGGCCGTCGGCCATCAGCAGCAGGCCCTCCAGCGAGGTGTCGAACGAGAACGACGCGGTCAGGGCCACGCGCAGCGGCCCGCCGCCCGCCTCCGCCACCAGCCCATGGCGGTGGTTGACCAGCAGATTCACCATCGCCCGGTGGTCCACGGCCACGCCCTTGGGGCGGCCGGTGGAGCCGGAGGTGTAGATGACGTAGGCCGCGGCGTCCGGGTGCAGCGCGCCGGTCCGGTCGGCGTCCGTGGGATCGGACGCCGGCAGGGTGGCGGGGACCGTACGCAGCGCCGTCTCGTCGAGCACCAGCATCGGCTCGGCGTCGGCGATCAGGAACGCGACCCGCTCGGCGGGGAGTTCGGGATCGATGGGCAGATAGACCCCGCCCGCCTTGAGCACGGCGAGGATCGCCACCACCATGTCGGCGGTGCGCGGCAGCTTCACCCCGACGACCCGCTCGGGGCCGACCCCCTGGGCGATCAGATGGTGCGCCAGCCGGTTGGCGGCCGCGTTGAGCCCCGCGAAGTCGTACACCTCGTCGCCTGCGACCAGCGCCGTCGCCGCCGGGGTGCGGGCGGCCCGCTCCTCGAACACCGCGGGGAAGGTGACCGGCGGGACGGCCAGGGCGGGGCCGCGCCCGCCGTCCGTCACCTGCCGCCGCTCCTCGTCCGTCAGCAGCGGGAGCTCCCGCAGCGGCCGGTCCGGCTCGGTGGTCACCGCGTCCAGCAGCACCAGCAGATGCCCGGCCATCCGCTCGGCGGTCCCGGCGTCGAAGAGCTCGGTGCTGTACTCCAGCAGGCCCCGCAGCTCCTCACCGTCCTCCAGGAACTCCACGCTGAGGTCGAAGGTGGCCGACCGGCGGGGCACATCGACGCTTGTCACCGTCAGCCCGGCCATCCGGGGCGTGGCCCTGGGGGCGGAGTGGAGCAGCACCATGACGTCGAACAGCGGGTTGCGGCCCGCGTCCCGGCGCGCGCCCACGGCCTCCACCAGCCGCTCGAAGGGCGTCTCGTCGTGGGAGAAGGCGTCGAGGACCGTGGCACCGGCGTCGGTGAGCAGCTCGCGGTACGAGCGTGAGGTGTCCACAGCGGAGCGCAGGACGACGGTGTTGACGAAGAAGCCGACGGCGCGCTCCAGCTCGGTGCGGCCACGGCCCGAGGTGACGGTGCCGATCGCGATGTCGTCCTGCCCCGACCAGCGGGCGAACAGCCCCTGGCACGCGGCGACCAGCGCGGTGAACAGGGTCGTCCGCCGCTCCGCGGCCAGCTCCCGGAGCCGGGTCGCGGTGCCGCCGGCCACGGTGAACTCATGCACCGCGCCCGCCGAGCCGCGCACCGCGGGCCGTGGCCGGTCGGTGGGCAGTTCCAGGGGGACGCCACCCTCCAGCCGCTCCTTCCAGTAGTCGAGTTGCTTCTCCAGCGCCGGCCCGGCCAGCCGCTCCCGCTGCCACACCGCGAAGTCCGGGTACTGGACCGGCACCGGAGGCAGCGGTTCCCGCTCGCCCTCCGCCACCCGGGCGTCGTAGAGCGCGCACACCTCGTCCACGAGCACGCTCATGGACCAGCCGTCCGTCACGATGTGGTGGGCGGTCAGCAGCAGTACGTGCTCGGTGCCCGCCACGCGGATCAGCAGCGCCCGCAGCAGCGGACCGGTCCGCAGGTCGAACGGGCGCGAGTACTCCGCGAGCAGCCGCCGCTCCAGCGGCTCCTGGCCGCGTTCGGCACCGTCGAGGTCCGCCACCGCCAGCGGCAGCGGCGCGGCCGGACGCACCACCTGTGTGGGCTGCCCGTCGCCGTCCTCGAAGACGGTCCGCAGCGCCTCATGGCGCTCCACCAGGGTGTCCAGCGCCCAGGAGAGCGCGGCCGGGTCCAGGGCGCCGGTCAGCCGCAGCGCCACCGCACTGTTGTATCCGGCCTCGTCCGGCTGGAGGGTGTGCAGAAACCACAGGCGCGCTTGCGCGAAGGACAGCGGAAGCGGCTGGGCGCGGTCCGCGCGGGGGATCGCCCCGGTGCGCCCGGCCTTGCCCGCCAGACGGCGGCGCAGGGCCTCCCGGAGCTCCTCGGGCAGGGCGGAGGCACGGCTGTTCCTCGAAGACGTCATGTTCTCTTTCCTCACCGTTCGTCGTGGTCGCTGCCGCCGAGAGCGGCGTCTTCGAGTTCGCACAGGATCCGCTCCTCGACGAGGTCGGCGAGGGCGGCGACGGTGTGCGCGGTCAGGATGTCCCGGGGCGTCAGATCGATGTCGAACGCCTCCTTGGCGCGGGAGGCGATCAGCAGACTGCGGACCGAATCACCGCCCAGGGCGAAGAACTCGTCCTCGGCGCCGACCTTCGCCACCCCCAGCACCTCGGCCCAGATCTCCGCGATGACCTCCTCGGTGGGGGTGCGCGGCGGGACATGCGCGGCCGGCGCGACGATGGCGGGGCGGGGCGCGGGCAGGGCCGCGCGGTCGGTCTTGCCGTTCTCCGTGAGCGGCAGGCGGTCCAGGACGGCGAACGCCGACGGGATCATGTACGCGGGCAGGGTCCGGCCCAGACGGTCCCGGAGCTCGGCGCCGGACGGCGCGGTGGCACCGGGCGCGAGCACGAGATGCGCCACCAGCCGGGGCACACCGGGCTCGTCCTCCCGGACCGTCACCACGGCCTCCAGGAGGAGCGGGTGGCCGCCCAGGGCGGCCTCCACCTCACCGGCCTCGATGCGGTAGCCGTGCAGCTTGATCTGGTGGTCGGTGCGCCCCAGGTGATGCAGGCGGCCCTGGGTGTCGTAGCGGGCGAGATCGCCGGTGCGGTACATCCGGGAGCCGGCCGGCCCGAAGGGGTTCGCGACAAAGCGGGAGGCGGTCAGCCCGGGGCGGCCCAGATAGCCCCGGGCGAGCGACGGGCCGCTGATCCACAGCTCGCCGGGGACCCTCGGCGGCACCGGGCGCAGCCGCGCGTCGAGCAGATACACCCGGGTGTTGGGGATCGGCCGTCCGATGGGCGGCGGGGAGCCGTCGGCGACCAGTGGCTCGGACCAGGTGGCGACCACGGTGGTCTCGGTCGGCCCATAGGAGTTGATCATGCGGTGGTGCGGGGCCCACCGGGCCGTCAGCTCGCTGCCGCAGGCATCCCCTCCGACGATCAGGGTACGGAGCTCCGGCAGCTCCTTCTCGGTCCCGGCGGGCAGGGTGGCGAGCGCGGCGGGCGGAATGAGGGTGTGGGTGACGCTCCGCTCGCGCAGCACCTCGGCCAGATGCCCGCCCAGCAGCGGACCGGGCTCGGGCACCACGAGGGCGGCTCCGGCCGGCAGCGCCATGCACAGCTCCAGGACGGAGGCGTCGAAGCTGGGCGAGGCGAACTGCAGCACCCGGTCGCCCGGCCGCACCTGGTAGTGCTCGGCCTCGGCGGCGGCGAAGCTCCCGATCCCGCGGTGGGTGACCACCACGCCCTTGGGCGTGCCGGTGGACCCGGAGGTGTAGATGACATACGCCGGGTCGTCCGGGTCGACCGGGCGCGTCCGGTCCGCGTCGGCGGGCCGGTGTGCGGGGCCCTCGCCGGTGTGGACGCCGGCCGTCCCCTCCAGGGTGACGAGCGGGGCGGCGTCGCCGAGCATCAGCGCGATGCGCTCGGCGGGGTAGTCCGGGTCGACCGGCAGGTAGGCGCCCCCGGCCTTGGCCACCGCGAGCTGGGCGACCACGATCTCCACCGACCGCGGCAGCACGAGGGCGACGATCTCCCCGGGGCCGACGCCCTGGGCGATGAGCCGGTGGGCGAGGCGGTTGGCCCACTCGTCCAGCTCCGCGTAGGACAGCCCCCCGTCGGGGGAGAGGACCGCGGGCGCGTCCGGCCGGCGGTCCGCCGCCGCCTCGAAGAGCTGGGCCAGCGTCGTCGGCGGGACCGGCCGGGCGGTGTCGTTCCAGTCCACCAGGAGCCGCCCGCGCTCGGCGGCCGACAGGATGTCGACCCGGTCCAGCGGCAGATCGTCGGGGGCCGCGGCCAGGGCGCGAAGGACATGCGTCAGCCGGTCGGCGAGGGCACGCGCGGTGGTCTTCTCGAAGAGCCGCGGGTCGTAGCCGAGTTCGACCGACAGCTCGGCGCCGGGCGAGACGACCACGGTCAGCGCGTAGTTGGTGGACTCCAGCGCCTGGAGGCCGCGCACCCGCAGTCCGTGCTCGGCGGCCGCGGAGTCGTTGATCGGGTAGTTCTCGAAGACCACCAGGCTCTCGAAGAGGTTCACCCCGCCCGGCACCTCGCTCCAGCCCCGCAGCTGGGACAGCGGCACATGGCCGAAGCCGCGCGCGTCCGCCTGCTCGTCCTGGAGCGTGCGCAGCCAGGCGGCCGCTGCGGCGTCGCCGTGCACCTCCAGCCGTACGGGCAGCGTGTTGATGAAGATGCCGGTGATGGAGTCGGCGCCCGGCAGCTCCGTCGGCCGTCCGGAGACCGTCGCCCCGAAGCAGACGTCCGACTCCCCGCTCAAGCGAGATACGAGTAATCCCCAAGCGCCCTGGACGATCGTATTGAGCGTGAGCCGGTGCCGTCGGCCGAAGTCCTGGAGGGCGGTGGTGTCCTGCTCATCGAGCCGGTGCGACAGCCACTCGGAGGAGCGGGTGGCAATCTCCGGCGTCGGCTTGCGGTCATAGGGGAGAGGAGTGGGAGCGGCGAATCCCGCCAGCGCGTGCCGCCAGTGCGCTTCGGCCTGCGTACGGTCCTGCCGGCCGAGCCAGGCCACATAGTCCGCGAACGGCCGACGGGCTTCCAGCCTGGGCTGCTCTCCGGCAGCCAGGGCGGCATGGGCGGCGAAGACATCGGAGAGGACTTGGAAGACACTCCAGCCGTCGAGCAGCACATGGTGGAAGGTCCAGAGCACCTGGACCTCCGTCGGCGAGAGCCGGGCGAGGGTGACCCGGAGCAGCGGGGCCGCGGTGAGATCGATCCCCCGGGCGCGGTCCTCCTCGAGCAGCCGCCGCAGCGCGGCCGAGCGCTCGTCCTCCGTCATGTTGCTCCAGTCGAGCTCCTCGACCGGCACGGCCGCCGTGCGGCGCACGATCTGCAGGGGCTCGGGCACATCCCGCACCACCATCTCGCTGCGCAGCACCGGGGTGCGGCCGACGACATGCTGCCAGGCGGCGGCCAGGACCCGGGAGTCCCGGACACCGTCCAGGACGAAGGTCGCCTGCTCCACATAGAGCCCCTGGTCGCGCTGGGCCAGCCCATGGAAGACCAGCCCGGTCTGGGTCGGCGTCAGCGGATAGATGTCCGCCACGTCCCGCCCGTCGCCCGCCAGCCGGTCGACGCTCTCCTGGTCCAGGGCGGCCAGCGGGAAGTCCGAGGGCGTCCGTCCGCCCGCCTCCGGCCCGGTGCAGAGCCGTACGATCGCTCGTAGCTCCGCCAGCATCTCCTCGGCGAGCCGGAGCACGGTGGTGCGCCGGTGCACCGACCTGGAGTAGGACCAGGAGAGCTCCAGCTGCCCGTCCTCCACCCTGCCGATCACATCAATGAGGTGCGGCCGGGGTTCCTCTCCGCTCATGTCCCCGTCCAGTCCGCCGTGCGGGGCGAGCCCCAGACCGCCGTCGCCCGGCACCTGCCAGTCGAGCCGGCCCAGATAGTTGAAGCTGATCCGGGGCGCGTCCGGGAGGCCGGGGGCGGCCGCCGGGGACAGGTGGCACAGCGCCCCGTATCCCAGTCCCTTGCGGGGCACCGCCCGCAGCCGCTCCTTGACGGCCTTCAACGTCCGCTCGAGCCCCGCGTCGGTGCCGATCTCCAGCGCGATCGGGAACATGCTGGTGAACCAGCCGACGGTACGGGAGAGATCGACCCCTTCGAAGATCTCTTCGCGGCCGTGCGCCTCCAGATCCACCAGCACCCGGTCATGGCCGGTCCAGCGGCCGAGCACCCGGCCGAGCGCGCACAGCAGCACATCGTCGATCCGGGTCAGATAGGCGCCCGGCACGTCCCGCAGCAGGACGCGGGTCTCCTCCCCGTCGAGCCGGACGGTCACCGACTCCTCGAAGGCCGCGGTGTTGGGCCCCTCGCCGTCCGTGGGGAGTTCCGCGCATCCGTCCGCCGCCGTCCAGTGGCCGAGTTCGTCGTCGAAGCCCCCGGCGGCGGCGTGGTCGCGCAGCCGCTGCGACCACTCCCGGAACGAGGTGGTCTTGCCGCCGAGCTCGACCGGCCGCCCGGCCGTGATCTGACGGTAGGCGGTGTCCAGATCCTCCAGCAGGATGCGCCAGGAGACGGCGTCGACCACCAGGTGGTGGGCCGTGAGGAAGAGCACCGGTCGCTCGTCGTCGCCCCGGCGGAAGAGCACGGCCTTGAACAACGGCCCCTGGGCGAGGTCGAATCCGGCCTGCACCCGCCCGGCGGCCTCGCGCATCGCGTCGGCCCGCCGATCAGGTGCCTGGGCGGACAGATCATGGACATCGAGCATCGGGGCCGCGCCGGGCGGGGCGTTGTGCTGGCGCCAGGGCCCGTCCCCGGCGCGCTCGAACCGCATCCGCAGGGCGTCGTGGTGGACCGGCAGCGCCGCCAGTGCGGCGCCCAGCGCGGTCTCGTCCACCGGTCCGGTCAGCTCCGCTGAGACCGACTGGGTGAAGTGCCAGGGACTCTCCGGGAGGCTCTCGAAGAGCCAGTGCTGGATCGGGGTGAGCGGCACCTCGCCGACGACCGGCCCCTGTTCGGCGGTGGCCGCCGGGGCCTGCACGTCCTGCGCGGCGGCGGCCAGGGCGGCGACCGTCTGGTGGACGAACAGGTGGCGGGGCGTCAGCTCGATCCCGGCCCGTCGGGCCGAGGAGACGATCTGGAGGGAGAGGATGGAGTCGCCGCCGAGGGTGAAGTAGTTGTCCTCGACGCCGACCTGCTCCAGCCCCAGCACCTCGGCCCAGATCGCGGCGAGGGTCTTCTCCGTCTCGGTACGCGGCGAGATGTGGCCGGTGGCGGGGGCGGCCCAGACCGGTGCGGGCAGCGCGCGCCGGTCGAGTTTGCCGCTGGTGCCCAGCGGCAGCCGGTCCAGCGTGACGATCGCCGCCGGGATCATATGGTCCGGCAGGCTCCGGGCGAGGAACACCCGCATCGCCTCGGGATCCACCGCGCCTCCCGAGGCCGGGACGACATACCCGGCCAGCCGCTTGTGGCCCGAGGTGTCGATGACGGCCGCGGCGGCCTCGGCGACATCGGGGTGGTGGGCCAGCGCGGCCTCGACCTCGCCCAGTTCGATCCGGAAGCCGCGCACCTTGACCTGGTCGTCGGTCCGCCCCAGGTACTCCAACTGCCCGTGCTCGTCCCAGCGGACCAGGTCGCCCGTGTGGTACATCCGGCTGCCCGCGGGGCCGAAGAGATCCGCCATGAACCGCTGGGCGGTGAGTCCGGGCCGGCCGAAGTAGCCCCGCGCCACGCCCGGGCCGGCGAGATACAGCTCCCCGGGCACCCCGACGGGCACCGGCCGCAGCCGCGCGTCCAGCACATAGGCGCGGGTCGCGGCGATCGGGGCGCCGATGGGTGGGGTCCGGCCCGGGTCGGCGGGGTCGCAGGTCCAGGCGGTGGCGTAGACGGTGGCCTCGGTGGGGCCGTAGATGTTCGCCACCCGGCAGCCCGGGATGGCCGCGCGGACCTCCTGGACGGTACGGGCGGCAAGACCCTCACCCGCCAGCACCACCGTGTCGGCGGTGACGGCGACCGATCCCTTGCCGAGCACCTGCCCCAGCGCGGAGGGCACGGCGCTGATCAGGCTCGCGGCCCAGGGCTCCGTCCGCTCGGCCAGGGTGAGCAGATCGCGGACGATCTCCAGGCAACCGCCCGTCAGCAGCGGGCAGATGATCTCGAAGACCGATACATCGAAGTTGAGCGAGGTGGAGGCCACCACATGGGACAGGCCCCCCGCCCCGAACTCCTCAGCCGCCCACGCCGCCAGCGCCGCGACACCCTGATGGGTCGCCACCACGCCCTTGGGCGTACCGGTCGATCCCGAGGTGTGGATGACATAGGCCGGGTGGCCGGGGGACAACGGGGACGTCCGCTCGGCGTCGGTGACGTCATGAGCGGGCTGACCGGCCGGCAGGGACCGGACGTCCTCCAGCAGGATCCGGGCGGGTCCGGCGGGAATCTTGTCCGCCACCTCCCGCGTGGTCAGGACCAGGTCCGGGGCGATGTCGCCGATCATGAAAGCGATGCGTTCCGCCGGGTAGGCGGGATCGACCGGCAGATATCCCGCGCCGCTCTTGAACACGGCCAGCAGGGCCACCACGAGGTCCGGGGTGCGCGGCATCGAGAGGGCGACGAAGTGTTCCGGACCCGCCCCCGAGGCGATCAGCAGCCGGGCCAGCCGGTTGGCGCGCTCGTTCAGATCCCGGTAGGTCAGCCGCCCGTCCTCCCCGACCACGGCCACGGCATCCGGTGTACGGACCGCCTGCGCCTCGAAGAGCCCGGGCAGGACCGCCCGTGGCGCGGGGGAGACCGGGCCGCTGAACTCGGTGAGGATCCGCCGGCTCTCCGCCTCGCCGATCAGCGGCAGTTCGTCCAGCCGCCGTCCGGGGCCGGCCGCCATCTCCTCCAGCAGCGCGCGGAGACACGAACCCAGCCGCTCGATGGTCGAGGCGTCGAAGGCGGCGGGGTCGTAGTCCAGCGAGATGGACAGCCGCTCCTCGGGCGCCACCACCACGCTGAGCGCGTAGTTGGTCGGCTCCAGATCCCGCTCCTGCCGGATGGCGAGCCCGTGCGCCGCGATGGCCTCGCTGTCGAACGGGTAGTTCTCGAAGACCACGATGGAGTCGAAGAGATTGAGCCCGCCCGGGACATCGCTCCAGCCCCGCAGCTGCGCCAGGGAGACGAAGTCGAAGCGCCGGGACTCCGACTGGGCGCCCTGCAGCTCCCGCAGCCAGGTCAGCAGCCGGCTCCGGCCGTCCACCCGGACCCGGGTGGGCACGGTGTTGATGAACACCCCGACCATGGACTCGACGCCCGGCAGCGCGGCCGGACGTCCGGAGACGGTCGTGCCGAAGCACACGTCATCGGCCCCGCTGTACCGGGACAGCAGCAGCCCCCAGGCGCCCTGCATCACCGTGTTCATGGTCAGCCCGTTCCGCTGGGCCGTCGTGCGCAGCCGTGCGGACTCCCCGGCGCCGAGGGTCACCCGGTGAGTACCGGAGGAGGCCGTGCGGTGCGCCTCGACCGCGGGCCGGTCCCGCGGCAGCTCCGTCGGGGAGGTGAAGCCCGCCAGCGCATCCCGCCAGAACCGCTCGGCCTCCGCCGCGTCCTGGGCGCTCAGCCAGTCCAGATACGCCCGGAAGGGCCGGCGCGCGGGGACGTCCGCGCCGCGTCCGTTGGTGAGCGCCGCGTACCGCTCGCACACCTCGTCGAAGACCTGCGCCGCGCTCCAGCCGTCCAGCAGCACATGGTGGAAGGTCCAGATCAGCCGGACCTCGTCGGGCGACAGCCGGATCACGGTCAGCCGCATCAGCGGCGCGGCCCCGAGGTCGATCCCCTCGGCCCGGTCCTCGGCCAGCAGCCGGGCCAGTTCGGCCTCGCGCCACCGCTCGGGCCGCCGCGTCCAGTCCTGGTGGACGATGCGTACGGCGGCCCGGCGCCGGACGACCTGGAGGGGCTCCGGCGTGTCCTCCCAGACCAGCCGGGTGCGCAGGATCGGGTTGGCGTCCGCGGTCCGCTGCCATGCCGCTCCCAGCGCCAGCGGGTCCGTCACCCCGGTCAGCGTCAGCTGGACCTGGTTGACGTAGGCGTCCGAGGCGGGGTCCACCAGGCTGTGGAACAACATGCCGGCCTGCATCGGGGTCAGCGGATAGATGTCCTCCACCGCCCGGCCGTCGCCGGCCACCCGGTCCACCGCGGCCTGGTCCAGCCGGGCCAGCGGGAAGTCCGACGGGGTACGGCCGCCGGCCCCGGGCTCGGCGCAGTGGCCGACGATCTCCTCCAGGGCGCGCAGCATCCGGCGGGCCAGCCGGTCCACCGTCTTCTTGGTGTGCGTCCCGGAGCCGTAGTACCAGGTGATCTCCAGGCGGCCCTGTTCGACCCGGCCCACCACGTCCAGCAGATGCGCGCGCGCCGACTCCGGTGCCGCGTCACCGCCCAGCCCGCCCCGTACGGTGCGGACCAGGGACTCTCCGGCGGCGGACCAGTCGAACCGGCCGAGGTAGTTGAAGCTGATCTGCGGCTGGGCCGCGTCCTGAAGCCCGGCGGACGGGGCCAGATGACGCAGCGCCCCGTAGCCGATGCCCCGCTCGGGCACGGCCCGCAGCTGCTCCTTGACGGACTTGAGCGTCTCGCCCCAGCCGCCGGCCGGGAGCTCGAGCGCCACCGGGAACAGGGTGGTGAACCAGCCGACGGTGCGGGAGAGGTCCGCCCCGTCGAGCAGATGGTCCTCCCGGCCGTGCCCCTCCAGATCGACGGCCACCTTCTCGCGCCCGGTCCAGTCGGCCAGCACCCGGCCCAGCGCCGCCAGCAGCACGTCGTCGACGCGGGTGCGGTAGACCCCGGGCACCTGCTGGAGCAGGGCGGTGGTCCGGCGCCGGTCCAGCCGGACGGTGACCGTCTTCATGGCCGCGACGGTGAGGTCCCCTTGGCCGTCGACGGGCAGTGTGGCGGCGCAGTCCGCGGACACCGCCGTCCAGTGCGGGAGTTCGGCGTCGAAGCCGCCCGCCGCGGTGTGCTCGGCAAGGCGCCGGGACCAGTCCCGCAGCGAGGTGGTGCGGGCGCCCAGATCGGGTCGTTCGCCGCGGAGCGCCTGGTGGTAGGCGGTGTCCAGGTCTTCGAGCAGTACCCGCCAGGAGACCCCGTCCACCACGAGGTGGTGCACCGTCAGGAACAGCGCCGGCGGTGCCCCGTCCCCGGGGCGCAGCAGCCGGGCGGCCAGCAGTGGCCCGCGCTCCAGCTCGAAGCCGGCGTTGGCCTCGGCCATGGCCGCGTCCTCGGCGGTCCGCAGCTCGCGGGGGCCGAGCCCCGACAGGTCCACCTCGCGCAGCGGTTCCGGGCCCGCCTCGTCCGGCGGCGGGCAGTGCTGCCGTACGCTCCCGTCCGCCCGGCGCGTAAAGCGCGTCCGCAGCGCGTCATGGTGCTCGAGCAGCGCGCGCAGCGCCCGCCGGAGCGCCTCGGGGTCGGGATCCCGGTCGAGTTCGACCAGGACGGACTGGTTGAAGTGCTCGGGCCGGGCGCTCTGGGTGGCGAAGAACCAGTGCTGGATCGGGGTGAGCGGCATTTCCCCGGTTACCGGCCCGGCATCCGCGGCGGGGTGCGCGGTGGCCTGGGCGACGGTGGCGAGCGAGGCGATCGTGGGGTGCCGGAACAGCTCCCTGGGCGTGAAGGACAGCCCCGCCTGCCGGGCGCGGGAGGCGACCTGGATGGAGAGGATCGAGTCCCCGCCGAGCATGAAGAAGTTGTCCTCGACCCCGATCCGGTCCCGGCCCAGCAGGGTGGCCCAGATTTCCACGAGGGCCCGCTCGGCGTCGGTGCGCGGTGCCACGTGGCCCGCGCCCGAGGCAGCCGTCCAGTCGGGTGCGGGCAGTCGGCGGCGGTCCACCTTTCCGTTGCCGGTGAGGGGCAGTTCGTCGAGGGTGACGAAGACCGCGGGCACCATGTAGTCGGGCAGGACGGCGCCCAGGAAGGACCGCAGCTCTTCGGGGTCCGGCACCGCGTCGCCGCGCACCGGGACCAGATAGGCGGCCAGCAGAGTGCGCTCCCCCTCGCGCGCGAGCGCGACGACCGCCTCCGCGACGGCCTCGTGGCGGGTCAGCGCCGCCTCGATCTCACCCGGTTCGATCCGGAAGCCCCGGACCTTCATCTGGTCGTCGGACCGGCCCACGAAGCGCAGTTCGCCGTCGGCCGTCCAGGCCACGAGGTCCCCGGTGCGGTACATGCGCGAGCCGGGCGGCCCGAAGGGGTCGGCGACGTACCGCTCGGCCGTCGGCCCGGGGCGGTCGTGGTAGCCACGGGCCACACCCGCGCCCGCCACGTACAACTCACCGGGGACGCCCGGGGGCTGGGGCTGGAGGAAGGCGTCCAGGACATGGACGCGGGTGTTGTCCAGCGGCCGTCCGATGGGCAGCGTCGCCGGCAGCTCCTCCCCGGCGCGGAAGGGGCGCCGGGTGGCGAAGGTCGTGGTCTCGGTGGGCCCGTAGCCGTTGACCACCGTCAGCTTCGGGCATGCGTCGAGCACCCGGCGTACCGCCGCCGGGGGCACCGCCTCGCCGCCGGTCCACACCTCGCGGGCGCCGCGCAGGCACTCCGGCGCCTCCTGCGCGAGCAGCCGGAAGAGACCGGCGGTGAGCCACAGACACGTCACCCCGTGCGCGGCGATCGCCTGGCGTACGGTGTCGGCTTCCACGTCCCCGTCTGGCGCCAGCACGGCCCGGCCGCCGCGCAGCAGCGGTACCCACAGCTCGTAGGTGGAGGCGTCGAACGCCTGCGGGGAGTGCACCAGCACCGCATCGTGCGCCGCGAAGGCGCGGTCGAAGGCGAGGGCGGTGATGTCGCGGTGGCGCACCGCGACCCCCTTGGGCCGTCCGGTGGAGCCGGAAGTGAACATCAGATACGCCGTGTTGTCCGGGAAGAGCTCCGCCCGGGGCGGTTCACACGGTCCGTCGCCAAGGTCGCCGCCGGCCTCCACCAGCAGCGTCCGCCCGCCGTGCCCGAGGCCGTCCGCGGCGGACTCATGGGCCCGGTCGGTCAGCAGCACCTCCGCCGCCGCCTCGGCCAGCACCGTGCGCAGCCGGTCCTCGGGTGCGCGGGTGTCCAGCGGTACGTACACCCCGCCCGCCTTGACGATGGCCAGCTGGGCGACCACCAGCTCCACGGACCGGTTCATCAGGACCGCCACCGGGTGCTCGGGCCGGACACCGAGTCCGATGAGCCGGTGGGCCAGCCGGTTGGCGCGCGCGTCGAGCTCCCGGTAGCTCACCGGGCCGCCCTCGCCGTCCAGGGCCGGGGCGTCCGGCGTGCGCCGTACCTGCGCGGCGAACAGCTCGGCCACCGTGCCCTCGGGCAGCGGGGCCGCGGTGTCGTTCCACTCCCGCAGCACTTGCCGGCTCCGGGCGGGGGCGAGCATCGGCAGGCGTGCGGGCGCGCCGTCCGGGCCGATGGCCATGGACGTGAGCAGCACCGAGAGGTATTCGGCCAGGCGTCCGACGGTGGCCTCGTCGAACAGGCCCGGGTCGTAGCCGAGCCGCAGCACCAGCTCCTCGCCGGGGTAGACCACCAGGGACAGCGGGTAGTTGGTGGTCTCGATCCCGTCGAGCTCCCGCAGCTCCAGACCGTGCGCTGCGGCCAGGTCCCCACCGACCGGGTAGTTCTCGAAGACCACGAGGGAGTCGAAGAGGTTCACCCGGTCGGCGAGGGAGGTGAAGGACCGCAGCCGGGTCAGCGGGACGAAGTCGAACCGCCGGTCCTCGGACTGCTCCGTCTGCACCGAGCTCAGCCAGGACAGCAGGGTGCCCTCGGACGGCACCGACAGCCGGGTCGGCACCGTGGTGATGAACAGTCCGCTCATCGCCGGGGCGCCCGGGAGTTCCGGCGGACGCCCGGAGACCGTGGTCCCGAAGACGACGTCCTTGCGCCCGCTCTGCCGGGCGAGCAGCACCGCCCACGCCCCCTGGAACAGGGTGTTCATGGTGAGACCCGCGCCCTTGGCCAGCTCCTCCAGCCGGCGCGAGGTGCCGGCGGGCAGCGTGACGCGCACCGCCTCGGTGGACTCCGCGTGATGGGTCTCGGTGGGCTCGCGGTCGAAGGGCAGCGGGGTGGGCTCCGACAGACCGTCGAGCCGGGCGCGCCAGTGCTCCTCCGCCTGCGACCAGTCGCGCTCCCGCAGCCAGGCCACATAGTCGCGGAACGGGCGACGGCTGGGCAGACCGGCCGCCATATCGGACGCCCCGTCACGCGCCCGGGCGTGGCAGTGGAAGACGTCGGACAGCACCTGGAAGAGGCTCCAGCCGTCCAGGAGCAGATGGTGGAAGGTCCACACCACCCGCACCTCGGTGGCGGACAGCCGGGCCAGCGCCAGCCGCATCAGCGGTGCGGTGCCCAGGTCGAGCCCCCTGTCCCGGTCCTCGGCGAGGGTCCTGCGCAGCTCCTCATCGCGCTCGGGCGCGGGCAGTTCGCTCCAGTCGAGGTGGGTGACCGGCACCCGCACGCCCCGCTCCACCACCTGCAGCGGCTCGGGCACCCCGTCCCACACCGCGCGGCCGCGCAGCATCGGCGTACGATCGGTGACCCGCTGCCAGGCGGCGGCCAGCGCCCGGGGATCGGGCACGCCGTCCAGGACGAAGGTGAGCTGCTGGAAGTAGGCGCGCTGATCCTCCTGGGCCAGCCCGTGGAACAGCATGCCCGCCTGGGTGGGGGTGAGCGGGTAGATGTCCTCCACCCCGCTGCCGTCCCCCACCAGCCGGTCCACGCATGCCTGGTCGAGAGTGGCGAGCGGGAAGTCGGACGGGGTGCGGCCGCCCGCGCCGGGCGCGGCGCCGTGCCGGGCGATCTCGCCCAGCGCTTGGCGGAACTCCTCCGCCAGCCGCCCGACGGTCTCCTCCCGGTGCAGATTCCAGGAGTAGAACCAGGTGAACGTGAGCCGCTCGTCCTCGACCCGGCCGACCACCTCCAGCGGATGCGGACGCAGGGCCGCCGGGTCGGCGTCCAGGGCCAGTTCCCGGTGGAGCCCGCGGAAGAGCCCGTCACCGTCGCCCGGCAACCCGAACTGGCCGAGGTAGTTGAAGCTGATCCCGGCCGTGGGGCCCTCCGGGAAGCCCTCGGGGCGGATCAGATGGCGCTGGAGCCCGTATCCGAGCCCCCGGCGCGGTACGGCCCGCAGCTGCTCCTTGACGGACTTGAGGACCTTGCCCCAATCCCCTGGCGGAAGGACGGGCACCACCGGGAAGCGGGTGGTGAACCAGCCGACCGTACGGGACAGATCCAGCTCCTCGAAGATCTCCTCGCGGCCGTGGCCCTCCACGTCCACGGGGATCCGGTCGCGCCCCGTCCACCGGGTCAGCACCCGGGCCAGCGCGCTCAGCAGCACATCGTTGACCTGCGTCCGGTACACCTCGGGCAGTATCTGGAGCAGGGCCAAGGTCTCGTCCGGGCCGAGCGTGACGGTGACCGAGCGGGCCGAGGCATAGGTGTTGGCGCCGTCGCGGTCCCGGGGCAGCGACGGGTCGCAGTCCCGGGCGATCCCGGTCCAGTAGTCCGTCTCGTCAGCGAAGCCCCCGGCCGCCGCGTGGTCGTTCAGCCGGAGCGCCCAGCGGCGCAGCGGGGCGGACGCGGCCGGAAGCCCGACCGGCGCGCCCTTCGCCAGCCGGCGGTAGGCGCTGTCCAGGTCCTCCAGCAGAACGCGCCAGGACACCCCGTCCACCACGGCGTGGTGCACGGTCAGATGGAGCACCGGCCGCGCCCCGGCGCCCGCCTCCTCCAGTACCGCGCGCAGCAGCGGCCCCTCCGCCAGGTCGAATGCGCCCAGCCACGGGGCGCCGTCGCCGGTGTGGCGGCGCAGGACGTCCGTCAGGTCTGCCCGCGCCTCGGCCTCGATCCGCTGGTACCAGCCGTCGCCGTCCTTGCGGTGGAACCGGGAGCGCAGGGCGTCATGGTGGTCCATGAGCGCCGCCAGCGCGCCTCGCAGCGCCTCCTCGTCCACGTCCTCGGGCAGGACGAGCGAGAGAGTCTGGTTGAAGTGCCCGGCCCGCCCGGGGTCGGCCTCGAACAGCCACTTCAGGATGGGGGTCAGCGGCAGGTCCCCGGTGGCGGTCTCCTCCTCCACGGCGTCCGGCCGCGCGGCCGGGGCCGCGGTGTCCAGGTGCAGGGCGAGGGCGGCGATCGTCTGATGGCGGTATACGTCGCGCGAGGTGACCGAGAGCCCGGCCTGCCGCGCCTGGGAGACCACCTGGATGCTGAGGATCGAATCGCCGCCGAGGGTGAAGAAGTTGTCCTCCACGCCCACGCGCTCCACCCGGAGGATCCCGGCCCAGACCTTGGCGAGAGTCCGCTCGGTCGCGGTGCGCGGCGCCACATAGCCGGCCGTCGCCGCCGCGGCCCAGTCAGGGTCGGGGAGCCGGCCGCGGTCCAGCTTGCCGTTGGGGTTGAGCGGCATCCGCTCCAGGAGGAGGACCGAGGCGGGCACCATGTAGTCGGGCAGGCCGTCGCGCAGGAACCCGCGCAGCCCGGAGGGGTCCGGTGAGGCCCCCGGAGCGGGGACGGCATAGGCGATCAGCCGCTTGTGGCCGCCGGTCTCCTTCGCCACGGCGACGGCCTCGGCCACCTCGGGGTGGCGCAGCAGGGCCGTCTCGACCTCGCCCAGTTCGATGCGGAAGCCGCGGATCTTCACCTGGTTGTCGACCCGGCCCATGTATTCGAGCTGGCCGTCGCTGGTCCACCGGACCAGGTCCCCGGTGCGGTACATCCGGCTGCCGGCCGGCCCGAAGGGGTCGGGGACAAAGCGGTTGGCCGTCAGCCCCGACCGGTTGAGATAGCCGCGGGCCAGTCCCTGGCCGCCGAGGTAGAGCTCGCCGGTCACCCCGGGCGGGACCAGCCGCAGCGTCGAGTCGAGGACGTACGTCCGGGTGTGCGCCACCGGCCGGCCGATCGGTGGCGCCTGCTCGGGCGCGGCGCCCTCGCAGAACCAGGCGGTGGCGTACACCGTCGCCTCCGTCGGCCCGTACATGTTGACGATGCGGCTCGACGGCATGGCCTCGCGGATGTCGCGTACGGTCCGGGCGAGCAGGGCCTCGCCCGCCAGCACCACGGTCCCGGCCCCGACGTCCGGCGCGTCCCCGCCCAGGAGCCGCGCGAACACCGACGGCACGCCGCTGATCAGCCCCGCCGCGCGCGGCCGGCCCTCGGGGTCGGTGAGCGCCGGCAGATCCCTGACCACCTCGATGCTGCCGCCCACCAGCAGGGGGCAGAGGATCTCGAAGACGGACACGTCGAAGTTGAGGGAGGTCGAGGCCACCACGTCGGTCAGCCCCTCCGGTCCCAGCTCGGCCGCGGCCCAGGCCGCCAGTCCGGCCACGCTCTGCTGGGTGACCACCACCCCCTTGGGCCTGCCGGTGGATCCCGAGGTGTAGATGACGTACGCGGGGTGGGCCGGGTTGAGCGGCCGGGTCCGCTCGGCGTCGGTGATGTCGCCGTCCGCCCGGCCCGCCAGATCGGCGCGGACCGCCTCGTCGTCCAGGACGAGGGGCCCGGCTCCCCCGGGGAGGCAGCCGGCCACCTCGGCAGTGGTCAGGACCACCGAGGGCGCGGCGTCCTCCAGCATGAACGCGATGCGCCGGGCCGGGTACGCGGGGTCCACCGGCAGATATCCGGCACCCGCCTTGAGCACCGCCAGCAGGACGACGACGAGGTCGGCCGAGCGCGGCAGCGCCAGGGCCACCAGCTGCTCGGGGCCGACTCCCCGGTCGATGAGCAGCCGTGCGAGCCGGTTGGCGCGCCGATTGACCTCCTCGTACGAGAGCCGGGTGTTCCCGCAGGTCACGGCGGGCGCCGACGGCCGCGACGCCGCCTGGGCCGCGAAGAGTTCGGGCAGGGTCGCCTCGCAGGCGGCCTGCCCCGTTCCGTTCCAGCGGTCGAGCAGGGTGTGCCACTCGGCGTCGCTCAGCATCTGCAGTTCGATCAGGGGGGTGCCCGGATCGGCCACCATCGCGGCCAGCAGCCGGTGCAGATGCCCGGCCATCCGTACCATCGTCCGGGCGTCGAACAGATCGGAGTTGTACTCGACGGTCAGCCCGAGCGAACCGTCGTCCCGGGGCAGGAACTCCAGCACCAGATCGAACCGCGCGGCCGGGCGCGGCAGCGCGTGCTCGGTGATCCGCACGCCTTCGGCCTCCCGGGCGGGCACCATGGCACTCTGCTGGACGACCAGCGCCTGCACCAGCGGGTTGCGGCTGGGGTCGCGCTGCGGGGCCAGCTCCTCGACGACGCGTTCGAAGGGCAGCTCGTCATGGCTGAAGGCGTCCAGCACCGTCTCGCGTATCGCGTCGACGAACTGCTCGACCGTGCTGTCCCCGTCGACATCGGCACGCAGCACCAGCGTGTTGACGAAGAAGCCGGCGGTAGGCTCCAGCTCCTTGCGGTGGCGTCCGCTGGTGACGGTGCCGAAGGCGACGTCCCGCTGGCCCGAGTAGCGCGAGAACAGCACCGCGGCGGACGCCGCGAGCAGGGTGAACAGCGTGGTGCCCCGCTCCCGGCCGAGCCGGGTAAGGCCCGCCACCAGATCGGCGGGCAGCTCGCGGCGGTGCACCGCGCCCGCGGTGGTGCGCACCGGCGGGCGGGGCCGGTCGGTGGGCAGCTCCAGGGTCTGCATTCCGGCGAGCCGGGTCCGCCAGTACTTCAGATCGGCCTCCCGCCGGGCCGGGACGGGCCGGGTGTGCTCCCAGGCGGCGAAGTCCGGGTACTGCACGGGCGGGTGGAGGAGCGCCGGGTCGGTCCCGGTGACCTCCGCCGCGTAGAGCGCGGCCAGTTCGCGGACCAGGACCCCGACCGACCAGCCGTCGGTGACGATGTGGTGCTGGGCCAGCAGCAGGACGTGGTCGTCGTCGGTGAGCCGGATGAGCAGCGCCCGGGTCAGCGGACCCTGCTCCAGGTCGTAGGGGCGGCTCAGCTCCTCGGTCAGCCGGGCCTCGAGGGCCTCGGCGCGCTTCGCGGGCGGACGCCCGCCCAGATCGGCCCGCTCCAGGGGCAACGTCCCGTGCTCGGCCACGAGCTGCACACCGTGCCCGTCGACGGTGGCGAAGGTGGTGCGCAGCGCGTCGTGCCGGGCGGCCAGCGCCTCGAGCGCCCGGCCCAGGGCGTCCGGGTCGAGCGGGCCGCTCAGCCGCAGCCCGGCCCCGGTGTTGTACTCGATGCCGCCGGAGGTCAGATCGTCCAGGAACCACAGCCGGCGCTGGGCCGCGGACAGCGGCAGCGGACGGTCGCGCGGCGCGGGCGGAATCGGCGGCTCGGAGGCGGCGGAGGGATCGACGGGGCCGGCGGGCAGCGCGCCCGCCAGCCGCGCCACGGTCCGGGCGTCCAGCAGCTCACGCAGCGTCAGTTCCAGGCCCAGCTCCGCCCGGATGCGGGACAGCAGCCGGACGCCGAGGATCGAGTCGCCGCCCAGCCCCAGGAAGTCGTCCTCGACCCCCACGGTCTCCACCGGCAGCACCTCGGCCCAGAGGCGGACGAGGGCGGCCTCGGCCGGGGTGCGGGGCGCGATGTGCCGGGTGTCCTCGTCCGGGGCGGAGCGCGGTGCGGGCAGCGCCTGCCGGTCGATCTTGCGATGCGTGGTGAGGGGGAACGCGTCCAGGACGACATAGGCCGACGGCACCATGTGCGCCGGCAGCATCCGGGCCACCGCGGTCCGCAGCTCGGCGGCCCGCGGCGGCGTCCCCTCGCTCGGGGGCACCACATAGGCGACCAGTCGCCGGCGACCGGGCTCGTCCTCCCGGACGGTGACGACAGCGGCGCCCACCCGCGGATGCCGGGTCAGCGCGGCCTCCACCTCGCCCAGTTCGACCCGGAAGCCGCGGATCTTGACCTGGTGGTCGGTCCGGCCGAGGTACTCCAGCTGTCCGTCGGCCCGCCAGCGGGCCAGATCGCCGGTGCGGTACATCCGGGAGCCGGGCGGGCCGAAGGGGGCGGCGACAAAACGCCCGGCGGTCAGCCCCGGGCGGTCGAGATAGCCGCGGGCCACCCCCGCGCCGCCGATGTACAGCTCTCCGGTGGCCCCGACCGGCACCGGCCGCATCGCCTGGTCCAGCACGTGGATCCGGGTGTTGGGCAGCGGGCGGCCGATCGGCGGGGTGCCGGAGCCCGCCTCCAGGGCCTCGGTCCACGTGGCCACCACGGTGGCCTCCGTCGGGCCGTAGGAGTTGACCAGCCGCCGGCCCGGTGCCCACAGGTCCACCAAATCGGCCGGGCATGCCTCGGCGCCCACGATCAGGGTGCGGAACTCCGGCAGCCCCGCCCGTACCTCCTCCGCCGGCACCGTCGCCAGCGCCGCCGGGGGGATCAGAGCGTGGGTCACCCGGTGGTCACGCACCACCGCGGACAGTTCGGCGCCCAGCAGCGGCCCCTCCGGGGGCACCACCAGCGCCGCCCCCGCGAGCAGCGAGGAGCACAGCTCCAGGACGGAGGCGTCGAAGCTCGGTGAGGAGAACTGGAGCACCCGGTCGCCCGGCTCGACGCGGTAGTGGGCGGCCGTTGCGGCCGAGAAGTTGCCGAGCCCGGAGTGCGGCACTATCACCCCCTTGGGCACGCCCGTGGAGCCGGAGGTGTAGATGACATACGCGGGATGCTCCGGAAGCAGCGGGGCGAGCCGGTCCTCGTCACCGGGCCGGTGGCCGGGGCCCGTCACGGACCGGATCCGCTCCGGGTCCTCGAGCACCACGGTCGCGCGGGCGTCGGCCAGCATCATGGCGCGGCGCTCCTCGGGGTGGGCCGGGTCGACCGGCAGGAACGCGCCGCCGGCCTTCGCCACCGCCAGCTCGGCCACCACCAGTTCGGCCGAGCGCGGCAGCACCAGGGCCACCACGCGCTCGGGTCCCACACCGCGCCCGATGAGATGGTGGGCCAGCCGGTTGGCCCAGGCGTCGACCTCGGCGAAGGACCACGTCCGGTCCCCGGCCACCAGCGCGGGCGCCTGCGGGGTGCGGGCCGCCCAGGACTCGAAGAGCGCGCCCAGCGGCGCGCGGGAGGCGGCACAGGCGGTGGCGTTCCACCGCGCGGAGGGAAGGTCCACGGCGTCCTGGGGAGCGGAGGCCGGACCGGATGACATGACGTACTGGTCCTTCATGGTGGGGCGGCCCTTCAGAGCGGGTGAACGGGCGGAGAGAGGTGATCACCACGGGCGGCCTTGGGGAGAGTGGGGAGTCCGTCCCGGTGGGGGAATGGGCGCGGCGCCTCAGACGAGGGCGCTCTTGCGGGCCATCCGGCCCGAGAGCTGGATGCGGTCGACCGCGCCGGTCCCTGGATCGCGCACAAAACGACCGCCGGGGATCCGGCGTCCGGACGACGGATCGACCAGATCACAGGTCAGATCCTCATGACAGACAAGGGGCGCGGGGGAGTCACCGTCCACGGACAGGGCGAGGGTGCCGCTGTCGTTCATCGTCACCTGGTACTCGATGTCACCGTTGAGATAGACCCCGGTGCACTGCGCCGTCGAAGCCATCGGGGTGGCCCCCTCCGGCCGGGACGGGGTGCCGGGCAGGCCGATGCCGGTGATCTCCTCGAGGGTGCCGGCCAGTTCGTGCCACATTTCGGTGCCGCTGCCCGCGTTACTGGTGAAGGCGACCACGACACCGGTACGGGGATCCGCCCGCAGATGGCACGAGGTGCCCTGGGCGTTGCCGTCGTGGCCGAACCAGAGGGCGTCCTCGTGCCGGAAGAGCGCGAAGCCCAGCCCCCAGCCGTCGGCGAGGACACCGGGGTCGGCGCCGGGGACCGGACGCCGTATCTCCTCCGCGAGTTGGGGCGGCAGCAGCCTGGGCACACCGTCGCCGATGTGGACACGGGCCAGGGCCATCAGGTCCAGGGCGCTCGTCATCAGGCCGCCGGCCGCGGCTTCGGCGGGGGCCAGGTTCTGCCGGACCGGGCGCGTCCTGCCGGTCGCCTTGTTGGCCGAGTGGCCGCGGGCGGTTGGCCGGTGGCCGGGGGCGCCGATGAAGGACGCGGGCGTGCCCAGCGGGTCCAGCAGGATCGACCGCATGGCCTCCTGCCAGCTCATCCCGGTGACGGTCTCGATCAGCCGGCCGGCCGCCACATAGCCGGCGTTGGAGTACGAGAAGTCGGTGCCCGGGGGCATCACCAGGGTGCGGTCGGTGCAGTGGTCCAACAGATAGCGCGAGGCGGTCAGCGCGGCCACCTGGTCGGAGTCGGGACCGGAGGGGAGCCCGGCGGTATGGCTGAGCACCTGCCGTACCGTGCACGGCGGACCGGCCCGCCGCAGCTCCGGCACATGGTCGCTGAGCTGGTCGTCCAGCTCCACGTCCCCGTCCGCCACCAGCAGCGTGACGACGGTCGCGGTGTAGGACTTGGTGATGGAGCCGATGGGCACCGCCGTGTCGGTGGTGACCGGCTCCCCGGTATCACAGTCAAGCACGCCGGTCTCCACGGCGAGCGTGGATCCGCCGCTGTACACGGCGAGTTGGGCGCCTGGCACCTGGTGGGCGCGGGCCAGGGCGCAGAGGCGGTCCTCGAGGATGCGGCGCGCCTTGGACCGCTGCTCGGCTGTGGACGGTATCGGTGACCGGTGGAACACGGTGCACTCCTTGCCACGGACGGGACGGACGGTGGGCCGTGAGGTCACGGCAGCTGACTGGTGGCGGTGACGTCCCGGGGGACGATCCGGAAGCCCTGCCAGTGGGTGGGCATGGGGTCCTGGTCCTCGTCCCTGGGCACGTGGTGGTAGTCGACGCTGACCCATGCCACCGGATCGGTGAGCTTCTCGCCGTTGGTGTACGCGTCCACCGAGGGGGCGCAGTCCGGCGCCGAGTTGCCGTAGGCCAGCCGCTCGCATCCCCGGTAGGTGGTGAGGTACACGTCGTGGTGGGTGAACTTCTCGGTCTCGGCCGGCCCCCGGTACTGATCGCTGTCGTGGACGTCGATCTCCCAGGACTTGGGGTGGCCGTCGCCGTTGAGGGCGGTGGGGTTCACCACCCGCCAGAAGCGGGTGGGCGCGAGGTCCGCCGCCGTCTCCTGGGTCAGGACGGTGCGCTTGGTGGTGCGCTTGGCGGTGCCGCTGCCCCGGTAGTCGTACTGCTCGACGATGTTCTTCGACTGTCCCTCGACATCGAAGTCCAGCCGCCAGAAGATGTTGTGGCTGTGGTTCTCGCTGAACCGTTTGGAGCCCACTCCGGTCGGCCATCCGCTGCTCGCGTCGGAGAACTGGAACGGTGAGAGGGACCCGGTGGCGCCCGACCGCGGGGTGATGGTGCCGTCGTCCGAGAAGCGCCACTCGGTGATGTAGTCGTACCAGCCGATCTCGGACACCGAGAACACGACCAGATCGCTCCCGTGCAGCACGCTCTTCTCCACCGCGCTCTTGTACGCGAACGGCCGGGGCTGCTCCTGGCTGCACATCACGGGCACGTTCCGGAAGCTGGAGAGCGTGCCGGTGGGACAGTCGTCCTTCGAGAGCTTGGTGAGGGTGCCCAGGTCGAGGTCGCCGAAGCCGATGGCCGAGACATCGTAGAAGCGCGGCTGTCCGCTGTCGTAGGGCACATGCACCTCGGCGAGCGAGGCGCTCTTGAGGACACGTGTCGGGGTACCACGGTTGGGGGTGTACGTCACATCGCTCAGCACCATCCCCGTGGAGCGGTCGATGTCCCAGCACATCTGCCAGCGGGCACCACTCTTGAGCGTCTTGTCGATGCGATGGGCCTTGTCACAGGAGGGAGCGGCCGCGGGCGGGCGGGGGGCGGCGGACGCCGGGCCCGGCATCACCGGCATCAGCAGGGCTGCCACGGCCATCAGGACCCGGGCATGGCGAAAGAGACGAAACACGAACGAGGCTCCCCTCACAGGCCGATGACGGTGGCGCGCCGGGCCGACAGATCAATGACGATCCTGCTGGTGTCGATCCACTTGCCGCCCGGGATGCGGACGAACAGCTGCACACACCGGTGGACACCGCACCGCGACACCTTCTGCGCGCCGCTCACGCCCCGGGCGCGGGAGTGCAGGAACGCCATTCCCTGCACCAGCAGTTGGGAGGGCGAGGCGAGCGTCTTCTTCGTCTCCGACGCGTAGGAGTCGCGCATCCCCGGGCCGAGACGGCGGTCGGCCAGGATGATCTTCACCGCCTGCCGGACCTCGGCCAGGGTGGGCGGCGGCTGGACGCCGCGCCGGCGGTCCGAGCGGATCACTTTCCGGGAGCGCAGATCGACCAGCCGGGTGATCAGGGTGTCGGAGGCGTAGTCGTAGAGCTGGACCTCGGCCTCACTGTCGGGGGCGGCGGGCGCCGACTTGTCACGCAGCGGGCGGTGAGTGTCCAGCACCTCGGCCCCGGAACCGCCCGTCGCGTTCCGCTCCTTGCCGCCTTCGCCGCTCCTGTCGCCCTTGCTCCTGTCGCCTTTGCTCCTGTCGCCCTTGCCCCGGGGCGAGGGGTCCTGCCCCGTGGCATCCCCGACGGCGATGCGGGACGCCTTCCGCGCCTCCTCGGACGTCAACGGGCCGGTGTGCGAGGCGATGGCCGCCGCGGGCTGCGCGGGCCGCGAGGTGCCGGGCGACGCGGGCGATCCTGCCGTGTTCAGGGCGGCGATTCCCCCGCCGGCCAGCACAGCCGCCACGCCCAGCGCCACGCACCGGCGCCATCTCCGTCTCCGGCCGCTTGGCGCGCCGTCCGCGCCGTCGTGAGTGGCATTGATTCTCATCACCCAGCCGTTCCCGTTGTCGGTCCAGTGAGCCCGGGCAGGGCTCGGGGGACAGCGGGCCGGCGCCCCGTGGGGCGCATGCCGGAACCGAGGGCTGTCGTCGGTGCCTGTCCCGCCGCCGCGGCACGATGCGAGCCGCCTCCGACGGGTTCGTGCGGACATCCCCCGGACTCACCCCTGTCCACTCGGCTCACGTTTTCACCCCTCAGGGCGTCATAACAGTTGCTTTTGTAATCAAGCGACTGTGAGAAACGCATGTTTCGGCAGCGAGGGCCCCTGGGTGGGGGAGGCTGCACAGTGCTCGCACGGACGGCCCGTGAGCTGGGCCGTAACGCGACAGGAGGGCGGGGAGACCGACGCCCCGCCCCGCGACCGCATCGACGCCGAGAGGTGACCGTGAACGACTACCCCGCCGGCACATCCGCCCCAGCCCCCCTGTATGCCGGCCCGCGGCGCCGCGCGCTGTGGGTGGTGGGCGTGATCTTCTCCGCCGGACTCCTGGCTCCGCTGTTGTTCCTCGGCGCCGCCAGAAAGGGCTACGTGAGCCGCGCCGTCCCCGCCGTCTACGCGGCGGCCATTTACCCGGTCGCGCTGGGCAGGCAGTGGCTTCCCAATCCGGGCGACTGGATCACATGGGTGCTCGCGGCCGTGGTGCTCACCGCGGCGGCCCACGCCGCACGCCTGGACACCGGCCGCGCATCCGGCGAATGACGGACGAGTGGTGGACGCATGACGGAGTCAAAGCGGCGCGCCGGAAGTCCACCGGCCGCGGCCGGCCATGACCGTTGAGTCACATGATCGCGCTCTCCGTACTTCCTCATGTCCACCAACGCTGAAGGAGCACATTCACGATGGCCACTCCACTGACCGCCGCCCGCCTGCTGAAGGCACTGCGCGACGAGGGGCTGGAGGTGCACGAATACCGCGACTGGCGCCACCACAACCGCAACTCCAAGGGCGCCTGGGGCCCGGTGAACGGTGTGATGATCCACCACACCGTCACCAAGGGCACCGACTCCTCGGTGAAGCTGTGTTACGACGGCCACGCGTCGCTGCCGGGCCCGCTGTGCCACGGCGTCATCGACAAGGCGGGCGCGGTCCACATGGTCGGCCACGGCCGCGCCAACCACGCCGGTACGGGCGACGCAGATGTGCTCAGGGCGGTCATCAACGAGACCGACCTGCCCGTCGACAACGAGGCCGACACCGACGGCAACCCCCACTTCTACGGCTTCGAGTGCATCAACCTCGGCGATGGCGAAGACCCCTGGCCGGAGGCGCAGAAGCTGGCGATCGAGAAGGTCTCCGCCGCCATCTGCCGCGCCCACGGCTGGACCCAGCGGTCGGTGATCGGCCATCGGGAGTGGCAGCCGGGCAAGGTCGACCCCCGGGGCTTCTCGATGGATACCATGCGCTCCCGGATAGCGAAGCGACTCGGTACTTAGCCCTGGACGGTGCCCGGCCGGTGGGGACGCGTCGGCAGGTGACGGTCGAAGAAGGAGCGCACCAGGCCGCGTACCAGGCGCACCGATGAGCTCGGGCCGATGGCGCCGACGAGCGTGTTCCGGCCGTCGGCGGTCATCAGCCCCGCGGCCACCTTCCACTGGACCGGCCACCCCCACGTCGCCGACCTCCCCGGCCACCCCCTGGTCCTGACCTACCCGGCCGGCCGGGGCCTGCCGCTGACGCCGGCCGGGGCGGACAGCCCCGATGAGGCGCTGGCCGCCGTGGTCGGGCGCACTCGCCTGGACGCGCCGCACCTCCTCGCGGACCCCCATACCACCGGCGGACTCGCCCGCCGGCTGGGCGTCAGCAACGCCACCGCGTCCGCCCACGCCGCCGCCCTGCGCGGCGCGGGCCTGATCACCACCACCCGCGCGGGCCGGTCGGTCCCGCATCAGCGCACCGGCCCGGGGGATCTGCTGGTGCGCCGACCTGTGTGAACGCGGGAGACCTACCGCCCTTGGCCGGATGGCCAAAGCGTGCCCTGCCGTCTTGGCCGATGCGCACACCCGCCCCTGTGCCCGGCTCCGCATCATCAAAGGTACGACAGCCCTCCACCGTCATGGCGCCCCGAGGAGACCGCACCCCGATGACCTTTCTGGACCCGACCGCCGATGTGGTGTCCCTGACCCGCGCCCTGGTCGACATCCCCTCCGAGAGCGGCGACGAGGCCGTCCTCGCCGACGCCGTCGAGACCGCGCTGCGCGCCCTGCCCCATCTGACGGTCGAGCGGATCGGCAACTCCGTCGTGGCCCGAACCGGCGGGGGTGGCGAGCGGCGGGTCGTCATCGCCGGGCATCTCGACACGGTCCCGGCCGCGGGGAACCTCCCCGCGCGGCTGGAGGGCGAGCTGCTGCACGGCCTCGGGGCCTGCGACATGAAGGGTGGCGTCGCGGTCGCCCTCCGGCTCGCGGCGACGCTCACCGCCCCGGTGCACGAGGTGACCTATGTGTTCTACGAATGCGAAGAGGTCTCGGCCGACCGCAATGGCCTCGCCCGGATCGCGGCCGAGCGCCCCGAGCTGCTCCGGGCCGATCTGGCGATCCTCATGGAGCCCTCGGACGCCGGGGTCGAGGCGGGCTGTCAGGGCATGCTGATGGCCGACATCACGGTACGCGGCGAGCGCGCGCACACCGCCCGCTCCTGGCGGGGTGTCAACGCCGCCCACCGCGCCGCCGCCGTCCTCCAGCGCCTCGACGACCACATGGCGGAGCGCATCGTCATCGACGGTCTGGAGTACCGCGAGGGGCTGAACGCCGTCGCCGTACGCGCGGGCGTTGCCGAGAACGTCGTCCCCGACCTGTGCGTGGTCACCGTCAACCTGCGGTTCGCGCCGAGCCGTTCGGCGCGGCAGGCCGAGGCGTATCTGCGGGACCTCTTCCCCGCGTACGAGGTCGAGATCACCGAGGTCACACCGGGGGCTCTGCCGGGCCTGGGCCAGCCGGCGGCCGCCTCGCTCGTCGGGTTCCTGGGCGTGGCGCCCCGCCCCAAGCTGGGCTGGACCGATGTGGCCCGGTTCGCCGCGCTCGGCACCCCGGCGCTCAACTACGGCCCCGGGGACCCGTCCCTCGCGCACACGGCGGGGGAGTACGTGCCCATCGCCCAGCTGCGCGCGTGCGAGACGCGGCTGGCCGACTGGCTCGGCGGCTGACGTCCCCTACGAGCCGGCCGCCCGCAGCCCAGCGAGCGTCCGCAACTGGAGCCACAGCACCAGCCGCTCGTCCGGGTCGTCCAGGTCGAGGCCGAGGTGTGCCTGCGCCTGCCGGAGGCGGTAGCGGCAGGTGTTGGGATGAACGGCGAGCAGCTTCGCCGCCCGCGCCATATCGCCGCCCGCGTCCAGCCAGCACACCAGCGTCCTGGCGTAGTCCGTGCCGTGCTCGGCGTCGTACGCCAGGACGTCCCGCCACCCCCCTGCCGACAACTCCCGCCGAGCGGACATGAGTTCGGCAAGCCGCAGCAGGACCACCCGGGGGCGTACGTCGTGCACGGCCGCCACCGTCTCGTCCGGCCCGAGGACCCGGAGCACCAGATCGGCGTCGGCCCGTGAGCCACGTATCTCCGCCAGGTCCGGCACCACCTCGCCGAGCCCGGCCCGCACCGGCACCCGCAGCGCCTGTCCGGCGCGCCGCACGATGTCCTCGGCGAGCCGCCGCTGCCGCTCCCCGCCCCGCCCGCCCGGCTCCCCGGCCGCCGGCAGCAGTGCGTACACCACCCCGTCGAGCGATACGCAGGCATGCCGTCCGTACCGGGCCTCGCACTGGAGCCGTACGAGATCCAGCAGCCGCAGCGCGGCCTGCTCCCCGTCCGGCGCGGAGGCCGCGCCGTCGAGCGTGAACGCCACCATCCGCACCGGGATTCCCGGGACGAAGCCCAGACGGTGGGCGGCGGTGGCGGGGTCGGCGGTGCCGTCCAGGAGACGGCGCAGCAGATCGCTGGTCAGATGCCGGGCCAGCTCCTCGCCCGCCCGCGCCCGCAGCAGAAGCAGGGCAGCCGTGGAGGCCCCCTGGGTGAGGGCCTCCACGGCGTCGGGGGCCAGGGTCCCGTCGTCGACGGCCCACAGGGAGCCGAGGGTTTCGCCACCCGCCCGGACGGCGATCGCCAGTCGGGGCAGCTCGCCGTCGCCGAGGGCGGCGAGGCGCACCGGCCCCTGGGAGGCGAACAGCACCCGGTACTGCTCGGTGTTCTCGGGGCTGTCCGGCACCTGGCGGCCGAGAATGCTCTGCCGCCGGGACTCGTCCACGGGCTGCCCGGGGACGGTGGAGTAGGCGAGGATGCGCTGCCGCGGGTCCTCGATGACGGTGGCGCCGCCCACGGCCGCCGCCACGGCGCCCGCCAGCGAGAAGAGATCGCCGAGCGCTCGCCCGCCGCCGGTGGCGCCGGGCCGGGCGCCGATCGCCTGGGCGAGCAGCAGATGGACATGGTGCCAGGCGGCGTCCTCGTCCACGGCGAGCAGGGCCAGTCCCCGGTCCTCGGCCTCCGCCAGTGGTCCGCCGCCTTCGCCCTCGTCGCCCGCGCCCTCACCCCGTACGACGAGCCCGGCCATCCCGGCGGCGGCCGCCTCGCGCACCACCGGCCCGGCCGCGTCCGCCCGTACCCCGACCGCCAGCAGCAGGGCGCCGGGCGCGCGGGCCGGGAGCGGGGCGTGGGCGTCGTACAGCAGAACCTCGGTCACCGGCGTGGCGCGCCCGGCCGGGGCGGTGAGCAGCCGCAGCGTGGCCTCACCGAGAGTGTCGATGAGCTCGCCGAGGGTGCGGATGTCCATGAGGTGGTGCCGGGCCTTCCGTGCGGGTATTGGCTGATCGCCACAGGACCATAGGCGGGTCTTGTCCATCCGGACAAGCCGCACCCGATCGCGGCCCTGGAGACTCGGGGCATGACACCTGTGACGATCGACGTCGGCGCACGCGCCACCGCCGCCGCCCGCACCGCCGGGGTCACGGTCCGCACCGTGGACGATGTGGCCGGAATCCGCGCGGTGGCCGACTTCTTCGCCGATGTGTGGCGTATGCCACGCGACACCCCGCCGTATCCGACGGAGGTCCTGCACAGCCTCGTCCACGCGGGTGGCGCGGTGCACGCCGCGTACGCCGCCACCGGATCCGCGCCGGGCGAAGGACCGGTCGGCGCGTCGGTCGCCGTCTTCGGACCGCCCGCGGCGCGGGAGGTGTACTCGTTCGTGGCGGCGGCCACCGCCTCCGACCGGGGCGTGGGCTTCGCCGTCAAACAGGCCCAGCGGCTCTGGGCGCTCGAGCACGGCGCCAGCACCATGCGCTGGACCTTCGACCCGCTGGTCGGCCGCAATGCCCGCTTCAACCTGGTCAAGCTGGGTGCCGTCGGGGCCGAGTATCTGATCGACCTCTACGGGCCGATGAACGACGGGGTGAACGACGGCGACGAGAGCGACCGGCTCACCGCCGCCTGGGACCTCACCGCGGAGCCGGTGGACACCTCCGGCCCCACTGCCCACAGCGAGGACCGCGCCACCGCCACCGTCCTCCGCCACGCCCCGGACGGCGGTCCGCTCGCCGCCCGCGACGAGGGGCGGCTGTGGTGCAGGGTGCCCAAGGACATCGTCGCCCTGCGCGCCGCCGACCCGGCCCTCGCGCTGCGCTGGCGCCACGCCGTGCGCGAGGTCCTCACCGACGCGTACGCCGAGGGCTTCCGGGCGACCGGGATGTCCCGCGACGGCTGGTACGTGCTGACCTCGCACACCCCGCACACCCCGCACACGACCTCGGAGGAACCCCGCGCATGAGGCTCGAACGCGTCGAACTGCTCCATGTCGCCTTGCCGCTCCGCACCCCCTTCCGTACCTCGTTCGGAACGATGACCAGCAAGGACACCTTTCTGCTGCATGTCGTGACGGACGAGGCCGAGGGCTGGTCCGAGTTCGCCGCCGATCCGGAGCCGCTGTACTGCCCGGAGTTCGTCGCCGGCGCCGAGATCGTGATCCGCGACTTCCTGCTGCCGCGCGTCACCGCCCTTCCCGAGCCGACGGTCGCGGCCCTCGCGCCCGCGATGGCCTCCGTCAAGGGCCATGAGCTCGCCAAGGCGGCCCTGGAGACCGCTCTGCTCGACGCCGAGCTGCGCGCCTATGGCATGCCGATCGCCACCTTCCTCGGCGCGGTCCACGACCGGGTGCCCGCCGGAGTCTCCGTCGGCATCAGGCCCACGCTCCCCGAGCTGCTCGACGACGTCGAGCGGTATCTGGCCGAGGGCTACGTCCGCATCAAGCTCAAGATCGAGCCGGGCTGGGACCTGGAACCGGTGCGCGCCGTGCGAGAGCGGTTCGGCGACGCGCTGCCGCTGCAGGTCGACGCCAATGCCGCGTACACCCTCGCCGACGCCGAACATCTGCGGAAACTGGACGACTTCGGCCTGCTGCTCATCGAGGAGCCGCTGGAGGAGAACAACCTCTACGCCCACGCCCAGCTGCAGAAGCGGCTGACCACCCCGGTGTGTCTGGACGAGTCCATCCACACCGCGCGCGACGCCGCGTCCGCGATCGCGCTGGACGCCTGCCGGGTCATCAACATCAAACCCGCCCGGGTCGGCGGCTATCCGGAGGCACGTCGCATCCATGACCTCGCCGCCGCCCACGGCGTTCCGGTGTGGTGCGGCGGCATGCTGGAGACCGGTATCGGCCGCGCCCCCAACCTGGCGCTGGCCGCACTGCCCGGATGCACCCTGCCCGGCGACACCTCGGCGTCCAGCCGGTATTTCGCCGAGGACATCACCGAGCCGTTCGTCCTCCAGGACGGTCATCTGCCCGTCCCGACCACCCCCGGCATCGGCATCGACCCTTTGCCGGACGTCCTCGCCCGCTTCACCACGGCGCGGCGGGAACTGTACGCACGGGGCTGACCGACGCCTGTCACAGCGCCGCGTACACCGCGTCGATCAGGGCCATCTTGCGGGGGTCGTTGGCCAGATGGGGGCCCATCCGGTTCATCACATAGCCCATGCCGACCTCCGCCTCCGGGTCGGCCAGACCGAAGGAGCCGCCGAAGCCGTCATGGCCGACGGCGCGGGGGTTGGGGCCGTACGCCCCCTGCGGGCCGCTCAGCCACAGGCCGAGGCCGACCTCCGTGTCATGGCCGAAGGCCGCGCCCAGGACCAGATCGCGACAGGCGCCCTGGCCCTCCCGGACGCGCTCGGCGGCCTCCGCGGAGAGCACCCGGCGATCGCCCGCCAGGCCCCGGCGGGCGACGATGTCGTACAGCGCTGCGACGGCGCGCGCGGTGCCATGGCCGCCCGCCGCCGGAATCTGCGCGGCGCGCCACGCGGGGCTGTTGGCCTCGGCGGCGGCGACCGGTGGATTGCCGAGGGCGGCCAGGGCGGCCGGCGGCAACTGAGAGAAGGACGCGGCCCGTTCGCCGTTCGCGGCGGCCGGCGCGTGGACCAGCTCGGCCACCCTGTCGGCTTCCTTCTCCGGCAGGCCGATCGTGAAGTCGAGGCCCAGCGGCCCGGTGATCTCCTGCCGCAGGAACGCGCCCGGCAGCAGACCGGTGATCCGCCGGATCACCTCGCCGACCAGAAAGCCGTACGTCAGCGCGTGGTAACCGGACTGCGAACCGGGCTCCCACCACGGCTCCATGGCCGCCAGCCGCCGCGTGGTCAGCTCCCAGTCGTACAGCTCGGCCACGGAGTGCGGCTCCCGCAGCCCGGCCAGGCCCGCACGGTGCGACAGCAGATACCGCACCGGAAGCGAGGACTTGCCCGCCGCGGCGAACTCCGGCCAGTACGTGGCCACCGGCGCGTCCAGGTCCAGCAGGCCCCGGTCGATCAGCACATGGGCGCACAGCGCCGTGGGCCCCTTGGTTGTCGACCACACATTGACCAGCGTGTCCCGCTCCCACGCGACGGTGCGCTTGCTGTCCGCCCAGCCGCCCCACAGATCGACCACGCTCTGTCCGCCGACCCGCACGGCCACCGCCGCACCCAGCTCGCCGCGTTCGGCGAAATTCGCCTCGAATGCCTCCCGGACCCCGGCGAAGCGCGCGTCGCAGTGGCCCTCGATCAGTGGCACGGACGGTGTCATGAGGTCTCTCCAGCGGCTCGGTGGTCAGGTGAGGTGGGGTCGGCGAGAACGACGGTGAAGTCGCGGAGCTCATAGCTGCTGATCTCGTCCTTGAAGCCGACCCGGGGCGGGGCGGCCATCCGGAGTCCCGGCAGAGCGAACAGACGGCTGAGGAAGACATCCGTCTCAAGGATCGCGATATGGGCGCCGGGGCACTTGTGCGGGCCGTCGCCGAAGGACAGGCCCGGGGCGCCGGCGCCCTCGGCCATCCCGCGCCCGGGACGGACCCGCCCGGGACATGTGCCCACCGTGCGTTCGTCCGTATTGGCGCTGTCGATGAGCAGGTCGACCAGCGCCCCGGCCGGCACCGTCACGCCGCCCTCGCCGCCCCCGTTCCCCAGCTGGAGCGGGGCGGTCGTACGGCGGCGGAGGCACCCGATGACCGGCTCCAGCCGGAGGATCTCCTGCAGGATCGCGATCCTGCCCGCCTCGCCCGCCGCCCGGTACCGGGCGAGCAGCGCGGGTGTCGGTGAACAGATGCCAGGCCGCCACATTGACGAACTCCCGCGTGGTCACCATCCCCGCAGCGGCGAACGTGAGGCACTCGCCGAGAATCTCGCCGGACCCACACCCCTCGTCGAGCAGATGGGAGATCAGGTCGTCACGCCGGACCCTGCGGCGGGCGCGCACGGCCGGGCGTACGTCGCCCAGATAGACCCGCAGCCAGTTGGTGTTCTGGCGCACCATCCAGTAGAGCCCATGGAGGCTGGTCAGCCCCGGCCGCCCGAACGTGTCGGGGAAGAAGCGCTCCAGCCGCCGCCGGATGCCGGGCCTGCTCTCCGTCAGACCGATCACGGCGGCGGCCACCTCGACCGCCAGATGGAAGCTCAGATCGTCGAGCCGCCCCTGGCCCGTCTCCCGGAGGGCGGCGATCCGGTCCTCCGCGACCCGGACCATGACCTCGCGGTACCGCTCGTCCACGCGGCGAGGGGTGAAGAACCGGGCGGTCTGCCGCCGGTGTTCACGGTGCTCGGGGCCGTCCCGGTAGAGAACCGGCCGCCGGATCCGCGAGGGAAGCCTCTCCACGGTCTCGACGCCGAGCCCGGCCTGCACGGTGGCGGTGGAGCGCAACACGGTGCGGGCCTCCTCGTACCCCCGCACCTGCCAGACCCCGTCGGCCCCCCTCCGCACCGGACAGCCGTCCTGGGTCGGCCCCCGCTCGATCCTGCGCCCTCCGTACCCCTCATCCGCACCGCTCACCGGCGGCCCCTCCCTCGTCCGACGCACTGGCCCGACGGCGCGGACCACCTCTCGTCACGTCCCCCTCCGCCGGGCCCGGCTAACCTCGGTGGGGGATCCGCGGGTGTGGGTGAGCGAGCGGCGGGGCGGCGTCAGGCGTTGATGACGCCCGCGCCGAGCAGCCCGAACAGCGCCACTCCGATGATGACGCGGTAGATCACGAAGGCGTTGAAGGAGTGCTTGGCCACGAACTTCAGCAGCCAGGCGATCGAGGCGTAGGCGACGACGAAGGAAACCACCGTGCCGACCGCGAGCGGAATCGTGCCCACACCGCCGCCCGTGGCGTCCTTGAGCTCGTACAGCCCCGCGCCGGTCAGCGACGGAATACCCAGGAAGAAGGAGAGCCGGGTGGCGGCGACGCGGTCCAGGTCGAGGATGAGCCCGGTGGACATGGTGGCGCCCGAGCGTGAGAAGCCGGGGAAGAGCAGGGCGAGGATCTGCGAGGATCCGACCAGCATCGCGTCCTTGAAGCTGGTGTCGTCCTCCCCGCGCTTGTGCCGGCCCATCTGGTCGGCCGCCCACATCAGCCCGCTGCCGACGATCAGTGATCCGGCCACCACCCACAGGGAGGCGAGCGGCCCCTCGATGAGCGGCTTGGCCGCGAGGCCCACGACCACGATCGGGATGGTGGCGTAGATGACCCACCAGGCGAACTTGTAGTCGTGGTGGTACCGCTCCTCGCGGTTGACCAGGCCGCGTCCCCACGCGGTGGCGAAGCGGAGGATGTCCTTGAAGAAGTACACCAGGACGGCGGCGATGGCACCGACCTGGATCACGGCGGTGAAGGCGACGACGGACTTGTCGTCGACCGGGATGTCCATCAGCCCTTCGGTGATCTTCAGATGGCCGGTGGAGGAGACCGGGAGGAATTCCGTGATCCCCTCCACGACGCCGAGAACGACGGCCTGTCCGATGTTGATCGCGCTCACGTGATCCGTCCCGCCGGTGTCTTGTGCGTAACACAATGAATGTCTACGCGACTGTAGACGACGGCCCGGGAAGGTGGCCAATCAGCAGGCCCGGCTCCCGCGGTCCGGCCCCGGGCGCCCCGCGGCGCTCAGCCGCGCGTCGGGCGGGTCCGACGCGCGGCGGCGCCTGGCTGGACGCCGACCACCGCCCCATGGCCCTCAGGAACGTCGCATGGCGAGTTCGGCGAGCGGGTGCGGTACGTCCGCGCGCACCCAGGGGAAACGGGCTGGGCGGCCTTCCGGAGGTGCTCCGGCAGACCGCGGCGCGCGGCGATGCCCCGCCGTAGGCCGACGGCAAGCCGGTGAAACCGGCCGGTGAAACCGGTGAAAAGGGAAGAGGGGCCCGCCCGGAGGTCACCGGGCGGACCGTGTCGGGTCAGGCGGAGTGCGTCAGCAGGCTCCGTACGCCATTGGCCGACAGGGTGACCGCTTCCGGGGCGCCCGCGTCAATGGTCAACGAGAGCTCGTCGGAGGGCCAGCCCTGCGCCAGGGCGCCCAGCGGTACCAGGTGGTACCGCTCGATCTGCGGCAGCGCCTGGTGCATACGGTCCGCCGAGGTGAAGACCGGCACCAGCTGGGCGCCGTCCTCCTGCTGGAACACGGGCAGGGTCACTGCCTGCGGATCCGTCTCCTCGCCGGTTTCGGCGGAGGGAAGCAGGACCTCGCTGTTGGCAAGCGTGGTCAGCGCCTCCTCGTCCGCGCGGTCGGCCGCCAGCTCGCCGAGGGCGTGCTGGGTGGCGGAAACGTTGCTGTTATCGGAAGGGCTGGTCATGATTCCGTCCATGGATCGGGGCTTGTGGAATGGCTCTGGGCCCAGAGCGGCTGTTACCAACCGCAGCTGGCTCGAATACCCCTCTCCATGGCGATCACACGTCCGCCTCGGCGCCAATTCTCGAAACCCGTGATTTTCTGCTCCGGCCCGCTACGACCTGACCCAGCCGTACGACCGCTGGACAGCCCGTTTCCAGGTCTCGTACTCCGACTCCCGCCGCCCGGGATCCATCGAGGGCAGCCATTGCGCGGCGCGGTGCCAGTTGCGGCGCAGCCCCTCCAGGTCCGGCCAGTAGCCGACGGCGAGACCCGCGGCATAGGCGGCGCCGAGCGAGACGGTCTCGGACACCATGGGGCGCACCACGGGCACATCGAGGACGTCGGCCAGGATCTGCATGAGCAGATGGTTGGCCGTCATGCCGCCGTCGACCTTCAGCTCCTTCAGCGGCTGGGGCGAGTCGGCGTTCATGGCGTCGACGACTTCGCGGGTCTGCCAGCCGGTCGCCTCCAGTACGGCACGGGCCAGATGCCCCTTGGTGATGTACGAGGTGAGCCCGACCACGACGCCCCGCGCGTCGCTGCGCCAGTGCGGGGCGAACAGCCCGGAGAAGGCGGGCACGATATAGCAGCCGCCGTTGTCCTTGACGGTGCGGGCGAGGGTTTCGATCTCCGGGGCGCTGTGGATCAGCCCCAGCCCGTCGCGGAACCACTGCACCAGCGCGCCGGTGACCGCCATCGGCCCCTCCAGGGCGTAGACCGTCGGCTCGCCCGCGATCTTGTAGCCCACCGTGGCGAGCAGTCCGTGGCGGGACCGGATGAGGCTGGTACCGGTGTTGAGCAGCAGGAAGCTGCCGGTGCCGTAGGTGCACTTGGCCTCCCCGGAGGCGAAGCAGGTCTGGCCGAACAGCGCCGCCTGCTGGTCGCCGAGGGCCGCGCAGATACGCACGTCCGGCAGGAGCGAGCCCGCCACGCCGTAGCAGTCGGCCGAGGGCCGGATGTCCGGGAGCATCGCGCGGGGCACCCCGAAATACGCCAGCAGCTCATCGTCCCAGGTCAGCGTGCGGATGTTCATCAGCATGGTGCGGCTGGCATTGGTGGCGTCCGTGATGTGCAGCCCACCGGCCGGCCCGCCGGTGAGATTCCAGATCAGCCAGCTCTCCATGGTGCCGAAGAGCACCTCGCCGCGCTCCGCGCGCTCGCGCAACCCGTTGACGTGGTCGAAGAGCCAGCGGATGCGGGGCGCGGAGAAGTAGGTCGTGGGCGACAGCCCGCAACGGTCCAGGAAGAAGTCGTCACCGGTGGTGCGCCGCGCCTCCTCGACCAGGGCGCTGGTGCGGGTGTCCTGCCAGGTGATGGCATGTCCCACGGGCTCGCCCGTGCGGCGGTCCCAGACGACCGTGGTCTCGCGCTGATTGGCGATGCCGATCGCCACGATCTGGCCGGCATCGATCCGGGCGTTGCCCAGCGCACGGGGGACGACCTTCCGCAGATTGGCCCAGATCTCGATGGGGTCGTGCTCCACCCAGCCGGGCTTGGCGTAGTGCTGCTGGTGTTCTCGCTGGGCGACGGACACCAGCCGTCCCCGGTGGTCGAAGAGGATGCACCGGGTGGAAGTGGTGCCCTGGTCGATGGACATCACATAGCGTTCAACCATGGCCTGGCCTGCCTTCGCGGGTTCGAGCAGGGCACGGGGGTCACCATCGGCTCGCGCCGAGGTCGCGGGAGATCGCCCGTGCGGCGTCGCGGGTCAGCCCGACGAGGGACGGCTGGGGCCGGCCCTTGCTGTCGCAGAGGCGTTCGACGGAGCCGGACACACCGATGGCGCCCACCATGAGGCCGCCCTGTCCGCGTACCGGCGCCGCGATGTCCGCTTCGCCCATCGTCATTTCCTGGTTGGCGGCCCCCCAGCCGGTCTCCCGTATCTCGCCCAGTGCCTTGCCCAGCTGCTGGGAGGAGACGAGCGTGTGCCGGGTATAGGCCTCCGGTGGTGTTTCCATCAGCGGCTCCACGGGTGCCGCCCCGAACGCCAGCAGGACCTTGCCCAGTGCGCTGGCGTGCAGCGGCAGCAGTGAGCCCACGTCCAGGGTCTGAAAGGTGTCATCGGGCCGGAAGACGTGGTGGACGACGAGGACCTGGCCCTCCAGATACACGCCGAGGCGAACTGCCTCACCGCTGCGGGCGGCGAGCGCGTCGGCCCAGTTGATGGAGCGGGACCGCAGCTCGTTGATGTCGAGATAGCTGGTTCCCAGGTGCAGCAGCGCCGCGCCGAGCTGATACTTGCCGGTGGTCCTGTCCTGTTCGACGAAGTCGACGCTCTGCAGGGTGCGCAGAATGCCGTGGGTGGTGCCCTTCGCCAGTCCGAGTGAGGCCGCCACCTCGCCCAGGCCGAGCCGACCGGAACCCTGGGCGAGCAGCCGCAGAATCGCCGCCGCCCGCTCGATGGACTGCACCGGGCCGGCCATGACGCGATCGTAGCTCTTCGGCCATGGGCTCAGCCTGCTGAGCAGGCGGTCCAAACGTTCGGCAATGCCGACTCGGGTTCGTTGACCCCGGTGGGTGGCGGCCCATAGCGTCCCTATCAGGACATGAGTTCCAGTATGACGATAGGTGGCCCAGAGGGGCTCATCAAGGACATCAACCCGGCGAGGAGAGGAGGAGATGTGGCGGACCAGCTCAGTTTTCCGGTGGCCGGCTTCGTAGGGCATGTGGTGGAGCAGGCAGGTGCCACCGCGCGCCGCATCGGCTCCCCGGTTGAGTGCGGGGAGGCGGTGGGCGCGCCGATGGCGACCGAGGACGAGGTTCCGGACTCGGCACGATCGGATGACACTGACGGATATCTCTTCTCGGTGCCGCACATCCATGAGGCGGTCGCCCCCGTGCGACGACGGGCGCAGGCGCTCCTGATCGAGTGGGAGCTGCCTGCCGACTGTCTCGACGACGCGCTCATGGTGATCTCGGAACTGATCACCAACGCCGTACTCCACGCGCTGCCCCCGGCTGTCCTGCGGCTGCGCTGGAGCGAGAACGAGGGGTGCCCGGCCCTGCGGATCGAGGTCACAGACGGCGGCCCGGCGCCCGGTGATCGGCTGCGGGACCAGGAGATCGAGCCCGATGAACACGGGCGCGGGCTCGCCATTGTCTCCGCACTCTCGGCGCGCCATGGCACCCGCACCGGCGACGACCGCGTCACGCGCTGGGCGGAGCTGCCGGTGGCCGCCTGACCGGCCCCCTCAGGCGCTCCTGGCCGGTCCCTCAGGCGGCTCCTGAGCGGTCCCTCAGGTGCTGTCGTCGTCGATGGTGCGGATGACGCTGTTCGGGCAGAGGCGCTCGGCGAGCCGGGCCTTCTCCTGGAGCTCGGGCGGGGGCCGGTCGTCCAGCACGACCACCAGGCCGTCGTCCTCGGACTGATCGAAGAGCTCCGGCGCGTGCAGCGCGCACTGACCGGCCCCGCGGCACCGGCCGCGGTCCACCTCGATACGCATCATGATCACCCTTCCCAGGTGACCGGGAGCCGGTGGACTCCGTAGATGAGCATGTCGTCGCGGAGCGGCACCTGGTCGGGCGGCACGGCCAGACCGAGCGAGGGGAAGCGCCGGAGCAGGGCCGGATAGCCCGTCCGCATCTCCATCCGCGCCAGATGCTGGCCCAGACACTGGTGAATGCCGTGCCCGAAGGCGATGTGGTGGGCCGCGTCGCGGGTGATGTCCAGCTCATCGGGGTGGTCGGGGAAGTGCGAGGGGTCCCGGTTGGCCGCGGCGATCGACGCGACCACGGTCTCCCCGGCCCGCACCCGCACTCCGGCGATCTCCACGTCCTCCCGGGCGGCCCGGACGGTCCCGAACTGCACGATGGTCAGATACCGCAGCAGCTCCTCGACCGCCTGATCGACGAGCTCGGGCCGCTCGCGCACCAGCCGCGACTGCCCGGGATGACACAGCAGGGCGTAGGTGCCGAGCGCCAGCATGTTCGCCGTCGTCTCATGGCCGGCCAGGAGCAACAGCAGTCCCACGCCGGTGAGCTCGTCGTCGTTGAGCGGCGGCGAGGGGTCCTTCTCCAGTGCGCCGTGGACGAGCCTGGACAGCAGGGCGTCGTCCGGCTGCTGTCGCTTCACCTCGATCAGATCGCGCATGTAGTCCCATAGGGCGTCCCTGGCCGCGTAGATCTCCGCCTCGGTCCCATCGACCCGGAACAGCTCGAAGGCCCACCGCTGAAAGGCGCCCCGGTCCCCGTAGGGCACCCCCAGCAGCTCGCAGATCACCAGCGACGGCACCGGCCGCGCGAACGCCTCCACCAGATCGGCCGGCGGCCCGGCGCGCTCCATCGCGTCCAGCCGGCCGGTGATGATCTCCTCGATCCGCGGTTGCAGCCCACGCATCCGCCGGACCGTGAACCATCTGGTCAGCAGGCGTCGATAGCGGGTGTGCTCGGGCGGATCCATGCCGATGAACGAGCCCAGCCGACGGCGGTCGTCCTCGGGGATCGGCACCGCGCTCACCGGCGAGGAGGTCCGTCGGCGGTCCGCGGTGAACCGCTCGTCCGCGAGCAGATCCTGTACGTCCTCATAGCGGGTGAGCAGCCAGCCCACCTTCCCGTCCGGAAACGCCAGCCTGCTGGCCCGCCGCTCCTCGCGCATCTCACCGTAGGCACTGGGGGGATCGAACGGGCAGTCGCGCTCCCGGGGCAGGGAGACCGGCGACGACCCGGGTGAGGTGACCGACACGGCAGCGCTCCCTTCCACGGCGGGGCATGGAGAGCAGCCCGCACGAACCGAGCCCTTCCCTTCGAGCGTAGCCCGGCTGCCGGGCCCGCTCTTCCCGGAGCCCCGCTCACCGGCGGCTCGCACGCCCCAGGAGAAACGGAACCGCCAGATGGTGGGTCGGCGCCGCCACCGCCCCCACCGGGCGGGCCGGGCGCCGGTTGAAGCGTACGAAGGTCACCCAGGTGACGCTCGCGTCCGCAACGACCACGACGTTGTACGCGGCGACCAGCCGCGAGTGCGCGGTGAGGGTGACGGAGCCGGTACCGTCATCGGAGACGAGTCACCCCAGGATGTGCCGCGGCGAGTGTTTCGGGCCCGGCCGGCCCAGGACCAGGCTCCACCCCCACACCAGAAACCGGCGCAGCGGAGCCGGAGCGCCCTCGAAGATGGCGCGCGTCCACTGCTCGGGTGTCCGGGGCCGGGCGTGCGCGGTCGGTCAAGCGAACGCCGACGCGTAAGGGGGTCCCCCCTGAATTCCTTGGCGGCTGTCAGCGCCTGTGGCACCGCCGCCCGGCGGACGCGTGAAGTGGTCATGGGTGAGGACTCCTTACCGGTTCGTCATCGGGGACCACGGGAAGCATCGCGCCGCCCGCCGGGCGGCGGGACGTCGGCAGGTCCCGGGACCGCCGGATCGGGGAGAAGAACAGGATCAGCCCGGCGAGCGGAATCCCCGCCGTCGTGATCCACATCGCGGGGCGCAGGCCGAGCGCGGTGCCGAGCGCGCCGCCGAGCAGGGCGCCGAGGGGAAGCGCCCCGTAGGTGAGGAACGAAGAACTCGCGGTGAGACGGCCGAGCAGCTCCGCCGGGCAGTAGCGCTGCTGGAAGCTCGCCTTGAGCACATTGCCGGCCACCACGCCCGCGGAGACACAGAAGCCGCCCGCCACGAAGAACAGCACCCCTGCTCCGCCGACGGTCAGCGGGATGAGCAGGGCGCACACCGCCAGGCCGAGTTCGAAGAGGAGAGTCGCGCGGGCCGTGCCGACCCGGTCGGCCGCTCGGCGCGCGGCGAAGGCGCCGGCGACGCCTCCGGTGCTGACGGCCGCGGCGAGTGAGCCGACCAGCCCGGGGGACAGCCCGACCTCACGGACCAGGAAGACCACCCGCAGTGACTGATACCCCATCAGGGCCACGTTGGAGGCGGCCGCGAAGAGCGTCAGGGTACGCAGCCAGGGGTCGCCGGCGATCAGCCGCAGCCCTGCGCCGACCTCGCGGGCGAGCGCGCCGGGGCGGCGTTCGGGGCGGCTGGCGCGGGGCTCGCGGTGGCGGATCCCGGCCAGGCAGAAAAGGGAGACGAGGAAGGTGACGGCGTTGGCGAACATCCCGTTCACCGCCCCCGCCCACTGTGCGATCACACCGCCGGAGCCCTGCCCGGCGATCTGCGCGGCGGACGCGCTGCCGTGCAGTTTCGCATTGCCCTCCGGCTGGTCCTCGGAGTCCAGGAGGGTGGGGAGGTAGGCGCTGTAGGCGGTCTGGAAGAACACTCCCGCCGTGCCCGTCAGCAGCGCGACGGACAGCAGCAGCGGGACGCTCAGCCACCCGGCCCGGGCGGCGAGCGGGACCCCGGCGAACAGCGGCACGGAGATCCCGGCGGCGGTCAGCATGATCGGTCTTCGCCGCAGCCGGTCCACCCAGGCGCCGACCGGAAGACCGATGACCAGCCAGGGGATCCAGGTGGCGGCGGTGAGCAGACCCACCTCGAACGTACTGGCGTCCAACGTGGACACGGCGATCAGCGGCATCGCCACCCCGGCGACCGCCGTACCGAACTTACCGGCCGTCTCACCGCACCACAGCAGCCGGAAATCGCGGTGGCGGCGCAGCAGGCCACCCCGTGCGCCCCGGCTCATGCGGTGTCCCGCTTCCTGCGGGGAAAGGACTGGAGCTGCACGACGACCGGAAGTGCGTCCGGCGCGGGGTCGGTGTCCGGGTCAGGAGTGTGACGTTCGATGACGGCTCGCAACTCGGCATTCATCGCACGGAGTTGATCCGGTGTCAGCCGGAGGTCACGCCAGTCGCAGACGGTGCCGGCGCTGCGCCAGGTCTCGTCCCAGTCCTCGCTGACGTAGTTCATGACCCGGCCGAAATACTGTCGCACCAGCTCCCGCAGATAGACCGACAGCGCCCCGCGGGAGTCGGGATCATCGCTGAAGTCGGAGATGTTCAGCTCATTGGTGACCCCGACCCTCCGCCACCACCGCTCACGCTTCGTGCCGCGCCCGGTTTCCTCCTCGAGGAAACCGTGCTCGGCGAGATGCCGCAGATGCCAGCTGACGGTCCCGGTGTTCTCCCCGAGCCGCTCGGCGAGGAGGGTGGCGGTGGCCGGGCCGTCGAGGCTGAGGAGTTCGAAGATGCGCATCCGCAAGGGGTGCGCCAGCCCGCGCAGGCTGTGCGCGTCGATACGGCGGGTCGGCTTGGCGGGATGGGGTGTTGCGGGGGAGCGGTCGTCGGACATGTCGGCATCCTAGAATGCAGAGGATCCTCTGCATAGATATCTCTGCAGAGAAGTCTCCGCCCATGGCAATCCGCCAGCCGCCGTTGACCAGGGCCAGGATGCTGTGCACTTGGCTCAGATACTGGGAGAAGACCGGTGAGACGTGTGCGGCATGGAAGGAGTAACCGACGTCCGCCGAGGTCCCCGCGCAGGCCGCTCCCTCATCCCGTGACGACCACCGACGCAAGGATCGCGATGAAGAGCCAACCCATCGTCACCTCGTTCTCCGTCTACCCGGTCGCCGGCCGGGACTGCATGGAGCTCAACCTCTCCGGCGCGCACGGCCCGTACTTCACCCGCAATGTGGTCGTGCTCCAGTCCAGGGGACGCACGGGCCTGGGGGAGGTGCCCGGAGGCGAGAGGATCACACAGACCCTGCGCGACGCCGAGTCCCTCGTCCTCGGCGCGCGGGTGCGATGACAAGCGCGTCCTGCGGGAGATCGGGGACCGGTTCGGCGACCGTGATGCCGTTGGCCGAGGTGCCCAGACCTTCGATCTGCGCACCACCGTCCATGCCGTCACGGCCGTCGAATCGGCCCTGCTGGACCTGTTGGGACAGCATCTCGACGTCCCCGTGGCGGCCCTCCTCGGCGACGGCCGGGAGCGCGACTCCGTACGGGTCCTGGGCTATCTGTTCTACGTCGGCGACCCCGACCGCACCGACCTGGAGTACGTGCGGGAGGCGGAGGCGGAGGCGGAGTGGTACCGGATCCGCCATGAGGGAGGCGCTGACCCCCGAGGCGATCGTCCGCCAGGCCGAGGCCACCCACGGAGTAGCGAAGGCGGGGCGCCGCACGTCTCTCGGCGCCCCGCGCCCGGGCCGGGCCGGACGGATCAGACCTCCAGGTCCGCCTCTATCTTGCGCAGCTGGTGCCGGGCCATCGCCAGATTCGCCCGGTTCTTGTCCAGCGCCAGATAGAGGAAGAGGCCCTGGCTGTTCCGCCCCTTCAACAGCCGGATCAGGTGGTACTGCGTGTCGAGGGTGATCAGGATGTCCTCGATGGCGTCCTTGAGGCCGAGCTGTTCCATGGTGCGCACCTTGGCGCGGACCACATCGGTGTTGCCCGCGGCGGCCACCGTGAGGTCGAGTTCCTTCCCTCCGCCCAGGGTGCCCAGGGCCATACCGCTGGAATAGTCGACCAGCGCGACGCCGAGGGTGCCTTCGATGGATGTCATCGCCTCTTTGAGCGCGGTCTGGGTGTTCGCCATGATCGTGGCAGTTCCTTTCGGTGGTTGCGTGTGCGGATGGTGCCGGCGCCGCTGGGGGCGGCGCCGTCGGGGGGAAGCCATGGTGGTCAGGGCTGCTCGGCCCGGCGGAGTGCGCCGTTCACGAGATCGGCGAGCCGGGCACCCGACCGGCGGGCCTCCATATGGAGGCGGCCGACGTTGGTGCGCTCACCGGCCAGGACGGTCAGGACGGCCGTGGACCCGGCCGCGTACGTCGCGACATAGCCGTCCTCGCCGCGGACCAGCAGCTCACGGAAGGCGCCCCGGCCGGTGGCGCCCGCCAGCGACTGCGCCACCCCGAGGGCCGCCGCGGTCAGCGCGGCGACGCCGTCGGGTTCGACGGTGCCCGCGTCATGGGCCAGGACGACGCCATCGCTGGTGGCGGCCAGGGCGCCGGTCACATGAGCCACGCGCGCCCGCAACCGGCGCAGCTCCTCCAGCACGTCGGGTTCGGCGGCCAACAGCTGCCTCCTTTCCGTGCGCTGCCGCAGGGTGCGTCTCATGACGCTGCGCACAGCGCGGCCGGGGCGGTCGGGGGAATCACAGGGTTGCCTCCAAGGCGTCACGGACCCGACGCAGCAGGTCGATGTCGGGATCGGTGAAGACGATCGCGGCGGGACCGCGATCCGGGGCCGGCGGTAGGGGAGGGAGGTGCTGGGCGGGAGGGGACGGCCGGGGCGTCTCGACATGACCGGCGGCCGCCAGCCGCCGTATGTCGATCAGGGTGTGGAACGCGGGCCGGCCCAGGGCGCGGGCGATCCCGGCGGGTGTACGAACTCCGTCGGCCAGCGCCAGCACCGCGCGCTGACGGCGGGTGACGGCCGGGGCGCGGCCGTCCGGGCGGCGGAGCACCACGGGCTCGGTGTCGACTTGTGGATACGGCCACAGGGCATCGAGCAGCTTGCCGCGGCGCCGGGTCTCCCGCTCGACGGCCACCGCGCCCACCGGGCGCACCGGTCCGAGCCAGTGCGCCGCGCCCCGCTGGAAGCCGCGCGGTCCGCTGCCGCCGCCCAGCGCGAAGTAGGCCGCGTCGAACAGCGCGCCGAGATGGCAGATCTCCAGCTCCGCGTCCGACAGCCGCCCGCTGTCGACGAGGAACCGGCCGACGCCGCCGAGGGGGCCCGTTCGGCCCACCGCCTCCCGCCAGGTGTCGGCGGTGAGTCGTCCGCCGGTGGTGAGCAGAACGTCGATCCCGGGGGCCACGGGGCTCTCGGCATGGACGACTTGGCCGTCGATCAGGTAGAGCGTGCCCGCGTCGCACAGCAGGGCGCCACTGGCCCGCTCGGCCGCGAGCTCGGCGAGGCGGGGAGCCTGGCGGGCTCTCATGTCCCTCATATCAGCGCCAGACGCTGGGAGATGTCGCGTAACCGCAGCCGGGCGAGGGCCAGATTGCCTTCGCGGCGATCGAGCCACAGATAGAAGAAGACGCCGCCGTCGAAGGCCGTGTCGAGGAAGCGCAGCAGGTGGTAGCAGGTGCGGGTGGTGACGATGACGTCCTCGACGGGGGGTGCTCCATCGGCGTCGTCGGCGTCGCTCGCGTCCGCCGCGCCGCCGTGGCTCGGCTTCACCGCCGCGAACGCGGTCTGTTCGGCGGCCATCCGGGCCAGCTCGGCCGTCTCCGCCGCGGTGGCCTCGGGGTCGTCGTCCCGTACCTCGCCGATCATGCCGAGCGCGAGTCCGCTGGTCCACTCGATCAGGGCCGCTCCGCGGGCCCCGTTCACGGTCATCGCTTCCAGCAGACACTCGTCGATTCCGGGCATGCGGTCGCTCTCCTCCCTGCGTTGCCCGTGGCGCGCGCCGATGGCTTCGCCAGTGACGGCGAGGTTACGCAGGGTTCAGCACTAGGGGGTGAAATCCAGCAATGCTCCGAGACGGCGGGGGCGTTGTAGTAAGGTCCGCGCCCCTGTGACTCCCCTGTGCGCCGGCGGCCCCAGAGCCTCGGCGGCGCACAGGGGGCGCAACACGCCCCGGGCAACAATCGCCTCGGGCTCCGCGCTCCGGGACCGACCTGTCCGAGCTGCGTCTTTACCGCGTGGCGAGGGCTTCAGACCGGCCGTCGGGTGCCGGAGCGCCGGAGGTCGTGCCCGTGCCCGGGCCCGGTGAATGCGAACGATTCAGAGCGCAGAGGGGGCGCGCCCGGCCACAGACGGTGGGCGCATATTCCACCGTCCTATTGCGGATGTCCGGGATAGACCAGGAGAGGGTCTGGGTTAGTCGATTCCGCATGAAGATCGGCGCAGGGTGGCCGAAGGGCGTCGGCGGCGACGCTCGGCGGTCCTCCGGCCCGGAGCATCGCCCAGAGTGGCGCGATTTGGCGGCTGGGCGAGCTCATGGGCGGGGACGGACGGTCACATATCGAGAGGTTACGGCGTGGCGGGAGCGGACGGAGTGGGTGACGCCTTGCCGCCCCGGTTGGCGTTGGCCTCGGAGAGGACGACCATGGGCTCGCCGGGGGCGGGCATGGGCGCCTTGGTGAAGTCGGGACCGTTGGTCGGGGTGGCGGTGATCTGGGCCGGGAGCTTGTCGTAGTCGACCATCCCGGTGTTCTCCATCTGGGTGATGTGGTCCAGCACGGTGTTGTTGGCCTGTGTGGCCAGCTGACGCACCAGACTGTTCTTGCTGGTCGCCCGGATCTTGGCGATCGCGCTGAAGATCTGGCCGTGGGTGATGCGCAGGATCTGCGCCATCTGACCGTCGAAGTCCTTGCCCGTCGCGGCCGTCAGGGTGTCAAGGAACCCCTGCTGCTGCGGGGTGGGCTTGTTGGGCAGGGTGATGCCGAGCTTGGGGGCGATGTCCCGCGCCGCGGCGTCCAACCCCGCATGCCCCTTGATCAGATGGTCCCCCGCGGTCTTCACCGCCTTCGTGGTGCCCTTCTGGAGGGCCAGTTCACCCACCGGGAACTCCCACAGCCCGGCGAGGCGGACCTTGACCACGAAGTCCTTGTCGGCGCCGCTGAGCGGTCCGTACTGCGTGGACGTCGTCTTCGTCGCGGCCGTGGCGGTCTGCTGCTGCTGCCCGGTGAGGACGGGCGACATGATGACGGCGAGGGTGACCACCACGGAACCGATGAGGAGAGAGGTTCCTGTCACGAAGTACCTGGATCGCATAGACCCTCCTGGCGGGGGCGCCGGTCGTTGTATCGAGCAGTGTGCGCATGATGCGTGCACCAGTGTGTGCATGATGCCTTGCACCGCCGAATACGGATCACGGAGCCCGTTTGCTCAAGCGACGCACACTTCTTTATGCGCTCTTGAACCACCGGGCGCGCGCCGGGCGGACAAACGGGCACGCGCGCTCGTCCGCTGTCACCCCCGCCTGAGACGGCCACGGATGGCGAGCACGGCGAGGCCGAGCAGCGCCGGCTCGGTGAGGCGCGACGCCTTCTCGACGTAGCCGCCGGCCCGGGTGAGGCCGGGGCCGCTCGAGCGGAAGACCACGGAGTTGAGGACGACCTCGGCGGCCTTGTGCGCGCGGGCCGCCGTGAAACGCTCGTCGAACGGCCGGTGCAACGTTGGGGGTTGGGCGCCCAGTAGGCCGGAACCGGAGGGATACGGGCGGGCGGGTGTATCCGGGAGGCCGATCCCCATCATGAGCAGGACGGTGGCCGTCATGGCGCAGGCGAGCCAGCCGAGGGCGCGCGAGGCGCGCAGGCCGTAGCCGGAGAGCAGCCAGTACGCCTGGAGCAGCCGGCGCTCGGGACGCCGCCAGTCGTGGCTGTGGCGGCGCATCTCCATCTCGCCGTAGTAGAGGTCGGCGGCTCCGGGCTCGTCCTTGGCGTCCTCGCGGGCCTTGCGGAGCTGCCGGTAGGTGGTGGTGAGGGCGGCGAGGCCGGGGACGGCGTCGGGGTGGCGCGGCGGGTCTCCCCAGCCGCGGCGGGCCGCCACGGGGGCGGCTCGGCAGGGCTCTCAGCGGCGACGGGGCCGTTCCACAAGCCGACCTCAGCGTGGAGCGGTGCCCTTCGCGTCCTCCGCGGACAGCTCGGCTTCCGCGCGGGCGAGCGCCGCCGGGTGGCCGAAGAGGCCGGGCAGGCCGCCCGTGTGGAGGAAGACCGTACGTCGCCCGGCGACGATGTCGCCGTCCGCCACCGCCGCGATCAGACCGGCCATCGCACGGCCGGTGTAGACCGGGTCGAGCACCAGGCCCTCGGTGCGGGCGGCCAGGGTCAGGGCGGACATGACCGGCTCGGTCAGCGTGCCGTAGCCGGCGCCCACCTGGTCGAGGCGCAGCCGAAGCTCGTGCGGGGGGTGGTCCGCGCCGGACAGGCCGCAGGCCAGCGCGGAGACGGTCAGGGCCGGATCGGCGACGGCGCCGCAGTGGACGCCCAGCACCCGCGCGGGGCCCAGCGCGTCGACCAGTCCGGCCATCGTGCCGCCAGAGCCGGCCGCGACCACGACGGTCTCCACGTCAGGGGCCTGGGTGAGCAGCTCTTGCCCGCAGGCGAGGTAGCCGCGAGCCCCGAGCACACTGGAGCCGCCGAAGGGGATCAACGCCGGTACGCCACCGTCGCGTCGCAGCCGCTCGGCAACCCGCTCGGCCGTGGCGGCGAGCCCCTCGCCGTCGACGTCCCCGGCCCACACCACCGTGGCGCCGAAGAGCCCGTCGAGCGCCAGATTGCCGGACGCCGACGCCCCCGGTGTCCCGGCGAGTACCAGGACCACGTCGAGTCCGAGCCGGGCACCGGCGGCCGCCGTCAGGCGTGCGTGGTTGCTCTGCGGCGCGCCCGTGGTCACCAGGACGGTGGCCCCGTCGGCCAGCGCCGCGCCACAGAGCCACTCCAGCTTGCGTATCTTGTTCCCGCCGCCGCCGAGCCCGATCAGGTCATCGCGCTTGACCCAGAGGTCATCGGCGCCGAGCCCGATCGCGCGGGCCAGCCGAGGCGCGGGTTCGAGGGGCGTCGGCCAGGTGGCGAGCGTGACACGCCGGTGGATACCGCTGTCGGAGGTCATCGCACCACCCTTTCACGCGGTCTCCCCTGGCCCGGTGTGGGCCGCGCCGGGCCCGGCGTCAGCCGGTACCGGGGCGGTGAACGCCTCGGCGCGGATCTGGGCCATGGGGTTGCTCTCCACGCGGTACCGGCCGTTGGGTACGGCGCCGGACCGGGTGACATGCACCGTGGGCGGACCCGCCCATTCGTAGCCGTTCTTCTCCGCGTGCCGCACCAGATGGTCCGTCAGCTCCTCTCCCACCGAGTAGCCGCGTCGCTCCAGTTCCCCGTACACGGCGTCGGCCAGCTCGACGTCGTAGACGTTGGGGACCACCACCCGGTGCGGACCGCACACCACGGCGTGGTCGTCGCACTCGCGTCGCAGGGCGCCGAGAAGCTCCACGGGCTCGCTGCGGAACACCTTGGCGACGACCGCTTCCTCCCAGCGCTCCAGGGTTCGTTCCCATCGGTTCAGCGTCTCCATGTCATCCCGAGTGCCCGAGAATTCCCACGTCATGCCCTGGTCATGGCTCGCTGTCGCGGCGTGGCGCCGCTCGGCATCGGATGTAGACACTGTCTACTCGATCATGGTAGACAGTGTCTATGGCTGAGCATGAGCAGGGCATGGGTCTCCGGTCCCGGCTGGTGGACGTCGGAGTGGAACTGGTGACCACGGAGGGGGCCGGGGCCCTCTCCCTCCGGGAGATCGCCCGTCGGGCCGGCGTGTCACACGGGGCACCGAGGCGCTACTTCCCCACGCATGTGGCCCTGTTGTCCGCCATCGCGCGCCGGGGCTTCGAGGATCTGGCCGTAAGGGTCATGGAGGCGGCCGGGGACCGCCGGGCCGATCCGCGGGGGCGGCTCATGGCGCTGGGGCGGCTCTATATCGACTTCGCGCTGACCAACCGCGGGATGTTCGAGCTGATGTTCCGTCACGATCTGCTGGAGAGCAACCATCTCGGGCTGCGGGAGACAAGCCTGCCGCTCTTCGCCACCTTCGTGGAGCTGGTGGACCGGGCGCGGCCGGCGTCCGGTGCCGAGCCGCGGGTCGTCGCGGGGGCGCTGTGGGCGAATCTGCACGGTATCGCCCAGCTCTGGGGGTGGGGCAGCCTTCAGCTCGCGGTGGGTGCCGACGATGTCGATCCGCTGCTGCGTGCCGCGCTGGACGCGCATCTCGGGCCGGAGGCCCGGTGAGCACCCGGCGCGAGCGGCGCCTCACCCTGGTCGGCAGTGTCACCGGGGCCGTGATCGTGGCGCTGGACGGCACCGTGCTGACCGTCGCGCAGCCCACCTTGCAGCGGGACCTCCGGGCCACGTTCACCCAGGTGCAGTGGACCAGTACCGGCTATCTGATCGCCGTGGCGGGCCTGCTCGTCTTCGCCGGCCGGCTCGGCGACCGCTACGGCCATCGTCAGATCTTCGCCGTCGGGGTGCTGGGCTTCGGCGCCACCTCGGCGGGGATCGGGCTGGCGGCCGACGTCGGCTGGGTCATCGGACTGCGCGTCGCCCAGGGGGCCTTCGGCGCGCTGCTGCAGCCGGCCACCCTCGGAATGCTGCGCGCCGCGTATCCGCCCGAGGGGCTGGCCAGGCCCATCGCGCTGCGGACGAGTGCCATCGGAGTGGCGGCCGCGGCCGGTCCGGTCGTCGGGGGCGCGCTGGCCGCACACCTGGGCTGGCGGGCGGTGTTCTTCCTCAATGTCATCCCCGCGCTCGCCGTGGGCGTACTGGCTCTCGCCGTCCGGACCCCAAAGGCGCCCCGGGGAGCGGCCGATGTCCGGCTCGATCTGCCCGGCGCCGGTCTGCTGGCGGTGGCGCTGGCAGGGCTGGTGCACACGCTGGTCGCGATCCCGGAGACCGGATGGACGGCGGCGACCGCGCCGGGGCCGGTGGCCACCGTGGTGGCGGGCGTCGCCTTCGTCCTCCATGAGCGGCGTACGCGCAGCCCCCTGGTGCCGCCGAGCGTGCTGCGGTCGGCCACCGTGCGCTCGGCGCTCGGTGTGCTGGTGGCCGCGTCGGCGTCGCTCTTCGGGGCGCTGTTCCTCGGCACGTACTTCATGCAGGACGTCCTCGGGCTGGACGCGCTCCAGAGCGGCCTGAGGGGACTGCCGCTGGCCATGATGATGGTGCTGGGCGCCCCGGCGGCAGCGTTGCTGATGCGCCGTCAGGGGCCTCGGCGGTCGGCGGTGGCGGGGATGACGCTCGTCACCGCCGGCGTCCTGCTGATGTCCCGTCTCGACCGGGGGTCGGGTGCCGGGGAGATCGGTGGCTGCTTCCTTTTGCTGGGCGCCGGTTTCGGCGTGGTGATGGTCACCGCGACCGCCGTCATCGTGCGCCGGGCGTCCGTGGAGACCGCCGGGGTGGCGGGGGGACTTCAGCAGACCGCCATGAACATCGGCCCCATGCTGGGGGTCGCCGCCGCGACGATGCTGATGAGCCTCGCCGCGCCGGACACCGCCGGCGGCCGGGCAGCCGGCGACGGTCCGCGCTGGGCGGCCGGCGCCTTCCTGTCCGCGATGGGACCGGCGCTGACGGTGCTCGCGGCCGTGGCCGCGCTGGGCGCGCTGTCCGCCGGCCGGCTGCCCGGCCGCACCGCCGGGACACCCGCGCCGCCGCCACCGAGTGCCGGTGGCGGCGGCGCGGACGCGCTGGTCCCGGCAGCGGTCAGCCGAGGTCGACGAGCAGGTCGCCGCCCTCCACCTGCTGAATCGCGTTGATGGCGATGCGGGCCACCTTTCCGCTCTTCGGCGCGGCGATGGTGGCCTCCATCTTCATCGCCTCGATCGTCGCCACGGTGGCGCCCGCCTCGACCTCGTCGCCTTCGGCGACCGCCAGCGTCACCACACCCGCGAACGGCGCGGCGACATGGCCGGGGTTGGACCGGTCGGCCTTCTCCGTCACCGGTACGTCGGACGCCGCCGAGCGGTCCCGCACCTGGATCGGGCGCAGCTGGCCGTTCAGCGCGGACATCACCGTGCGCATACCGCGCTCGTCGGGGTCGCCGATGGCCTCCAGCTCGATGAGCAGCCGGACACCGGGCTCCAGGTCGACGGTGTACTCCTGGCGGGGGCGCAGCCCGTAGAAGAAGGCCTTGCTGTCGAGCACACTGGTGTCGCCGTGGGCCTGGCGATGGGTTTCGAACTCCTTCGTCGGGCCCGGGAACAGCAGCCGGTTGAGCGTCGCCCGCGGGTCCTTCTCCAGCAGTTCACGGTCCTCGGCGGACAGCTCGGCCACCTGCTTGGAGGCGGCACGCCCCTCCAGCGCCTTGCTGCGGAAGGGCTCGGGCCATCCGCCCGGCGGGTTGCCCAATTCGCCGCGGAGGAAGCCGATGACCGAGTCCGGGATGTCGAACCTCCCCGGCTCCGCCTCGAAGTCCTCCGGCGACACCCCGGCCCCGACCAGATGCAGCGCGAGATCGCCGACCACCTTCGACGACGGGGTGACCTTGACCAGATGGCCGAGGATCCGGTCCGCGGCGGTGTACATCGCCTCGATCTCCTCGAAGCGGTCGCCGAGGCCGAGCGCGATGGCCTGGGTCCGCAGATTGGACAGCTGCCCGCCGGGGATCTCATGGTGGTACACGCGCCCCGTCGGCGAGGCCAGGCCCGCCTCGAACGGTGCGTAGACCTTGCGGACGGCCTCCCAGTACGGCTCCAGACCGCCGATCGCCTCGAGGCTCAGCCCGGTCGGGCGCTCGGAGTGGTCGGTGGCGGCCACGATCGCCGACAGCGACGGCTGCGAGGTGGTGCCCGCCATGGAGGCCACCGCGCCGTCCACCGCGTCCGCACCCGCCTGGATCGCCGCGAGATAGGTGGCGAGCTGGCCGCCCGCGGTGTCATGGGTGTGGATGTGCACCGGCAGGTCGAACTCCCGGCGCAGCGCGGACACCAGCTTCGCGGCGGCCGGGGCGCGCAGCAGCCCCGCCATGTCCTTGATGGCCAGCACATGCGCGCCCGCGTCCACGATCTGCTCGGCCAGCCGCAGGTAGTAATCCAGGGTGTACAGCGTCTCCGACGGATCGGACAGATCGGAGGTGTAGCAGAGCGCGACCTCGGCGATCGCCGATCCCGTCTCCCGCACCGCGTCGATCGCGGGCCGCATCTGCCCGACGTCGTTGAGCGCGTCGAAGATCCGGAAGATATCGATACCCGTGGCCGTCGCCTCCTGGACGAAGGCCGTCGTCACCTCGGTCGGGTACGGGGTGTAGCCCACGGTGTTACGGCCGCGCAGCAGCATCTGCAGACAGATGTTGGGTACGGCCTCACGCAGCGCCGCCAGGCGCTCCCAGGGATCCTCGGCGAGGAAGCGCAGCGCCACGTCGTAGGTGGCGCCGCCCCAGCACTCCAGCGACAGCAGCTGGGGCACGGTCTGGGCCACCGCCGGGGCCACGGCCAGCAGATCCTTTGTCCGTACCCGGGTGGCGAGCAGCGACTGGTGCGCGTCCCGGAAGGTGGTGTCGGTGACCCCGATCGTCGGCGACTGGCGCAGCCACCGTGCGAAGCCGTCCGGGCCCAGCTCGGTGAGCCGCTGCTTGGAGCCGGCGGGCGGCGCGGTGTCGGGCACCTGTGGCAGCTTGGTGACCGCGTCGACCAGGCGCGGGCGTTCGCCGTTGGGCTTGTTCACCGTGACATCGGCGAGATAGGTGAGCAGCTTGGTGCCGCGGTCCGCGGAGTGACGTGCGGTCAGCAGATGCGGCCGCTGCTCGATGAAGGACGTGGTGACCTGCCCGGCCCGGAAGTCCGGGTCGTCCAGCACGGCCTGCAGGAACGGGATGTTCGTGGCCACCCCGCGGATCCGGAACTCGGCCACGGCGCGCCGGGCGCGGCCGATGGCGGTGGTGAAGTCCCGGCCCCGGCAGCTCAGCTTGACCAGCATGGAGTCGAAGTGCGCGCTGATCTCCGTACCGGCGTGGGCGGTACCGCCGTCGAGCCGGATCCCCGAGCCGCCCGGTGAGCGATAGGCGCTGATCATGCCGGTGTCCGGGCGGAAGCCGTTGGCCGGGTCCTCGGTGGTGATCCGGCACTGGAGCGCGGCGCCGCGAATATAGACGGTGTCCTGGGAGAGACCGAGGTCGGACAGCGTCTCACCGCTGGCGATCCGCAGCTGGGACTGGACCAGATCGACGTCCGTGATCTCCTCGGTCACGGTGTGCTCGACCTGGATGCGCGGGTTCATCTCGATGAAGACATGGTTGCCGTCGCGATCGAGCAGGAATTCCACCGTGCCCGCGTTGCGATACCCGATCTGCCGGGCGAACTTCACCGCGTCCGCGCAGATCCGCTCCCGCAGCTCCGGGTCGAGGTTGGGCGCGGGCGCCAGCTCGATGACCTTCTGGTGGCGGCGCTGCACCGAACAGTCCCGCTCGAACAGATGGATGACATCGCCCTGGCCGTCGGCGAGGATCTGCACCTCGATGTGGCGGGGCTCGACGACGGCCTTCTCCAGGAACACCGTCGGATCGCCGAAGGCGGACTCGGCCTCGCGCGCCGCCGCCTCGATCGACTCGCGCAGCACCTCCCGGTCCTCGACCCTGCGCATCCCGCGCCCGCCGCCACCGGCGACGGCCTTGACGAACACCGGGAAGCCGAGCTCGTCCGCGGCCCGGACCAGCCCGTCCACGTCCGTGGACGGCTCCGAGGAACCGAGCACCGGGACCCCGGCCGCACGGGCCGCGGCCACCGCGCGCGCCTTGTTCCCGGTCAGCTCGAGGATCTCGGCGTCGGGGCCCACGAAGGTGATGCCCGCCTCCTCGCACGCGCGCGCGAGGTCGGGGTTCTCGGACAGGAAGCCGTATCCCGGGTAGACCGCGTCCGCGCCCGCCTTGCGCGCCGCGCGGACGATCTCCTCGACGGACAGATAGGCCCGTACCGGGTGCCCCGGCTCCCCGATCTCGTACGCCTCGTCCGCCTTCATGCGGTGGAGCGAGTTGCGGTCCTCGTGCGGGAACACGGCGACGGTTCTCGCGCCCAGCTCATAGCCGGCGCGGAAGGCGCGAATGGCGATCTCTCCCCGGTTGGCGACCAGCACCTTGCGGAACATGCGTGACCCCTTCTACTGCCCGGTACGACACAAGCTTGCGGGCGACACTACTGCCGCGCGGTGCGCGGACCGCACCTTGTGTGATTCAGTTCTCGCGGGCTGACCATTGCAGGCATCATTGTGTCATGATCGCATCACGCAGCGTGATGGCCCGGCGTGGAGCGCCCTGCGCAACGCCACCGTCCTACCGGGACCGCCCGGCGCCGCCGTCGTGCGCCGAGCGCGGCGGGGACGACGGCGACCGGGGTCGGCACCCTCCGTCCGCGCAGACCCGGGATCCAGCGCGAAAGGACCTGGCCCCGGACGGCCACCAGCCCGATCCCGGTGAACGCCACCAGCTCGGAGAAGACGGACAGGAAGACCACACGCACCGGGCCCGGCAACCACGAGGGGAGGTCGCCCTCGCCATGGTCGCCACCGTCCCCGAAGACCACCACCGCGATCCGCCACAGCCCGGACGGCAACACGGTGACAGGGATGGCGTACGCGGCGATCCGCGCCCAGCGCGCCACGCCGCCGCATGGCGGAGGCGGGTCCGCCGTTCGGCGGACCCGGTCCCGCCCGAGCGCGGGCCGTGGTGCGGCCGTGCGGCTATGTCCAGGAGAGGGTGAGCCAGGGGCTGGCCGGGTCGGTGGTGAGGATCCGGTGCGCGGTGACCATGTCCTCGTACCAGGTGCCGAACTCCTCCTCGTCGAAGTGGAGACACCGCCCGAGGATGTACCCGGCGGAGAACTCCTCCCACGCGCGATAGGTGCTCCGGGCCGCCCGGCTCGCGCGCAGGACGGCCTGCTCGGCCTCCGCGAGGGTGCAGTAGCGGGCGCCGAGTCCGAAGCGGGCCATCGCCGAGGCCCGTCCGTAGTCCCATGCCTCCACGCTGCGGACGAACGTGCCCTCCGCCAGCAGTCCGTCCGCGCGGAACCGCGCCTCGTACCGGGCGATCCGGCCGATGAGCCGCTGCACCCCGGTGACCTGGGCCTCGACCTCGGCCAGATCGCGGGGCTCGGCCGTGGTGACCCCATCGGGGCCGATCTTGGCCTCGGTGGATTCGGCGGCGTTGCGCCGCAGTACGCGCTCGGCGACCGTCCGCCAGTGATCGACCCCGACCGGCCCGGCGAAGTCCAGGGCCAGGGAGCGGCGGACACTGAGGGCGAACTCCCAGACGCCACTGATCATTTCGGCGCCGAGCAGCAGTTCCTGGGTGCGCTGCCACTCCTGGCGGCTGGTGACCCCCCACCACTCCTTGAGCAGGTTCTTCTCATAGCTGTAGCCCCGGCCGTGGTAGGCCATGGAGTTCCACAGTTCGCCGTTCTTGACGGACAGCAGCGCTCCACAGGCCAGTCCATGGGCCACCGGCCCCTCCGTCGCTCCGCCCACCCGCAGGGCGCGCAGCCGCAGATGGGGATGGCCGCAGCCGTCGGAACCGGAGACGCGGTCGGCGTGTTCGCTCCACAGGGCCCGGTGCTCCGGTCCCGTCGGGAAGAAGGTCTCGCAGGGAGTGCCGGGGTTGACGACGATCCACGGCGGATCGTTCCTCTCCCACTGCTTGGCGAACCAGCCCAGGGAGTGGGAGAGGAAGACCGTCTCGGGATGGGGGGCGGGCAGCATGCCCTCGGTGAAGACCGGCAGACAGTTGGCCTGGACCTGCGGATACCAGTACGGCGTCAACAGGACCGTGTCCGGGCGCCGCTGGAGGCGGGCGTACGAGTCGGCGACGAACAGATCCGTGCGTGCCAGCACATCGAAGTACGCGGACCAGTCGCCCCGCGTCTTCGCCTCGTACAGTTCCCCCTCGACCGCGCTCGGCGCCTGCCACCGTTCCCGCGTGTCGTGGCCGCCGTGTTCCGGTCCGGCGGCGGACCCCTCCCCGTTGTCCATGAACGGCAACTCTATCGAGCGCCGCTCGGCGGCCCTAACCCGCCACGGCCATCACGACCAGGGTCAGGACCCAGAGCACCGGGACCAACGCCACGAGCGAGGCCGGACGCTGGAGAACGGGTTTGCCGGGATCGAGCCGGGGCCCCGACGGGGTGTGGGACGGGTCCGGCAGCTGGTTGACCTTTGAGAGCGCCACCCGGTTCGCGATGATGGTGAACGGATTGAAGAAGGCCGCCGAGAAGGGGCTCCACCAGCCCTGCCACAGCGTCCTGGTGGTCATGTCCCGGAAGATCGCCGTGCCGCAGGTCCGGCAGAACGGCCCCGGAAGCTTACGGAACGTCATGAGGACGAGCAGCCCCTGATGGCTGCGGAAGGTGACGTCCGCCGCCCCGGCCACATTGCATACCCGGCAGGTGTACTGGCCGTGCGCACCGGGCTGGGCCGGGTAGCCGGGCTGGGGCTGGCCGTGCGCACCGGGCTGGGCTGGGTAGCCGGGCTGGGGCTGGCCGTGCGCACCGGGCTGGGTCGGGTAGCCGGGCTGGGGCTGGCCGTGCGCACCGGACTGGGCTGGGTAGCCGGGCTGGGGCTGGGACTGGGACTGGGGCGGCGCCGCCGGAGCGGTCCGCGTGGGCTGGGGCGGGCCGTACGAGCCGCCGGGAACCGCGCCATAGGGATTGCCGACTGGAGGTGGTTGTGACATGAACGTCCTTAGACGGGCCTGCAAATGGTCGGCTCTAACCTATCGTCCGCGCCGCGCGGTCAGCCCAGCGCCTTGTCGAGGTTGAACGCCGCGCTGATGAGGGCCAGATGCGTGAAGGCCTGGGGGAAATTCCCGAGTTGTTCGCCGGTGCGCCCGATCTCCTCCGCGTACAGCCCGACATGGTTGGCGTACGTCAGCATCTTCTCGAAGGCGAGCCGGGCATCGTCCACCCGGCCGGCCCGGGACAGCGCCTCGACGTACCAGAACGAGCAGATGGAGAAGGTGCCCTCCTCGCCGCGCAGCCCGTCCGGGCTCACCCTGGGGTCGTAGCGGTAGACCAGGGAGTCGGACACCAGCTCCTCGCCCAGTGCGTCCAGCGTGGACAGCCACTTGGGATCGGTGGGGGAGATGAATTTGGCCAGCGGCATCATCAGGACGGAGGCGTCGAGCACATGCTCGCCCTCGCGCTGGACGAAGGCACGCCGCTCCGGGGACCAGCCGCGCTCCATGATCCGGCGGTAGATGGTGTCGCGGGCGTGCGACCAGCGGGGCATGTCCGCGGGAAGGCCGCGGCGGCGGGCGATGCGCATGGCCCGCTCGATCGCGACCCAGCACATCAGCTGCGAGTACAGAAAGCGCTGGGGGCCGGCGCGCGTCTCCCAGACACTCATGTCCGGCTGGTCCCAGTTCTCGCAGACCCAGTCGACCAGTCCGCACAGGGTGTCCCAGTGCTCGCTGGCGAGCGGCTGCCCCCACTTGTCGTAGAGGTAGAGGGAGTCCACCAGCGCTCCGTAGATGTCCAGTTGGAGCTGGTTGACGGCCGCGTTGCCGATCCGGACCGGGGCCGAGCCCAGATGCCCCTCCAGATGGCGGAGTTCCTGCTCGGGGAGTTCGCTGCGGCCGTCGATGCCGTACATGATCTGCAGGGGGCCGCTGGGGCCTTTCCTCAGGTGGACGTTCTCGGACAGGAAGCGCACGAAGGCCTCGGCCTCCTGGGTGAAGCCGAGCCTGAGCAGCGCGTAGATGCAGAACGCGGCGTCGCGGATCCAGACATACCGGTAGTCCCAGTTGCGCTCGCCGCCGACCTGCTCGGGCAGGCTGGCGGTGGGGGCCGCCACGATAGCGCCGGTCGGCGCGTAGGTGAGGAGCTTGAGGGTGAGCGCCGAGCGGTGCACCATCTCCCGCCAGCGTCCGCGGTAGCGGGACTGGGAGATCCAGCGGCGCCAGTACCGTACGGTCGCGTCGAACAGGTCCTCCGCCTCCGTCAGCGGACAGGTCCGCGGCTGCACCGTGCCGCCGATCCGGTCGAGCGCGAAGACCGCGGCCTCGCCCTCCGCCAGCTTGAAGGTGGCGATCGCGTCCTGCCCGTCGGTCTCCACCGTGACGCTGGAGGTCAGCGCGAGGGAGAGACCGGGCGACTCGAAGACCGTATGGCCTTCCTGGGCGCGCACCGTATGCGACGCCCGGCCGTAGTCGAACCGGGGGGCGATCCGCGCGATGAACGGCAGCGAGCCGCGCACGCACAGCACCCGGCGGATCAGCCGGTGCCGGTCCGCCTCCCGCGAGTCGTCCACGATCGGCATGAAGTCCTGGACCTCGCCGACTCCGTCGTCCGCGAAGAACCGGGTGATGAGGATGTTGGTGTCGGGGAAGTAGAACTGCTTCGTCCGGGCGGGTACATCCGCGGCGAGCTCGAACGACCCGCCGCGGTCGGAGTCCAGGATCGCCGCGAAGACGCTGGGGGCGTCGAAGCGGACCGGGCAGTACCAGTCGATGGTTCCGTTCGTGCCGACGAGCGCGGAGGTGCGCAGATCGCCGATCAGCCCGTGCTCGGCGATGGGCAGATAGCGGGGTGCGTCCGCCTTGCAGGGGCGCAGGCTCGGGGCGGCGGCCATTCGGACCTCCCGCGCTGAGGGAGCAGGAGCACTGGATTCAGGATACGACCGGCCGGCCCGGAGGACGAATGTCATGTCCTCCGGGCCGGTCGGTCACCTGGTGCGTTCCACAAGGCGTCGCCGGGCGTCACGCTCCGCAGCCGTCGCTTTTTGACGCGTGCATTCAAATGAAGGGGCGATGAGAAATTCCCGCTTTCCGTTCCCGGTCAACTGCCATAGCCGGTACGGGGGGCGGCCAGCCAGGAGGCGATGGAGGCGGCGATGGGCTGACCGGTTTCCAGTTCAACAAAGCCGAACTGGCCGCCCTGATTGCACTCCAGAAACCACCAGACCCCCTCGGTGTCCTCGGCGAAGTCGAAGGCCCCGTAGGCGAGACCGGTGACGCTCATGTACGCATGGACGGCCGCTGCGATGCGAGCGGGCACCTCCACGGCCTCCCAAGGATGGCCGTGGTCGCCGAAGCGCCCGTCCACCTGACCGGAGGCGGCGATCTTCCGTGCCGCGAACGACTCCGATCCGACACAGATGAGCCGGATGTCGGCTCGCTTGGGAATGTAGCGCTGGAGAAGGGTGGCTCCGGCCGCGACATGGGAGAAATCCGTGTCGGGGCCGATGCGGGTGGTGGGCAGCGCGACCGGGGGATCGACGGCCGGCGGACCGGAGGCGGATTTCACCACGATGTCCCCGAACCGGGCCGCGAACTCATGCGCCGCACGGGGATAGGTGGTGACGAGGGTGGGGGGAACGGCGAAACCACTGCGCTGGGCGATCCGTACTTGAAACGGTTTGCGACGAGCCGGTTCGGCGGCACCGGGATGGTTCATCCAGCGTGCCGCGGTGGAGTACAGCATCCCGTACAGGGCCTGGCCGCACTCGGCGGTCAGCCACTCCGACGGCTTCGCCGCGCGCGCCGCCGGCTCGCCCGGTCTGCGCACCCAGATGGACCGCAGCCCATGGATGCTGACGAGGCGTCCCTCCGTCGACAGATAGCCGGTGAAGTCACCGCGCTCGAATTCCGTCGACAGTGCGGCCTGATCCGGAAGGTCGGCCGGATCGAAGCGCACCAAGGGGACGCCTTGTTCACGTAGCTCGGCTACCACCAAGTCTGCCGTCACGTCCTCACGGCAGGTCAGAATGAGTACGGTCATGGATGGGCGGTATCGGTCAGTCGTCGAAGTGCGTCTTGGAACCGGCTGTCGACGTGGTCGTACCGGTGGCGAGAAGCACCGCCCGGTCGGTGATGGCGGGCCGTCCGTCGGAGAGGACATTCAACTGCAGGGCGGCGTTATACGAGTAGGGAACGCTGACCGGCGACTCTTCCGCCGGGATTGCGTGGTTCAGTACGAAGGGCTGCATGAGTAACCTCTTGGGGCTCCATGAATTCGTCTATCCATCACGCAACAGTACGTACTAAAAGTGTACGAGACTCACTACCTGTGGTTATGCCTTGTCTGTGTTGATATGAAGTGCGTCACATGATCTGTCGGAAGGTCGACGGAGTGTACGAACTCCAACATATGACCGGGGTAATGAGCAATCGTATATTCGGCGGTCCTCGCGGGAGGGCCCACCTGGGCCGGATCTACGGCAAGTTGGGGGTCGAGACCCGGGCGGGGGCGGTGGCGGTCGCCACCGAGCGCCGGCTGCTGTCGTGAGGTGTCAGATCACGGGGCGGCCGGGCACGGGCGGCCGGTCCTGCTCGGGCAGGACGAGGGTGCGGGTCGGCAGGGGGATCTCGATGCCCTCGTCCCGGAAACGGCGGTGCAGTTCCTTCATGAACTCATGCTTGATGAGGTACTGGTCGCTGAACTCCAGGGCCCGCAGGAAGACCGAGAAGTCGATGCCGGACTCCCCGAAGGTATGGAACCGGACGGCTGCCTCATGGTCGATGACACCGCCCTCGACATCGGCCATCACCTTTCCGGCGACCTCCATCGTCACCCGCTCCACATGGTCCAGATCGCTGCCGTAGCCGACGCGCGCCCGCACCATGACCGACATCTGCTGTTCCGGCTGGTGATAGTTGGTCATGATGGTGTTGCCGAGCTTGGCGTTCGGGATGATGACGAGGTTGTCCGACAGCTGGCGCACCGCCGTATTGCGCCAGTTGATGTCGACCACGTACCCCTCCTCACCGCTGCTGAGCCGGATGTAATGGCCGGGCTGCACCGTCTTCGAAGCGAGGATGTGCACGCCCGCGAAGAGATTGGCCAAGGTGTCCTGCAGGGCCAGCGCGACCGCCAGACCGCCCACACCCAGGGCGGTGAGCAGGGGAGCGATGGAGACGCCGAGGGTCTCCAGCAGAATGAGCACACCCATCGCCAGCACCGCGATCCGCGTGATGTTGACGAATATGGTGGCGGTTCCCGCCACTCCCGACCGGGACAGCGCCACCGAGCGCACCAGATCGGCCACCACCCGCGCCGCGGTGACCGTGGTGACCAGGATGAGCACCGCGACCAGCGTCTGGTTGACGTCGTGTCCGACGGTGGGGGTCAGCGGCAGTGCCGCGGCCGCCACCGACACGCCGGCGGCCATCGCCGCCCACGGGGCCAGCGAGCGCAGTGTGTCGACGATGATGTCGTCGCCGCTCCAGCGGGTGCGACTGGCCCGCTCACTCAGCCAGCGCAGCGCCACGCGCAGCAGCACACCGGCCGCCGCGCCGCAGACCAGCGCCGCACCGACGATGATGACGTCATGCAAGGTGAGCGCCCGGTTCACCGGTCACCGCCCCGAGGGCCGGAGAGCGCGTCAGGAATGAACGTACGGCGCTCCGTCGCCAAGGTGGCGTCCGGTCTGGAGTTGTGTGTGGTCACGTGGTCACCTGTTCGAGCATGGGAGGTACGGACTGCGCCGGGGAACGCGTGTGCGGCACCGGCGTAGGCTGACATCCTGCCCCATACGGCGACCGGATCATGACGGTGCGGGGGCTACCCCTCGTAACCGGCCACCTGGCGCAGCCAGTCCTGCCTCATACGGCGACCGGATCATGACGGTGCGGGTGCTACCCCTCGTAACCGGCCACCGGGCGCAGCCAGTCCACCAGCAGGCGGTTGACCTCGTCGGCGCTCTCCTGCTGGACCCAGTGGCCGCAGCCGTCGAGGAGATGCGAGGAGACCAGACCGGGCAGGTTGGTGGGGAACGCCTCGATGGCGTCGGACATCCAGGCGGTGGAGGCGTCGAGCGTCCCGCCGATGAAGAGCGTGGGCTGGGTGATCGGCGTCCCGTCCCAGGCGGCGAGGTCCTCCCAGTCCCGGTCGACATTGCGGTAGCGGTTCAGGGCCCCGGTCAGCCCGGTCCGCTCGAACTCCCCGGCGTAGACATCGAGGTCGTCCTCGCTCAGCCAGGCCGGCAGGCCACCGGTGGGGAAGCGGTCGCGGAGCCTGCCGCCCTCGGGCACGAAGAACAGGCCGCCCTCGCCGCCCGGGTCCATCGTGTCGGCCGAGAGCCCCGCGTAGAACCCCGCGAGCCACCCCCGGACATCGGGCTCGATCTCCGCTTCGGCCCGGCCCGGGGTCTGGAAGTAGCCGACGTAGAACTCCTCGTCCCCGCCGATCCGGGCGAAGGCGTCGGTGGGCCGGGGGCCGCCTCGCGGCGCGTACGGGACGCTCAGCAGCCCCACGGCGGTGAAGACGTCGGGCCTCAGCAGCGCTGAGTTGGCCGCGATGGGTGAGCCCCAGTCATGGCCCACCACGATCGCGGTCTCCTCGCCGAGGGCGCGTACGACCCCGACGTTGTCGGCGACATGGGCCGTCATCCGGTACGCGTCCACCGCGTGCGGCGCCGACGACCGGCCGTAGCCGCGGACATCGAGGGCGACCGCGCGGAATCCCGCCGCGGCGATCGCCGGGAGCTGACGGCGCCACGAATACCACGACTCGGGAAAGCCGTGGACCAGGAGGACCAGGGGGCCGGTGCCCTGTTCCACCAGATGGATCCGGCCACCGGGGACCTCGACCAGCCGGTGCCGCGCGTCCGGCAGCGAGACGGGCGAAGGGGTGGGCTGCGGCATGCGTCCTCCTCGATACGTCCGGGGCCACCGCGAGCGGCCCCGCCCAGGATCATGCGGTCGCCGCCTCCGCGTGGCGAGGATCGTTGCCGGTCCGGCAAACCGGCGGACGGCGACGGCCACCGCACCGCGATTTCGCCCCCTATGTGATGAAATCAGCCGTTATGGGGACTCGCCGGTACTCCACGGAACGCGGTTGGCCGTTCGTCGCCGCCGCCTACGCCTTTGTGATCACCATGAGCGGCACGACGCTGCCCACGCCCCTGTACGACCTGTATCAACAGCGCTGGGGCTTCTCCTCGTTGACCGTGACGGTGATCTTCGCCGTCTACGCGCTGGGGGTCGTCGCGGCCCTGCTGCTGTTCGGCCATCTGTCCGACTTCATCGGCCGACGGCCCGTGTTGCTGACCGCACTCGTCCTGTCGGCGGCGAGCGCGGTGTGCTTCCTGTCCGCCGACGGGCTGCCGCTGCTCTTCGCGGGCCGTATCCTCTCCGGGCTCTCCGCCGGGCTGGTCACCGGGGCCGCCACCGTCGCCGTGATCGAACAGGCACCCGAGCGGTGGCGCGGTGCCGCCACGCTTGTCGCGACGGTGGCCAACCTGGGCGGCCTCGGCCTCGGGCCGCTGCTGGCGGGGGTGCTGGCGCAGTACGCGCCGGCGCCGCTGCGTCTGGTGTTCGTGGTGGACCTGGCGCTGGTGGCTGTGGCCGCCGCCGCGGTGCTGTGCATCCCGGAGACCGTACGGGCCAGGCACCGTCCGCCGCTGCGGCCGCAGCGGCTGCGGGTGCCCCGGGAGATGCGCTCGACGTTCGTGGCCGCGGCCATGGCGGGGTTCGCCGGGTTCGCCACGCTGGGGCTGTTCACCTCGGTGAGCCCGCTCTTCCTGCGCGAGGTGGAGGGGGAACGGAACCGGGCCGTGGCCGGTGCCGTGGCGTTCTCGGTGTTCGCCATGTCCATCGCCGGGCAGCTGCTGGCGCGGCGGCTGGGCGAGCGATGGTCGCTGCCCGGGGGATGCGCGGTGCTGGTGGCGGGCATGGCCGCCATCGCGGGGTCGCTGGCCGTCGCGTCGCTGCCCCTGCTGGTGGTGGGAGCGGCGGTGGCGGGGACCGGACAGGGGCTCTCCTTCCACGCCGCTGTGGCCGTGGTGACCCGGCGGAGCCCGGCCGACCGGCGCGCGGAGGTCACCTCCGCGCTGTTCGTTCTGATGTATCTGGCCCTCGCGATCCCCGTGATCGGGGTCGGGGCGCTGTCCGTCACCGTCGGCCTGCGGGCGGCGGGCCTGATCTTCACCGGCTGTGTGGCACTGCTCGCGGCGGCCACCCTGCTCCGGCTGCTGCGGCCCGCCGCCAGGGAAGCACGTTGCGGCTAGGGCCGTGGGGGTGGGCAGCGCCCCTCGACACGTCACAGCTCCAGCACCGCCTGCACCGGCAGATGGTCGCTGGGGAACTGGCCACCCCCGGAGAAGGTGTTGATGGCGGCGTAGCGGGTGCGCACACCGGGCGAGGTGAGGATCCAGTCGATCCGGTCGCCGTCCGGGACAAGCGGGCGATAGCCGTGGAAGGTCGCGTACTGCGCGCTGCGGCGTTCGGCGGTGTCCCAGGAGTCCACGAGCGACCCGCCGTTGAGCATCGCTTCGTAGACCGGGTTGCCGTGGGCGGCCACGTTGAAGTCACCGGTCACCAGGCGGGGGAGGGCGGCGTCCAGAGCGCCGAGCCGCTCGGTGATCAGGGCGGCCGAGCGCTCCCGGGCATTCTGGCCGCGGTGGTCGAGATGGGTGTTCAGCGCGTAGAACTCCTTACCGGTGCGCCGGTCGTGGAAGCGGACCCAGGTGACCATGCGGACCACGGCGCCGCCCCAGGTGTTGGAGCCGATCACATACGGGGTGTCGGACAGCCAGAAGTGGTCGTACTCGCCGGGTTCGAGCCGCCCGGTGTCGTAGAAGACGGCCATGAACTCGTCGCGGCTGCCGCCCATCCGGCCGGTGCCGGTCCAGTCGTAGTGCGGCCCGAGGTCATGCGCGATATCGCGCAGCTGGCCGTACAGCCCCTCCTGGGTGCCCAGCACCTGCGGTCGCGTGCGGCGCAGCAGCTCCCGCATGACGGGGCGTCGCTGCGCCCAGGAGTTGGGCTCGGAGTCACTGGCGAAGCGCAGATTGAACGTCATGACGCTCAGCCGCGAACCGCCCTTGGCGGCGGCCGTGGGGTCGGTGGCCGCCATGGGGTCGGTGGCCGTGGTGGGGGCGGCCGCGGCGGGGTGCTGGGGCTGGGCGGCGAGCGGGAGCGTGACGGCCGCCGCGGCCGCGGCACGCATGCCGTGGCGGCGGCTGAACAGAGGTGCGGGCATGGCTCCTCCAAGATCCGGAAGGTCCGGCGTTGGTCCCAGTGTTGGACCGCGCGGTGTGGGCGGCGTGTCCTGTGGTGGCCATGAGGAGGAACGTACGGCGACACGGAGAGGGCCTCAAGGCCGGGCGCGGCCCGGCCCACCGGCCCGCGTCATCGGCTCGGGCGGCGCCTCCGGATGGCGGCGGCGACGCCGGCGCCGAACACCAGTACCGCCGCGCCACTGGCGAGGAGTATGGGCGTGGTGTCCTCACCGCTGTCCGCGGCAGCCGAGGCGGAAGCGGCAGAGGAAGCGGGGGAAGAAGCGGGGGAAGAAGCAGCCGAGGCGGCGCGCCGCGTCGGCGGGCTCGACGGAGCGGCCGAGGGCTGGGAGGGGGCCGAGGACTCCGGCGCCGAGGTGGTCAGCACGACGTCCGAGCACGAGTAATAGGTGTCGGGCGTGCTGGTGTTGCGCCAGATCGTATAGAGCAGCTGACGGCCGCTCCGGCCGGACGGCAGCGTGGCCTTGATGTGGTAGGCGTCATCGACCAGTGCCGGGTCCTTGGCCGTGGCGAACGGCTTCGCCTCCAGGTCCGACCACTTCAGCGGCCGCTTCGGATCGTAGCCCTCCTTGGTGAGATACAGCTCGAAGGTCCCCGTGTGCGGAATCGTCGACCGGTAGGTGAGCGTGAGGTCCGCCCCGGCCCGCAGTCGCGTCGAGGGCCAGTCGGCCCGCGCCAGATCGAGACCCCGGTACGCGTCCAGCCCCGCGCTGCACAGCTTTCCGTCCGGGATCTTCTGGCGGTCCTTGCCCCCGACCTCCGCGATGCGCAGATTGTCCCAGTCGGCCGGTCCTTGGCCGCCCGCCGCCTCGGCCGCCTTGCACGCGGCGGACCGCGCCGCGCGCCCACCCTCGGGGGAGCAGGCCGCCGTCCGGCTGATGGGGTCGGTCGGAGCTCCGTGGGCCTGGGCGGGCTGCGCGGCCGGTCCCGTGAGCAGACACGGCACCGCCCCGAGGAGAGCGGCCACCGTGGCGGTGCGGTGCGAGGTCATCCGATGCAGTCCTCCTGGCTCCGTGCGCGCGGGGTGGATCGCCCGCCCCGCGTAGTACGGGGTACGGGCGGTCCGGGCCATCCGTTCAATCTGCCGTCGCAGGGCCGTGGGAGAAGTAGTCCGAGGCGTACAACCATCCACGCCCCCTACATGTCACCTAGACAGACGCAAACAGCGCCTGATGATCAAAAGGGGGATAAATGAAGTTTTCTCGTGGTATGGCCGCCGTGGCGGTCCTCGCCTCCGCCGCCGCCGGCACGGTGGCCCTGGCGCCGCAGGCCTCGGCCGCCACCAGGGCCGCGTACAACGGGGCGTGCGGCAGCGGGTACAAGGTGGTGAACTCGGCGCCTATCGGGACGAAGGGCACCGTCTTCCTCACCTACAACTCCGCCAAGGGCAAGAACTGCGTGGTCACCGTCCGCAACACCGCGGGCAAGCCGGTCCCGATGTTCGCCTACCTCTATGTGCAGGGGGCCGACGAGGCGGCGGAGGACGGCGGCGCGTACACCACGTACGCGGGCCCGGTGTACGGCAACGGGCGCGGGAAGTGCGTGGACTGGGCCGGGGGCATCGAGAACCAGTCCACCTGGACGTACGGGTCCAACTGCGGCTCCCTGACGGCCCACCGCGTCACCAAGGGCTGGTAAGCCGGGCCCGCACCTCATCCACATCGGCGGGCTCCGCCCGCCGGCCATAACGGGGGCGCGGCGGCCACTGATTCCAGTGGCCGCCGCGAAGCCGTGCCCATCAGCGGCCTCTGTATGAGCCGCGGGATCGAACGACATGCGCCGAAGTGGCCGACCGTGCGGTATGCCGGTGGTGCAATAGCGGTGAGGTCTGGTATCACACCAGGCCGTGGTCATGCCGCAGCGCTGAGCCGCGCTTTGCACGTCACAGGTGGAGGAACGTCGTCATGCACCCGGTCACCGGCTCCCGCGCCTCCGTCCCCGCGGCGGGGCGCCCCGCCACCCGCCTGTCCGCCGACCGGGTCCGGTCGTTGCCCCGGATGCCCGCCGCCCGTCCTCCGATACCGTCGCGGGCCGACGCGGAGACCGTCGCACTGCTCCACCGCGCCGCCCGCGTACTCGTCGACGAGGTGCCGCGGTTGACGGACCGCATCGTCGCCCTGATGAAGAAGCGGGAGCCCGCCTACCGTGCCGGCTGCGTCGACCCGCATGAACTGTGGCGCGAGGTCCATGACTCGCTGAGCAACAACGTACGCTCCCTGCTGTATCCGAAGGAGATGCGCGAGGCGGCCAGATCGTGCTCCTGGCGGATCGGTGCCGAGCGCGCTGCCCAGGGCTTTCCGCTGGACGCGCTTCTGCACGCGTTCCGGATCGGCTGCACCGTGGTCTGGGAGCACCTCCTGGAGACGGCGTCGCGTGACGATCCGCTCGGCGCCCGCTCGCTGGTGCACGTCGCCGCAGACGTATGGAACTTCGTCGACGAGCACTGCACCCTGGTCGCCGAGGCGTACCACGAGGTCGGACGGCAGCTCGCCTGGCACCGGGAGAACCGCTACCGGATCATCGTCGCGGGCCTGCTCGACGGCACCGCCCGGGTGAGCGACTTCCCCCAGGCGGAAGAGGTCCTCGGCCTGCCCGAGCAGGGGCGTTACGCGGTCGTGGCGCTGGAGGACGTCGACATGGCGCCCGGTGCGCCGCGCCCGCCGGAGGTGTACGGAGGCTGCCGTGCGGTGTGGCATACGGGGGAGGGCGCCTCCCACGCCATCGTGCTGCTCGGAGACACCGGCCCGCAGGAGCTGGTGCGCGCGCTGACGATGCCACCGGGCGCACGGGCGGGAGTCAGCCCCGCCGTGACCGGTCTCGCGGCCGTCAGCACCGCCCGCCGGCTCGCCGATACGGCCCTGCGCACCCGCCCAGCCCCCGGGGAGGCGGCGCTGCTGGACGACCACTATCCGGAGGCCCTGGTGGTGTCCTCCCCGGATCTGGGTGCGGCGCTCACCGAGCGCATGCTCGGGCCCGTCCTGGAGCTCGAACCCGCCGACCGGGAGATGCTGCTGACGACCCTGGCCGCATGGCTGGAGGCCGAGGGATCGGCGCGCCGCGCCGGGCAGCTGCTGTTCTGCCACCGCAACACGGTCCTCAACCGTCTGCGCCGCTACGAGCAGTTGATCGGACGGTCGCTGGACCGCCCGCGCAACGTGGTCGAGTTGTCGCTCGCCCTGTCCGCACACCGGCTGCTGGTGTCCTGACAAGGGTGCCGTGACCGGGAAGAGTGTGGGCGTGCACAGTCATGGCGGGCAGAACATGTGCCCCTGCCACACGGTCCGGCGGTTGGGCTGTACGCGACCGCGCTGACCTGCTGTCGTGGCGGTCCGTCCATACGGAACGGGACGGAATCCGCCACGAGGAGCCGCGTCATGTCCGACCACGACCACCCCTGGGGCCCGCCGATCAGGCCGCGCCCGACGCACACCGCCGTGGCGGCGCCAGGACGTCATGCGGCACCGGGGCGCCCTGCGGCATCAGGGTGCGCCACGATGGAGCCGCCCGCGACGGCGCCCTACGCGAGCCCGATTCCGCCCCGCACCGCCGCCCCGCCCCCGCCGATGCGGCGCTCCCCTTGGCAGCGGCCCTGGCCGTGGGCGGCGCGGGCGGCCTGCGCCGCGCTCAGCTGCCATGCGGCCGCCGTGGTGGTGAACTGCGCCGCCGAGGGAGTCGCCAACATCGAGGCGGGCGGGGGATTCACCGTCGGCGCCCTGCTGATGGGCGTGGACGCAGGCGTGCTGCTCGCCGTCCTCGTCCGGTACCACCGGCAGACCGTCGCCGCGGGGGAGGCGGAGCAGTGAGCCTCCTCGACCCCAGAACCGTGGCGTTCGTGCTCTTCGCGGGCTTTATCGCCGTATGCTTCCTGCTCTGCATCTTCGCCGCTACCGGCCAGGACAACCCCACCGAGTTCTATCTCGGTACGAGCGGGCTCAGCCCGATGCAGAACGGGCTGGCCATCGCCGGTGACTACATCTCCGCCGCCACCGTGCTCAGCACCACCGGCACCATCGCCATGGCCGGTTTCGACGGCGTACTCGTCGCCACGTCCAGCGTGCTCTCGATCCTGGTGTTCATGCTGCTGATGGCCGGACCCCTGTGCGGGCGAGGGCGGTTCACCCTCGGCGACATCCTCTCCGAGCGGCTGAGCGAGCGCCCCGCCCGTATCGGCATCGCCGTCGTGGCGCTGGTGGTCACCATGCCGCTGCTGCTGGTCCAGCTGGGCGGTGCCGGGAGCATGATGGCGCTGATGCTCGGCATCCCCGGCAGCGGAGCGGTCACGGGCTGCATCATCTTCATCGGCTCGCTCATGGTCTGCTATGCCGCTCTCGGCGGCATGAAGGGCACCGGCTTCATCCAGATCATCAAGACCGTCCTGCTGCTCCTCGCGTTCGTCCTCCTCGCCACCCTGGTGCTGGAGCGCTTCTCCTGGAATCCTGCCACCCTCTTCGGCGCCGCGGCTGACGCCAGCGGCCACGGCGACGCCTTCTGGCAGTCCGGCCGTCAGTACGGCGAATCCGCGAGTGGCCGGATGGAAATCATCAGCGTCCAGCTCACCCTCGCCGTCGGCGCGGCCTGCATGCCCCACATCACGATGCGGCTCCATCCGATCCGCGGCATCCAGGCCGCCCGCGCCGCGACCACGTGGGCCGTGGGCGCCGTCACCACGGTCCTGGTCCTCATCGTCATCGTCGGCGCCGGAGCCACCGCCATCGTGGGCGCCCGTACGCTGCGCGCCTCCGACCCCACCGGCAGCGACGCCCTGCTGCTTCTGACCCGCGCGCTCGACCCCGACTCCCCCTCGGCCCACCGCAGTCTGATCTTCACCATCGTGGCCTGCGCGGTCATCGCCACCATCCTCGCGGCGGTCGCCGGACTCACCCTGGCCGCCGCGGCCTCCCTCGCCCATGACGTCCTGGCCAAGGTCATGTTCAAGGACCGGCTCTCCCCGGACCGTGAACTCGCCGCCGCCCGTGCGGCGGTCGTGGTCGTCGGCGTCACCGCCGTCGTCCTGGCCATCGTGACGCAGCACTGGAGCCGCCAGGTGCTGATCTCCTTCACCTTCGCGGCATCGGCCTCGGCCCTGGCCCCCGTGCTCTTCTACGGAACGATGTGGTCCGGCTTCACCATCACCGGATTCCGCTGGGCCCTGTACGGCGGCCTCGCCCTCACCGTCCTCGCCCTCACCTTCTCCCCGACCGTCTCCGGCGACCCCCTCGCGGTCTTCCCCGACCGCGACTTCAAGTGGTTCGACCTCCGCAACCCCGGCCTTTTCACCATCCCCGCCGGCTTCCTCCTCGGCTGGCTCGGCTCCCGCTTCGGCCGCCGGCCCCGTCACAGCCAGAGCCCCGCCTCGTCCGAGACGCCCTACGCGACGCACACCGGCTGAGCCCGCGGCGGACCGGAGGCGCGCGTCTGCCATGATCGCGGCATGGCTGGAAACGACACCGCGGACGACACGCACGGCTATCTGCTCGACAACCGGCAGTCCGAGGCGGGCATCCGCTTCGGCGCCCTCGCCGAGCTGTTCGATCCAGTGACCTTCCGCCACATCGACCAGCTCGGGCTCGCCGAGGGCATGCGGTGCTGGGAGGTCGGCGCGGGCGGCGCCTCCGTACCGACCGGGCTGGCGGAACGGGTCGGCCCCACCGGAACCGTGATCGCCACGGATCTCGATGTGTCCTGGCTCGGGGACACCGCCGACGGCGTGATCGAGGCGCTCCGCCACGACGTGGCGGCCGATCCGCCACCGGCCGGGGGCTTCGACCTCGTGCACGCCCGGCTGGTGCTGGTGCATGTCCCCGACCGCGCCGAGGCGCTGCGCCGGATGATCGAGGCGCTGCGGCCGGGCGGCACGCTGCTTCTGGAGGACGCCGACCCCGGGCTGCAGCCCCTGCTGTGCCCGGACGAGTCGGGCCCCGAACAGCGCCTCGCCAACCGGCTGCGTTCGGGCTTCCGCGAGCTGATGGCCACGCGCGGCGCCGACCTCGCCTACGGCCGCACCCTGCCGCGGCTGCTGCGCGAGGCCGGTCTGGAGGACGTACGGGCCGACGCCTACTTCCCGATCACCTCACCCGCCTGCGCAGTCCTCGAAGCGGCCACCGTGCGGCAGATCCGGGAGCGTCTGGTGGCGGCGGGGCTCGCCACGGACGAGGAGATCGACCGCCATCTGGCCAACGTCGCGACCGGACGCCTCGACCTGGCCACCGCCCCGATGGTCTCCGCCTGGGGCCGCCGCCCCTGATCCGCCGCGTCCCACTGTCCGGGGCACCGGCCGCCGTGAGGGTGTCCCTGGCGCTGATCTGCCTCGCTCTCCCCGCGGCCTGGACCCTTCCCGCGGCCCGCCACCCGGCGCCGCCTCCTCGGCCCGCCGGCCCGGTTCTCGGGGATCCAGCTCCTCGCCGTGTCCGTGGCCGCGCTCATCCGCCCGTGTTCACCGCATCGTTATGCGCCGCGGCAAAAACGGAGGGACCCGCTCCGGTGTGTCCATGAGGGGTCAGGAAAGATGCCGTGCATGGAAGACCTCACTGACCTGCTCCCCGTCGAGTCCATCCGGCTCGACGTCCGGGCGGACGACTGGCCTGAGGCGATCCGCATCGCCGGCGGTCTCATGGTGGAAACGGGCGTCACCACCGATGAGTACACCGGCGAGATGGTCGCCAACGTCGAGGAGAACGGCCCGTACATCGTCATAGCCCCGGGCGTGGCCTTCGCCCACTCCCGCCCGTCACCCGCCGTACTCAAAACCGGGATGTCCTGGGTCCGGCTCGCCGAACCGGTGGAATTCGGGCACGAGTCCAACGACCCCGTCACCCTGGTCGTGGCCCTCGCCGCCCAGGACTCCGGCGCACACACCGCGGCGATGGGGAGTCTGGCGCGGCTGCTGGGCGATCCCGATACGGCCGCCGCCCTCGGGTCGGCACCCACACCCGAGGCCCTGCACGCGGTTCTCACCGGCGACGGCCCGGCCCCCGTCGGCACCGCGCCACAGAAGACCGCGGCGACACCGGGCGCCAAGGCGTCCTCGATGCACAAGATCCTCACCGTGTGCGGCAACGGCGTGGGCACCAGCCTGTTTCTCAAGAACACCCTGGAGCAGGTCCTGGACCGCTGGGGCTGGTCGGCGTTCATCACCGTGGAGGCGACCGACACCATCTCGGCGAAGGGCAAGGCGTCCGAGGCCGTGGCCCTGATCACCTCACGTGAGATCGCCAGGACCCTCGGCGATGTGGGACGGCCGGTCAAGGTCATCCAGGACTTCACGAGCACCGCCGAGGTGGACGCGGCGCTCCGGGACACGTACGACGTCTAGGACGGGAAAAGAAGAGCACCATGGGCTGGTTTGTCACCCTCGCCACGTTTCTCGTCAACGAGATACTGAGCGAACCCGCGTATCTGATCGGCATCATCACCGCCGTCGGACTCCTCGCGATGAAGAAGAGCACCGGTCAGATCGTCGGCGGCGCCATCAAGGCGACCCTCGGCTTTCTGCTGATCGGCGCAGGAGCGGGACTGGTCACCGACTCCCTCGCTCCGCTGGGAAAGATGATCCAGGGCGTCACGGGCGCACACGGCGTGATCCCGACGAATGAGGCCATCGTCGGCATCGCCCAGGACCAATTCGGTTCCCGCGTCGCCTGGCTGATGATCCTGGGCTTTGTGGTCAGCCTGCTGCTGGCCCGCTTCACCCCGCTGCGCTATGTCTTTCTGACCGGGCACCACATGCTGTTCATGGCGACGCTGCTGACCGTGGTCCTGGCGAACGTCGAGCACTCGACCGTCGCCGTGGTGGCGGTCGGCGGCGTGCTCCTCGGCGTGATGCTGGTCGCGATGCCCGCCTTCGCGCATCCGTGGACCAAGCGTGTCACCGGGAACAACACCGTGGCCATCGGACACTTCGGCACGGCCGGATACATCGTCGCGGGCGCGGCCGGAAAGGTGGTCGGCAAGCGCAGTCGCTCCACCGAGGAGATGAAGCTTCCCGAGGGCCTGCGCTTTCTGCGCGACTCGATGGTGGCCACCGCCCTGTCCATGCTGGTGATCTATCTGGTCATGGCGGTGCTGTACCTCGTCAAGGCGGGGGAGGAGACCGCCTTCAAGGCGTTCGCCGCAACCGGTGGCATGGCCACCGACACGGGCAACTATCTGATGCAGTCGGTGATGCAGGGGCTCCAGTTCGGCATCGCCGTCGCGGTCATCCTCTTCGGTGTCCGTACGATCCTCGGCGAGCTCGTCCCGGCCTTCCAGGGCATCGCGGCCAAGGTCGTACCGGGCGCGCTGCCCGCTCTGGACGCCCCCATCGTCTTCCCGTACGCGCAGAACGCGGTGCTGATCGGCTTCATCTCCAGCTTCACCGGCGGACTGGTCGGCCTCGCCCTGCTCACCTGGGTCTTCAACCCCGCCTTCGGCCTCGCCCTGGTGCTGCCGGGCCTCGTCCCGCACTTCTTCACCGGTGGCGCGGCGGGGGTCTACGGCAACTCGACGGGCGGCCGGCGCGGCGCGGTGGTGGGCGCGTTCCTCAACGGTGTGCTCATCACCTTCCTGCCCGCCCTGCTGCTCAAGGTGCTGGGCGCGTTCGGCGGCCAGAACACCACCTTCGGCGACGCCGACTTCGGCTGGTTCGGCGCGCTCATCGGCAACGCCGGCAAGGCCGGTGGCGCCGCCGGCCTCGTGGTCATCCTGCTGATCGGCCTCGCTGTGCTGGGCGCGGCCATCCTGGTGCAAAAGCGCGTGGTCGAGACGGGCTGGGACCCGGGCGCGGCCCGTGATGCCCTGATGCCACGGGATGTGGCGGCGGCGCCCGCCGTGGCGGACGCGGCCCCCGCCGCGTACGCGAAGATCCAGCCCCCCGAGGGCGCGCCGGTGCCCCCGCCGCGCTGAGGACGACGCCGTGGCCGGTGGTCCCGGACCGGGACCACCGGCCACGGACCCCTAAGCGGTTACGACGAAGTCACGTGCTGATCCTTCTCGGCGTCCAAGCCCTCGGCCAGGCCGAACGGCGAGGGATCAGCGGCGAACTTCACCGCATCCGCTCAGCCTTCGCTGACGTAGTCGCGCAGATGCACGGCGGTCAGGGAGGTGCCCGTGTCGACGAGTTCGGCGGGGGTGCCGGTGAAGACCACCTGACCGCCGTCATGGCCCGCCCCCGGCCCGAGGTCGATGATCCAGTCCGCATGGGCCATCACGGCCTGATGGTGCTCGATGACGACGACCGTGTTGCCGGAATCCACCAGCCGGTCGAGCAAGGCGAGCAGTTGGTCCACATCGGCGAGATGCAGCCCGGTGGTCGGCTCGTCCAGGACATAGGTCGTGCCGTTCCTCGCCATATGGATGGCGAGCTTGAGCCGCTGCCGCTCGCCGCCGGACAGCGTGGTGAGCGGCTGGCCGAGCCCGAGGTAGCCAAGCCCCACCGCGGCGAGGCGGTCGAGGATCACCCGTGCGTGACCGGTGGTGAAGAACTCACAAGCCTCGGCCACCGACATCCCGAGGACCTCGCTGATGTTCCGCCCGCGCAGCCGGTACGACAGCACCTCGGGCCGGAACCGCTTCCCCTCGCAGCTCTCGCACACCGACGCCACCTCGGCCATCATCGCCAGATCGGTGTAGATCAGCCCGATGCCCTTGCAGGCCGGGCAGGCGCCCTCGGAGTTGGCGCTGAACAGACCGGGCTTGACCCCGTTGGCCTTGGCGAACGCCGCCCGGATCGGGTCGAGCAGCCCCGTGTAGGTGGCGGGATTGCTGCGCCGGGAGCCACGGATCGCCGACTGGTCGGCCACGATCACACCGTCCCGCCCGGAGAGCGAACCATGGATCAGGGAGCTCTTGCCGGACCCGGCGACCCCCGTGACCACGGTGAGGACACCGAGGGGGATATCGACGTCCACATCCCGCAGATTGTGCCGTCGGGCGCCCCGGATGGGCAGCTGCCCGGACGGCCGGCGTACCTTCTCGCGCAGTTCCACGCGGTGGTCGAGACAGCGCCCGGTCAGCGTGTCGGAGGCGCGCAACCCCGCCACATCGCCCGCGTAGCAGACCTGTCCGCCCGCCGTGCCCGCGCCGGGGCCGAGGTCGACCACATGGTCGGCGATCCGGATCGTCTCCGGCTTGTGTTCCACGACCAGCACCGTATTGCCCTTGTCGCGGAGCTGGAGCAGCAGACCGTTCATCCGCTGGATGTCATGGGGATGCAGCCCCACTGTGGGCTCGTCGAAGACATAGGTGACATCGGTCAGGCTGGAGCCGAGGTGCCGGACCATCCGTACCCGCTGGGCCTCGCCACCCGAGAGCGTGGACGACTCGCGGTCCAGGCTCAGATATCCGAGGCCGATCTCGACCAGCGAGTCGAGCGTCGCGCGCAGCGTCTCCAGAATCGGGCCGAGGGAGGGGTGGCGTACGGTCCGGATGAACTCCGCCAGATCGCTGATCTGCAGGGCCGAGCACTGGGCGATGGAGCGGCCGTCGATGAACGAGGACCGGGCGGCCTCGTTCAGCCGCGTACCGTCACAGGCGGGGCAGCGGCTGAGGGCGACCGCCCGATCGGCGAACGCCCGCACCTGGGGCTGCATCGCCTCCCGGTCCTTGGCGAGATACAGCCGCCGGACCTTGGTGACCAGACCCTCGTAGGTGAGGTTGTTCTTCCCCACCTTGACCTTGGTCGCGGGCTTGTGGAGGAAGTCCTCCCACTGGTCCGGTGTGTAGTCCCTGAGCTTGGTGTCGGGGTCGAAGAGGCCGGAGAGCGCCATCACCTGCCAGTGCCAGGTGTCCACCCCGAACCCGGGGACGTTGATCGCTCCCTCGTTCAACGACTTTTCCCGGTCCGCCAGTTGACCGACGTCGATCTCGGAGATCCTGCCGAGCCCCTCGCAGTGGGGGCACATGCCCTCGGCCGTGTTGAAGCTGAAGGCGAGCGGAGGGCCCACATAAGGGGTGCCGATCCGGCTGTACAGAATCCGCAGCAGGGTGTGGGCGTCGGTGGCGGTGCCCACGGTGGAGCGGGAGTTGGTCCCCATCCGCTCCTGGTCGACGATGATCGCCGCGCTCAGATTGCGCAGCGAGTCCACGTCGGGGCGGGCCAGCGTCGGCATGAAGTACTGCACAAACGCCGTATAGGTCTCGTTGATCAGCCGCTGTGACTCAGCGGCGATGGTGTCGAAGACAAGTGAGGACTTGCCGGAGCCGGAGACCCCGGTGAAGACGGTGAGCCGTCGCTTGGGGATATCGAGGGAAACACCGGTCAGATTGTTCTCCCTGGCGCCACGGACCTGGATGAGGCCATGGCTGTCCGCGGCGGTGTGATCCGGAGCGGGTCCGCGGAGGTCGTGGTAGTGGGGGACGTTGGAAGCGCTGGGTGACGGGCTTTCGCTGACATCCATGCCTTCAAGTGTTTCATTGAAGTGCCTGTGAAGAGTTTGAGCGGAATCCGCGCGACTGGCCTCGGAATTCACGCGATAACATTCAACTCGCCCGTGAACCCCCGCCGGAGAGGTGCCCACCCATGAGCGTGATGGAAGCCGGGCTCCGCCCCATCGATCTGGCGCGCATGGCGGGTGTCTCCACCCAGCAGATCCGCAACTACGTCGACACGTGCGTCCTGCCCCCGGCCACCCGCACCCCCGCCGGCTACCGCCGGCTCGACGACCGCCACCGCCGGGCGCTGTTGGCCTACCAGGCGCTGCTGAGGGGATACGGGACGGAGACCGCTCGCGCGGTCATGCGAGCCGTCCACGCCGGAAATCTTCCCGAGGCGCTCACCCTGGTGAACGCCGGCCACGCCGCGCTGCACGAGGAGCGGCTGTCCCTCCAGGCGACGGGCGAGGCGCTCGAAGCGGTCGCCGAGCAGACCCCGCACAGCCCCGCCCTGCCCCGCTCGAATCTGCGCATCGGCGAGGTGGCCGCCCATCTGGGAGTACGCACCTCGGCCCTGCGGGTGTGGGAGTCGGCCGGTCTGCTGGCCCCCCGCCGAGAGCCCGGCACCACCTACCGCACCTACAGCCCGACCGACGTAAGGGACGTGCGCATGATCAGCATGCTGCGCCAGGGCCGCTATCCCCTGTCCCAGATCCAGCCCGTCCTCGACGGGCTGCGCCGCACCGGTAGCAGCGATGCGCTGCGCGAGGCCATCGCCCGGCGTCAGGAGCAGTTGATCCAGCGCGCCACGGCCATGCTGGAGGGGTCGAGCCGACTGCACCACTACATCACGGACGGCACGGAGAATCGGCCCGCGAAGGAGCCCGGCCCACAGCGATGAGTTCGCGGCGCGGCAGCAGTCGGTACAGGTAAACACTCCCAGCAGCAGGAGGCACCGATGGCCAGCGACGGATTCACCACATGTCTGTGGTTCGACGGCCGGGCCGAAGAGGCGGCTCAGCACTACGTCTCGATCTTCAAGAACTCCCGGCTCGGCCGGATCGGCCGGTACACCGAGGCCGGTCCCGGCCCTGCCGGCTCCGTGCTGACCGTCGAGTTCGAGGCCAACGGCCAGAAGTTCGTCGCACTCAACGGCGGACCGGAGTTCACCTTCAACGAGGCCATGTCCCTCCAGATCCACTGTGACGACCAGGACGAGGTGGACTACTACTGGAGCAGGCTCTCCGAGGGCGGCGAGGAGGGCCCCTGCGGCTGGCTGAAGGACAAGTTCGGGGTGTCGTGGCAGGTCGTCCCCACCGTGCTCATCGACATGACGGCCGGATCCGACCCGGAGCGGGCGAAGCGGGCCACCGAGGCGATGTTCTCGATGAAGAAGCTGGACATCGACGCCCTCCGGAAGGCGTACGCGGGGGAGTAGCCGAGACGGCGGGCTCCGTGCGGCACGCCGTGCGGAGCCCGCACCCATGGTCTACCGGGCGTGCGTCAGATCCCCGGGGTCGGTGTTGGCCCCGCACAGGACCACGGCGACCTTCTCACCGGGCCGCGGCCGGTACGCACCGCAGGTGACGCCCGCGAACGCGGTGGCCGCGGCGTGCTCCACGGCGAGCCTGCGCTCGTCCCACAGGGCCTGCCGCGCCGCGACGATCGCCTCGTCGGGCACGAGCACCGAGCGCACCCCGCCCTTCCGCGCCCACTCCAGCGCCGCACTGGACCCCGAGGACTTCCCGGTGCTGAGCGGCCGGATGAACCTCGTCCTGCCCGCGCTGGTCGACCACCGGGTCTACTGCGACGGGCTTCGGCAGCTGATCGGCGCCGCGGCCGCCGGCATCGGCACCGGCCGCGGCTGACGCCCGCGGGGCGGACTCACAAGGGCACGCCCCGCGGGGTCGAGCGGTGTGTTGCCAAGTGCGTTAAAGCGTCTGCTCCAGCCGGCCGGCCACCAGCTTGATGAAGCGCGAGGGATCCCTCAGCTCGCCGCCCTCGGCGAGCAGCGCCATGCCGTGGAGCAGCTCGGCGGTCTCGGCCAGCCCGGGGTCGTCCCCGCGCTCACCGTGTGCCGTGCGCAATCCGCTCACCAGCGGATGCGTGGGGTTCAGCTCCAAAATCCGCTTGGTCTCGGGCACATGCTGCCCCATGGCGCGGTAGATGTTCTCCAGGGCCGGGGTGACGTCGTGGGTGTCGCCGACGATACAGGCGGGGGAGGTGGTGAGCCGTGACGAGAGCCGCACCTCCTTGACGTGGTCGCCGAGCGTTGTCGTCATCCAGGAGAGAAGGTCGGCGAAGTCCTTCTGCCGCTGCTCCCGCTCGGCCTCGGCCTCCTCGTTCTTCTCCTCCTCGGAGTCGAGATCGACCTGGCCCTTGGCAATGGACCGCAGCTGCTTGCCGTCGAACTCGGGAACGGCGTCGACCCACAGCTCGTCGATGGGGTCGGTGAGCAGCAGCACCTCGAGCCCCTTGGCCTGAAAGGCCTCCATATGGGGCGAGCTCTCGATGATCGACCGCGATTCCCCCGTCATGTAGTAGACGTGCTGCTGCCCCTCCTTCATCCGCTCCACGTAGCTCCGCAGGGAGGTGGGCTCCTCCGCGTCATGCGTCGAGGCGAACGAGCAGACCTCGAGGATGGTGTCGCGGTTCTCGAAGTCGCCGAGCAGCCCTTCCTTGAGGACGCGGCCGAATTCCTTCCAGAACGTCGCGTACTGCTCGGGGTTGCCGGACATCATGTCCTTCACCGTCGAGAGCACCTTCTTCACCAGACGCCGTCGCATCAGCTGAATCTGGCGGTCCTGCTGAAGGGTTTCACGCGAGACGTTCAGCGACAGGTCCGCCGCGTCCACCACGCCCTTGACGAAGCGCAGATACTCCGGCATCAGCGCTTCGCAGTCGTCCATGATGAAGACGCGCTTGACATAGAGCTGAACGCCCCGCTTGCGGTCCTGCATGAACAGGTCCCGCGGTGCCTGGGACGGAATGAAGAGCAGCGACTGGTATTCGAAGGTTCCCTCCGCCTGCAGACGGATGGTCTCCAGGGGGTTGTTCCAGTCGTGGCTGATGTGCTTGTAGAACTCGTGGTACTCGTCGTCGGTGACCTCGTCCTTGGACCGCGCCCACAGCGCCTTCATCGAGTTGACGGTCTCGAGCTCGGGCGCGCTGTCGTCGCTCTCGTCCGGCTCTTCGGCCCGGTCAGCGGTCTCGGCCGCCATCTTGATCGGCCAGGTGATGAAGTCCGAGTAGCGCTTGACGATTTCCCGGATCTTCCAGGGCGAGGTGTAGTCGTAGAGGTGGTCCTCGGTGTCCTCGGGCTTGAGCCGCAGCGTGACCGCGGTGCCCTGAGGGGCGTCATCGACCTCCTCGATGGTGTAGGTGCCCTCGCCGCTGGACACCCAGCGGGTGCCCTGGCTCTCGCCCGCGCGCCGGGTCAGCAGCGTCACCTCGTCGGCCACCATGAAGCTGGAGTAGAAACCGACGCCGAACTGCCCGATGAGGTCCTGCGAGGCCGCCGCGTCCTTCGACTCCCGCAGCTCCTTCAGGAATGTGGCGGTGCCCGAGTTCGCGATGGTGCCGATGAGCTGCACCACCTCGTCGTGCGACATGCCGATGCCATTGTCGCGGACGGTCAGGGTGCGGCGCTCCTTGTCGACCTCCAGAGCGATATGGAGATCAGAGGTGTCCGCCTCCAGGCTTGCGTCGCGGAGCGCTTCGAGGCGCAGCTTGTCCAACGCGTCGGAGGCGTTGGAGATGAGCTCACGTAGAAACACGTCCTTGTTCGAGTAGATCGAATGGATCATCAACTGCAAGAGCTGGCGCGCCTCGACCTGAAACTCGAAAGTCTCGACCCCTGTAGTCACCTGATTCCCCTCGTGAGATGAGCGTCGACGGCATCAATCACAGTCCGTCGTTGGAAGCTTATCGAACGTGAGGGGACTTGAGCGGCCTCCCGGCGGGGACGGCCGCTCCGAGGTCACGGGTGGTGTCTCTCACAAAGGCGGGACCGGGGCGCCTCAGTCGCTGCGGTGCGTCCTGCTCCAGTCCAGGGCCCGGGCGGCTTCCCGCTGCATTTCCTCCGCGACCTCCCGTGCCTCCGCGGGCACATCGCCCTGTTCCGCCACGAGGCTGTCGTAGATCGGCGCGAAGCCGGTGTTGTTCGCTGCGGTCATGTGGCGCACATCCTTGAGGGTCGGTTGATCGTGCTCTCGCGCCGGGCCCCTGCCCGCTCAGTGCCCGGTGGCCGCCGGCTCCAGCACGAAGACCGGGATCCGGCGGTCGGTCTTCCGTTGGTAATCGGCGTAGTCGGGGTACGCCTCGACCGCCCGCTCCCACCACAGGGCCTTCTCCTCGCCGGTGACCTCGCGCGCCGTCATGTCCTGCCGCACGGTGCCGTCCCGCAGTTCGACCCGGGGGTCCGCCGCCACGTTGTGGTACCAGACCGGATGCTTGGGCGCGCCGGCCAGCGAGGCGACGATGGCATAGGCGCCCTCGTGCTCCACCCGCATCAGCGGGGTCTTGCGGATCTTGCCGCTCTTCGCGCCCCGCGTCGTCAGCAGGACGACGGGAAGACCCCGGATCGTCGTTCCTTTGGTGCCCCCGGAGCTCTCGATCAGCTCGACCTGGTCGCGCACCCACTGCTCCGGGCTCGGCTCGTACTCACCCTCAAGAGGCATGTCATCCGTCCCATCGTCGGTCGTCACAGCTTGCACAGTGTTCTCTGTGATCAGCCTCAACGCAGCGAGCCCGGCCGAAAATCCCGGCCCGGGCAGGCCTGGCCGAAAACGCCGCTCCGAGCGGCTCAGACCGTAGGGGTCAGCGCCCCGAGCAGCGCCCGCGCGCACAGCTCGCGCACCTGTTCTCGGGTCAGGGCCGGCTCGTCGAGCCACTCCAGGCAGACGGCCACCATGAAGGCCAGCCAGCCCCGTACGGCGAGCCGCAGGGCGGGCAGATCCGCGGGGATACCGGAGGTCGAGGGGTCGGCGGCGAGCGCATCCAGGATCTGCCGCTCCTGTGCGGCCAGTGACTCGCGGTAGACCGTGCGCACCGTCGGATCGCCCGCCGCCTCCGCGCGGTGGAAGGCGCGGAAGCCCGACGCATACTCCTCGACGTACCCGAGAAAGGCGTCGAGCCCGGTGCTGATCTGCTCCCGGAACGGCAGGCCGGGGACCGCCGCCGTCAGCCGCAGCATCCGCTCGCTCTCGCGACGGACGACGGCGGCGAAGAAGTCCCGTTTGGTCGGGAAGTAGTGGTACAGCAGCCCGCGCGAAACGCCCGCGATCTCGGCCACCTGCTCGATCCACACATCGTCGTACGGATGCTGGGCGAACAGCCGCGCCCCCACGGACAGCAACTGCTCCGTGCGCTCCTCGGTGCTCAGCCGACGGCGGGGGCGCTCGGGGGGATGGGCAGCCATGGCGCCACTTTACTTGACGTCGGTTCAACAGCGGATTCACACTGGGGCGCTATTGAACCCACATTCAACAAGCCCGTGAGGGAGATGGCGCGCATGGCGCAGACGACGCGGCCGGCGGGGAGTGCCATGGTGCCCAGCGGATTTCGCAGCGCGGAGCTCGGCTGGCCGGAGCTCCACCGCATCCCGCATCCGCCGCGCCGGCTGCCGCTGATCGGCGACGCGCTCGGCGCGAACATCCGCACCCCCGTCCAGGACTCGATGCGGCTGGCCCGCTCCCTCGGTCCGATCTTCCGCCGGAAGGCCTTCGGCAAGGAGGTCGTGTTCGTCTGGGGCGCGGAGCTGGCCGCCGACATGGCCGATGAGTCGCGCTTCGCCAAACATGTGGGCCTGGGGGTCGCCAATCTCCGGCCGGTCGTGGGCGATGGCCTCTTCACGGCGTACAACCACGAGCCGAACTGGCAGCTGGCACACGACATCCTCGCGCCCGGGTTCAGCCGTGCCGCGATGGAGGGCTACCACCAGGCGATGATGGACGTCGCCGGTCGGCTGACGGACCGCTGGGACGACCGGGAGAAGTCCGGCGCCGCGGTGGACGTACCGCGCGACATGACCAAGCTGACGCTGGAGACCATCGCCAGAACCGGCTTCGGCCACGACTTCGGCTCGTTCGAACGCGACCGGCCGCACCCCTTCGTAGCCGCCATGGTCGGCACGCTCTCCTTCGCGCAGCGCCGCAATGTCGTACCGCCCGCGCTGACGCCCTTGCTGCTGCGCGCCGAGCGGCGCAACGCGGCCGATATGGCGTATCTCAACCGCACCGTCGACGCCATCGTGGCCGCCCGCCGCGGTGCCGGGAGCGCGGGCGGCCACGGCGATCTGCTGGACCGGATGCTGGAGGTGGCGCACCCGGACACCGGGGAGCGGCTTTCGCCCGAGAACATCCGCCGCCAGGTCATCACCTTCCTGGTGGCGGGCCATGAAACGACCTCCGGCGCCCTGTCCTTCGCCCTCCACTACCTCGCCCGCCACCCGGGCGTCCTGGCCCGCGCCCAGGCCGAGGTCGACCGGGTCTGGGGCGACACACTGGCCCCGGCGTACGAGCAGGTGGCCAAGCTCCGCTATGTGCGCCGGGTTCTGGACGAGGCGCTGCGCCTGTGGCCCACCGCGCCCGCCTTCTCACGGGAGGCTCGCGAGGACGCCCTGCTCGGCGGGGCCCATCCCATGCGGCGAGGCGCGTGGGCGCTCGTACTGACGGCGATGCTGCACCGCGATCCCGCGGTGTGGGGCCCGGACCCCGAAACGTTCGACCCCGACCGCTTCGCCCCACAGTGCGTGCGCTCCCGGCCCGCTCAGGTCTTCAAGCCCTTCGGCACCGGGGCCCGTGCCTGCATCGGCCGCCAATTCGCCCTGCACGAGGCCGTACTGGTGCTGGGTCTGCTGGTGCGTCGCTACGATCTGCACCCCGACCCCGGCTACCGGTTGCGGATCACCGAGCGTCTCACCCTGATGCCGGACGGCCTCACGTTGCGGCTCAGCCGCCGGGCCCCACGGCCCTGATGTTTGGGTGACACCATGTGGTGACGTGGTGTGAACGTCGGCTACGCCGTCATGCGACGGTCCCGGGAGCCGGATGAGGAGGTGGGGGATTCCTTGTCGCCCGCCCGCTCCGCCGTGCTCTTCGACCCCTCGGAGTGACGTCCCCGGGCGGGGAATGTCAGGTCCGGTACATCGACGACCGGCGGCAGATCGGGAGTGAGCGTGGGCTGCTCATGTCTATCCATGGCAATCGAGTACCCACGCGCACCGGGCTCACCCTGCGATAGCGGTCACAGCGGACATGGCGGTCACGGGCCTGAAAATAGTGTGCCAAGCGGCTCTCGCGCCCGAAGGCCGTCCGCGTCCACCTGCGATGTTGCACATCGGGCAACGGCTACGGTCGCGCAGTGGCGCACGGGTGTTCACCTTCGAGGGACACCCGTGCGCCCCATGACGCATCACCGCCCGCCAGGTGGACGGCGGCCGGGTCAGCCCACCTTCTCGATCCGGGCGTTCCGGATCAGGAACTTGCCGGCCTCACGGACCTGCTCGAACGCGGCGTTGTTGAGCAGGGCGCAGCTGCCCGACACGGACTTGACCTCTACGGTCGTGGACTTGTCGTTGTCCAGGTTGGTCACCTTGAGCTTGGTGCCGACGGGGAATTCGCTGCTGGAGGCGGCCGGGGCCCCGCCTTCGCCGGACAAAGTCACGGTCGAGCCCGCGCAGACGACCTCGCCGCCCGCGGCTGCGTCGTCACCTGCGGCTGCGTCGTCACCTGCGGCCGCGTCGCCCGCGGCCGCGTCGTCACCCGCGGCCGCGTCGTCACCCGCGGCCGCGTCGTCACCCGCGGCCGCGTCGTCACCCGCGGCCTGGTCGGCGGCGCCCTCACCGGCCTGGCAGCCCGACGCCTCCTGCTTTCGCTTGATCTCCTCGATGACGGCTTGCCGGTTGGCTATCCGGGCTTCGGACTGGGCGTCCGGATTGGCCTGCTGGTTCGCAATGAACTGCTCGTTCTTGGCCAGCGCATCCTCCAGGCCGGTGCAGGCCGAGGACGACTGGGCCGCGCCTTCGGTGCTGGCGTTGCTGGTGGCTGCCATCACCCCGGCGCCCGTACCGGCCAGGGCAAGCGAGCCCACCAGCAGAGCGAGCTTCTTCTGGCGGCTGAGCGTCCTTTTGCGTGTCATTTACGACTCCTTTTTTCGAGCTGCTCGTACACCCATACGGACCGGAGTCGCGGTCGTCTCATCCCGCTCGGAAAATTTCTTCAGGAATTTTGGAGGAGGGCTGAACGGCAGCCGCCATTCGGGTCGTACCTTAAAAGGGCCTTAAGGGTTAATGAAGGCTTAAGTGAAGGACGTTTCGTGGGGTCAGCCCAGCCGTCGATGCAGAAAGTCGACGGTGCTCCGCCAGGCCGACTCCGCGTGATACGTCTGGGGCCGCCGGTCGTTGAAGAAGGGCGTGCCCGGCGGGGTGGAGGCGGAAGTCCGGCGTGATTCCGGACTTTCCGAATGGCCTCCCGCAGCGGTTCCAGACAATCCGGCGGCACGCTGGCGTCGGTTTCCCCGAAGTGTGCCAGAATCTCGGCCTTCAGCCCCGAGAAGTCGGGCAGGGAGCCCTGGATGACGCCGTAGAAGGGGACCGCGGCGCCGACCCGCGGGTCCGCCGCGGCCTGGTGGAGGACAAAGCCGCCGCCCATGCGGAAGCCGACCGACCCGACGGTCTCGGAGGTGACCTCGGGGCGGGCGAGCAGATAGTCGACCGCCCCGGAGAGCGGCCGACGCCGCGTTCCACGGGCAGGTCCCGCACATCATCCGGGCTGCCTCGTCCGCGTCATGGGCGACCCTGGCCCCGTACGGATCGGGGGCCAGCGCCACAAAGCCCTCCCGCGCCAGCCATTCGGTGACATCGGCGATGTGGTCCTCCGGTCCCCACCATTCCTGGATGACGATCAGCCCGGGCCCATGCCCCGGGGAAGGCGGCGCGAGACAGCCGTGGGCGGTGGCGCCGGCGCTGGGAGAGGTCGCGTCCGCCGGGCGGAGGAGCCGGCCGGCTGCGGGGACTCGGATACAGGGCTTCACTCCTTGTCGTCGCTGGTCCAACTCGTCTGAGGGACCATGAACGGGCCCCCTGGGATGCTCGCCGCCGTGGACGACACCTGGCGGATGCTGCCGGGGATGCGGCGGTGGGGGCCGCCGCGGTCCTCGATATCGGCCCAGCGGTCGCCGTAGACGTTCTCGGTGATGCCCGGTTCCCGCAGGAAGTCATGCGGAAAGCCGAGCGGCACCGCCCCAGCCGCCTCGAGCCGTGCGACGGCGTCCGCGTCCAGCTCGACGTCGACGCTGGCGAGATTGTCCGCGAGCTGGGCCTCCTTGGTGGCGCCGATCACCGGGATGACGGTGCCGGGGCGGCCGCGCAGCCATGCGAGGGCCACCTGCGCGGGGCTCCAGCCGCCCTGCTCGGCGATTTCCAGCACCTCGGTGATGGTGGCCTCCTCGTTGTGGTCCGCCCGGTTGTCCCAGGTGCGGGCGTCCACCAGCCGGCCCGTTTGGCCCCGGCGGTACTTGCCGGTGAGTTTCCCGCCCGCGAGCGGGCCCCACGCGAGGACGGCCAGGCCGAAGGCGTGGGCCTGCGGCAGGAGTTCGCGTTCGGGAGTGCGCTCCAAGAGGCTGTACCGCATCTGGGAACCCGCGAAGCACGTCCAGCCGCGCAGCTCGGCCAGGGTGTTGGCCTGGGCGATTTCCCAGGCGGGCCAGTCGGACACCCCGAGGTAGAGGACCTTGCCCGCCCGTACGAGGTCGTCGAGGGCCCGCATGACCTCCTCGACCGGGGTGAAGTTGTCCCGCGCGTGCACCCACAGCACATCGAGACGGTCGGTGCCCAGCCGCTCCAGACTGCCTTCCACCGACCGCACCAGGTTCTTGCGGTGGTTGCCGGCCGCGTTCACATCGCCCCTGCGGGTGGCGCAGGTGTACTTGCTGGCCAGGACGAAGCTCTCCCGGCGGTCGGCAAGCAGCTCACCGAGGATGGTCTCGGAGCTCCCGTCGGTGTAGTTGTTGGCGGTGTCGATGAAGTTTCCGCCCGCGTCGGCGTAGGCGTCGAGGATCCGCCGGCTCGTCTCCTTTGCGGCCCCCCAGCCCCAGTCCTCGCCGAAGGTCATGGTGCCGAGGCTCAGCTCGCTCACCCGCAGACCGGTCCTGCCGAACAGTGTGTAGCGCACGGTGGTCCCCTCGTGTCGGTCGTCTCGTACCGCGGCAGACGCTAGGAGCTGAAGAGCGCTCTAAGGCAAGCGGTCCGGAGGCCGCTGGTGCCTGGACGCGGTGCCGGACGCGGTGGCCCGGCTGCGGTGAAGGGGGCTTGATCACGATTTCGCACCATCCTTTCACCTCATCACCACATCGGATACAGTGCGCTCTCCCCCCACATGTATCCACCACGCACTCTCAAGGGGGACTTATGCGCATCCGCACCGCCGCGCTCTCCATCGCGATCCTGTGTCTGCCGCTCACCGCATGCGGCGGCGACGGCGGCTCCGATGTCAAGACCAGGGTGAAGGCGTCCTCGAAGGCCGGTGCCGCGCATGGCGCCGCCAAGGAAGCGAGGGACGCGAAGGACACGGAGGCGAAGGACGAGTCCGCCGCCGGCAAGCCCCACAAGCCCAAGGTGGCGCGGGTCGGCGACACGATCTCGCTCAAGGGCCAGGAAGCGGGCGAGAAGCTGGACGTCACCGTCATCAAGTGGCTCGACCCGGCCAAGAGCGCCGATGAGTTCAGCACGCCGGCTGCCGGAAAGCGCTGGGTAGCGGCTCAGATCCAGCTCGTCAACACCGGGTCCGCCACCTACAGCGACAGCCCGTCGAACGGTGTCCAGGTCGCGGACAGCCAGGGCCAGCGCTTCGAGGCCACCATCGGCGAGATCACCGCGGGTCCGCAGATGACCTCCGATCTGAAGCTCCCCGCGGGCGACAAGGCGCTCGGCTGGATCGTCCTGGAGGTGCCCAAGGCGTCCACGGTGGCCACGCTCCAGTTCACGATGAACAGCGGGTTCGCCGAGCAGACGGGTCAGTGGAAGATCAAGTAGGTATCCGCCAGCGCCTCAGCTGGGCCCGGTTTGGGCCTGGCTGAGGGGAGTGGCGCGGATGTCATGGCCGTCCGCGGTCAGACAGCGGCCGGTGGGCAGGTCATAGCGCCATCCGTGCAGGGTGCAGGTGAGTACATCGCCGTCGATCCGGCCGAACCGGCCGAGGTCGGCGCGCAGATGAGGGCAGCGGCGCTGGACCCGCCAGCCGTCGATCTCGGTCTCCTGGCCGTCGTCCTGGCAGGAGTCGTAGTAGTTCTCCACGTATTCGATGCGCTCCATCGACAGGCACTTGAAGAACACATACAGGAACTCGTTGTACGGCCCGATCCGGCTGGCGGTGAACCGCATCGACAGCAGCAGGCTGTTGGACCAGTCCACCTCGTGCCGCGCGATATTGGTGGCAACCAGATCGCCCGTGGTGGACAGGGTGTAGCGGCACCGCTCGCCGTTCCACACCCGGACCTCCCGCGCCGGGAAGTCGATCACGATCGGCACCTCGCCCACATTCAGCCGCACGGGGCCACCGACGCCCGTGCAGATGTGGTCCGCACGCGCCAACAGCGGCTCCCACCACTGCTTGAGCTCGGCCAGCAGTCGCTCACGCGGCAGCGCGGGGGCACGCGAGGCGCGTTCCGCGGCGAGCGCGGGCTGCTGCCTGCGGGCGAAGTCCCGCAGATACGCCCGCTTGTCGCCGAAGATGTGGTCGATCTCCTTCGCGGTGTAGCGGTGGGTGAGCTTGCACGCGGTGCCCTCGGGCTCCGCCACCGTGCCCGGCAGCAGGAGATGCGCCGACACCTGAGGCCGCGCCTCGGCGAGTTGCCGCAGGAACTCGAGCTGGTCGACGAAGATGGACTCCCCGTCCCGGCCGGTGCCGTTGTGCTCGAAGAGCTCCTCGTCGAGGAAGCACGGCGGCCCCGCGTTGGGGAACACGTGCCGGGCCTGCACCGCGTCGATATAGCGCAGTGCCCGGTCGAACTGGCCCTGCCGCTTACGGGCGGCGAACTCCTGCTTCGCGGAGTGCGGCAGATGGTAGACCATGGGATACCAGATCGCCCCGGAGAACTGCACAAAGTAGGCGTCGACCTCGCCGAAGTCCCGGATCGCCGCGATGTCCAGCGGGTGAGCGTCGTTCTGGTTGAGCAGCACGGTCTCGCCGTCGTCCAGCGACAGCGCCGAGTCGCCGATGGGGCCGTCGCCGGGACCGGTCAGCGCGGTGATCATGATGCGCAGACCGTCGCGCTCCACCGGGGTGCCGGACTGGGTGTGCAGAAAGCGGGCGAACCCGAGCGCGCGCAGCTCGCGCTCCAGCTCATCGGTGGCGAAGGCGGGAAGCAGCACGGTGATGTCCTTGCGGACGTTGCGCCGCAGATTCTCCGCGTCGAAGTGGTCCCGGTGCAGATGGGAGACGTACAGATAGTCCGCGGCGCGCCCGTAGTGCGCCCAGTCGAGATCGGTGTTGTCCGGGAACGGAAACCAGGAGCCGAAGAAGGCGGGGTTGACCCAGGGATCGCACAGTACCGATCCCGCCGCGGTCTCGATGAACAGCCCAGCATGCCCAAGCCCGATCATACGCATACCACAGCACCCCAACCCAGTCGGTGATGACGGATGTCTCAACCGTGAAGGGGTTTTTCGTGGTGTGCACCCCAGGTGCGCTCGGCGGGTGGCGGGTGTCCGCCAGGCGGGTCACACATCGGTGATCAGCGGGTGGGCGGTGCCGGTACGTGCCCGGTCCGGGCCGGCCCGGGCATCTTCCGGGTGGCGGGGCGCGAAGCCGCCGCCCCCGCCCCGACACCAACCGCCATAGCTGCGACAACAGGCGGCGGCCGGGGGAGCGGACGGGTCAGCGGGCGGCGGGTGCGCTCGCCCGCGTGCCGGTGGTGTCGTCCGCAGCGCTCGCGTGCGCCGCCGTTTCCACCGCGATGGGGCGCGGCGACAGCAGCCGCTCGGCGAAGTGTCCGAAGAGCAGCCCGAAGGAGCCCCACAGGGCGGCCTGGATGGTCAGGGCCGCCAGCCGGAACTGCCACAGCAGGGTCGCCGGGAAGTCCGCCGGCACCTCGTTGACCGAGGGCAGGAAGGCATAGGCGAGGCCGACCGCCGCGATGAAGGCGACCGACGCGGCCACGGTGGCGTTCCAGTTGCCCAGCCGCGGTGCGAGTCGCTTGCCGAGGATGACGGCGCCCACCGCCAGCAGCACACTGAGCACCACCATCAGGAAGTACAGCGTGGTGCGCTTGCCGATGGTCTCCGGGTCGCCCACCGACGGCGGATTGGCCGGGTACTTGAAGAACGGCACCAGGTACACCGCCACCAGCGCGCCCAGCGAGACCAGCGCGGCGGTGGCGCGCGGCCCGAACCGGCCGATGCGGCCGAGCGCCACACAGACCGCGAGGGCCGCGATGCCGCCGAGGGCGACACCGTAGATCAGCACACCGGTGGCCAGACCGGCGGTCGACTGCATGGTGCGGCTGACGAGCTCGACACCGTGCTCATGGCTGTGACCGTCCTCGTACGAGATGGCCGAGTCCACCCGCGGCTCGCCCAGCAGATACGCCACGACAAGCGCCACCAGCCCGGCGGCGAGCCCCGCGAGCATGCCCCGGACGAGCAGCGCCCGGACAGATATGGAGTTCATGAACTTCTCGATTCCCCTGGGACTGAGGCTGAGGATCTGGGATCGGTGTCAGTGGCAGGGGAAGCCGAGCAGATGACGGCCGTCGTGCACCCACTCGTGCACATTCTCGCCGGAGACGAGCGCGGTGGCGCCCTGCTCGGCGCCGACGAAGTACAGGAGGATCAGCATCAGGACGCCGAAGAAGAGCGCCCACGGGGCGATGGCCTTCAGCGAGACGGGGGTGATCTCCGGCACCGGCTGAGCGCTGGGTGCGGGAGAGATGGACTGAGCCATGGTGGAACCTCCTGGGGAGCACGCGTCCCGGTCGTTGGTACTCGTACGACGGCGCTGGGTCTGACTCGCCCGACGGGTGGCCCCGGGTCAACGGGGACTTTGCCGGACACACAGTGGCGCGACCGTGCCGGGTTCTCACCGGACTTCCGTCACGCCGTCGTTGTCCATGAGACGGTAGCGCGCGACGGCTGGTCACCGCTACGGCGCGATGGCCGGAATGTGCGCTCCTCCATGGGGCGCATGGCGCGACCGAAGGGGACAAGGTGGGGCGTATCACGCTCGTGACGCCCGTGGTCAACGCGGCGCTGCGACAGGTCCGGTTCGATGACGCCCCGCCGGACGCCGCCGCCGCGCGCCGCGCCGGGGCCGCCGCGGGCGCTCTGCCCCGTCACGATGTGATGTTCACCGCACCCTCCCAGCGCTGCCGTGGTACCGCCGCGGCGCTGGAGCTGGACGCGGCCGTGGCGCCGGAGCTGCGCGACCTCGATGTGGGCCGCTGGCGGGGCCGTTCGCTGGACGACGTCGGGCGCCGGACGCCGCAGGAGGTGGGGGAGTGGCTGGCCGATCCGGCGGTGGCGCCGCACGGCGGCGAGTCGCTGCTGGAGTTGGTGGAACGGGTCGGGGCATGGCTGGAGGCATGGGCCGGGCACGAGGGGCGGGTACTGGCCGTCGCCGAGCCTGCCGTGGTCCGCGCCGCACTCGTCCACGCCCTTGCCCTTCCCGCGCAGACCTTCTGGCGCCTCGATGCCGCGCCGCTGACCGCGACCGAGCTCAGCGGGCGCTCGGGACGGTGGAATCTGCGCTGTGGACGGCCGCTGGCCGCGCCGGGATGAGCTGGAGGCATGGGCCGGGCACGAGGGGCGGGTACTGGCCGTCGCCGAGCCTGCCGTGGTCCGCGCCGCACTCGTCCACGCTCTCGCCCTTCCCGCGCAGACCTTCTGGCGCCTCGATGCCGCGCCGCTGACCGCGACCGAGCTCAGCGGCCGCTCGGGACGGTGGAATCCGCGCTGCGGACGGCCGCTGGCCGCGCCGGGATGAGGGGGCGGGGCCGCCGCGAGCGGACACCCACCCGCGGCGGCCCACGCTCCCTGCGGACTCAGCAGACCCAGGCCCGGACTCAGGGCTCAGGACGCTGAGCCCCGGCACTCAGGGCGCGGTGGATACGTGCGATCACCTCCCCTTCGAACGCCGGTTCCATCGCCTTCCACCGCGCCATGGGCTTCACCCTTGAGCCGGGCGACCGCGAGATCGGCGGGTTGCGCGTGCACAGCGACTACGACGGCCCCGGGCTCGACCGGGTCTGCTTCCACCAGCGGATCCCGCGCATTCCGTAACCGCCCGCCGCCGCGGTGAGCGCGACGCCGGTTCCGCCCGTATGAGGGGGAGGGCCTACACCGTCGAGGCCCCGGGGCTGGATGGCTGGGTCGACGAAGGAGGAGGCAGGGTGGTGAAGCACATGCGGCGAGGTGGGCGCCGAGTCGTACGGTTCGCGGCGGTCGGCGCGTTGGTCTGCGGCGGTGTGATGGTCGCGCAGTTCGCACCGGGTGCGGCGGAATCGGCTCGCGGGGCCACCGGAGACGGTGGCGCGCATGTTCTGGGGGCGCGGGGCGACGATCTCGGAGGCCGTCTGGTGTCCCGGCTCGGCACCTCCCGTACGGCGGGCAACTGGATCGACTCCAAGGGGCGCCCGGTGGTCGCGGTGACCGACGCGGAGGCGGCGGCCGAGGTCAGCCGGGCGGGGGCGAAGCCCAAGCGGGTGCGGTACAGCATGAGTCAGCTGGACTCCGCGACGAAGACGCTGCGCTCGGCGCCCCGGGTGGCGGGCACCGCCTGGATGGTGGACCCCAAGTCCAACAAGGTGGTGGTGCTCGGTGACAGCACCGTCTCCGCCACCCGCTGGTCCCGGATGAAGGACCTCGGCGCGCGAGTGGGCGACGAGGTGACCATGGAGCGGACGACGGGCTCCTTCACCACCAGGACCGCCGGCGCCGCCCCGATGTTCACCAACGGCAGCCGCTGCTCCGCCGGATTCAATGTCACCAATGGCCAGACCGGTTTCATCCTGACGGCCGGTCACTGCGGACCCACCGGCACCCCCTGGTTCACGGACACCTCGGGGGCCACGAACATCGGGACCACGGTCCAGAGCAGCTTCCCTGGCAATGACTACTCGCTGATCCGGTACGACAACCGCTCGCTCGACCAGAGCAGCGTCCTGGACGTCGGAAAGGGCCAGGCGGTGCGGGTCACCGGGGTCGGCGACCCCGTCGTGGGCCAGGAGGTGTTCCGCAGCGGCAGCACCTCCGGGCTGCACTCCGGCAAGGTGACCGGGCTGAACGCGACGGTCAATTACCCCGAGGGCAGTGTCAGCGGCCTGGTTCGGACCACCGTGTGCGCGGAGCCGGGCGACAGCGGTGGGCCGCTCTTCGCCCAGGGCGTGGCGCTCGGCATCACCTCCGGTGGCAGCGGCGACTGCACCGGGGGCGGTGTGACCTTCTTCCAGCCGGTGACCAAGGCGCTGACGGCCCTCGGGGTGAGCATCCCGGGCACCACCATGGCCCAGGGCGCCGCCCCGCCCGGCGCCTCGGGCGGGCAGGTCAACAACGACGCCCTCGCGCAAGGGAGTTCGGAATCGGGCGCCGGTCTGCCGACGGTGGACGACATCGTGGAATACGGTCGGCAGTTCGGTGCCGGGCTGCTGGTCATCGCCGTGGGGTTCATCGGGATTCTCTCGACCTTCGCGATTCGTCCCAGCCCGCGCCGCCGGTACCGCGACTACTCCACCGGGTGGTGAGCCGGGCCGGTCGGTGCGGGCCCGCCCCTGAGCCCTGCCCTGCCCTCGCCGTCCGGCGCGCCGTGGCCGCGCGATCCGGCGCGTGACCGGACCCGTTGCGTACGGTCGGGCGGGTACCGCCAAGCGACAGGCGAGTGGAAGGACGGGGCAGTGCACATCGACCTCACCGGCAGGACCGCTGTCGTCACCGGATCCTCTCAGGGCATCGGCCACGCCATCGGCACCGGCCTGGCCGCCTCCGGCGCCGCCGTCGTCCTGACCGGCCGTCAGATGGACCGCCTGGCCGCGGCGGCGGACCGGCTGCGCGAGCGGGTGCCCGCGGCGGAGATCATCACGGTCGTCGGCGACCTGGCGGCGGAGGAGGGGGCGGCGGCGCTGTACGACCAGGTCCCCGTCACCGACATCCTCGTCAACAACCTCGGCGTCTTCGGCGCCCAGCCGCCCCTGGAGATCACCGACGCCCAGTGGCGTTCCTACTTCGACACCAACGTCCTCAGCGCCGTACGGCTGATCCGCCACTATCTGCCCGGCATGAAGGAGCGCGGCTGGGGGCGCGTCCAGAACATCGCCAGCGACTCCGCGATCGCCATCCCCGCTGAAATGATCCACTACGGCACGTCCAAGACGGCGCTGCTCGCCGTCTCCCGCGGCTTCGCCAAGGAGGCCGCCGGCACCGGCGTCACGGTCAATTCCGTGATCGCCGGCCCCACCCACACCAGGGGAGTGGAGGACTTCGTGCGCGAACTGGTGGGCAACGACCTGCCCTGGGATGAGGCGCAGCGCGAGTTCATGCGACGGTATCGTCCGCAGTCCCTGCTGCAACGGCTCATCGAACCCGAGGAGATCGCCCACATGGTCGTCTACCTCAGCTCGCCGCAGGCGTCGGCGACGACCGGAGGCGCGGTCAGGGTGGACGGCGGATACGTGGACGCGATCGTGCCATGACCGGGCGGCGCACTGAGGGGCCCGGCGTCCGCCGTCAGGGCACGGCCGCCGGCAGCGCGCACACCGCGATGCCGCGTTCCAGCAGGCTGCCCATGACCAGGTGGCCGCCCAGCTCGCAGACGCTCGTGGTCATCCGGTACGCGGCCCGGTGCCGCACCAGGTAGCGGACGACCCGGCCGTCGGAATCGACCGCCACGGCGCCGACCGTGGGGCGCGGGCGGGGCCGGACGCGGGTCACGACCGGCACCGCGGCGATCCTCAGCCGGGCCGGGGCGCGGTGCAGCAGGTCCACGAGTGGCTCCCGCGGCCCGGCGAGGGCCACCCAGAACAGTCCGCCGGGACCGCGGGTGAGGTTGTCCGGAAAGCCTTGCAGATCGCCGATGAGGGTGTCGCGCTCACCCGCCCGATCGCCGGTCAGCCAGATGCGGCTGATCCGGTACGCGGCGCTCTCGACCACGGCGACGAAGGACTCGTCGGCGGCCAGCGCGACTCCGTTGGCGAACCGCAGGCCGTCCAGCAGCACCTCCGGCCGCCCGCCCGGGCGCAGGCGCAGCAGCAGGCCGGTGCCGATGTTCCCCAGGATGTCGTCCAGCCACTCCTCCAGGCCATGGCGGCGGCTGGACACGGTGAAGTAGACGGTGCCGTCCGCCGCCGTGGCCACATTGCTGCAGAACCGCAGCGGCCGGCCCTCCACCTCGTCGGCGACCACCCGTACCGACCCGTCGTCCGGGTCCACGTGTAGCAGCCCTCGCCGTGCGTCACACACCATCAGCCCGCCGTCGGGGGAGGGGGCCAGCCCCAGCGGACGGCCGCCGGTTTCCGCTATCACCTCGGAGCGGGCGAGGTCCTGGGTGCCCGTCAGAGTCAGCCGCCGGATCGCCCCGTCGGCGGTCCCGGTCAGGATCCGGCCCGATCCATCGACGGTGACATGCTCGGGTCCGTGCGCCTCCGGGGCCAGGACGCGCGGGTGGGGCAGCCGTTCGGCCACGGTGGCCGTCCGTGAGTGGGGTCGTGGCATGGGCTCACGCCGCCTTACGGGCCCTGGCGGCCCGGACGCAGCGTCGCATCTCCTCGGCGTAGGGCAGGGCGACGCAGACGCCGACGCCGAGCCCGATCGCCGCCAGGTAGCGGGCGGGCAGCGGGTTCTCCTTGGGCAGCAGCTTCCAGTCCTCGGCCCTGTCCCCGCCACGCAGTGCCGCGCGTACCTGATCCCAGTGCAGACAGGAGGTGAACGCCAGCGCCGACAGCGGCAGGACCTCGAGGAAGCTGTGGATGTGCTGTTCCACCGGGCGCACTTCGCGCTCGCCGGTGGCCAGGCTGACATCCCACAGCGCGGTGGCTCCGTGGACGAGCGCGGCACCTCCCATCACCGACAGCACCAGGGGATTGACCCGGGCGAGCAGCCCCATCGCGACGGGGATGCCCGCCTCCGTCATCATCAGCGCGTGCAGCGCCGACTCCCGGGTGCCCGAGGTGTCCTCGATCCGCGTCCGGCGATGCATGATCCAGTCGGCTACCGCGGGGACGAACCACAGCGGCATCACCCCGTACATCACAAACCGCCGATTGGCGTCCTCCACGTCCATGGGGTTCCGTGGCACGTCCATGTCGCGCGGCCGTCGCCACCGCCGCCATGCGCGTGCCACGGGGCTACGGGAAACAAGCGTCATATCGCCTCTCGCCTCCAGGTGCGGAATCGGATGCCGGGTGCCCTCTTCCTATCCCGGACAAACCGTTGGGGGCGGTTCCCGGCCGTTCGGCGTGGCGCGGCCGGCGGTGCACCGGTCAGCCGCGCGGAGTAGGAGTTGACCAGGTCCCGGCCCGCGGCGAAGCGGTGCTCTGTCCGGCCACGAGGCGTACGGCGCGCGGCCGGAACGAGGCGGAGCCGCCCGCGACATGGGGGGCGACGCGGGCGCCCGGCGCTACGCTCCGGGCGCCCGCGAGCTGTCCCGCGGCTTCCAGCGCTCTCCCGCCGGCTACTCGGCCGCGGCCGCGCCGATGCGCCGGCTCGCCGCGCGCACCGATCCGCCCGTCGTCGTCGGCATTCCGCACGGCTCCGACGTCCTGCTCGTGCACCCCGGGGAGTTGCGCGCGGACCTCGCGCGGCGCGGGAACGCGGCTGGGCCGAGGTCGACGAGGAGAACGAGACCGGCGTCCGCGCGATCGCCGCGGTCCTGCCCCATGCCTCGAGCGCGCCCCGCGGCTCGCGGTCTCCCTCGCCGCGACGGTGGTCCTGAACGACGCGGAAGAACTGCGCGCGCAGGTGCCCGCGCTGCGGGAGTGCGTGGAGGACATCGCGGCCCACATGGACGAGTGAGCTACCGCTTCAACCGGACGTCGTTGGAGGCACAGATCTCGACGTCCATATTGCGCTCCATCATTTGCAGCGCGGCGTCGGCCAGATCACGGTGAATATGTGCCACCGCGTCAGGGGGCACGATGGAGGTCAGATGGCGGATATGGGCGTCGAGGGCCGAGTAGAGCACGCACTGTTCGGTCACCTGGCCGACGAGGATGATGCGATTGATGCCATGCATCCCCAGCAGATACTCCAGTGGTGTCTGGTAGAAGATCGAATGCCGCGCCTTGACGACGAACAGCGAATCGTCGTCGGGCCGGATCGGCTCGACCAGATCGGCGTGCGGGCCCTTCAGGGCGGTCTGCAGCAGTTCGTCGTGGTGAGAGCGCCACCGGCCGAAGTTGTCGTTGACATAGATGACCTCGATGCCCGCCTCGCGGGCCCGGTGCACCAGATGGCGCATCGCGGGCAGCGCCTCGCGGACGGACGGGAGGAGCAGCTCCGCGTCCTTGTGCTCGTATGTGTTGATCATGTCGATGACGATGAGTGCGGTGTCGGGCATTCCGCTTGCATTCCCCGTATCGCGCCGAACGGTCGCCGCCCGATGCCGGACGGGCGAAGATGACCTCAGGTCAGCGCCCCAGCGGAGTGTCGTCGAGCCGGCGCAGCAGGTCCGCCGGATTGTGGTAGACCTCCTCGGCGCCGGCGTCCGACAGCTCCTCGCGGGAGATGCCGCCGGACTGCAGCGCGATACAGCGCACCCCGGCTTTCTCGCACGCCTTGACGTCCCAGATGGTGTCACCGATGAACACCGCGTTCCCGGGCGGGACGGCCGCGCGCTCCAGGCCCTGGACGATCAGGTCCGGGGCCGGCTTGCCCTCCTCGACGTCGTCCGAGCTGAGCGCGGCGCCGATGGCCTCGTCGGCGCCGATGGCGGCGCGCATGACGGCCAGCTCCTCCTTGCTCGCCGAGCTGGCCAGCACCACGTACCAGCCACGGTCGGCCACCGCGCGCAGCAGATCTCCGGCGCCTTCGAGGGCGGGCAATCGGGTGAAGTACTCCCCGTACAAGGTCTTGTGCGCGCTGCTGAGATGGTCGTCCTGGGACCTGTCCCGGTCCTCACCCAGCAGATGGCCGAGGAGCTTGTCGGAGCTCATCCCGATGGAGTAGTGGATCTCCCGCATGGACACCGTGTGCCCCGCCTGCCGGAACGCCTCCCACCAGGTGACGGCGTGCAGGTAGTTGGTGTCCATGAGCGTGCCGTCCACATCGAACAGCGCGGCCCGGCGGCCACCGGTATCCCTGTCTCCGCTGTGTTCGCTGCTCATCGTGTCCTCCCGGGGATACGGACGACGAGGTGGCCCCCGCCGTGGCGGGGGCCACCTCGTCGGATGCGGTGCGGTCCGGCACTCAGAGGGTGTGATGGTGCCGGTGATGGTCGGGGTCCTCGACCACAGGGGGCACGGTGGTCTCCACCACGCGCCGGCGCTTGTAGACGCTGACGTACGCGCAGGTGCCGATGATGCCGACTGCCATGAGGATCAGGCCGACCAAGTGCACATTGAATCCATTGGCGTTCCAATCCGTCGCGAAGGTGAGAATACCTCCCACCGCTATCATGAGGATGCAACCGCCCAAGCCCATGAGTATTGCCTCCGTACACAAGTTGGCTGTTACCGGCCTGTGTGAAGCCGGGTACCCGCACGGGCGTACGTCAATCTCACGAGGAGCCGTCCGCCGTTTCCGCGGCCACCGCCTCGTCCAGTGCCCGGCGGTCCTCGCGGGCCCTCGCACGGTCCCTGGCCGAGGCGTCGGTGACATCGAGAAAGACCTGGTTTGCGTCCGGCCATGTCCTCGCCATCGCCTTCTTGACGCGTACGAGGACCTCCTCGACCTCCTCGCTGTCGAGACCGGGGACGAGATCGATCCGCGCCGCGACCAGCGTCGAGTCATTGCCCATACGCATCGTCAGCAGCGAGGTCACGGTGTCGATCTCCGGCTGCTCCTCCAGGAACCGCCGCAGCTCCCGGCGCTGGGCCGGGTCGACCGCCTCACCGATGAGCCGGCCGCGCGACTCCTTGGCCAGCCGGTAGGCCACATAGACGAGCAACCCACCGATCAGGAACGAGGCCGTCGCCTCATAGACCACATCGCCGGTGACCATGTGCAGCCACATGCCGAGGAGGGCGAACACCACACCCAGGCAGGCGGTGGAGTCCTCCGCCAGTACGGTCCGCAGCGTGGGGTCGTCGCCACCGCGGAGCTCGGCGACCATGCCGCGACCCGACTCCCGGGCGTGGCCACGGACCTGGACCAGCGCCCGGACCAGCGAGGATCCCTCGGCGAGGAGCGCCACGACCAGGACCACGAGGCCGACGACATAGCCGCTGTGCTCCTCCGAGCTGCCCGAGTGCAGCGCCTCGGCGCCCTGGAAGAAGGAGAAGCAGCCGCCCATGACGAAGATGCCGACAGCGGCGAGCAGCGACCAGAAGTAGCGCTCCTTGCCGTACCCGAAGGGGTGCCGGGCGTCGGGGGAGCGCTTGCTGCGCTTGAGGGAGGCGAGCAGAAACACCTCGTTGAGGCTGTCGGCGACCGAGTGAGCGGCCTCCGAGAGCAGTGCGGGCGAGCCGGCGAAGACCCCGCCCACCGCCTTGGCCAGCGCGATCACCAGATTGGCGGCGAGCGCGACGAAGACGGTGACGCGGGTCTTGGCGTCCTCGCCCTGCGGCCGGTCCGACGGCGTGTGCCGGGTGTCCCGGGTGCCCGGGGTGTCCCCGGCGTCCGGAGGGTTCTGCTGATCGAAGGGTGGCGCTGCGGATTCGCTCATCGGGGGGAAACTCCATGCCTCGTCTTCGCGGCCCGCCCCGCCAGGAGCGGCGGGGCGGGCCCTTCACCCTCCGACTGTCCCGCTACCGGGACGTTAATCGTCACACGTCCGCACACGAACGCCCCGTGAGCGGGGTCCGCTCACGGGGCGCGTTCGGTGGTGGGTGGGCCCGGATCAGCCGGCGGGGCCGCCGCCGGCGGGGGAGGAGGGCACCTTCGGAAGCGAGGTGAAGACGTCGAGCCCCATCGCGGCGGCGATCAGCAGCCCGATCACCCCGAGCGCGACCGCTCCCCAGGCCACCGCCGTGACCCACGGCGCCGTGGCCGGCGCGAGCCGCCGCCGCACAAGCACCACACCCGCGATCACTACGGCGGCCAGTGCGAACAGCCCGTTGACGAGGGCCGTGGTGTGCCAGGGAGTGCCGTACACCGTGGCGATCTGGTCGGCGGCGGCCCCGGACTGGGCCTTGATCTGCCCCGTCAGCTGCGCGCGTTCCTGCAGCATGGTGCCGAGCCAGGTGCCGGTGAGCGACGCGAGGCCGAGGCCCGCGCCGACGACCGCGGCGGCACCCGGCAGGACGCCGGGCGTGGCGCCCCGGGGAGTGGCGGCGGGGGCTGTCCCACCGGGGGTTTTGTCAATCGGGCCCTGACGGTCGGGTGCAGCGCTCGGGACACCCTCCGCCGTTGCTTCTTCGGCTTCTGCGGGCTGCGCTGCGGGGGCGGTGGATTGGTCGGTCTTGGTGTCCATGAGCCACAACCGTAGGGACCGAAAATGAACGTCGTCTGAGAAAGCGATGTCTTCCGGTGTCCGGGTGGGATCTTCGTCCTTCTGCCGGAGGCGCCGATCGGGTGGGCGACGGCCGGTCCGCATACGCTGGCCGAAAGATCACTGCTGGCCGAGAACACCTTGCTGTACTGGTACGACAGGAGCACCCCGGTGGCCTTCTCGACTCCCGAAGGCGCCGCCCCCGACGGCGGGCTGCGGCACCGCCTTCGCGCGTGGCTGCTGGAGGGGCTGACCGACATGGCCAAGCGCCAGCCCGGTCCGCACGCCGAGCCCGAGAGTGCTCACCGCGGCCGGCCGTGGTGGCGGGTCATGTGCCTGACCGGCCTCGACTACTTCTCCACTTTGGGCTATCAGCCGGGCATCGCCGCCCTCGCGGCCGGGCTGCTATCCCCGCTGGCCACCGTCGTCCTGGTGGTGGTGACCCTGGTCGGCGCGCTGCCGGTGTACCGGCGGGTGGCCGCGGAGAGCCCGCACGGCCAGGGCTCCATCGCGATGCTGGAGCGGCTGCTGACCTTCTGGAAGGGCAAGCTGTTCGTCCTCACCCTGCTCGGCTTCGCCGCCACCGACTTCCTCATCACCATCACCCTGTCCGCCGCCGACGCCACCGCCCACCTGGTGGAGAACCCGCACCTCACCGATGCCCTGCACGGCCATGAGGTGCCCGTGACGATGATCCTCGTCGGCATGCTCGGCGCGGTGTTCCTGAAGGGGTTCACCGAGGCCATCGGGCTGGCGGTGGCGCTGGTGGCGGCGTATCTGCTGCTCAACGCCGTCGTGGTGGCGGTGGGGCTGTGGCATGTGGTCAGCGCGCCGCATGTGATCCCCGACTGGACCCACGCCCTGACCGCCGAACACGGCGACCCCCTGGTCATGGTCGGGGTAGCCCTGATCATCTTCCCGAAACTGGCCCTCGGCCTGTCCGGGTTCGAGACGGGCGTGGCCGTCATGCCGCATATCGAGGGGAAGCCCGGCGACACCGAGGAGCGCCCCATCGGCCGTATCCAGGGCGCCAAGAAGCTGCTGACCACCGCCGCGGTGATCATGAGCGTCTTCCTCATCACCTCCAGCTTCATCACGACCCTGCTCATCCCGCAGCACGAGTTCGAGCCGGGCGGGCAGGCCAATGGGCGTGCGCTGGCGTATCTCGCCCACGAGTACCTGGGGTCCGCCTTCGGCAGCGTCTATGACGCCTCCACCATCACCATCCTGTGGTTCGCCGGCGCCTCGGCCATGGCAGGGCTGCTCAACCTCATGCCGCGCTATCTCCCGCGGTACGGCATGGCACCGCACTGGGCGCGTGCGGTCCGCCCCATGGCGCTGGTCTTCATCCTCATCGCCTTCCTGGTGACCTGGCTCTTCAAGGCGGATGTGGATGCCCAGGGCGGTGCGTACGCCACCGGTGTCCTCGTGCTCATCACCTCCGCCGCCATCGCCGTCACCATCGCCGCGCGGCGCGCCCGGCAGCGTGGCTGGACCATCGCCTTCGGCATCATCTCGGTGATCTTCCTGTACACGACGGCGGTGAATGTCATCGAGCGGCCCGACGGCGTCAAGATCGGCGCCTGTTTCATCGCGGGCATCATGGCCGTATCGCTGCTGTCCCGGGTCGCCCGCGCCTTTGAGCTGCGGGTCACCAGCGTCACCTTCGACCCCATGGCCGAGCGGTTCATCCGGGACATCTCCCACCGCAGGATCCGCTTCATCGCGAACAAACCCGAAGCCCGCGACCTGGCCGAATACCGGGAGAAGCTGCACCAGATCCGTGAGGACAACGACATCCCGCCCGACGAGGACATGATCTTCATCGAGGTCACCGTCGCCGACCCGTCCGAGTTCGAGAGCGAATTGCATGTGCACGGAGAGGTGGTGCACGGCCGCTACCGGGTGCTAACCCTCCAGAGCGCCACCGTCGCCAACGCGCTGGCCGCGGTGCTCCTGCAGGTGCGGGACGTGAGCGGGCAGCGGCCGCACATCTACTTCGAGTGGACCGAGGGCAATCCGCTCGCGCACTTCCTGCGCTTCTTCCTCTTCGGTCAGGGAGAAGTCGCCCCCGTCACCCGCGAGGTGCTCCGCGAGGCCGAGCCCGACCGCGACCGCCGCCCCCATGTCCACGTCGGCTGAATCCCCGCAGGCGTGCCCGGGCCCCGGCGCCTTAGCGTGGCAGGTATGGGACGGCAGTCCTACGGCGACCGCCACTGGCACGCGGACGCCCGGTGCGCCGTGTACTGCGCGCTGGCGTTCGCCGTTTCGACGACCCTGCTCGACTGGGGCTCCGGCGGACTCACCCCGCTGCGCGCCGATCTGTGGGCCGCGCTGGGCGCCGTGGTGTTCATGGTGCTGCAACCGCCCCGTGTCACCGCGGGCGACGGCTGGCTCGCCGTACGCGGTCTGCTGCGCGAGCGCCGGGTGTGTACCGACGCCCTGGTCGCGGTGTGCCGGTACGGTTCCGTCACCACGCGCCTGGTGCTGCGCGACGCGTACGGCGGCTTCGTGGAGCTCGACCCCGATGTGCTCGTCGCCAATCCGCTGCTGTGGCACCGGCTCGACGCGGGCGCCCGCCGCTCCCGCGAACGCGGCACCCTGCGCCAGGGGGCGACCGTGCTGCGGGAGCTGGGCGAGCGCATCGACGGCGGCACGGCCCACGATGTGCTCAAGGCCTCCGGCCTGGACTGATGTCCGGCCGGGCCCGCCACCTCAGGTCGCCGACGGGGCTGCCGCCGGCTCCGGATCCGCCGCGGGCACCGCCGACGTGCGAGGTGATCGCGCCACCGGTGAGGGCGTACGCCTGCGAGGCGCGGGCGGTGTCCTGCCGGTCGATGATCTCCAGCGCCTCCAGCACTGCCTCGACCGGCTTCACCGCGGTGTACGGGCGGCCGCCTTGTGCTGACGCCAGTTGTGGTTGATGTCGCAGTACTGGCTGCGTGTTCGCCTGCCGGTGGCCTGTGGTGTCGGCCGCAGGCCCGCGCCGTGCGGCGCCGCGTCCCGGGTGCGGCTACGGTGGGGCCATGTCGGTCAACCGGCTCGGCCTGGTGGTCCACCAGGCCCGCCCCACCGCCGTCGCGGCGGCGCACACCGCCAGGACGTGGGCGGCCGCCCATCGCATCCCGTGCGCCGAGATCGACGTCTGGCGCGACGACCAGCCGCGGCGCAGCGCCCAGGAGGAGTCCGCGGCCGCCGGACATCCCGATCTGGTGGTCACCTTCGGCGGGGACGGCACCTTTCTGCGCGGCGCGCGGATCGCCGCCAAGAGCGGGGCCAGGGCGCTGGGGGTGAATGTGGGACGGGTCGGCTTCCTCGCCGAGATCACCCCCGATGAGGTGGAACACGCGCTGGACGCCGTGCACACCGGCCGCGCCACGGTCGAGGACCGCATGATGCTCACGCTGCGGGCGTCACGGCCGCTGGAGCTGCCCCCGGAGATGGAGGTGCTGCTGCGCTACGGACGGGGCCCGGCCCTGCCCCCTCCGAGGGTCCGGCGCGACATCCCCGAGGAGCCCGGCTGGGGGATCCCGCTGGACGTCACCGCCGTCAACGACCTGGTCTTCGAGAAGCTCGCCCGTGACCGCCAGGCCAGACTGGCGGTGTACATCTCGGGGCAGCTCCTCGCCTCCTACTCGGCCGATGCGATCATCGTGGCCACCCCCACCGGATCCACCGCCTACAGCTTCTCCGCCGGAGGCCCCGTCGTCTCTCCCCACATGGACGCGGTGATCTTCACCCCGGTCGCCCCGCACATCGCCTTCGACCGCACCGTGGTAGCGGCGGTGGACGAGGCGGTGGCCGTACGGGTGCTGCCGACCTCGGGCCGGGTGGCCGTCAGCATCGACGGACAGCTGCGCGGGGTGCTGGAGCCCGGCGACTGGGCTGCGGCCTACCGGGCGCCGGAGCGGCTGCGGCTGGTGCGGTTGGCGCCGACGGAGTTCTACGGGCGGCTGCGCGAGCGTTTCCGGCTGGCCGACTCGCCCGCCGCGGACCCGGCCCCGCCGTTCTACCGCCCCCGCGCCCCGGTCCCTCCGGACCTGGCCCATCTGCGGATGCCGCCGCCATCGGGCACATGACCCCGCGGCCCGGCGGCCACCTGGGCTGGAGATGCGGTCCCCTGACCCCGATGCCACGCTGAGGGATGTGACAGCTCACACGTATCACACCGAACTCACGCTGCGTGTCAACGGTGCTGACCGGCCCCTCACCCTCGACAACCGGGTGACGTTGCTGGACGCTCTGCGCGAGCATCTGGGGCTGACCGGGTCCAAGAAGGGATGCGATCACGGGCAGTGCGGAGCGTGCACGGTCCTGATCGACGGCGAGCGGGTCAACAGCTGCCTGGTGTTCGCCGTGGCGGCCGCGGGCCGTGACATCATCACCATCGAGGGGATCGCGGGACTCGCGGCTCCGGAGGAACTCCATCCGCTGCAGCGGGCGTTCCTGGAACACGACGGCTTCCAGTGCGGATACTGCACACCGGGACAGATCTGCTCGGCGATCGGCGCGCTCACCGAGGCCGCGCGCGGCTGGCCCAGCCATGTCACCGAGGACGTGGCCGCCGGCGTCGCAGCCCCCGAGGCCCTGGACGCCGAGGAGATCCGGGAGCGCATGAGCGGCAACCTGTGCCGCTGCGGGGCCTATACGGGCATCGTGGACGCGATCCGGGAGGCCGCCGGGGCAGGCGGCGTGTCCCCGGCCCGCACCACGGCCCAGGGAGGTGTGCGATGAAACCCTTCGTCTACGAGCGAGCCACCGCCCCCGATGCCGCCGCCACGCTGGTGGCGGACTCGACCGAGGCGGTGTATCTGGCCGGCGGCACCAACCTCGTGGACCTGATGAAGCTCGGGGTGACCGAGCCGGCCATGCTCGTCGACATCACCCGGCTTCCGTACGACCACATCGAACACCGCGCCGACGGCGGGGTGCTGATCGGGTCGCTGGTGTCCAACAGCGAGCTCGCCGGAGACCGCGGCATCCGTGAACGCTTCCCGGCAGTGGCCGAATCGGTGCTGTCCGGAGCCTCGGGACAGTTGAGGGCAGTGGCGACGACCGGCGGCAATCTGCTTCAGCGCACCCGCTGTGTGTACTTCCAGGACGTGACCAAGCCGTGCAACAAACGGCAGCCGGGGACGGGCTGTTCGGCCATCAGGGGCAGCCATCGCGACCTCGCTGTCATCGGCACGTCCGACGCGTGTGTCGCCACCAACCCGTCCGACATGGCGGTAGCGATGATCGCGCTCGATGCCGTCGTCCATCTGCGGCGGGTGGACGGCAGCCCCCGCCCGGTGCCGCTGGCCGACTTCTATCTGCTGCCCGGGGACACCCCCGATCGCGAGACGGTGCTGCAGCCCGGCGACCTGATCACCGGCGTCGAGCTGCCACCGCCACCGGGCGGCGCCGTCATGAGCTACCGCAAGGTCCGCGACCGCTGGTCCTTCGCGTTCGCGCTGGTGTCGGTCGCCGCCGTGGCCGCCACGGCGGCCGACGGCACCCTGCGCGAGATCCGGCTCGGGCTCGGGGGAGTGGCCCCGAAGCCGTGGCGGGCCGCGAAGGCCGAGCGGCTGCTGATCGGGGAGCGGCCGACCGAGGAGGCGCTGCGGGCCGCGGCGCGGGAGGAGTTCGCGACGGCGCGCCCGCTGCCGCGGAACGCGTTCAAGATCGACCTTGCCGTGGATCTCATCACCACCGTCGTAGGCGACCTCGTCGGAGGGGAGCAGCGATGACCACGCTCGAGCGGACCGTGGGCTCGGGGGTGACGCGGGTCGAGGGGCGCGAGAAGGTCACCGGAGCCGCGCTCTACGCGTACGAGTACCCGGTGCCCGACGCCCTGTACGGCTGGGCGGTGCAGTCCACCATCGCGCGTGGCCGGGTGCGCTCGGTCGACGGCAGCGCGGCGCTCGCCCTGCCGGGTGTCGTCGCCGTACTGGACAGCGGCAGTGTGCCACGGCTGCGTCCGACCGGCGACCCCGAACTCGCCGTGCTCCAGTCCCCCGATGTGGCATACCGGGGTCAGATCGTGGCCGCCGTTGTCGCGGACAGCTACGAGACGGCGCGTCAGGCCGGTGCGGCGGTACGCGTCGCCTACGACGTGGGCGATCACGACGTCGAGCTGAGGGACGACGATCCGCGCGCCTTCGTCCCCGACACGGTCAACGGCGGCTACCCCGGGAAGACGGAGACCGGTGATGTGGACTCCGCCCTGTCCACCGCCCCGGTCGTCGTCGACGTCACGTACACCACGCCCCCTGAACACACCAGCCCGATGGAGCCGCACGCCGCCCTCGCGGTCTGGGACGGCGACCTCCTCACCCTCTACAACGGCGACCAGGGCCCCTGGATGACGGCCACCTCGCTGGCCGAACTGTTCGGCCTCCCCGAGGGGAACGTACGGATCGTCGCGGACCACGTCGGCGGGGGCTTCGGCTCAAAGGCGATTCCCCGCCCGCCCACCGTGCTCGCCGCGCTCGCCGCCCGCGCCGTGGGCCGCCCGGTGAAGCTGGCGGCGACCCGGCAGCAGATGTTCACCATGGTCTCGTACCGCACACCCACCGTGCAGCGCGTCCGGCTCGGCGCCGAGCGCGACGGCCGCCTGACCGCGATCTCGCACAACGCCCTCCAGCAGAGCTCCACGCTCTCCAAGTACTGCGAGCAGACCGTCACCCCCACGCGCATCATGTACGCCGCGCCCAACCGCCGCACCATCCACCGCCTGGCGCAGCTGGATGTGCCCACGCCCTCATGGATGCGGGCCCCGGGCGAGGCGCCGGGTACGTTCGCGTTCGAGTGCGCGATGGACGAGCTGGCCTACGCACTGGAGATGGACCCCGTCGAGCTCAGGGTGGTCAACGAGCCTTCCGTCGAACCCGAGTCCGGGCGCCCCTTCAGCAGCCGCAATCTGGTGGCCTGTCTGCGCGAGGGCGCGGCCCGCTTCGGCTGGGCGCGGCGCGACCTGGCCCCGGGCCGCCGCCGGGAGGGGCGGTGGCTGGTCGGCACCGGAGTGGCGGCGGGCAACTACCCCGTCTACACCCGGCCCGCCACCGCGACCGCCCGCGCCGAGCCCGACGGCACCTTCGTCGTACGGATCGCCGCGGCCGACATCGGCACCGGAGCCCGCACCGCGCTGACCCAGGTGGCGGCGGACGAACTCGGTGTGCAGCTGGAGCGGGTCACCCTCGACGTCGGCCGCAGCGTCTACGGACAGGCCCCGTGGGCCGGCGGCTCGACCGGCACGGGCTCCTGGGGGTGGGCGGTGAGCAAGGTGTGCCGGGTGCTGGCCAAGAAGGCCGACGAGCTGACCGGTGCGATCCCGCCCTGCGGGCTGGAGGCGGTGGCGGACACCACCGAGGACGTCGAGGCGCAGAAAAAACTCTCGCGCCACTCCTTCGGCGCCCAGTTCGCGAAGGTGCGGGTGGACGCCGTCACCGGTCAGGTACGGGTCGACCGGCTGCTGGGGTCGTTCGCCGCCGGGCGCATCGTCAACCCCCGGACGGCCAGGTCGCAGCTGTGCGGCGGGATGTGCATGGGCCTGTCGATGGCGCTCCACGAGCAGCTCGAAGTCGACCCCGCGTTCGGCGACTTCGCCAACCATGACCTCGCCACCTACCATGTGGCGGCCAACGCGGACATCCGGGACGTCGAGGCGTACTGGATCGAGGAGGAGGACGACGAGCTCAATCCGCTCGGTACCAAGGGTGTCGGGGAGCTGGGTATCGTCGGCACGGCGGCGGCGATCACCAACGCGGTGTATCACGCCACGGGTGTGCGCATCCGTGATCTGCCGCTCACGCTGGAGCGGGTACGCGCGGGGCTCGCCACCCGCTGACAGCCGCCCCGGCCCAGGGCGACCGCGCCGGGCCCCCGGGTGTCCCGCGGTGACGGCGCGGGACACCCGGGTCGCGGGGGTCGTCAGCCGTTGTCGGCCGCGCCCGCCCCATTGTCGGCGGCACCCGCGCCGTCTTCGGCCGCGCCCGCGCCGCCAGCGGCCGCTCCGTCGCCGATCTTGGCGCCGACCGCATCCAGTGCCGTCGTCACCGGCTGGAAGAAGGTCTCGCCACCGGCGGTGCAGTCTCCGCTGCCACCGGAGGTCAGCCCGATCGCGCTGTCCTCCGAGAACAGGGACCCGCCGCTGTCGCCGGGCTCCGCGCAGACATCGGTCTGGATGAGCCCGCTGACCGTGCCCTCGGGGTAGTTGACGGTGGCGTCGAGACCGGTGACCGTGCCGTCGTTCAGCCCGGTGGTGGAGCCCATGCGCTGCACCTTCTGACCGACCGTGGCCTCGGCCGCCTTGGTGATGTTCACGGTCTGGCCGCCGGTGTTGACCGTGCTCGGGGCGTCGGTGTTGGCGTCGTCGTAGGTGAGCAGCGCGAAGTCGCCGTCGCCCGGGAAGGTGGCCTTCTGAACCGTGGCGATGGGGGCGCCGTCCTGCGAGTCCGACCACTGCTTGGCGGCGACACCGCAGTGGCCCGCGGTGATGAAGCCGGGGGCGCCGCTGTCCGTGGTGACGTTGAAGCCCAGCGAGCAGCGTGCGCCGCCGCCGAAGATGGCGTCGCCGCCCGCGGCGAATGTCTTGAACTCGCCCGCGGACTTCTTGACGGTGGCCATGCCCGCGCCCAGCGACTTCACGGTGGACTGCAGGGTGTCCCACTTCGCGCCGGTGACGGTGGAGTCCGCGGTCACCCGGAGCTCATTGGTCTTGGGATCGACGGACCACGCGGTGCCCGGGATGGTGGCCTTCGTCTTCAGCGTCTTGGCCGCGGCCTTGAGGTCCGAGGCGCTGTTCTCGACGCTTCTTGCCACCGCCCCGGCCTTCTTGACCTCGACGTCCACATCGTTGTCGTCGCCGACGACATTGACGATGACCTGCTGCTTGTCCTCGTCGTAGTAGGACCCGCCAAATGCCTCGCCCAGTTGCGCCGCGAGCTGTGCGGCGATGTCCGCCGCCGAGGCGGCGTTCACCTTCTTGGGCTGGGCGTCCGCCGCCTTGTCGTCCTGCGAGGCGTTGGCGTTGGGCAGGAGTATCGCGGCCGCCGCGACCGCGGCGGCCCCGGCCCCCGCGAACACGATCTTTCGCTTCGGTACGCGCTTATGGCTCAACTTGACCTCCTGTTGGGGGGGTTACGGATCGCCCTTCCGCAAGGGACGAGGTTCGACCCGGCTGTTGATACGGGCGGGGCGCGAGTTGTGTTCACATTGATTTAGGAGATCTTTATGCGGCGCTCGTTCCGCCGTCTTCCCCGGCGGCTCACCCCTTGACGTCGGCGCCGGCCGCGAGGACATCGCCGCGGCCTTCGCCGAGCACGGCTGAGGGGCATCCGGACCGTGCCCGCGACGGTCCTTCCGGGGCCGGTGGCGCATTGGCCGCGGTGTCCGGGGTACGTGCACAGGAGAGCGTGTGCCCTGTTCACCGAGGAAAGGAGCGGCTCGTGACCGGCGACCGGCGACCGGAAGAATCCGAGGAACACGATCACGCCATCCCGAGGGATCTGCCCGACCAGCAGGCGCAGGGCGGGCCGGACCCCCTGGATGTCGAGGACGCCGACGAGGCGCCGGACCATGCGGACGACGTTCCCGACCTGGACGAGTCCGGGACGGGACGGCGGGGCAGGCCGCAGACCGGAGGTGTGCACCCCGAGCAGCCCGTACCGGACGAGCCGTCGGGGTGAGCCCCACAGGTCAGGTGGCGGTGGAGCGGGCCCGGACGTGCATCCGCTCGCCCTGTGCCCCGAAGAGGCTGAGGAATTCCACGGGCTGGTCGCCCGCGTTGGCGAAGCCGTGCGGTGTGCGGGTGTCGAATTCGGCCGCCTCACCCGCGGTGAGGACGAGATCGTGCTCGCCCAGCGCCAGCCGCAGCCGCCCGGACAGTACATAGAGCCACTCATAGCCCTCGTGCACCCGCTGCTCCGGCCGGTCGTACTCGGCCGACTTCCGGGCCGGCATGATCTGCTTGTATGCGTGCAGACCGCCCAGGTAGCGGGTCAGAGGCACGAAGGTTTGGCCGTTCCGGGTGAAGGGCCGCGGATGGATCCGGGGATCCCCGGTGGCGGGTGCGCCGACCAGCTCGTCCAGTTGCACCCCGTACGCCTTCGCCAGCGGCAGCAGAAGCTCCAGCGTCGGCTTGCGCTGCCCCGACTCCAACCGTGACAACGTGCTCAGCGAGATCCCGGTCACCTCGCTGAGCTGCGCAAGTGTGGTGCCGCGGGTGTGGCGCAGGGTGCGCAGCCGTGGTCCTACGGCGGTCAGCACATCGGTGAGGTCGTCGTCAGCCATACCCTCATTTGCCGCCTCGGCAATAATGTTTGTCAAGTTATGGCGGCTGCGCGCACGCCCCCTCGGAGAAACGGAGGTAGTGCGCATGAGCGGATACGAAGGACAGAGGGTGGCCGGGGGCCGGGAGGGTGAGCGACGCTACGAGTCGTGGGGCGGCCATGTGGTCGGCGGTGCCATCCCCGCCGACGCGACCGGCGCGACCGCCGTCTCCGGTGTGTGAGTGGCCGGGAACGTCAGCCACCCCGTCGAGCAGGTGGCGGGGGCCGGCGCCGCGGGTGTCCGCGCCGCGGCGGCCATCAACGCCGATCTGATCGCCGAGCAGACCCGCCGGGCCGTCGCCGACGGCGGGCTCACTTCCCGGTGGGCCGGAACGCCCACGCCATCCGCGGCTCGACCACATGGCGCAGCACACGCCGTACAGGGTCGGTGCACAGCACTGTGATCATGGCCACCGCGGCGCCGGTGACGGTCAGTTCGCCGAGCGGCGTGTGCAGCCACGGATGGTCGTACCAGCCCCAGAAGCGGGACGACTTGATGAGGAAGCCGTGCAGCAGATAGCCGTACATCGTCCCCGTGCCGAGCGCGGTGAACCAGGTCCGGCGCCCCGGTACCCAGGCCAGGAAGCAGGCCGTCAGGACGAGCGCCAGAGCGAAGAGGGCGGGGGTGCTGAGAAGACCGGCCCAGCGCGGCACATGCAGGAGCGCGACGCTCTTGCGGTGGTAGAACCACTCCGCGTCGAACCACGGCGCCACCACGTACGCCGCGCACAACGCCCCGGCCCCCACCGGCAGGGCGATCCGTCGCGCCCGCCGGGTGCGCAGCCGGGTGAAGTGGTCCGGGCGCAGGGTGAGCCCGAGGACGAAGAAGGGGAGGAACGCCAGCACACGCTGAAGGGCGAGATCGCCGCCGGTGTCCGGAGACAGGGAGCCGAGCGCGGAGACGGCCAGCGCGGCCGGCACCGGATGGCGCAGCGAGAGCCACAGGGGCGTGGTGATCCGCCATACGAACAGCGCGACCAGGAACCACAACACATACCAGGGATCGAGCAGGCTGATGGGATAATCCGGGTCGTCCTGGGCCCAGCGGTAGAAGAGGGTGTACGCGACCTCGAAGACGACGTACGGCACGACCACCCCGGTGAGCAGCCGTTTCAGCCGCCCGGGCGCCATGTCGAAACTCTGCGAGAAGTAGCCCGATATGAGGGCGAAGGCGGGCATGTGAAAGGCGTACACCGTGAGATAGATCGCGGTGGCGGCCCGGCTGCCGTAGGTGAGGGGTTCCCATGCGTGGCCACAGGCCACCAGCACGATCGTGAGGTATTTCGCGTTGTCGAAGTACGCGTCGCGGGTGCGGCCTGCCGACGCGTTGCCGCCCCGCGGCCCAGGGACGGCCGGGGGCGGGGCCACACGGGTGGGGGTGTCGTGCTGCACTGGGTCTCCCGGGCACCTTCGATTGGGTCAACAACCACTACCGAGTCCTGGTCGCCTGCCCGGCTCGGCCCATCCCATGCGGCGGCGCGGGACTGCGAGGCTCGGATCACACGGCCCAGGACTCACGGGCCAGTACGCGCGCCACGGCGCCACGGTTCACCGCCCGGACCTCCGTGATGCGGCCGTCAGGACCGCGGGAGCCGGCTCAGCGCGGTCAGCTCGTCGTCGGCGGAGGCGAACAGCAGGGCGACGGTCAGGGCGCCGGGGTCGGGGACACCGCGCGCATGGTCGCCGGTGTAGCTGGCGCGGCCGCGCCGGGCGCGCAGTCCGGTCGTGGAACGGGCACCACGGTGGGCGGCGACCGCGGCCAGGTGGAGCGCGCGTGCCGGGTCGGTGGCCGGGTCGCACGCGGCGAGCGCGCGTGCGGCGGGGACAAGGGCGTCGACCATCGTCTTGTCTCCGACCTCGGCTTCGCCGACCCGCTGGATCGCGGCCGCTCCGGCGGCGGTACCGGTGGCCAGCGCGGCGGTCCCGGGCGGGGCGGGGGCGGCCAGGCGCAGGGCGTCGGCGAGCTCCTGGAAGAGCAGGCCGAACAGCGGCCCGCTGGTGCCGCCGACATCGTCGAGGAAGACCCGCGCGGCGGCGGCGAGCGGTGCGTCGGCACCGTGGCCGTTCACGGTGCTGGTGCCGTCGGCGCGTTCGGCCGCCAGGGCGTCGAGAGCGCGGCGGACGCCGTCCATTCCGGTGGTGAGATTGGCGCCGAAGTCACCGTCGCCCGCCTGCTGGTCGAGCTTGGTGAGCTCGGGTTCGACGGAGCGCACGGTGGCGGCGAAGTGGGTCAGCCAGTCCATGACGGCGGCGTGGGTCAGGGGGTGCGGGCCGGGGTGCTCGGACATGGGTGCGGGGGCTCCTTGGGGTGGTCGCGGGGTCACAGGGGCCAAGCCGGGGTACGGGCCGGGGCGTCCCACAGCCGCAGCGCCTCGTCGTCGGTGGCGAGCAGGGACAGCGAGAAGCCGCGCATGTCGAGGGCGCTGACGAAGGTTCCGGTCAGGGACCGTTCGAGGGTGACGCCCCGGTCGTCCAGGGCCTTGGCGAGGGCGTGCCGGATGCCGTACAGCTCCAGCGCGGTGATCGAGCCGAGCCCGTTGATCAGGGCGAGCACCCGTGGCTGGACGGTGTCGGGAAGGGCGGCGAGCAGCTGGTCCGTCATGGTCTCGACCAGCTTGCCGAGCGGTGCGTGCGGGGTGGTGGCCTCGGCGCGCTCCCCGTGGATACCGACCCCGAACTCCAGCACGTTGTCGGGGAGGGTGAAGGCCGGGGCGCCGGATGCGGGCGTGGTGTGGGCGGCGGAGGCGACGGCGAGGCTGCGGGCACGGCGGGTCAGACCGGTGCCGAGGGCCACCAGCTCGTCCAGACCGCGCCCCTCGTCGGCGGCGGCGCCGAGGATCTTCTCGACCATCAAGGTGGCGCCGGTGCCGCGCCGGCCGACCGCGATGTCGTCGGAGTCGGTGGCGAGGTCGTCGTCGATCAGGACACGGGCGCAACGGATGCCCTCGTGGGCGAGGCGTTCTGCGGCGATGCCGAAATTGATGCGGTCGCCCGTGTAGTTCTTGACGATCTGCAGGACGCCGTCGGGTCCGGCGACGGCGCGGCTGGCCTCGAAGATCTGCCGGTTGTGGGGCGAGGCGAAGATACGGCCGGGGCATGCGGCGTCCAGCATCCCCGCGCCGAGAAACCCGCAGTGCAGCGGCTCATGGCCGCTGCCGCCTCCCGAGACCAGCCCGACACGGCGGCTCGGCGCGGTGTGCCGGGCGCGGAGATAGCCATGGTCCGGATGGTGCTCGACGAGGCCGGCGTGGGCGGCGGCGAAGCCGGCGAGCGCGTCGGGAACGAGAGACTCGGGCGAGTCGCGAAAGTACTGGGGCATGATCTCGGCTCCCTGGGCGAGTGTGGCGGACGGGGTGGACTCGGTGGTCATGCGCCGGTCTCGGCGTGCGAAGGCTCAGGGACCGATGGTCGCCGCGCGGCGGCGGCAGGGTGCACAGGCTGGACAGCAGCGCGACCCCAACGGCCTACAGGCATACGCCGGTCGGATTATCGGCCCCACCACACCCGCCGGGCCGCCGCCGTGGTGGCGCGGCCCGGGCTCGCTGACCGGGCGCCTGGTCCGATGGGACGAACGGAGGCAATCCACCGGCGCGGCGGGGGTACCGGATCCAGGGGAGCCCGGCACCATCCACGGGCCCCGCCCAGGCCGCGCGCCCGCGTCGCCTCCACACCGCCCGCGACACCAGGGAGCCAGGGTGACGGACACGAACACCGGCAACGGCCGGACGGCCGGACACACCGGGAACGCCGCCACTCCGCTGGCGGGGTGCGCGGCGGTGGTGACCGGCGCCTCCAGCGGCATCGGAGCGGCCACCGCCCTGGCGCTGGCCCGGGAGGGCGCCGATGTCGCGCTGGTCGCCCGCCGCGCCGACCGGCTGGAGGAGCTGGCCGCCGGCATCCGGGACGAGGGCCGTTCATGTGTCGCCCTCACCGCCGACCTCCGGGACATGGCCCGGGCGAGACAGGCCATCGACGACGCCGTGGAGCGCTTCGCGCGGCTCGATGTGATGGTGAACAGCGTCGGCTATGCGGCGGTCGGCCCGTTCGAGTTCAGCGACCCGGAGGACTGGGAGCGGATGGTCGACCTCAACGTCAGGGCCGTGCTGCACACCTCGCAGAAGGCGCTGCCGCATCTGCTGGCGGCGGCCGCCGACGGCCCGCGCGGGGTCGCCGACCTCGTGAACATCAGCTCGACCGCCGGCCGGCTGGCACGGCCCGAGAACAGCGTCTACTGCGCGACCAAGCACGCGGTGACCGCCTTCAGCGAGTCCCTCCGCCAGGAGGTCACGGGGCGCGGTGTCCGGGTGGGCGTGGTGGAGCCGGGCATGACCAGGACGGAGATGACGGCCGCCGGCGGAGTCGCAGCCGTCGCCCATGGCATGCCGCGGGAGTCATGGCTGCACGCCGCGGACATCGCCCGCTGCATCACCTTCATGGTCACGCGGCCCCCGCATGCCGCGATCAACGAGCTCATGGTGCGTCCCACCGCGCAGGAACGCTGACCGCCGGCACCGCTGACGCCACGACACCCGCCCACGCCGATCGGCACCATCCGGCCCCGGCACGCGTTGGCCCCATCAGGTGACGGATGCGATCCCGGCCGTGACCCGAACGCCGTACCGCGGGGGCCGGGGGAGAGGGGCCGGGCTCCCCGTGGCCGTCCGCCCGCGGCTGCCGGATTCCCCTGACGCCTGGCCGAACGCCACGCCGTTGACCTGCGCGGATGTCCTTCTTTCGGGTGGGGCGGCGCTGCGCGTACGGCCGGCATACGGGTGGCGCGGTGACGGTATCCGGCCCCTTGGGTGCCCGCCATCCGGCCGACGGCACGGGCCGTGCGGGTGCTCGACCTGCCCCGCTTCGGATGACAGCGTGTGCCGACATGGAGCACAGCCCAGGACCGCAAAACGTGCGCGCGAGGCTGCTGCTGGCCAGCGCCACCATGCTCTTCGTCGAGCTGGCGCTGATCCGGTGGACCGGCGCCAATATCGTCCATCTGAGCTATTTCTCGAACTTCATCCTCTTGGGCTCCTTCCTCGGGATCGGCCTGGGATTCCTCCTCCCGGCCGGCCGTGGGCAGTGGCTCACCCGCTGGGCGCCCGTTCCGCTCGCCCTTCTCGTCGTGCTGGTGCGGGAGTTCCCCGTACAGGTCCGGCAGACCAGCGGCGAGGTCATCTACTTCACGGCGGTCAAGACCACCGGTCTGCCGCAGTGGGTGACCCTGCCCATCCTGTTCGGACTGACCGCGCTCATCATGACCGCGATCGGGAAGATGACGGCGGATCTCTTCCGGCGGCTGCCGTCGCTGGAGGCGTACCGTTACGACCTCCTGGGCTCGCTGACCGGGTCCGTGTCCTTCGCGCTGCTGTCCTGGCTGCGCGCGCCGTCGGTGGTCTGGGGCGCCGTCGCCGCGGTGGCCCTGCTCGTTCTGGGCGGACGCCGCAACACCGTTCGGTACACGGTCCCGCTCGGGGTGATGGTGGCGGTCCTGGCGCTCGAATCGGTGGCGGGCGGCATCTCCTGGTCCCCGTACTACAAGATCGAGGTCAAACGCTCGACCTCGGCCTCCCGGGACTACCACATCGCCGCCAACGGCGTTCCGCACCAGAGCATCGCCCCGCTGAAGGCGCTGACGCAGCCGGGGTCACCGTATGAGCAGCCCTACCGCGAGACACCGGACAACCCCCATCGCCGGGTCCTGGTCATCGGGGCGGGCAACGGCAACGACGTCGCCCTCGCCCTCGCCCACGGGGCCCAGCGAGTGGACGCCGTGGAAATCGACCCCCGGCTGCAGGAGATCGGCGCGTCACTGCACCCGGCCCGCCCGTACGACGACCCACGGGTGCACGTCCACATCAACGACGGACGGGCCTTCCTGGAGCGGACCAACGCCCGCTACGACCTGATCGTCCTCGCACTGCCGGACTCCCTGACCCTGGTGTCGGGAGCCAGCAATCTGCGCCTCGAGAGCTATCTGTTCACCCGGCAGGCCTTCGAGGCGGCACACCGCCATCTCGCCCCCGGCGGCGCGTTCGCCATGTACAACTACTACCGGCAGAGCTGGCTCATCGACCGCTTCGGTGGCACGTCGACCTCCGTCTTCGGACACGCGCCCTGCATCACCCACTACGGCGGGAAGAAGGCCGCGGTCCTGGTGGCGGGTGCCACATCGGGCGACCAGTCCTGCGCCACCTCCGTATGGCGTCCGTCGGGAAAGGTGCCCTCGGCCGCCTCCGACGACCACCCCTTCCCCTATCTGCTGCACCGCACCATCCCGACCCTCTATCTCGGGGTGCTGGGCGCGATCCTGCTGGTGACGCTGTTGTCGGTGCGGCTGACCGGGGTCCGGCTCAGGAAGACCGCCGGCTACGCCGACATGTTCTTGCTCGGGGCCGCGTTCATGCTGCTCGAGACAAAGAACGTCATCGGCTTCGCCCTTTACTTCGGCACCACATGGCTGGTCAACGCCATGGTGTTCGCCGGAGTGCTGCTCGCCGTGCTGTGCGCGGTGGAAGTACGGCGGCGGATGCGCCGGCTCAACCAGCTCGCCCTGCAACTTCTGCTCTTCGCCAGCCTGGCCGTGGCCTGGCTCGTCCCGACCCATGTGGTGCTCGGGCTGCCGTTCGCCGCCCGGCTGGCCGCCGCGATCGCGCTGGCCTTCGCCCCCATCTTCTGCGCCAATCTCATCTTCTCCGACCGGTTGGCCCGAGCCTCGGACCCCACGTCGGCCTTCGGCGCCAACCTGCTGGGCGCCCTCACCGGCGGCACCCTCGAGTATCTGGCTCTGCTCATGGGGTACCAGGCCCTGCTGCTGGTGGTGGCCGTGCTGTACGCGGGGGCCTGCGTCGCCATGCGCTTCATCCGCCCCGGCTCCGGCGAGACGGCCACGCACGAGCCCCTCACCGTGCAGGCGGCACCGCGTCCATGAGCCACTCCTCCCGCCGTCCGCTTTTCCGCCGCCCCCGGTCCGCCGGCTCCGTCCGGTTATCGGGGGCGGCCGCGTGGCGGCCGCTGGTCGCCGTGGTCACTCGAACATGACGTAGTCCGGCCGCGGCCGCAGCGCCAGGACCTCCTCGGGGGTCATCAGCCGGCTTCCCTCGGTGTCCTCGTCGTAGAAGAGCTTGAAGCCGGTACGCAGGCCGTCGGGCATGTCCTTGACGAGCTGGCGCCAGGTGTCCCGCTTCATGCCCGGCGACCCGATGCCGTCCGCGCTCTTGATGAGGACGACTCCCGGCTGCGGGCGCAGCGCGGACTGGTCGCGGACGACGGAGACGGCCACCTGGTGGTAGACGAGTGGTTTCTCCGGCAGATCGTGTTCCTTGACGATGCCGGAGAGATAGCGGGCCACCTCGGTCAGCTCGGCGCCGCTGGTGTGGCCGTAGCTGTTGCCCGGCACCTCGCCCGGACCCATGTCCCACTCCGGGTCCAGCGCTATGCCCACATCGGGGTGGACCAGCCACTCGCGGAGCGCCTTGACCTCGCCGAGGGCCGACGCGCGGCCCGGCTGGATGTTCAGCAGCAGCAGGGCCCGATGGCGTTTGGCCATGTCATGGAAGCGGCGGATGGTATCGGGGGAGGTACGGGTGCGATAGGTGCCGTCGGAGCCCGCGGCGCTGTTGACGACCGTCGCCAGAAGTTCGAGTACGGGCTGCGGCTTACGGTCCGCGGCGTAAGCGCGGGCGGTCTTCTCCATCTGCCGGACGCGCTGGTCGAGATCCCCGGTGCCGAGGCGGCCGAGCGCGGCGGCGCCGGGCAGTCCGCAGTAGCCCACCAGCCGGTACCGGGACAACTCCCGGCCACCACGGGGCAGCTCGGGCCGCGGTCGTGGGGACGGCGATGGCGAGCTGATGGACGGCTTGGCGTGCTTCGCCGGTTCGGACGGGCCGGCGGACCCCTTGCCGTCCTTGGCTCCCGCTCCGGAGAAGTGATCGGCCTGCTCGCCGCAACCGGCGGCGAGCAGGCCGGCACCGGCCGCCGCCGCGAGCAGGCCACGCCGGCCTGGCCGCGTCCCCGCCCGGCCGCCGCCGACCGTCGACATCTCCTCGGGCGTGGGCTTCCCGGGTGTGCTGTAAGCCACATTCCCTCCGTCCGCGGCGCCCGGCCGGGCCGGACACCGGTGTGTTCTACGGGCCGATGGTCATCCGCCATGCAGCCTCTCCGGTATGGCGGAGGCGAAACGGAATCGTGTCCACCGGGTGTCGGGCATGCGTCTTGTCAAGCCGCGCGCCGGGTACAAAAGCACTCTGTCATTGCTGCTAGCATCAGCAAACAAGATCGGCGGAGCCGGTCGGCCTCCAATTTCCTTGAAAAAACCCTTTTTGGAGCACTTCGTGCTGTTTTCCACGTTGTACGGGTTTGCAATCGCACAGTGGCCCCAGTCCATCATGTACTGGTGACCGGCCCGGTCGGCTACCGCTCGGCGAGCGACCGCCGCACTCGCTCCGCCTCTTCCGCCACCCCGAGTTTCCGGTAGAGCGCGAGCGCCCGCCGGGCGTGGCACTTGGCGGCCTCGGCGCCGTGTGTCTGGCGCACGGTCTGGGCGATCCCGTCATGGGCATGTGCCATGCCGAGCGGGATCTCGATCTCCTCGGCGACCTGGAGCGCCTCGTCGTAGGTCTTCAGCGCGGCGGTGTACTGCCCCGAGGTCCGCTGGATCGTACCGATGCCGATCAGCGCGCTCTGCCGCTCGTACGGATTGCCGATGCGACGGGCGATGCGCTCGGCCATGGTGAAGTGCTCCATGGCCTCACGGTCCCGGTGGGCCTCGTGGTAGGCGCTGCCCATGCTGAGCAGGGTGTTGGCCTCGCTGCGCGGATCCCGGCTCGCCCGGTAGCTGGCGAGCGCCTTGCGGAAGTAGGCGAGCGCTTCTTCGGTCTGGCCGGTGGCCCGGCACACATTGCCCAGATTGGTGTAGAGGCTGGTCAGCTGGCGCCGGACGCCGATGCGCCGGGCCAGGGCGAGGGCGCGTTCGTAGAGGCCCCGCGCCTCCTCGTAGCGCATCTCCAACCAGTAGATCTCGCCCGCGTTGAGCAGGGCCGTGGCCTGGCCATGGAGATCACCGATGAGCTTCTGGATCCGGTACACCGCGCGGAACCGGCTCAGCGCCTCGTCGAGTTCGCCCGCGAAGTGCAGCGCCACGCCCTGCACATTGAGGGTCTCGGCCTCGCCGCGGCGGTCGCCGATCCGCTGAAAGAGCGTCAGCGCCGTGCTCAGAGCGGCCAGCGATGCCGACCGGCGCCCGGCCGACAGATGGGCGCGCCCCGCCTGGAAGAGGGCATCGGCCTCGCCCTGCCGGTCCCCGAGCTCGCGGAAGAGCGCGAGGGACTCCTCGGCGCAGCGCAGGGCCTCCTCGTAGTCGTCATGACACTGGATCTCGGCCCGCTCCATGAGAGTGTGGGCCAGCGCCCGGGTGTCACCCCGGTCGCGCAGATGGGCCAGGGCCGCGTCATGGAGTTCGGCAGCCACCTCCCAGGCGCCCCAGAGCTTGAGTGACTGGGCCAGCGCGTGCAGGAAGAGCGTGGCGTGCCGGGGTGAGGTGGCCGCCGCCTCATGGGCCGCGGCCAGCAGATTCCGCCGCTCCATGTCGAGCCATGCCGCCGCCTCGTCCGCGTCGGCGCATACGGGTGCGCTCTCGGCCATAAGTTCCTGGTCGATGGCGATCCGGCGGCGTTGGGGATGGGCGATGCGGTCGGCGTGGTCGGCGGCGGTGAGGTAGTGGGTGAGCAGCCGTCGTACGGCCTCGTGCCGTACGGCCTCCGGCTCCTCCGCCCGGCTCACCCGTACGGCGAAGTCGCGCACCAGATCGTGGAAGCGGTAGCGGCCGCGCACCGGTTCCTCGAGGAGGTGGCAGTTGAGCAGCTCCTCCAGGCCGCGCCGGACCTCGGCGGCATCGGTCCCCACGAGGACGGCCGCCACGCGCAGGGTGAGGTCGGGCCCGGGATGCAGGGCGAGGGCGCGGAACAACCGCTTGTCCCTGGGGACCAGTTGGTCGTACGAGAGCTGGAACGCGGTGGCGATACCCGACCGTATGTCGATCTCCTCCAGAAGATCGGCCGCCTCGGTCAGCCGGTCGAGGAGGTCCTGCAGATCCCAGGAGTCGCGATGACGGAAGCGATGCGCCGTGAGCTGTATCGCCAAAGGGAGGTAGCTGCACAATCCGACGACCCGGTGGAGCGCCTCGGCGTCGCCGACCCGGGACGCGCCGACGATGCGGGTGAACAGCGACGCGGCCTCGGTCACCGACAGCACCTCAAGGCCGACCGACCGCGCGCCGTCCAGCTGGGCGAGCTGATGGCGGCTGGTGACGAACACCCGGCAGCCGGCGCTCCCGGGCAGCAGGGGGCGCACCTGCTCGGCGGATCCGGCGTCGTCGAGCACCAGCAGGGCGCGGCGGTGTGCCAGCCAGTCCCGCCAGCGGGCCGCCCGTGCGTCGAAGCTTCCGGGCCGGTTCTCGGACAGCTGCTTGTCCGCCGCGTCCTCCAGGGTCGCGAGCGCCTCGCCGGGGTCACACGGCGGCTGATCGCTGTGGGCCCGCAGATTCACATAGAAGAGCCCGTCCGGGTAGCGGTCGCGCAGCAGATGCGCGGCATGGACGGCCAGAGCGCTCTTGCCGACCCCCGCCATGCCGTGGACCACGGTCAGCGGCGGGGCGGTGCCTTGCGGATCGGGGTCCGTCAGCAGACCGCGCAGCTCGTCGTCCCGGCCGGTGAAATCCCGGTTGTCGCAGGGAAGATGGTTGGGGCCGCTCTCCTTCGGGGCCTGCTGGACCGGGTCGGTGGCGGGAAGGTCGAGTGAGGGGTCCTGTTCGAGCACCCGCTGATGAAGCCGCTGCAGCTCGAGGCTGGGGGCGAGCCCGAGCTCATCGTCCAGCCTGCGCCGGGTGGTGTGGTAGAGCGCGAGTGACTGGCTGTGCCGGCCGCAGCGGTAGAGCGCCAGCATCAGCTCGGCGACGGCGCCCTGCGCCAGCGGGTCCTCGTCGACCAGCGTCCGTAACTCGCCGATGAGATCGGCGTGCCGGCCGAGGCGCAGTTCCAGGCGGATCCGCTCCTCCCGCACGGCCCGCAGATCCTCGTGCAGCCGGCCGCGGAGCGTCTCGGCCCAGGCCCCGGTGAGCTCCCCGAACGGCTCCCCGCGCCACAGCCCCTCCGCCTCGCGCAGCTGATCGACGGCCCACTCCACCCCGCCGCCCGTCACCGTCCGTCGGGCCTGGTCGCGCAGGAGCCGAAAACGCGTCAGATCGACGGCCTCGGGGGCGATACGCAGCCGGTAGGTGCGCGGTGAGGGGCGCTCGAGCCGGGTGTCGGCGTCGGCCACCCGCCGCAGCCGGCCCCGCAGCCGGGAGAGATAGCTGTGCAGGGTGGCCGCGGCCGTCGGGGGAGGGAGCCGGTCTCCCCAGACCCGGTCCATCAGGGCGTCCACGGAGACCGGTTCGCCCGCGGCGGCCCCCAGCACCGCCAGCACGCACCGTTCCTTCGGCGAACCCAGCGTCCACTGGAGGCCCTGGTGCCAGAGCTCCAGGGGTCCCAAGACTCGGAGTTCCACCAGCATCCCCCCGGCTGGTCGTCCCTGCTCTTCGCGTTCCCCGCACTTCCACCGTTGCGCCGTTCTTTCCGTACAGACAGGGCGCATCGAGGCAGAGGGGCGCATACGCCGCCCGGATCACGCGAACCGCCTCGGACCGGATGCGCCCTCGCGGCCCGGCGTCCTCGCCGCAGGACGGTTGCAAGGTTTCCGCAAGTCGTTCGTCCACGGGCCGGGGCACATCCGGTCCGAGGCGGTGCGCGGACCGGTCCGCGCATCACGGACAAAGGCTCGGGAGGAGTTCGATGAATGTCGTGGCAGGCGTCCCCTGGCGTCATGTGCCCATACGTCTGGACGTGGAGCGCTGGGCGACCCGTCAGGTGCGCAAGAAGGTTCTGGCCGTGGTGCACACGGTGACATCCGGCAAAAGGCTGCTGGAGGTGGTGCGGCTCTTCGAGGGGGATCTGCGGGTGCAGGTGGTCTTCACCGCGGCACCCGATGTCTTCAGCAATGGGGTGGCGGAGTTCCTGGAGGGCCTCAGGGCAGTGGTGCTGCCGTGGCACCAGGCCGTGGAGGTCGCGTTCGATCTGGCGGTCGCGGCCGCCCACGGCTCCCTGCACGAGCTGCACGCGCCCGTGATCGTGCTGCCGCACGGCGCCGGGCACAACAAGTTCGTCCCCGGCGGGCGGCGTGGCCTCGCCGCCCTGGGCCGCGAGGTCTATGGTCTGAACCGGCAGTGGCTGGTCCGCGACGGCGCGGTGGTCCCGGACACCGTCGTCCTCTCCCACAGGGAGGAGCTGGCCCGGCTGCGCCGGCAGTGCCCGGAGGCGCTCCCCGCGGCGGCGGTGGTCGGCGATCCGTACTACGACCGCATCATGGCGAGTCTGCCCTCGCGCGCCCTGTACCGGGCGGCGCTGGGGGCCGGCCACCGTCAGAAGCTCGTCGTGGCGTCCTCCACCTGGGGTCCGCGGTCGCTGCTCGGGCAGACACCGGAGGTGCTGGAGCGGCTGGTCACCGAGTTGCCGGCAGACGAGTTCCGGATCGTCGCGATGCTTCACCCCAACGCCTGGAACGCGCACGGCGAGTGGCAGATCCGGACGTGGCTCGCCGGGCTGTGCCGCTGCGGTCTGGTGGTCGTCGGTCAACGGGCCGATGAGCTGGGGCCGCTCGTGGCAGCCGACTATGTGGTGACCGACCATGGCTCGATGGCGCTGTACGGTGCGGCGACCGGTGTGCCCGTCCTGCTGGCCGGCTTCCCCGAGGTGGAGGTGGCACCGGACTCGCCCATGGCAGAGCTGGCTTCCATCGCGCCGCGGCTGGACGGCGCGCGCCCGCTGCGTGAGCAACTCGAGGAGAGCTCCGCCCGCTACCGTCCCGAGTGCTACGCCCGGGTGGCGGCGCGCATCACCTCCGAGCCGGGGGGCTTCGCCCGCAATATGCGCGCGCTGCTCTACCGGAAATTGCGCCTGCGGCCCCCGGTCGTCCGCCCGGTCACCGAGCCCGCCCGGCCGTCCCCCGCCATCGGCCCGGACGCTCACGGAGGTGTGGCGGCATGACGGCCGTGCTGCTGACACCCCAGCGCCACCCACACCCCCGCTCGTTCGCCACCCTCACGGAACCGGTGAGCCGGGGCCCCGGTGCCGTCGGCGCCGGAGTGGCGGTGGTCCTGGCCCGCGTCCACGTGTTACGTGGGGACCGGGACACGGCCCCGGTCCTGGATCGCCACGTCCGCGCCGGCGTCCCGACGCCGCACCGGTGGCGGATGGTGGCCGATGTGCTGGTGACCCGCGGCGGCCCCGGGCGGCCGGGCGCGCTCGCCCGCCGCCACCCGGGAGCCTTGGTCACGGCGGCCTACCACGGTCAGGACTGCTGGCTGCGGCTCGGCATCGGCGGGGGAGCGCGGCTGCGGATGCGCAAGCGGTCCACCGCGTTCGGCGCCGCCGCCCCGCCGTGGGACCTGCCCTGGCCGGACTGGGCCTCCCTGGTGCACGCCTGGCTGGTCGCCGGAGTCCCCCCGGAGGCGCTCGCCCCCTCCTCGGCTCGACTGATCCCGGCCCGTACCGGAGCCGGGGGAGCGGCGCCGGAGCAGACCGTACTGCTCAGGGCGGAGCCGTAGCGCCGCGGGCCCGTCTCACTCCCCCGAGCCGGTGACACCCCCGCCCAGACGGGCCCGTACCGCCGCGACCGCCGAGGGCAGCCCCAGCGTTCCGTACAGGACCAGCGCTTCCCGGTACCGCTCGTCGGCGAGCCCCCGCTCTCCACGCCGCTCGGCCAGCTCGGCCAGCACCTCCACCGTGCGCGCCGTCTCGAAGTCGGAGACGCCGCGCAGATCGCTCAGGGCCTCGTTCAGCCACTCCTCGGCCGCGTCGAGATCGCCGAGCCCCAGCTGAAGGCGGCCGAGAACCCGCGCCGCTCGGGCGGCGTTGTACGGGTCGCCCGCCTCCTGGAGGGCGTGGCGCGCGGCCCGCGCGTCGCCGATTCCCTCCTCGTACCGGCGCCCGGCCAGCGCCACCTCGGCCAGATTGAACCGGGCCAGACCCGCGGCCCGCGGATCCCCGCAGCGCGGCAGCTCCTCGGCGGCCCGCGTGAACAGCTCCGCCGCCTCGGACAGCCGCCCCAGCCCCTGATAGGCCAGCCCCCGGTAGTTCAGGGTGCGCGCGAAGCCCAGTTCGTCCCCCTCGCGCTCGAACAGCCCGGCGGCCCGCTCGAACATCTCCAGGGCGCGGGCATGGTTCCCGGTGTCCAGCTCGCCCATGGCGCCGGAGGTGAGCATGCGGCACTCGGCAGCCGTATCGCCCGACTCCCGTGCCGCCTCGGCCCCTTCCTCATGGGCGGTGCGCCACTCCTCGTAGTGCTTTCGCCGCATGAACAGGGACCACATGGCGTCGGCCAGCTGCCAGGTGACGCCCGGGTACCCGGTCCGCCGTGCGCTTTTGAGCACCGCCATCAGATTGAGCAGCTCGCCGTCCAGCCAGGACAGCGCGGTATCGGCGATGTCACCCCCGCCGCCTTCGAAGTCCTTGACCACCGGCGGATCGTCCCCGTACGTGCGGCCCAGCGAGCGGTGATGCGGATCGAGAATCTCCTCGGCGCGGGTGGCCGAGGCCAGATAGTGGTCGAAGATACGACGGGTGGCGGCCCGGCACGACGGCTCCCCGTCGACCGTCTCCGCCAACGCGGCGGCGTGCAGCCGCACCAGATCGTGCTACCGATAGCGCTCGTCCCCGGTCTCACCGATCAGATTGGCGTCGTACAGCACATCGATCAGCCGCGCCACCTCACCGGCCGCGTCGTCGGCGACGCCCAGCGCCGCGGTCGCCACCTCGCCGGTGAAGTCCGGCCCCGGATGCAGCGACAGCAGCCGGTAGAGACGGGCGGCGTCCGGGGCCAGTCCGCCGTACGACAGATCGAGTGCCGCCCGTACTCCGCGGTCGCCTTCGATGGCCAACCCCTCCAAACGGTCGTGTTCATGAGCCAGCGCCCGCACCATCACGGTGATCGGGCGCCGGGGGCGGGCCGCCAGTCGCGCGCCCGCGACCCGTACGGCCAGCGGCAGTCCGGAGCACAGCTCCACCAGGGCACGCGCGTCGTCGGGCTGGGCCCGCACCCGGTCGTCGGCCAGGGTGAACGCCAGCAGCTCCACCGCCGCGTCCGGGTCCAGCGGTTCCAGATGGACGGGATAGCAGCCGTCCACGGACAGGCCGGGGAGCCGCCAGCGGCTGGTCACCACCGCCACATTCCGCCCGCCCGGCAGCAGGGGCCTGGCCTGCGCGGCGGTGGCGGCGTCGTCCAGCAGCACCACCAGCCGCCGCTCGGCGGTCAACGACCGGTACAGGTCCGTCCGTTCATCCATGGCCGCGGGTATCTGCCGGGGCGGCACTCCCAGCGCCCGCAGAAACCGGCTCAGAATCTCCATCGGGTCCGCCGGCGTCCCGCCCGGCGACTGCGCCCCGAGACCGGCATACAGCTGGCCGTCGGGGAAGTGCGCCCGTAAGGAGCGCAGCCAGGAGAGCGCGAGCACCGTCTTCCCGACCCCGCCCAGCCCGCTGACCGCGGCGAGGACCGGATGCCCATGGCGGGCGGCCCGGTCGCGGCAGTCCTCCAGCGCCGCCAGCTCCCTGGTGCGGTTGGCGAGCCGGACCGCCGGGGGAAGCTGCCACGGTACGCGCTCCACCGGCGTGCCGTGCTTCCCTATGTGGATGCCGCCGTACACGGTCCCGGCCTGCACGCTCGGGCCCGTCACCGTCCCGCTGAGTTCATTGCGCGCACCGGCCGGCGGCCCGGCGCCGCGCCCCCGCTCGTCCGGTCCGCCACCCTCGGCTTCCGCGCTCCGATTCAGCACACGCCCCCGATCCCGGCCAATAGTGGTTTTCTGCGGCCGTACTCCGTGGTTCAAACGATGGATTCGCGTCAACGGGACGGCCGGAGGCCGGGCACATGCCATGGGCAATCCCTCTGACACTCTGCTCAACGAGGGGCCAGGACAGGGGACACCGGCGAAGGGGGGTACAACGGACGGCAGTACGGCCCATGTACGCGCCCGGTGCGCCCCCGGGGAGAGGACTGGCGAGGAACGACATGACACTGCTGCTCGGCATCGACATCGGCACCTCCGGCTCCAAGGGCGTCCTCGTCCGGACCGATGGCACCCTGGTCGCCCAGGCCGCCCGCGAGCACACCACCGCCACCCCGCGCCCCGGCCGGGCCGAGCACGACGCGGAGGCCGTGTGGTGGCGGGACTTCACGGCCCTCAGCGCGGAGCTGCTGGCCACCGCCCCCGCCGGAGAGCGGATCGCCGCGGTGGGCGTCAGCGGTATCGGCCCCTGCCTGCTGCCGGCCGAGGCCGATGCCACCCCGCTGCGCCCGGCGATCCTGTACGGGGTGGACACCCGCGCGGGCGACCAGATCGCCGCCCAGCGGGCGCGCTACGGCGATCAGCGGGTGCTCGACCGCTGCGGCTCGCCGCTCACCAGCCAGGCCCTCGGGCCGAAGCTCGCCTGGGTACGGGAGGAGGAGCCCGAGGTCTACGCCCGTACCCGCCGCTGGTTCATGGCGAGTTCGTATCTCGTGCACCGGCTGACCGGTGCGTACGTCCTCGACCACCACTCCGCCAGCCAGTGCACCCCGCTCTACGATCTGCGGCGTGGCACCTGGATCGGGGAGTGGTGTGAGGAGATCGCACCGGGTCTGGAGTGGCCGCGGCTGGTCTGGCCCACCGAGGTGGCCGGCCAGGTCACCGCCGAGGCCCAGGCCGCCACCGGCATCCCGGCGGGCACCCCCGTGATCGCGGGCACCATCGACGCCTGGGCCGAGGCGAGCGCGGTGGGGGCCATCGCACCGGGGGATCTGATGCTGATGTACGGCACCACCATGTTCCTGGTCAATGTGGTCACCGAACCCGCCCCCGACCCACATCTGTGGTCCACCCGGGGCGCGTTCCCCGAGACGTACTGTCTGGCGGCGGGCATGGCCACCTCCGGCGCCGTCACCGGATGGCTGCGCGATCTCACAGGTGCGGACTACGACACCCTGGTGGCCGAGGCCGCGGCTCTCGCCCCGGGCGCGGAGGGGCTGCTGATGCTCCCGTACTTCGCGGGCGAACGCACCCCCCTCTTCGACCCGGACGCCCGCGGACTCGTTCTCGGACTGACGCTCCGTCACGGCCGTGGCCATCTGTACCGCGCCGCCCTGGAGGCCACGGCCTTCGGCGTACGGCACAATCTGGCCGCCATGCAGGAGGCGGGCGGCGACATCCGCCGCCTGGTCGCTGTCGGCGGCGGCGCGCGGGAGCTGTGGACCCGCATCGTCTCCGACGTCACGGGCCGTCCCCAGGACGTGCCCCGGCACACCGTGGGCGCCGCCTATGGCGACGCCTTCCTCGCGGCGGTCGGCACGGGGCATGCGGGGGCGACGGACATCGCGGAGTGGAACCCGGTCGCGCACACGGTGGAGCCCGACCCGAAGACGGCCGGGACCTACGACGGCCTCTACCGGTTGTACCGCGAGCTGTACCCCGCGACGCGGGACGCGGCCCACGCCCTGGCCGCGCGGCAACACGCGGACGCCGGTGCGTAACCGGCGCCCGCGCCCCACCCGGCGGGGTGAAGCCGCTGTCAGTGGCGCGCCCTACCGTCCCCGCCATGGGAATGACCTCAGCCTGGGCCATCACCGCCCACGACGACACGTTCATCGCCGGGCTCGCACCCCGCATGCTGCCCCTCATCGAGGCGGAGCGCGCCGACCCCGGCGCCCGGCGGGCCTGGCGGCGGTGGCAGGAGGCGCCGCTGCCCGACTTCCGGTCCTGGGCACAGACCTTCGGGCGTGACGACGAGGTCGAGGCCGAGGCGCTGCACTCCTTCCAGCGGCTGACCGCCGCCGGAGAGCGCATCGACGCCATGTACGACGGCGGGCCGGGCGACGATTCCTTCTGGCTGATCGAGGACGTATGGGAGCAGGCGGAGGACCCCGAGCGGATGTTCCTCTCGGTGCACACCAAGGAGTACGCGGTGTCGGCGTTCTTCCATGCCATCGGCCCGCGCCGGGCGGCGACGCTCCCCGGCTGGTGCGGCAACTTCGCCGAAACAACGTGTCTGCCCCGCCTGTAGTCGTTCCGCCCCATTCTGTCCATCCATGAGACGAATCGTCGTAGGATCGTGGGTGTGCGGCTGCGCTACAACTACCGGGCCTACCCGGACGCCTCCCAGCGCCGAGCGCTGGCCAGGGCGTTCGGATGCGCCCGCGTGGTGTGGAACGACTGCCTGCGCGACCGGAGGGAAGCACACGCGGCAGGGCTGCCGTATGTGAAGTCGGCCGAACTGTCCCGGCTGCGCATCACCCAGGCCAAGCGCACCGGGGAACGCGCCTGGCTCGCCGAGGTGTCGGCGGTCGTTCTGCAGCAGTCTCTGCGGGACCTGGACACCGCCTACAAGAACTTCTTCGACTCGATCAAGGGCAAGCGGGAGGGCCGCGGGGTCGGCCCTCCCCGCTACAAATCGAAGAAGGACACCCGGCAGTCGATCCGCCTGAACACCAATGCCTTCTCCCTCCAGGACGACGGCAGGGTGTACGCGGCCAAGGTGGGTAACCTCAAGGTCACGTGGTCCCGCCGGCTTCCGGCCGCCCCCACGTCCCTGACCGTCACCAAGGACAGCTCCGGCCGGTACTTCCTGAGCTTCGTCGTGGACACCGAGCCGGACATCCTCCCCGGCCTTGAGACCGACGCCGGTCTCGACCTCGGTCTGTCCGCCTTCGCCGTCCTGTCCGATGGACGCAGGATCGACAGCCCTCGCTTCCTGCGCCGGGCCGAGAAGAAACTCAAGCGCCTTCAGCGGGAGCTGTCCCGCAAGGCCAAGGGATCGAAGAACCGGGCCAAGGCCCGCATCAAGGTCGCACGCCAGCACGCCAAGGTGGCGGACCGGCGCCGGGACTGGCACCACAAGGCATCCACACGGATCATTCGCGACAACCAAGCGGTGTACGTGGAAGACCTCGCGGTGTCCGGCCTCGGGCGCACCCGGCTCGCCAAGTCCGTGCACGACGCGGGATGGTCCGCGTTCGTCGGCATGCTGGAGTACAAGGCGGTCAAGCACGGCCGCACCTTCGCCAAGGTGGACCGGGCCTTCCCGTCCTCTCAGGTCTGCTCGGTCTGCGGATTTAGGGAGGGCCGCAAGCCCCTGCACGTCCGGGAGTGGACGTGCGCCGAGTGCGGCACCTTGCACGACCGTGACCACAACGCAGCCCGCAACGTCCTCTTCGAAGGACGCCGAATCGTCGCCACCGGACGGGTGGAGACGCTAAACGCCTGTGGAGTGCCGGTAAGACGGGCACACGTGCCCGCACAGCGCGTTGAAGCAGGAAGCCCCCGGCAGGGTCAGACGACCCAGGCCCAAATCCCTGGACTTTAGGCCAGGGAGCACGTCAATGACGCCGTGACATGGCCATCGCCGGCTCCGCTCATCCGCTCAGCGCCGCGACAGCGTCTCCCGCAACACCTCGGTGAACTCCTTCGGGTGCTCGCTGAGGCCCGTGTGGCCGCCGGGGAAGTCCACGATCTCGGTGGCCAGCAGCTCGGCGAGCGCCACGGGCGGCCGGTACAGAAGAAGCCCGTGGGAGTCCCGTCCCCCGGCCGGCACCAGCCGCTCCGAGGCGGCCCGCAAGGCCGCCACATCCGGGGTGTAGGAGCTGAACGAGCACAGGATGTGCTCCAGGAAGTAGGGGAAGTTGGCCATCATCCGCTCAAGGACCTCGGGCGAACGCGGCGGCAGCTCCACCGTGGCTTCCTTCTCCCGCTCGGGCGGCGCGCCGCCGTCCTCCGGGCCGGTGCCGGCAGACATCACCGCCACCGCCGCCCCGACGCCCTCCCGCCGATATGCCTCGCGAACCTCGGCGAAGAACGCCCGCTGCTTCGCGGCGTCCGGCAGTAGCCTCACCACCGGAGGCTCGTGCGCGACCGCCAGCCGTATGCGCTCCGGATGACGGGCCACCAGGTCGAGCGCGGCGATGGCGCCAGAGCTGAGGCCCAGCACATACGCCGGTTCTCCGCCCGGCGACACCAGTTCGAGCAGCCGGTACGCGTCCTCGCTGTGCTCCTCGACCCGCTGGTCGGCGAGCGGGCCGTCGAGCGGACTGCGGGACATGCCGCGCGGATCGTAGGTCACCACCGTGTACCGGTCGGCGAGGTCCGGCGCCACCTGGTCGAAGGCGGCCGCGTCGGCGGCCCCGCCGGGGATCAGCAGCAGCACCGGGCCGGTGCCCCGCACTTCGTAGTGGAGGGTCGCGCCGGGCACCCGAAGGGTGCCGGTCCTCGGTTCGTGTGCGCTCATGAGGTACGTCGCTTTCTCGAGGTCCCGGAAGTCCGGGAGGACGTCTGTTCGGCGGGCGCGGAGGGCCAGTTCTCCAGCGCGAGGTGCAGGGCCTCGACGGCCCGCTCCCAGGACGCCTGGACCTTGCGGGAGTGCCCGAATCCGCCGCCCGCCTCGATGCTGATGAAGCCGTGGAAGGTGCTGCGCAGCAGCCGTACCGCGTCGGTGAGATCCGGCTCGGCCAGCCCGTACCCGCGCAGCATCGCGTAGGTGAGCTCGATTTTGCGGAGCGCGCCGGGGGACTCAGCGATCAGGGCGGGGTCCATCGGCAGCTGTGTGGCCGCGTACCGCCCGGGGTGCTCCTGCGCATAGCCGCGGTACGCGTCGGCGAACGCCATCAGGGCGTCCTTGCCCGCCAGGCCCGCCACCGCCGTCCCGAAGTGGTCCGCGAGTTCGTCGGCGGCCAGCAGGGCGACCCGCGCCCGGAGGTCGGCGATGCTCTTGACGTGCGAGTACAGACTGGCGTCCTTGACCCCGAAACTCCGCGCGAGGGCGGACACCGTGACGCTGTCGAGCCCGACGATGTCCGCCAGATCCGCCGCCGCCCTCACCACACGCTCGGTCGTCAGACCGGCCCGCACCATGCGCCACCTCCATCGGCCTCAAAACCTAGAGCCTCTAGGTTTCTGCTTAATGTACACAGGAGTTCGGGGTGTGCCGCGGTGGCTTTCTGCGGCATGGCCGGCGCCCGGCACGGCGCCTGATGCCGCGTCATGGTCGTTGCGCCGCCACCCTTCCGGATGACATCACTCCCGCACACATGGTGTTGTGGGCGTGTGTCTTCGCGGGAAGATGGCCGGGGATTGGGCGCTGAGACGGACTTGGTTGTTTTGCGTAGTGGCACACAGGGCACCGCACACTTCTGACAGCAGGCATAATCGCTGCTGCGATGGGCGCAGACGCCCAGAAAGGGGACGAACTGATGGTGAACGCATTGAGCGTGTTGAGCGCGGACAGCAGTGTGGGATCGACGATCGAGGCGCTGGAGGCCGAGCTCCCTCAGCTGCAGAGGCAACAGGAGGCCCTCAAGGGTGATTTGGAGGCCGTCACCAAGCGGCTGGATGCGGTGAGCACCGCCCTGAGCAGCCTCCAGGCGCTCTCGACCGCCGTGGTGCCGGGGCCCGCCGCCGATGACACCGCGGTGGCGGCGCTCCAGTCCGTGGCAGAGGGCACGACCCCCGCCACCGCCCCGGCAGCGGACGTGGCCGCCGGGTCCGTGGCGGCAGAGGAGGTGCAGTCGGCCGCCGAGACGGCCTCCGCCGCCCGGACGCCCGCCGCCACGCGCAAGGCAGCCATCGGCCGTCAGCGCAGCAAGGCCAAGGCCCCCGCGGCCGGACGGGCCAGCAAGACCGCGAGCAAGAAGACCGCCGCCGCGAAGAAGACCGCCACGAAGGCCGCGGCGAAGGCCCCCAAGGCCACCAGGGCGGCGGTCAAGACCGCCGCCAAGGGCACGAAGGCCACCACGGCGACGGCTGCCAAGGCCGTCAAGGCCCCGGCGAAGACGGCCGACAAGGCCCCCAAGGCCACTGCCGGCGCGTCCGAGCGCTCCACCGGGCTCGCCGAGAATGTGCTCGCCGCCCTGCGCAAGGCCGGCCGCCCCATGCGCGCCTCCGAGGTCAACGAGGCCCTGGGTCGCGACGAGACGCGTACCAATGTGAACTCGGTGCGCAACACGCTGGAGCGGCTGCGCTCGGCGGACCGGGCCCAGCGCTCCGGCCGTGGCCTGTACGAGGCCGCGGCCACGAGCTGAACACCCCGTCGGCTCGCCGGGCGGTCCACCGGTCAGTTCACCGCCACCCAGGTGTAGCGGTGTTCCGGACGCCCGGTGTCGCCGTACTTGAGGGTGAGGCTGATGCGGCCCGCGTGCTCGAGGTACTTCAGATAGCGCTGGGCCGTGGAGCGGCTGATACCGGTGCGCTCCGCCACCTCGTGGGCGGAGAGCGGATGGTCGGCCTTGTCGAGGACCCGGCGAATGAGGTCGACGGTGGGGGCGGAGTGGCCTTTGGGGAGGGTGGATCGGGATGTGTCGGCGGCTGCGAACGCGCCGAAGATCCGGTCCACCCGCTCCTGTCCGGTCTCACCGCGCCCGCCGAGCCCTTCGAGGGTGCGCCGCAGCGCCGCGTAGCCGTCGAGCTTGGCCCGCAGCCCGGCGAAGTTGAACGGCTTGACCAGGTACTGCAGCGCGCCGAAGCGCATGGCGGCCTGGACGGTGGCCACATCGCAGGCCGCCGTCACCATGATGACGTCGGCGTGGTGGCCGAGCTGCCGCATCCGCCGCACCAGCGTCAGCCCGGTCTCGTCCGGGAGATAGTGGTCGAGCAGCACGAGGTCGACATGGCCGCGCTCCACCGTGGCCAGGGCCTGGGCGGCGGTATGGGCGCGGGCGGTCACCCGGAAGCCCGGCACCTGGGCCACATAGGCAGCGTTGATCTCGGCGACGTGGAAGTCGTCGTCCACGACAAGTACGTCGATCATCGTGACTCTCCTGCTGCGGTGAACTCTTGAGTGGGTGTGTCGTCCCCGGTGAGCGCCTCGGGCAGGACGACGGTGAACACCGCCCCGCCACCCGCCCGGGCGGTGACCCGGGCCATGCCCCCGTACCGCTCGGCGAGCCGCCGCACCAGGGCGAGGCCGATGCCCCGGCGACGCGAGGGTGCGGCGGCGGGCTCCTCGCCGGGAGGTCGGCCGCCCTCCGGGAAGACTGGGAGGGGCGGCAGCTTGGTGGAGCAGCCCTCGGTGAAGATGTGGTCGCGCATCGCGGGCGACACCCCCGGGCCGGTGTCACTCACGCGCACCACCGCGGTGGTGCCCTCTGCCCGCAGCTCGACCTCGATGAAAGGGGTGCGGGCGGGGTGCTCGGCCACGGCGTCCAGCGCGTTGTCGATGAGGTTGCCGAGCACGGTCACCAGATCGCGGGGGTCCACCACCCGGCCGGGCAGCAGCGTCGAGGGCGAGATGCGCAGGGTCACCCCGCGCTCCGCCACGATGGCCGACTTGCCGACGAGCAGCGCCGACAGCAGAGGGTCGTGCACCCGCTCGGAGATCTGCTCGGCGGAGGACCGGTGGGTGCTGGTGAGTCCGGCGACGAAATCCGCCGCCCGCTCATGCAGTCCAAGCTCCAGCAGCCCGAGCAGGGTGTGCAGCCGGTTGGCGTGTTCGTGGTCCTGGGCGCGCAATGCGTCGAGCAGCCCACGGGTGCTGTCCAGCTCCCGGCCCAGCAGCTCCAGCTCGGTGCGGTCGCGAAGCGTCGCCACCGCCCCACCGTCCTTGGTCGGCATGCGGTTCGTCACCAGCACCCGGCCGCCGCTGACGGTCAGCAGATCGGCCCCGTCGACCCGTCCGGCCAGCACATCGGTCGTACGGCCCGGGGGCAGCGCCTCCTCCAGGGTGCGCCCGGTGGCGTCCGCGCCGACCCCGAGCAGCCGGCGGGCCTCGTCGTTGATGAGCCGGATCCGGCCCTGCCGGTCGAAGGCCACGACGCCCTCGCGGATGCCGTGCAGCATCGCCTCGCGCTCGTCGAGCATCGCCGAGATGTCGGCGAACGCCACACCGTGCGTACGGCGGCGCAGCCGGCGCGAGACGGCGACCGCGGCGAGCACGCCCACCGCGAGCGCCGCGCCCGCGTACAGCAGCAGCCGGGGAACCGTGGCCAGCAGTTGGTCGCGCACACTGCCGTAGCCGATGCCGACCGACACCGCGCCGACCACCTTTCCGCCGTCGGTGCGCAGCGGCACCTTGGCGCGGGCCGAGCGGCCCAGGGTGCCGACGTCGATCTGCATGACCTCGTGGCCGGCGAGCGCGACGCTCGGATCGGTGGAGACATGTCCACCGATTCGCGCGGGGTTGGTGTGCGACCAGCGCACCCCGCGGGAGTCCATGACGACGATGTACAGCGCCCCGGTGGCCCGGCGGATCCGCTCGGCCGCGCGCTGCACCGGACCCGACGCACCGGGACCGGTGGTCGTCAGATCCCGGGCGATGTCCGGATCGGCCGCGGTGGTCTGGGCGATGGCCAGGGCCTTGTGCATCGCCTGATGGTCGATCTCGGAGCTGAGCGGGGCCAGAAACAGGCCGGTGGCCAGCACCATCACCCCACCGGTGAGGGCCAGCTGAATGGCCAGCACCTGAGCGGATACGCGCCGGGGCCAGCGCATGCGCATGGCGGTCATCCCTCTTTTCGCCGTCTCCCGTCTCCCGTGCCGTCCCCGCACGTGAGCGGTAGAAGTTTCCGTCGTTTATGGTGCTGTGAACGCACCGTAAGGGGGCCCGGGGCGCATGCCCAGTCTCCGTAGCGGTTTCGTTGCCCAGGCGCGAGCAAAACGAGCAGAACAGGGTTTGTGAGCGCAAGGGCAGGTAGTGCCCACAAGACTGCCGGTGTGGCCGGGGTCACTTCTAGCCTCCCGGCCATGAGCAGCCACACCAGCCCCGCCATCGAGTTGCGGGGAACGAGCAAGGCGTTCCGGACTCCGTCCGGGGCCCTTCACACCGCGGTCCAAGATCTGGATCTGACCGTCGGGCGCGGTGAGTTCGTCGCCGTGGTCGGCCCCACCGGATGCGGAAAGTCCACGACGCTGACCCTGATCAGCGGATTGGAGGAGCCCACCGAGGGCGAGGTGCTGGTGGCCGGCGAGCCGGTCCATGGCATCGGCTCCAAGGTCGGCTTCGTCTTCCAGCAGGACGCGGTCTTCCCCTGGCGCAGCGTGCTCTCGAATGTGATGGCCGGTCCGCGCTTCCGCGGTGTGCCGAAGGCCGAGGCCAGGGAGCGGGCCCGGGAGTGGCTGGCCCGCGTGGGCCTCTCGTCCTTCGAGGACCGCTATCCGCATCAGCTCTCGGGCGGCCAGCGCAAGCGGGTGGCGCTCGCCGCGACCTTCGTCAACGACCCCGAGATCCTGCTGATGGACGAGCCGTTCTCGGCACTCGACGTCCAGACCCGGGCGCTGATGTCGGACGAACTGCTGGAGCTGTGGGCGGGGACGGGCGCCTGCGTCGTCTTCGTCACCCACGATCTGGAGGAGTCGATCGCGCTCGCCGACAAGGTCGTGGTGATGACGGCGGGACCGGCCACCGTCAAGGAGGTCTTCGAGATCGATCTGCCACGGCCCCGCAAGGTCGAGGCGGTGCGGCTGGAGCCGCGGTTCGTGGAGATCTACCGGGAGATCTGGTCCTCGCTCGGCGAAGAGGTGCGCATCACCCGCGAGAGGGGAGCGGTCCATGTCTGAGACCACGCCCGAGACCGTCGCCGCGGCGTGCGGTCCGGCCATCGCCAAGACCCCCGGTACGGACCGCTCCCGGGCCCGGGCCCGGGCCGCCCGCAACCGCGCGATCCTCGTCCAGACCACCCGTGCGCTCGTGCTCACCGGGGTCATCGGGCTGTGGGAGTGGCTCGCCCGCACCTCCGTCATCGATCCGTTCAACTTCTCGATGCCCTCGAAGATCTGGGACCAGCTCAAGCAGTGGGCACTGCACGGCACGGCACAGGGCTCGCTGTGGGAGCAGATCTGGTACACGCTCTACGAGGCCCTCCTCGGCTGGGGCATCGGCGTGGTGGCCGGTGTGGTCCTGGGGATCGCGTTCGGCCGGATCGCCTTCCTCGCCGATGTGCTCGGCCCGTACATCAAGGTACTCAACGCGCTGCCGCGGATCGTCCTCGCACCCATCTTCCTCATCTGGTTCGGCCTCGGGCCGGCCTCGAAGGTCGCCTCGGCCGTGGTCCTGGTCTTCTTCCCGGTCTTCTTCAACGCCTTCCAGGGCGCCCGGGAAGTCGACCGGAACCTGGTGGCCAACTCGCGGATCCTCGGCGCCGGCGACCGTCAGGTCACGCTCCAGGTGGTCATTCCCTCCGCCACCTCTTGGATTTTCACCAGCCTCCATGTCAGCTTCGGCTTCGCGCTGATCGGCGCGATCGTCGGTGAGTACATCGGCGCCACCAAGGGGCTCGGGCTGCTGGTGTCGGCCTCGCAGGGCACCTTCAACGCCGCCGGTGTGTACGCGGCCATGGCGATCCTCGCCGTGGTGGCACTGCTCGCCGAGGGGCTGTTGACCTTCCTCGAGAAGCGGCTCTTCCGCTGGAAGCCCTCCCAGCCCGGCTCCGAACGCTGACCCCCTTGCCCGCTTCCTCCCTTCGTCTCTCTCTTCGTCTCTCGCCCTCTTTCTCTCTTCACAAGGACGTGACCATGCGCAGCACTGCCAAGTTCTCCGCGGCCGCGATCGCCGCGGCGCTCGCTCTCACCACCCTCACCGCATGCGGCGGCGACTCCAAGGCCTCCGGCGACGGCAAGGACGGCAAGGTGAAGATCATGGTGGGTGGCCTCGACAAGGTCATCTACATGCCCGCGATGCTCACTCAGCGGCTCGGCTACTTCAAGGCCGAGGGCGTCGACGTCCAGTTGCTCACCGAGCCCGCCGGGGTGCAGGCCACCACCTCGCTCGTCGCGGGCGATGTGCAAGGGGTCGTCGGCTTCTACGACCACACCCTGGATCTGCAGGTCAAGGGCAAGCACGTGGAGTCCGTGGTCCAGCTCGCCCACGCCCCCGGCGAGGTGGAGGTGGTCTCCGACAAGGCGGCCGGCGAGGTGAGGTCCCCCAAGGATTTCAAGGGCAAGAAGCTCGGTGTCACGGGCATCGGCTCCTCCACCGACTTCCTGACCAAGTACCTCGCGGTCGACAGCGGGGTGAAGACCAGTGAGTTCACCCCGGTGGCCGTCGGCGCGGGCCAGACCTTCATCTCGGCCCTGAAGCAGGGCTCCATCCAGGGCGGGATGACCACCGATCCGACGGTCGCACAGATCGTGGACCAGAAGCTCGGCAAGGTCCTCATCGACATGAGAACGCCCGAGGGGTCCAAGAACGCGCTCGGCGGCCCGTACCCGTCCTCCTCCCTCTACATGAACACCGACTGGGTCAACGGCCACAAGGAGACGGTGCAGAAGCTGGCCAACGCCTTGGTGAAGACCCTGAAGTGGATGTCCACGCACTCCGCCGAGGACATCGCCGCCAAGATGCCGGGCGACTACGCACAGGGCGGCGCCAAGCTGTACGCGGAGGCCATCAAGAGCACCCTGCCGATGTTCACCGAGGACGGGGTCATGCCGGCGGACGGCCCGGCGACCGTCGAGCGCGTCCTGAAGGCGTTCAACCCGAACCTCAAGAACACCACGGTGGACCTGAAGAAGACGTACACCACCGAGTTCGTCCAGAAGGCGGGCTGAGCGGATGCGGTGAGGTTCGCCGCTGATTCCTCGCCGTTCGGCCTGGCCGAGGGCTTGGACGCCGAGAAGGATCAGCACCTGACTTCGCGGTAACCGCTTAGGCCCTCGGGCTCAGCGCGGCGCCGCCGTCCTCCCGGCAGCCTGCTCGGCCACCCGGACGGCGGCGTCCTCGGCGAACAGCCGGCGGCCCGCCGAGATACGGCGCTCCCGTATCCGGGAGGGCTCGGTGAGCGCGTCGAGCAGGCGCAGCAGATCCCATGAGTCCATCGCACAGTCCGACAGGCCCAGCGCGTCCATGCGGCGGACGCCCTCCCGGCCGTGCCCCGGGATGGGGCGGTAGCCGACCACCGGCACCCCGACGGCCAGCGCCTCCAGCGCCGTCTGCCCGGCGGCGTTGTCCACCAGGGCCCGTGAGGCGGCCATCAGCCCGGGCATGTCCGGCTCCCAGCCGCGAGCCAGCACCCCCGGCGACCGCGCCAGTTGATGGCGCAGCCGCTCGTCCCGGCCGCACAGCACCACCGGCAGATATCCGGCGCCGGCCAGCAGCCGTGCCGTGGCCGCCACCCGCGTACCGGCCCCCCACGCCCCGACGGACAGCAGCACCGGCGGCCTCCCGGGCGCACGGTCCTCGAAGAGCCCCCGCCACCGCGCCGCCCCCGGCGCCGGGCCGAAGAAGCGCGCCGCCACCACGGGGCCAGTGGCCACCGACGGCCGCCCCAGCGCCCGGCGCACGGTGTCGGCGGCCTCGGAGGTGACACACAGATGCAGGTCGTTGCCGGGGTGCAGCCACTGGCGGTGCACCGCGAAATCGGTGACCACGACGGCGCTCGGCACCGCCAGCGCACCGCGCTCCCGCAGCCGGCCGGTGAGCTGCGCGGCCAGATGGAACACCGGCACCACCACATTCGGCCGCTCCCGTCCGACGACGGCCAGCAGCCGGTCCTCGGCCAGCGCGGCCAGCGGGGCGCTGCCGGGCCGCCGACCGCTGCCCGGGCGGAAGAACGCCCGGTAGATGCCCGCGTAGACAACGGGGGCATGGCGGATCGTGGTCCGGTAGAAGGAACGCAGCCCGGCCCCGATCCCGGCGGGCAGCAGCTCCAGCACATCGACCCGGACCGCCCCGTGTCCCAGGGCCTCCAGCCTGCGCACCAGCTCGTGGGCCACCGCGTCATGGCCGGCGCCCATCCCGGCGCTCACGACCAGGACACGGCCGGCCACCGGGGCATCGACGCGGGCGGACGGCAGACGCATGATCACCTCCGATGGTGCGAGCCTCGGCTCCTCATGGCTCACTGGAGGTATCCGCTCCGCGTGCCGTCAAACCGCGTGTCCGGCGGCCGGCGCCGCCGGCCGGCGGCGTGACAGCGAGACAGGGAGATGCCATGATCCGTCCCCTCCCGGACGTCCTCCTCCATCGCGGCCCGGTGCGCGGCACGGGGAGCCCCGCTGCCACACACACCAAGGTCGCGCTGGTGACCGGCGCCTCCTCGGGCATCGGCGCCGCCATCGCGGACCGGTTCGCGGCCGAGGACGGCTGGCGGCTGCTGGTCAGCGGCCGGCACCGGGAACGTCTGGACCGGGTGGCCGCCCGGACCTCGGCCATCGCCCTGCCCGCCGATCTGGCCATGCCCGAGGGAAGCCGGGACCTCGTTCGGGAGGCCTTGCGGGCCGCCGGTCGGGTGGATCTGCTCGTCGCCGGGGCGGGTGTGGGCTGGGCGGGCCCTTTCAGCACCATGCCGCACACCGCCATCGATCGGGTGGTCCGCGTAGATCTGCTCGCCGCCATGCGGCTCGTGCGCGCGGTGCTGCCGCATATGGTGGCCGAGCGACGCGGCCACATCGTGCTCATCGGATCGGTCGCGGGCAGCGTCGGTGTGCAGGGCGAGGCGGTGTACTCCGCAGCCAAGGCGGCGCTCGGCGTCTTCGCCGACGCCTTGCGCTACGAGCTCAGCCGGGCGGGCGTACGCGTCACCCATGTGGTCCCCGGCGTGGTGGACACGCCGTTCTTCGCCCGGCGCGGCAGCCCGTACACCCGTCGGCTGCCACGCCCACTGCCGCCCGAGCGGATCGCCGACGCGGTCTGGGACGCGGTCGAAGGAGGGCGTGACGAGGTGTATGTACCGGCCTGGATGCGCCTGCCCGGGCTGGTCCGCGCCGTGGCACCCCGGCTGTACCACCGGCTGGCCTCCCGCTTCGGGTGACTTCCGGTGAGCCTCCTGGCCGTCCTCCTGGCGCTGCTGTCCGCTCTGGGCAACGGCGCGGCGTCCGTGCTGCAGCGGCGGGCCGCGATGGACCAGGACCGGGAGCAGCAGGGTGCCCGGGGGATCCGGCAGAACGCGCTGCGGCTGGCACATCTGCTGCGCCGCCCGTACTGGCTGGCCGGAGCCGCCGCGATGGTGGTGTCCGCGGTGGCCCAGGTGGGCGCGCTGGCCGTCGGCAGGCTCTCCGTCGTGCAGCCGCTGCTGGTGAGCGAGCTGCTGTTCACCCTGGTGGTCGGCAGCCTGGTCTTCCGCCACCGCCCGGACGGCCGGACCTGGCTGTCGTTCGTGACGCTCGCCGCCGGGCTCGCGCTCTTCCTCGCCGCCGCCGACCCCTCGCGCGGCCACGCCATGGCACAGAACGGCCGCTGGCTCCCCGTGGGCGTGGCGGTGGTCCTCGCCGTGGGTGCCCTGCTGGCGGTGGCCCGCGCGCTGCGGGGCGCGGCACGCGCCGCCGTGCTCGGCAGCGCCACCGCCATCTGCTTCGCCTGCACCGCGGCCCTGATCAAGGAGTTCACCGGCAGGTTCTCCGGAGGCGTGGCCGCCGTGCTCACCAGCTGGCCGCTCTACGCGGTGTGCGCCGTCGGCCTGCTGAGCTTTCTGCTGCTCCAGGGCACACTGCGCGCGGGCACCCTGGCGGCCTCCCAGCCCGCGCTCACCCTCGGCGACGCACTGGTCAGCATCGCGCTGGGCTGGGTGCTGTTCGGCGAACGCGTCGAACTGGGGCTGCGCACCCTGCCCGAGATCGTCGGCATCGCCCTGATGGCGGCCGGCATCGTCGGACTCACCCGCTCGCCCGCCATGGCGGACGGCTGGGACACGGTCAACGGCTCCGACCCGACGGGTACGGAACGGCGGACCACCGGTCCATCCCGGCCACCGGTCCCCGGCGGCCGGGACGCCCCGGACGACGGCGGGAGGAGGCCATGAGCGCGCGCCGGCGGTCCGGTGCGGTGGCGCGCACCGCGGCGCTGCTGGTGGCGGCCGCGCACATCGCCCCGGCGGGCACCTGGCTGGCCGGGCCGCGGCGCGCCCTCTTCCCGGCCCTGGCGGGTGACGGGCGCCCCGACCATGTGGCCTTCACCTTCGACGACGGCCCTGACCCCGGCGTCACCCCGCGCTTCCTGGACGTCCTGGACGAGCTCGCGGTGCGGGCCACCTTCTTCGTCCTGGGCGAGGAGGTGATGCGCTGTCCGCGCACGACGCTCGAGATCGCCGCGCGCGGCCATGAGCTCGCGGTCCACGGCTGGACCCACAGCCGCCCCTGGCTGCCGACGGTGGCCCGGGACGTACGGGAGGTCGCCCAGGCGGCCCGCGCCGTACGCCTGGTCACGGGCACCGTGCCGCGGTGGTACCGGCCCCCGTACGGAATCCTGACGGGCGGCCGATGGCTCGCGGCGGTACGGGCCGGGCTCAGCCCCGTGCTGTGGTCGGCCTGGGGCCGGGACTGGTCCGCGAACGCCACCCCGCAGTCGGTGCTCGCCACCGTACGGCGCGACCTGCGCGGCGGCGCCACCGTACTGCTGCACGACTCCGACCGGACGGCCGCGGCGGGCTGCTGGCGCGCCGCGCTGGCCGCGCTGCCCGCTCTGGTGGCCGAATGCCGGGCGGCCGGTCTGGAGGTGGGTCCGCTGGCCGACCACGGGACGTGGGACCTCAGCCGGTGCGGCGGGCCATCTTCCGGGGGTCGACGAGACGGTCGAAGTCCTCGGCGCCGATGAGGCCGCTGGCGATGGCCGCCTCGCGCAGCGTCGTGCCCTCGCCGGCCGCCTTCAGCGCGATCCGTCCGGCCTTGTCGTGTCCGATCTCCGGGACCAGCGCGGTGACCAGCGCGAGCGACCGCGCGAGATGGCCGTCGATCCGCTCACGGTTCAGCTCGGTGCCCTCGACGCAGTACACGCGCAGCTTCTCGCACGCGTCGGACAGGATCCAGGCGGAGTGCAGGAAGTTGTTGATGACGATCGGCCGCATGGTGTTGAGCTCCAAGTTGCCCTGACTGCCCGCCAGTGCGACCGTGTTGTCCTCGGAGAGCACCTGCGCGCACACCATCATCATCGCCTCGCACTGGGTCGGGTTGACCTTGCCGGGCATCATGGAGCTGCCCGGCTCATTGGCGGGCAGGACCAACTCGCCGATGCCGCAGCGGGGGCCCGACGCCAGCAGGCGGATATCGCCTGCGATCTTCATCAGGGGTACGGCGAGGCCGCGCAGCCCGGCCGAGGCGGCGACCATGGCGTCCAGACCGCCCTGCGCCGCGAAGGAGTTGGCCGCCGTCCGGAACGGATGGCCGGTGGCTTCGGCGATCTCCTCCGCCACCGCGGCGCCGAACCCCTCGGGAGCCCCCCATCCGGTGCCGACGGCGGTGCCGCCGATGGCCAGTTGGTACAGATCCGGCAGGGTGGCGCGCAGCCGTTCGAGCGCGTCGGAGAGATGGGCCGCGTAGCCGGACCATTCCTGCCCCACGGTAAGCGGCAGCGCGTCCTGCAGATGGGTGCGGCCGGCCTTGACGACCTCGTACCAGGTGCGGGACTTGGCGGCGATCGCCTCCTGCAGGAGGCTCACCTGGCGCAGCAGAGGGTCGTGCAGAGTGCTGACCGCGGCGATGTGCATGGCCGTGGGGAAGGTGTCGTTGGAGGACTGGCCCATGTTGACGTGGTCGTGGGGATGCACCGGTTCCTTGGTCCCCATGGCGCCGCCGACCAGCTGGATCGCGCGATTGCTGATGACCTCGTTGACGTTCATATGGGTCTGGGTGCCGGAGCCGCTCTGCCACACGGAGAGCGGGAAGTGGTCGTCCAGTGCCCCGGAGACGACCTCGTCGGCCACATGGGCGATCAGATCCGCCTGCCACCCGGGAAGCCGGCCCTCGCGGCCGTTGACCAGCGCGGCGGCCTTCTTGACATAGCCGTAGGCGTGGTGGACGGCCTGGGGCATCCGGTCCTCGCCGATCGAGAAGTGGACCAGTGCCCGCTGGGTCTGTGCGCCCCAGTACCGGTCGGCGGGGACCTCGACCGTCCCCAGCGCGTCCGTCTCGCGGCGGTAGCCGGTGGCGTCGATACGAGTGGGCAGGTCCCGGACCTTCGGGACGCCCTTCGCGCCCCGGCGCCGGCGGCGCGGGTCGGGTGGCAGCCCGCCCATAGGCACACACCCCGCTTCACGGTCGTCGCCCCCTCTTATCCAGTGTGACGCCGCACCTCACGGGTCGCACCCGGCGCCCGTTCGCTCACCCGCCGTGGCCGCGGAGCGGTCAGATCCGGGTGCGCAGCCGGATGCACGTACCGTCCGCGTCGGCCTGCATCTGCACGACATCGCACAGCATCCGCACGCCCCACAGCCCGAACGCGGGCTCGGAGTCGGCCGGCGCGGAGAAGCCCCACAGCGAGTCGGGGTACCAGTGGCCCGGTCCGCTGATCTCGCTGACCAGATCGCCGTCCTGGGCCCAGACGCTCAGCCGTGACGGCGCCCCGCCGTGCCGGATGGCGGTGGTGGCCACTTCCGCCACGGCGGCCACCACATCGCGCAGCGCGTCATGGCCCACGCCCCAGCGGCTTCCCCGCTCGGCCACGAAGGTGCGCACGGCATCCAGACCGGCCGTGGTGATCGGCAGGGATTCGGCCGTGCGCGGGGCGGCCGGGAGGGGGCGCCGGTCGCAGGTGGCGCTGAACGGGCCGGGAGCGGTGTAGGCGTCGCTCGTCTCCGGGCCCCGGCCGTCGATGATCTCGGGGTGGTTCCGGCGCGCGTGGTCGAGGATCTCGGGGTGCAGCAGACGCCGGTCGTAACAGCAGATCGCGCGGGCGCCGGAGTAGGCGAAGGCGGCATTGACGATGGACTCGTACCGCGCCCACTCCAGGACCTCCAGCGGAGTGCGCCCCTGCCACACCGGCTCGGCGATGACCCGGACCCGGCGCGGCGCCTCGGCCCTCACAAAGGAGTCGTACGCGGCGATGGTCCGGACCGGATGCTGGTACCAGTTGAGCGCCTCCTCGAACTGCACCGACGCGGCGTCCGGCCCGAGGGCGTCCCGCAGGGCGGTGATGTTGGACGTGGCGGCCACGACGGCCACGGCGTCGTCGGCCTCCAGGCCCTCGCGCAGGAAGGGGACGCAGACATCGACCACCTCGGCCTCGTCGCGGTAGAGGAAACCACGGTGCACCATGGCCTCACGGCGGTCCGCGACGGAGCTGGTCGGGCTGGTCATAGGGCCTTCCTCGGGTTGGGCCGGTGCATCACACAGGTGGGCCGTCAGCGGAAATCCGGACGGGTACAGCCCGCAGTCTGCCACTCCTGGCGCCCGGCGCGCAGCCGGATCGCCCCCTGTCGACGCCCTCCTGACGGTGCCTTAGCATTTTCACCGTGACAAAGGTGAAGAGCGTCAACGCGAACGGACTTGATTTCGGCTATTTCGAAGCGGGCCCGGCGGACGCGCCATTGGCGCTCTGCCTGCACGGCTTCCCCGACACCGCTCACGGCTGGCGCCATCTGCTGCCCGCACTCGCGGACGCCGGTTACCACGCCGTCGCCCCCTTTATGCGGGGCTACGCACCCACCGGCATACCGTCCGACGGCGCCTATCAGGCGGGCGCGATCGCCGCCGATGCCAACGCGCTGCACGAGGCGCTCGGCGGCGACGGCGACGCCGTGCTCATCGGGCACGACTGGGGCGCCATCGCCGCGTACGGTGCCACCGGCCATGCCCCCGAGCGCTGGCGGAAGGCGGTCACGATGTCCGTGCCTCCGCTGGGCGGGGTGCTGGCCGACTTCTTCCACTACGACTACGGGCAGTTCAAGCGCTCCTTCTACATCTTCCTGTTCCAGACGCCGCTGGCCGAGGCGGGCGCGGCGGCGCACGACATGGCCCTCATCGACGGGCTGTGGCGCGACTGGTCGCCCGGCTACCACGATGCCGCCGAGGACATCGAGCACGTCAAGGAGAGCCTGCGCGACCCGGCCAATCTGGCCGCCGCGATAGGCTATTACCGGGCCCTGTTCGACCCGTCCCGCCATGTCGAGGCATACGCGGCCGAGCAGGCGGCCACCACCGCGAGCGGTCGGACGCCCACCCTGTATCTGCACGGCACCGCCGATGGCTGCATCGGCGCCGACGTCGTGCGGGGCGCGAAGGACCACCTCCCCGCGGGCTCCCGGATGCAACTGGTCGACGGCGCCGGGCACTTCCTGCACCTGGAGCGGCCCGAGCAGATCAACCGTGAGGTCGTGGCGTGGCTCGCCGAGTGAGGGTGAAGCTCGGCACGTAGCGCGGCGCGCGGCGGGGGCGGTGGCTGTGGCCGACTCCACCGGTGTTGCCTGCCCGGAGTGGGCCGCAGCCACTTCTAGACCGCCGCTATACCGCCGCTGAGCTGCCCTCCTTGATGCTGAACGCGTCGCTACAGCCGCCCGCTGGGGATGTGTCTGGAGAGGGCCCGTGAACGTCGACCAGCAGCACCAGCTTCACACCGAGGACCAAGCCCTGTACGCGTGGAGCACCTTCCAGGTCTCCGGCGGAGAGGAAGGCTCCGGCCCGAGCGGCACCTGTCGGGCCGAGCGGACCGCGCGCGCCTGCCTCGAAGCGGCGCTGCGGGCCGCGGCCGCCCACTCCGACGTGTACTCCTGGGGGCAGCTCAGCCGGGTGTCCGCGGACATCGATCTGCCGTTCCACCAGTGGTCCAAGGACCCGGTCGCGTGGGCCGAACCGGGGCCGCGAAGAACGGTCACCTGGCGTCCCGGTCCGGCACCGCGTCCGCGGTGAACCCGGCCGAAAGCGGTGAGGCGAGGCAGTGCGAGGGGCAGGGGAATTTCGGATGATGAGCAGCGGGCCCGGTCTCGGGCTCAGGACACGGAAATGGCAGCCGTCCGACCACGGTCGCTATCCGGCCTCCGAGGCGAATCCGGCCAGGGTCTACAACTATCTCGTCGGTGGTAAGGACAATTACCTCGCCGATTACGAGGAGGCCCAGCGATTTCTCCGCGTCGCCCCCGAGCTTCGGGACACGGCGCTGTCCAATCGGAGATTTCTTCACCGTGCTGTGCGTCATCTCGCCGCTTCCGGGATCAGTCAATTCCTGGATATCGGCGCGGGCTTGCCGGCCAGCCCGAATGTGCATGAGATGGCCCAGGCGTTGAATCCACGGGCCCGCGTGGTCTACGTGGACAACGATTCCATCGTGGCCAGCCATGGACAGGCCCGGCTCGCCGGCCGCGGCACCACGATGATCAGCGGCGATCTGCGCTCGCCCGGGGCGATCCTGGCCCATGACGAGCTGCGCCGGCTGCTCGACCCCCGGCAGCCGGTCGCCATCGCGCTGACCTTCGTGCTCGACTACATCGAGGACGAGGACGACCCGGTCGGCCTCATCGGCCGGCTCATGGACTGGGCCGCGCCGGGCAGCTGTCTGATCCTCTCCCATGCCACCGGTGATTTCACCGAGGACACCGAGCGGGACTGCGACGTCCTCCGCTTTGCCCACCCGGTCGCCGTGGTCGCGCGCGACGGCCAGGGGATCGGGAAGTTCTTCACCGGCCTCGACCTCCTCGCCCCGGGGCTGGTGCAGCTGCCCGCATGGCGTCCGGGTATCGGCGCCGAGTCCGACCCGCGCCGGGTGTGGGCCTACGGCGGGGTGGCCCGCAAACCGTGACGTCGGCGAAGTCTCGGACGCCTAGGGAACTCGTGGGCCGGCTCAAGAGCGGGCACGGGCTGGGCCACGGCCACGCCAGCGCACTGGTGGCGCACACCCTCGCCGAAGACGGCGGCACGTAAGCCCGACCCCCGGCCCCGCGTCAGTGGGGGCCGGGGCCGATCTGCATCGTCATACAGGCGGGGAAGAGCCCGCTCCAGGTGTGTCCCCGCCAGCTCTCGTACGTCCCGGGCCGCTGCCACACGGGCAGCGCCTGGTCCATATGGGCCCGCCCCTCGGGGAACTTCCCCAACTCCATGTAGGTGATGCCGATTTCGTACAAGGCGAAGCCCTCATGGTGGATGTTGCCGGTCCGGCGGGCGTGCTCCAGGCTCTCCCGGAAGCAGCTCAGGGCGGTCTCCGGGTGGCCGAGACCGCGATGCGCCCGGCCGAGGTTGCCGAGGCCGACCACCTCGGCCGTGAGATCGCCGGTCTCCCGGGCGAGCGCCAGCTGACGTTCCTGGACGGCGATGGCCTCGTCGTAGACCCCGAGTTCGGCCAGCGCGTCCGCGAGGTTGCGCAGGGAGTGCTGTTCGCCTTCGCGATGGCCCAGCGAGCGCCAGATCTCCACCGCCGACCGAAGGGCGGACCGTACGTCGTCATAGCTGTGCTGCAGCCAGTACGCACCCGCGAGCCCGTCCAGCGCCCATGCCTCGTTCTCCGGGTCGCCCAGCCGGCGGGCGGCCCGGATGGCCAGCTCATTGACCGTCTGGAGGTCCTGGGCGTGGGCCCGCGGATACAGAAACCACTGCAGTGCCCGCGTCAGACCCATCCCGAGGCGCACCAGGGGCTCGGGCTGGGCCGGGTCCACGGCGTGGGCCACGGCGGCCAGCAGATTGGGGAGCTCGGTCTTCAGCCACGCCTCGGCCTCGGCGCGGTTCCGGAGCGGGACCACGCGGCCCTCGACGGGCTGCCGCGGCCAGGGCCGGATCGGGTCGAGCAGGGTCACCGCGTTCTGGGTGGTGGCCACATAGCAGGACAGCGCCCGCTCCAGCGCAGCCGTGCGGTCGGCCTCGGACTCCTCCCGCTCCGCCTGCTCGGAGGCGAACAGCCGCAGCAGATCGTGCATGTGATAACGGACGGAGTCGGGGCACTCCAGAAGCTGTGCGTCGACCAGCCGTTCCAGCGCGTTCTCGGTGCGGTCGGCGGACAGATCCAGCAGCGCGGCGGCCACCGGCAGGCTCACATCCGGTCCGTGTACGGCGCTGAGCAGCCGGAAGGCGCGGACCGCGTCATGGTCGTCGGAGCGCCGGCCGAGCCGGAAGCCGTCGTAGCTCACCTGGAAGCTGGTGCGAACGGCCAGGTCGCCGAAGCGCAGCTCGTCGAGCCGGCCGCGGGCGTCGGTCAGTTTGGCCACCAGTGTGCGCAGCGGCCAGGCCGGGCGGGCGGCCAGCCGGGCGCCGGCGATCCGCAGTGCCAGCGGCAGCCCGCCGCACAGCCGGGTGATCTCCTCGGCCTCCGCGCGCTCGGCCCGCACCCGCTCCGCGCCGACGATCCGCTCCAGCAGTGCGACGGCCTGGTCGCGGGGGAGGACGTCCAGATGGAGATGGGTGGCGCCTTCGAGGGTGGTGAGCATCTCGCGGCTGGTGACCAGCGCGGCGCAGCCCGGCCCCGCGGGCAGCAGCGGCCGTACCTGGTCCACACCGGCCGCGTTGTCCAGGATGACCAGCAGTCGCCGGCCCGCCACGAGCGAGCGGAACTGGGCCGACGCCTCGTCCGTGCCGCTGGGCACGCTCGATCCGTCCACGCCGAGGGCGCGGAGAAACCGGCTCAGCACCTCACCGGGGGCGAGGGCCGACAACCCTTGGGTGGCGCCGTGCAGATCGACGTAGAGCTGACCGTCGGGGAAGCGGTCGGCGAGGTGGTGGGCCGCGTGGATGGCCAGGGTCGACTTGCCGACTCCGCCGGTGCCGTCGATGGCCGCGATCACCATGGGCCGCCCGCCCGGGCCGGGTCCCGCATCGTCGTCCGCGTATGGCTCCAGCAGCGCCTCGATCACGGCGACTTCGCCATGGCGGCCGGTGAACGCGGGGCTGGCGGGCGGCAGCTGACGCGGGCCCCTGACGGCGGGCCGGGGAGCGGCGGCGGGCACGGACCGGTTCGGCCCGGGGCTCGGCGCCGCCAGCAGGGAGGCGTCGGCGCTGAGGATCCGCTGCTGGAGTTCTCGCAGCGGCGGCGTCGGCTCGACGCCGAGTTCCTCGCCCAGCAGCCGGTGCAGATCGCGGTAGGCGGCCAGCGCGTCGGCCTGCCGGCCGGAGCGGTACAGGGCCAGCATCAGCCGGCCGCGCAGCCCCTCCCGGAAGGGGTGCTCGGCCGTGAGCACCTCGAGCTCGCCGAGGACGGCCGCGTGCCGGCCGCAGCGCAGGTCCGCCTCGATCCGGGCGTCCAGGGCCTGGAGCCGGAAGTCTTCCAGCCGCGTGGTCTCCGCCTCCACGGACGGGGTCGGCGGCACATCGGTGAACGGGCCGCCCCGCCACATCGCCAGGCCCTCGCGCAGCCGCTCCGCGGCGGCCTCGGGGGCCTCCCGGTCGAGCCCGCGCCGCCCCTCCTCGACGAGCTGCTCGAAGCGGTGTGCGTCGAACTCGGCCGTCTCCACGGCGAGTCGGTAGCCGTATGCCTTATAGCCCTGCTTGTCGGTGATCAGGAGCCGCCCGGACTCGTCGCCCAGGCTCTGGCGGAGCCGGGAGACATAGGTCTGCAGCAGCTTGGCCGCGCTCTGGGGCCTCTGCTCTTCGCCCCAGAGCTCGTCCAGGAGGCGTTCGGTGGTCACCGTCCGGTTGGCGTGGCACAGCAGCACGGCGAGCAGCATCCGCCACTTGGCCGGGCCGAGGGAGATCCATCTGTCGCCGTCCCACAGCTCAAGCGCCCCAAGGACCCGGTATCGCACCCGTCGCCTCTCATCGGATCGTCAACTGACCACGTTGGCAACGGTTATACCGGAGACCCCGTCAGACGGGCCGGTCGCCCTCGATGGCGACGCGCTCGGCCACCCTGCGGTGCGGGGCGTAGTCGCCCACCGCGTAGTGCTGGGTGGCCCGGTTGTCCCAGAACGCCACGTCACCCGGATGCCAGCGGAAACGCACCTGGTACTCGGGGACATGCGCCTGGCGGCACAGAAAGCTCAGCAGCCGGTCGCTCTCCGCCCGCTCCATCCCCGTGATCCGGGTGGTGAAGGAGGTGTTGACGAACAGCAGCCGCCGACCGGTCTCCGGATGGACGCGGACGACCGGGTGCTCCACGGGCGGGAACATCTCCTGGAACGGGGCGAGCCGCTCCGGTCCGTAGAAGCGGGCGAAGCCGGGGATGAAGTCGTGCACGGCCGTGGCGCCCTCGATGCGGTCCTTCACCTCCGTCGGCAGATTGTCGTACGCGGCGGCCATGTCGGCCCACATGGTGTCCCCGCCGATGGGCGGGACCTCGTGCAGCTGGAGCACGGCGCCGAGCGCGGGCCGCTCGCGGAAGGTGACATCGGCGTGCCAGACGTTCTCGAAGGTCGGGGTGGCTCCGGCGCTCTTGTCGAAGCGGACGACGTCCTCACTGGAGCCCGTGGCGAGGAGGGGGTTGGTCTCCAGCTCTCCCCAGTGGCGGGCGAAGCCGCGCTGTTGTGCCGAGGTGAGGTGCTGGCCGCGGAAGAAGAGCACCTTCCACTCCAGCAGGGCGCGGTTGAGCTCCTCGCGCAGCGCGGGCTCGAGCGGCCGGGAGAGATCGACGCCCCGTATCTCGGCGCCGATGACGCGCCCTTGCGGTACCACCTCGAACCGCTCGTACGGACGCTCCTCCCACCCCTCGGGCAGGCGCCGCAGCTCGCGCGGTCCCTCGTACATGCCGTCCGGTGGGATCCGTGCCGCACGCAGGACGGACGGCTGGGTGTCGGCAACGGTCATGGCGGTCATGGCGGTTCTCCTCATACGTGATGCGGTGACAGGAGGCAGGCGGGAAAGGTGAGTCATGCCTTCGCGCCACGGGAGACCACGGTGAACCGTCCGGGTCGTCGCGATATCCGGATCGTGCGGGGAATGACCGGGTGACCGCGGGGAATGACCGGGTGACCGGCGTGGCCTGGGTGGCGCGGGGCAGTGGCCGTGTGGCGCGAAGTGGGGGCTAGAGCCCCGAGCGCTCACACCCGGTCCGGTCCGGGGCGCTCAGATGTCCCGTCATGGTGAACCGGCGCATGGTCATGGGGCAATTCTGGAATCTCCCCGGCCACACTGTCAACGGCGGGGCGTAAGCTGCGTCCACCGAACTCGCCTATTACGTACGGGGATCAAATGGACACGTACCGGGCCGAAGCGGAGCGGGCGGACATTGCTCGGGTGGATCCGGAACGGGTGCGGGCCTGGGTCGAGGGCTGGGTCATCTCGCGTCTGGCATCGCCACCGGTGGAGGAGGAGTGGGGGTTCAGCTTCGATGTGGGAATGTCCCGCCAGGTGACCCGCCATGTGCTGCCCGAGGCCGACGAGGCGCTGGTCCGCAAGCTCACGGAGACCTTCACGGCGCCCGGCACCTGGCTCAAGGTGATGCTGCCAAGGGAGACCGTGAGGCCCTGGATGGCCGCCGGCTGGGACTTCGACGACCCCGGGTTCTTGATGTCGACGGCCGTGCGCCCGGTGTCCGCGCCGGTGCCCGACGGCTATCGGCTGCGCACCTGGACGCGTGGTGGCCTCACCCGCGCACTGGTGGTCACCGCCGACGGCACCTTCGCCGCCCGTGGTCAGGTGGCGATCCCGCCGGGGACGCGGACCGCCGTCGTCGACCAGGTCGAGACCGCGGTGAACCAGCGCCGTAAGGGCCTGGGCAGTCTTGTCATGCGCACCCTGGCGAACGCGGGGGCCGAGGCGGGGGCCGAGGCCGCGGTGCTCGGGGCGACGCCGGAGGGACGGGCGCTGTACGAGTCGCTGGGCTGGCGCACCGAGTCCCCGCTGACCGGCCTCGTCCGCAACCCCTCGGCCGTCCCCGCGGTCTGACGCAGCGCCACCCCCGACCCACGCGGGCTCGCGTCGCCTCGCGCCGGACGGCGGTGGCCGATCCGCGCCGACCGGCAGGATCTACGCGCCGAGCGCGCCGCGGGCGCGCTCGACCAGGGCCCGGCCGGCCGGACCGCTCGGGCCGTCCGCCCGCCAGGCGAAGGCCAGCCGCCCGCGCAGCGCCGGCCGGTTGATGGCGATCGTCCGCAGCCGCTCCGACCGCGCCTCGGCGAACGAGCGCGGCAGAATCGCCGCCCCCAGGCCGCGCTCGGCCAGCTGGGCGAGCACCTCGGGGTCGCTGGCCTCGAAGGCGATGTGCGGGGTGAAACCGGCGGCCGCGCACGCCTCGTCGATCCGGGTGCGCAGCCCCGTGCCAGGGGGCAGGCTGATCAGCGCGCGGCCGCGCAGGGTGTCCAGTGAGATGACGGAGTGGACGGCGAGCTCGTGGTCATGGCTGACCGCGGCCACGATCGGCTGGTCCGTGAGCACCTCCAGGGCGATCCCGGGCGGTGTCGTGGCGCCCACGCTGACGATGGCGGCGTCGAGGCGTCCCGTCCGCAGCCCCTCGATGAGCTCGTGGGAGGTGGCCTCGGTCAGGGTGATCTCGACCGCCGGATGGGTGTCGTGGAACTCCGCCAGCAGCCCCGGCAGATCGACGCTGTGCGAGGTCACGGTCCCGACCGCGACATGTCCCCGGAGGAGCCCGGTCAGCTCGTCGACCGCGTGCCGGGCGCCCTCCACCGCGGCGAGCGCGGCACGTGCGTAGGGGAGGACGGCCGCGCCCACCTCCGTCAGCCGCACCGAGCGGCCCGAGCGGTCCAGCAGTTCCTGGCCGAGCTCACGCTCCAGCCGGCGGATCTGTGCGCTGACCCCGGGCTGGGCCACATGCAGCTTCTCCGCGGCCCGGGTGAAGTTGCGCTCCTCGGCCACCGCCACGAAGTAGCCGAGCTGATGCAGTTCCATAAGCGTTCATTCTAGCAACGAGACTTGTCATCTCTTGGACTTCTGGCTCGCGCGGCCGCAGAGTGGGGACCAGGAGAAAGGAGTCGATCATGACTGAGACCCGCGCCCGCGCCACCACCCCCGAGGAACTGGCCCGGCTGTTCGTGGAGCGGGCCAACGCCCGGGACGCCGAGGGGCTGGCCGAGCTCTACGCACCCGATGCGGTGCTCGCCTATCCGCCGGGGTCCTCGACGGTGGGCCGTGAGGCCATCCGCGCCGTATGCGAGCGGATGCTCGAGCACGCGACCGCGCCCTTCCAGGTGGAGGAGGCGCTGCCGACCGTCCACTACGGGGACCTGGCCCTCACCTCGACCCGTGCCGCCGACAACACCGGCGGCCGGGTGCAGGTCGCGCGGCGTCAGCCGGACGGCACCTGGCTGCGCATCATGGACCGCCCCGAGATCCGCCCCGCGGCCGGAGCCGAGTGAGATGACCGTCCTCATCGCCGGGGCCGGGATCGGCGGGCTGACCGCCGCGCTGAGCCTGCACGCCGCGGGCATCGACGCCACCGTCGTCGACAGCGCCCGGGAGATCCGGCCGCTCGGCGTCGGTATCAATCTGCTGCCGCACGCCGTCCGTGAGCTCATCGAGCTCGGCCTCGGCGATGACCTCGCCGCCATCGGCGTGGCCACCGCCGAGAACGTGTACGCCGACCGATACGGCCACCGGCTCTTCGCCGAGCCGCGCGGAGTCGCCCAGGGCTATCGCTGGCCGCAGTACTCGGTCCACCGGGGGGAGCTGCAACTGCTGCTGCTCGCGGCGGTCCACAAGCGGCTGGGCGCGGATGCGGTGCGGACCGGCGCGCGCGTGGTGGACTTCCGGCAGTCCGCCGGGCGGGACACGGTCCGCACCCGGATCCTCGACCGTGCGACGGGGACGGCCGAGGAGACGGAGGCCGAGGCGCTGATCGGCGCCGACGGGCTGCACTCCGCGGTGCGCGCCCGGCTGTGCCCGGACGGCGGTCCGCTGCTGTGGTCCGGCATCCGGATGTGGCGCGGTACGACAGAGGCCGAGCGGTTTTTGACCGGCCGCTCGATGGCGATCGTGCGCGACGGGGATGCCGAACTGGTCGCGTATCCGATCGGCCGCGGCCGGATCAACTGGGTCTGCCAGGTGAGGGTGGCGGAGCCCGGCCCGCTGGGCGGGGACGCGGGGTGGAACCGCGCCGCCCGGCTCGCCGACGTGCTGCCGTACTACGAGGACTGGCGGCTCGGCTGGCTCGATGTGCCGGGCCTGCTCAGGAACAGCGGCGAAATCCTCGTCTACCCGATGGTCGACCGGGAGCCGCTGCCGTCCTGGGGGAGCGGCCGGGTGACGCTGCTCGGCGACGCCGCGCATCCGATGTATCCGGTGGGCGCCAACGGCGCCTCCCAGGCCATCGTGGACGCCCGTGTCCTCGCCTGTGAACTCGCGAGAGCGGACAACGTACCGGCCGGGCTGGCCCGTTACGAGGCCGAGCGCCGCGAGGCGACCGCGGCCGTCGTACGGGCGAACCGGGCGATGCACCGGGACGGCGGGCGCACCGCGCGGGAGCTCGCCCGGGTCACCGACGCCTACCGGCAGGCCACGGGGAGCGATGCGCGGGCGCTCAACACCCGCGCTTCCCTGACCCCTTGGTGAGCTGGGCCGCGGCCGCCGCCAACCCGCCCTCACCCCTTCGCCGGACACCCGCGTTGGCGACCGTCTGTACGCGATCATCCAGAAGATCGTGATCCCGGCGATCGCCTCACCGGTCGTGGCCTGGGGCCGCTCACAGCGGGCCCGACAAGGTGGCCACGGTCACGGCGGTGCTGTGTTTCGCCGCGTGTCCGGCGATCGCCGCCTACGGGATCGAGCTGATCATCCCCGGCTGAACCCGGCTGAACCTGGCTGAACTCGACTGAACCCGGCACCCTTCCGGGGTTCGTCCCGCACCGGCACCGGGCTGGGAGAATAGAGGCCCATGCCGAGCACCGCCGTACCCCGCGGTGCCCCTCGCGAAGCGGAGACCACGCCCGGTGTCATCCACCCCCGAAGCCCCGTCCACCCCCTCGGGCCGCCTCGAACTGCAGGCCGACTGCGCCGGCTGCTTCGGGCTGTGCTGTGTCGCGCTGCCCTTCGCGGCGTCGGCGGACTTCGCGACGACCAAGGACGCGGGGGAGCCCTGCCGCAATCTGCGGACCGACTTCCGTTGTGGCATCCACTCCCGGCTGCGGGAGAAGGGCTTCTCCGGCTGTACGGTCTTCGACTGTTTCGGTGCCGGACAGAAGGTCTCCCAGCACACCTTCGAGGGCCGTGACTGGCGGCAGCACCCGGAGACCGCCTCGGAGATGTTCGCGGTGTTCCCCGTCATGCGGCAGCTCCATGAGCTCCTGTGGTACCTCACCGAGGCGCTGACTCTCCCGCCGGCCCGCCCCCTCCACGGCGAGCTGCGCCACGCCCTGTACGAGACGGAGCGCCTCACCCGCGGCGCCGCCCCGGACCTCAGGGAACTGGACGTGGCGGCCCACCGCGCAGAGGTGAGCCGGCTGCTGTTGCGGACGAGCGAGCTGGTGCGGGCCAGGATCCCGGGCAGGAAGAAGAACCGCAGAGGCGCCGATCTCATCGGGGCCCGCCTCCGGGGCGCCGATCTGCGCGGCGCCAACCTCCGTGGGGCCTATCTCATCGCGGCCGACCTGGGGCGGGCCGATCTGACCGCGGCGGATCTGATCGGGGCCGATCTGCGCGACGCCGATCTGCGCGGGGCCGATCTCACGGATGCCCTCTTCCTCACCCAGGCCCAGCTCAACGCGGGCAGGGGCGACGCCGCCACCAGACTGCCCTCGGCGCTCACACGCCCCGCGCACTGGTAGCTCCCGGGCCTCCCGGCCGGCTACCACCCCGTTGCGGAAACACCGGCCCCCACCGGCACGTATGCCATCCTTGCGCCATGTCCGACACCCCCGACGCGCCCGTGATCCTGAGCGATGAGCCCGGATCGTTTTCCCGGAGTGTGCTGGCCGAGCGGCATCCGGCGCTGATCGAGAAGGTGCGCGACGCCTTTCCGTACGGCCCCGGACAGCACCGTGCGCTCGACGCCCTGCGCGACAACACGGCCGAGGGTGTCATCACACCGCTTCCACCCTCCGCGTACGATCACGACTGCTGGCAGGAGTGGGGCCGGGGATACTTCGGCCGTTCCTGGTACGAGGTGCCCTTCCTCTGGGCCGAGAGCTACTTCTACCGCCAACTCCTCGAAGCGGTCGGCTACTTCACGGACGGCCCCTGGCGGGGCATCGATCCCTTCCGGCCCTTCAAACACGCCGAGCTGCGCACCCCGGAGGCCGACGCGGAACTCGCCGCGCTCGACGACATCCTGCGGCTGCCCGTCGAGGAACAGGCGAGCGCGCTGGTGCACGGCTCGCTCTGGGGCAACCGCGCGGACCTCGGCTTCCGCATCAGCGCCGAGGGCACCGAAGCCGGTGGCGGACAGGCGCCGCCGCTGCTCGCCGACGACACGGAGGCGCTGTGGCCGCTGCTGCCCGTCGGCGCACCGGCCACGCTGTGCCTGGTCGCGGACAACGCCGGGCGCGAGCTGATCCCCGATCTCGTCCTCATCGACCACGTACTGCGCCACCGGCGCGCCGAGCGGGCCGTTCTGCAGGTCAAGCCGTATCCGTACTACGTATCGGACGCCACCACCGCGGATGTCGTCGACTCCCTTGGCCGGCTGGTCCGTGCGCGGGGAGCCGCGGCCGAGGCCGGCGAACGGCTGTGGGCGGCCATGCGCGACGGCCGTCTCACCGTCCGGGCCCACGACTTCTTCCGCGCCCCGCTGCCGTACACCGAGATGCCCGGCGAACTGCGGGGCGAGTTCGCCGACGCCACCCTCACCGTGATGAAGGGCGATCTGAACTACCGGCGCCTGGTGGGCGACCGGATGTGGCCCCCGACCACCTCCTTCGCGGCCCGCACCGGGTACTTCCCCGGCCCGGTGGCCGCGCTGCGCACCCTCAAGTCGGATGTGATCGTCGGTCTCGACGAGCGCACCGTGGCCGCGCTGAACGCTCAGGAGACCAACTGGCGTACCAGCGGCACCCATGCGCTGATCCAGGTACGGCGCTGAGACGGCGCCGGGGGAGGGGCCGGGGGCAGGGCAGGTCAGAAGACGCGGATGCCCACCGAGTAGGCCGTGATGGTGGCCGGGTCGGACACATGGTGGTCCTTGGAGGCCGCGCCGAAGCTCGGCGTCTGGGTGGTGGTCGGCTCCAGCTTCCAGAGCAGATTGCCCGAGCCGCGGTAGTGCACGTCCGCGCCGCCTCCCGTCAGCGCGTAGCCCGGGGTCACGGACGCCACGGCGGCGGGGTGCGGGGACTGACCGGAATCGGCCCTGGTGAAGCTGTTCGACACGACCCCGACCCGCAAGAAGCGGCGCAGCGCGATCGCGAACACCCGGATATTGGCAGGGTCCGGGACGAGATGGTCCTTCGACCGCGCCTTCCAGGACGTCTCGGTGGCGGGGAAGGAGGCGGTGGCGAGATTGCCCGACCCGTGCCAGTCCACCCGGAACCCGCCACCGACCAGCACATACTCGTCCGACGACGGAATGCCGGCCTCGGCCTCCGGGTGCGGGGCCAGGCCGCTGTCCGCGCGCGAGACATAGACCGACCGCAGCAGCTCCTCCCGGCTGATCCCGGCGATCTTCAGCCCGATGACATACGAGACCAGCTCATGGGCCTGCGCGTCGACGTGGTCCTTCGAGCTGACCGTCCAGCCGGACAGGTCGTCCGTCGGATACGACGCGGTCAGCAGCGCGCCCTGGGGGTACTCGACAGCCGTGGCACCGCCGCCGATGGCGATCATGTCCCCGTCGCCGACGAGCACGGTCTCATCGATCCAGTGCTGCTGGGGCGGGCTTCCGCGGTGCGAGAACACCGAGACGGTCACCAGGCCGGATGCGTCACGGAAGGTGTTGAGCCGTGTCCCCACGGAACTCAGTACGCGTCTCGACCGCGCCCCGCCGGGGGTGGCGGCGGCCGTGCCGCCACCCCCGGCGCCCACCGCGGCCGCCCCCGCCATGGCCGTCGCGGCCCGCAGCATGTCCCTTCGGCTTCGCGCCATGTCCGTGAACCCGCCTCTCTCATCGCATCCCTGACGTGGTGTCAGGATCAGGAGCAAGCTAGCCGGGTCACCGAAGACACGGATATTCCCTGAAATGACGGATTGACAGCGCGGCCGAGTGCGGTGTCGGGGTGTGCTCGCCGGGGAATTCGGCCCCCACCTGGAAGAAACCCGTCCGGGCCCGGCGCCCTGCCGGGTGCCGGGGCCCGTTCCGGGGGCCATGGCCGAGGGGCAAGGTCCGCAGATCGTCCTGTTCGCCCCCATGGAGGACACGCCCGTCGGCCAATCTCGGGCGGATGGTTGCGCGATGCATCCAGCTACGCCCCGCCCCCCCCCGCGTACGCGCCGGTGTCCGCCGTAAACGCGGCCGACGGGAAGCCGGCGCCTGGCCCAGAATCCAGGGATGACATCGCTGCCCCCGTGCCCGACGGCCGGCTTCTCGCTCAAGCCCGTGCTCCCCGGCGAGAAGGTCGTGCTGCGCCCCTTCACCGCGGACGACGCGCCGGCCATGGCCCGGATTCTGGACGACGCCGAGGTCCGTACGTTCACCGGGAGCAGCGGCTCGTTCGACGAGGCGCGGCCGCGCTCGTGGTACGGCAGCCGCAAGGATCAGGACGACCGCCTCGATCTCGCTGTCGTCGACCGGGCCAGTGGCGCGCTGGTGGGTGAGGTCGTGCTCCACGAATGGGACGAGCCCAACCAGAACTGCGCCTTCCGTACGCTGATCGGCGCGGCGGGCCGGGGGCGCGGGCTCGGCACCGAGGCGGTCCGGCTGATCGTCGGCCATGGCTTCGAACGGCTCGGCCTGCACCGCATCTCGCTGGGTGTCTACGCCTTCAACCCCCGGGCCCGCCGGGTGTACGAGAAGGTCGGCTTCGTGGCGGAGGGCACGGAGCGTGAGGCGCTGCTGCACGAGGGCGAGTGGATCGACGCCGTACGGATGTCCCTGCTGAAACGGGAGTGGGCGGCCCACCGCGGCCACCCGGGGCGATGATCGGCGCGGTCCCCGTCGGCCATGATGGACCATGCGTTCCGTCCCCCTGCCCGGAGAAGTGAGGTCCGTGATGGCACCCCCTCGTCAGCTCGCCGATCTGCCGTACGCGAGCCACCTGCGGCCGTTCGACGGCACCACGGCCGACGGGGGCGACTACGACACCGTCCATGTCGACGGCGGTGACATCGACGAGGCCGATGGCCGCAACGCCCGGTTCATCGAGTCCGCGTTCTCCTCGGTGACCTTCACCGGAGGGCGCTACCGCGGTGCCCGCTTCAACGATGTGTGGCTGGACGGCGTGCGATGGGTCGGCACCGACCTGGCGGACACCGACTGGCTGGACGGCGAGCTCATCGGCTGTGTGCTGGCCGGGCTGGAGATGTTCACCGCGCGGCTGCACCGGGTGACTTTCCATCGCTGCAAGTTCGAGTCGGTGAACGCGCGCGCCGCGAAGCTGAGGGGCGTCAGCTTCGTGGACTGCCTGCTGCGCGATGTCGACTTCAGCGGTGCCGCGCTGACCGACGTCACGTTTCCCGGCTCGGCGCTGGAGGGTGTGCGGTTCGGCAAGGCGCGGATGGCGAAGGTGGATCTGCGGGACGCCACCCGGCTGGAGATCAGCGACGGACATGACGCGCTGCGCGGCGCCACCATCACCGGCGGGCAGTTGATGGAGCTCGCTCCGATGTTCGCCGACGCCCTGGGCATCACGGTGCGGGACCGTGGAACCGGCAGGTGAGCTCGCAACGTCCCACCGGCACGGCGGCAAGCGCCGGGCAACGGAGGGCCGCGCCCCTCGGCTACGGCACGAGCCAGGGCTCCTGCGGCAGCGGGCTTCCGGTCTCGATGAGTGACTTCAGGTTGGACAGCACCGCCGCCCAGCCACTGGCCGCCGCGGTCCGCTCGGCCTCGTCGGCCAAATTCTCGTGGATCACGGTGAGCCGGACGATCCCACCGTGCGGCTGGATGTCGAAGGTGACCCGGGAGGGGCCGTCGGCGGGCTCCTCGCCGGGCGCGGCCCAGGTGGTCACCAGCCGCGTCGGTGGAACACTCTCCACCACCGTGCCGACCACATCGGCCACGCCGGAGCCGTCCGTCCGCCGATGCTCCCAGGCGGAGCCGGTCTGCCAGTCCGACACGTTGCTGTGGCCCCAGTAAGCGGCCGTGAGATCGGCGTCGGTCAGCGCGTGCCAGACCTTCTCCGGGGTGGATTCGATATAGATGACGTACACGAATGACGGCTTGTCGGCCATGGCTTCCTCTGCTTGACGTTTCACCGAGCTCAGCGCGCGCAACCGCGGGCGCTCGAACTTGTCGATCCAGCGTTCCTGGACCTCGTGGAGGGGGACGGGATTGAGGTAATGGAGTTTTTCGCGGCCCCGCCGCACCGTGGTGACCAGATTGGCGTCCTCGAGGACGGCCAGATGCTGAGTCGCGGACTGGCGGGTCATCTCCAGGCGGCGGCACAGCTCACCCAGCGACTGCCCGTTGTGCTCATGCAGCCTGTCGAGCAGATACCGCCGGGTCTGGTCAGCCAGCGCCTTGAAGACCTTGTCCATCTCTGAGCTCACGCCATACGTTATGCAGGCAATTACCTGCATGTCAATCGAGCCGATGAACCATGTCTCCCGCGATGCCCGTCAGCGCCGCCGGATCGCGCCCCGGATGAAGCCCGCCTGCCCGGCGTGCTGCAGATCGTCCGCGATGACGCTCACCAGCCGGACGCCGAGGGTCACCGGCGGGGTCCACGCCTCGTCCACGACCCGGTCGAGATCGGCGTTTCTGAGCCCCCGCACGTACTGGACCGTTCGCTCGTGCACGGCGTCGTAGTACCCGGTGAGCAGATCGGCGTCCACCCGCACCGCCGCCACGTCCTTGCTCCGGTGCCCATAGCCGGTGGCCGCCGGGGGAAACGGCAGTCCGAACCGGTCGTACCATCCCTCGGCGGTCCACAGCTGCTCGGTGCCCGCGGCGTCGGCGATGTGGTCGTCCTGGACGCGGGTCAGGTGCCACACCAGCCAGGCGATGGAATTCGCGCCGCTGTCGAGCCGTACGGCCAGTTCGTCCGTGGTGAGCCCGTCCACGGCCGAGTGCACCGCCTCGGACACCCGCTCGAACGCGTCGGCCAGCAGATCCCCGCTGTTCATGCGCCGCTCCCTCGCTCGTCGTTCCCGGCCATGGTTTCACCCTGGGGCCGGGGGTGCGCGCCGCCAACTTCTCCGCTCGTTCCGTGACCGCTCCAGCGAATCCGATGCTCGCCGACATCCTCGACCGGCAGGCCACCGCGGCCGAACCCGAGCAACTCCTGGCCACCATGGCCGGCTTCGGGCTGTACGCGCCGGTGGCCGCCAACGGCTCGGCGGTCGCGGGGGCTCATCCTCAGCTGGTCCACCCATCCAGCGGCGGTGGCCCTGCGGGACGCGGTGCGCGACCGGCTGCTGAACTACGCTCCCTCGGTTCTTGCGGGCACAGGGAAGTTGATGTCTCTTTCGGTCACTGAGTCACCGCTGTGCACTCCACGCTAGGTGCGCACCAGGGAAGTCCAGCCGTATACTGAAGACGCGCTATGGACAGAAACGGACACGCCGATGTCGCCGAGGTTCCGTTCCGGCCCTCCATGGGAGCCCCGCCGGGAGCGGCGGTCCTGGACTTCCCGAGCCTGTTCGCTCGCGCGCGGGGCCATGACCTCGACGTCTACTCCCCGGCGCGGCTCACCTTCCACCAGCTGATCACCGTGCGCTCCGGGGTGCTGCGCTGCTCGGTGGACTTCACCGAGCACGAGCTGACCGAGGGGAGCTGGATGTGGGTGCGCCCCGGGCAGGTCCACCAGTTCCGTTCCGACCTCACCGCCGCCGAGGGCACCGTCGTGCTCTTCCCGCCCGGCTATCTGGGCACCGCCACCACCGCGGCCGCCCGGCTGAACCGGCACACCCGGCAGGCCCCGCTGCTCCCCGAGGGCGCAGCCGCCCAGGCCGTACGCGGCGTCCTGGACCTGCTGGAGAGCGAGTACCGGGCGACGACCGGGCCGCTGGAGGCGCAGATCGAGACGGTCCGCCATCTGGTCGCCGTGCTCGTGCTGCGCCTGGCCCATTTGCCGGGCGCCCAGGGCGGCGACGCGGCGGGCGGCGAGGCGTTCCGCCGCTTCCAGCGTGCGGTGGAGCGCGGCTTCACCCGTACGCACCGGGTTGAGGACTACGCAGCGCAACTGGGCTACAGCGTCCGCACCCTCACCCGCGCGACCCGCGCCACCGCCGGATGCGGCGCCAAGCGCTTCATCGACGACCGGGTGCTGCTGGAGGCCAAGCGGCTGTTGGTGCACACCGAACTGTCCGCCACGGCCATCGGCGAGCGGCTCGGCTTCCCCGACGCCACGGTGTTCACCAAGTTCTTCCGGCGCCGGTCCGGCGAGACTCCGGCCGGTTTCCGCACCCGCGCCTCGGGCTCCCGGCCCTGACCCGCCCCCTGGCCCCGTTTCCTTGACGCACCACGTGTCCGTCCGGCAGGAACCGGACGGACACGGGCGCGGTGATGTGCGGGGGCTCAGTCCGTCGCGAGGGCGGGGTCGCTCACGCCCGCCCGGCCGGTTTCCACATGGCCGGCCAGCCGCCGCAGGAAGCCGCTGTCGTGGTCGGAGACCACCGACAGGTCGTACCAGCGGTGGCTCTTCTCCGGATCCGCGGTGTGCACGGCGCGCTCGCCCGGCTTCAGCCGGTAGCTCGCCGTCTTCTCCTGGTGGTAGCCGTCCGTGACGGTGAACCGGACCGTTGTGCCGCCCTCGTTGGTGAGGGTCAGCCTGATCTGCCCGGTCTTCCGCTCATGACGGGCGCTCACCTGGAGCCCCTTGCCGTCGGCGTGGCCCGTGAACCGGCGCAGGAAACCGGCCGGTCCGTGCACCTCGATGTCGTACCGGCCGTGGTCCTGCGCGGACCGGGGCCAGCTTCCGGACAGCTGCTTGCCCGCCTCCACCGTGTACCCCCACGGCCCGCCGGTGTGCGTGGCGGAGGTGACGTGGAAGTGCGCCCCGGCCTCGCCGAGATTGCCGAAGCCGATCCGCAGGGTGCCGTCGGCGGCGGTCGTGGCGTCGGCGGACAGGTCGTACGGAAGCGGCCTGGCGCGGCGCGACCCGGGCTCCTGCCGGGGCAGGGAGGGCTTCGCCGGGGGCGTCGGCACATAGTCGGGGTGGCGGTCGTGGTCCTTCGGCCGATAGCCGCTGGTGCCAGGAAGGGACGGGACGCGGGCGTCGGTCCGTGCGAAATCGAAGGCCGCGGTCAGATCGCCGCACACCGCGCGCCGCCACGGCGAGATGTTCGGCTCCTCCACACCGAACCGCCGCTCCATCAGCCGCAGGATCGAGGTGTGGTCGAGCGTCTGGGAGCACACCCAGCCGCCCTTGCTCCACGGGGACACCACGAGCATCGGCACCCGCTGCCCCAGCCCGTAGGGGCCGGCCGGTTGCGAGGACGAGCCGGGGAACAGCTCCCCGGTGGTTTCCACGGTCGAGCCGCCCCGCTCCGCCGAGGGCGCGTACGGCGGCACGACGTGGTCGAAGAAGCCGTCGTTCTCGTCGTAGGTGATGAGCAGCGCGGTCCTGCTCCACACCTCCGGGTTCGAGGTGAGCGCGTCGAGCACCTGGGCGATGTACCAAGCGCCGTAGTTCGCAGGCCAGTTGGGGTGCTCGGTGAAGGCTTCCGGCGCCGCGATCCAGGACACCTGCGGCAGCTTCCCGGCCTTCACGTCCGCCCGCAGGATGTCGAAGAAGCCGTCACCCCTCTTGGCGTCGGTGCCGGTGCGGGCCTTGTCGTAGAGCGGGTCGCCCGGCTTGGCGTCGCGGTACTGGTTGAAGTACAGCAGCGAGTTGTCGCCGTAGTTGCCGCGGTAGGCGTCCTCGATCCAGCCCCAGCCACCGGCGGCGTCGAGACCGTCACCGATGTCCTGGTAGATCTTCCAGGAGATCCCGGCCTTCTCCAGCCGCTCGGGGTAGGTGGTCCATCCGTAGCCGGCCTCGGCGTTGTCGAGGACGGGGCCGCCGCCCTTGCCGTCGTTTCCCGTGTAACCGGACCACATGTAGTAGCGGTTCGGGTCCGTGTTGCCGAGGAACGAGCAGTGGTAGGCGTCGCAGATGGTGAACGCGTCGGCCAGCGCGTAGTGGAACGGAATGTCCTCCCGGGTCAAGTACGCCATCGTGGTGGCCGTCTTGGCGGGGACCCACTTGTCGTACGCACCCTCGTTGAGGGCGGCGTGTCCGCCCTTCCAGTCGTGGTTGAGGTCCTGGAGGAACTGCAGCCCCAGGTCGTTCACCTCGGGGCGGAACGGCAGCACGTCCTTCGTGCCGTCGGACTGATACCACACCGGCTTGCCACTGGGCAGCCGCACCGGTCGCGGATCGCCGAATCCCCGCACTCCGCGCAGGGTGCCGAAATAGTGATCGAACGAACGGTTCTCCTGCATCAGGACCACGATGTGCTCGATGTCCCGCAGGCTTCCGGTCCGACGGTTCGCCGGAATCTCCGCGGCGCGCGCGATGCTGGCGGACAGTAGGGACATGGCGGTGGTGGTGCCGGCCAGTTGCATAAAACGTCGACGGTCCATGGCGGTCATGACAGGTCCGGTCTCCTGTGGCGTCCGAAGGCGTGCGGGAACCGGGGCAGTCTCCTTGGCCTGGCCGCACCGCACAACGGCCGATGGGAGAAACGGCGGAAAAGCCTCCGTAAACCTTGGTCACCGCGCCCCGCCGCAGACCATAGCCCGCGACCGGGCGGTGGGCGTCACCGCAGGTGGGGACGTACGTTGGGGAATGTGCACGGCGACGCGCTGACGCTGTTCCTGTGCGGCGATGTGATGCTCGACCGCGGTGTCGACCAGATCCTGCCGCACCCCGGCGACCCGGAGCTGCGGGAGCCGTACATCCGCGACTCCCGGGCCTATGTCGAGCTGGCCGAGGAGGTGAACGGCCCCATTCCGCGGCCGGTGGACTTCTCCTGGCCCTGGGGCGACGCCCTGTCGGTCCTGGACGAGACCGCGCCCGACGTCCGGCTGGTGAACCTGGAGACCAGCATCACGGCGAGTGGCGAATTCGCCCCCGGCAAGGACGTCCACTACCGGATGAGCCCGGACAACCTCCCCTCCCTGACCGTGGCCCGGCCCGATGTCTGCGCTCTGGCGAACAACCATGTGCTGGACGGCGGCCGGAGCGGACTCCACGAAACACTCGACACCCTGGCCGCCGCCGGGCTCCGGGCGGCGGGAGCGGGCCCAGACGTTGCCGCCGCGCGGCGCCCCGCCATCGTCCCGACCGGTGAGGACCGGCGCGTCCTGGTCTTCTCCTGCGGGGCGGCCTCCAGTGGCATCCCGGGCCGCTGGGCCGCGACCGGCGGCCGGTCCGGGGTCGACTACATCGCCGAGCTGTCGGACGCCTGCGCGGTAGCGATCGCCGGCCGGGTACGGCAGATCAAGCGGCCGGGCGATGTCGCCGTCGTCTCGATCCACTGGGGCGGCAACTGGGGATACGCGGTCTCCGCGGACCAGATCGGCTTCGCCCACGCCCTGATCGACGGCGGCGTCGACATCATCCACGGTCACTCCTCGCACCACCCTCGCCCCGCCGAGGTGTACCGCGGCAAGCTGATCCTCTACGGCTGCGGCGACCTCATCGACGACTACGAGGGCATCGGCGGCTATGAGCAGTACCGGGACGACCTGCGGCTTCTCTACTTCGTGACGGTGGACCCGGACACCGGACGACTCACCGACGTCCGCATGGTGCCGTTGCAGTCGCGGCGGCTGCGGCTGCGGCACGCCGGCCACCAGGACGCCGCATGGCTCGGCGAAACCCTCGACCGGGCCGGCTCCCGCCTCGGCTCTCACGTCGATGTCCAGCCCGACGACGTGCTCACCCTGCGGCACGGGTGAGGGGCGGATACGGCCCCGGGACACGTCAGATGATCTTCGAGCGCACCAGCGTGCCCAACACCAGCGCGCCCGGGATCAGCGGGAGCCACACCGTGATGAAGCGGTAGGCGAGCACCGTGGAGGTGGCGGATTCGACCGGGGCCCCGGCCGCGACGAGCGCGATGACCAGCGCCGCGTCGACCGAGCCGATGCCGCCGGGGGAGGGGACCACGGCGGCCACCGCCGTGGCGGCCAGATACGCGAGCATGACATGCGGCGGCTGCACCTCGAGCTCCAGTGCGAGGGCGACCGCCACCAGACCCGCCGCCTGCAGCAGGGGGAACGCCAGCGAGCCGCCCCACAGCGCGAGCGCCCGGGACGGCCGCAGATGGAGGGAGCGGGCGTCGGCCAGCGCGGTCCGCACAAAGGTGCGGACGATCCTGCGCACCGGGCGAATCGCCAACGCCGCCGGCACCAGCCCGCAGACCACGGCCACCACCTCCGCCACCACCACCGCTGTGCCGTCCCGCTCCGGGAGCAGTGGGCCGAGGCGCAGCGCCTCGGGGAAGGCCACCAGCAGGACGGCCAGCAGCCCGATCCGGGCGATGGCCTCCGCGAGAAAGTACAGGGCGAGCGCGGCCGAGGAGCGGGTGGCCGGCAGACCGCAGCCCGTCATGAAGCGGATGTTGACCGCGCTCGCGCCGATCCCCGACGGCAGGAGATGGTTGGCGGCGCCCGCGGCGAACTGGGTGACGAACAGCCGCCCCGCCGGAAGCCGTTCCAGCACCGTGCCCTGCCGCGCGAAGGACACCGCGACCCAGCCGAGCCCGGTTGTCGCCACCGCCATGAGCAGCCAGTACGGATTCGCCGTCACCATCTGCCGGGCGCCGGAGCCGATCAGCGAGCGGTGCCGGCACACCCATACGCCGACAACGACCAGCGGCAGCAGACACAGGATCGGGCGCACCGGAATCCGGCGGTACACGGGCGGGCGCGCGGGTCGCTCCATGGCTACGGCGTCGCTTTCGGGATCGGTCCGGACATGCCTGTTCCCGGGATCCGCGACGGACGCGGCTCCGTGCGCCGCGGCCGCGCCGCGTCGCCGCGCAGCGGAAGCGCCAGCAGCAGCCCGAGACAGATCCATACGTACGCGTTGCTGCCGAGGAAGCCGCTCAGCCCGGTGAAGTCGAAGCGCCACAGCCACACCACGCTGCTGCACAGGATCAGGTAGATCGCGGCGGACGCGCGCAGCAGGAGCCGGCGGCGGGCCGGCGGCGCGCCCGGCCGCAGTGCGGTGTCCGCGAGCACCGTCAGGGCCGGTATCAGCCAGACCAGATGGTGCACCCAGGTGATCGGGCTGATGAGGCAGGCGGCGATGCCGCTCAGGGCGAACCCCGCCACCTCGTCCCCGACGGCCGCCGCGCTGCGCACCCGGCGGGCCCATACGGCCAGGATGGCGAGGACACCGGCCGCCCACACCGCCCCGCTCGGCTGCACCGGTTCGAGCAGCCGGGCCAGCACCCCGTCCCAGGACTGGTTCGAGACATACGAGAGCACCCCGATCCGGTCGGTGTCCCACAGAGCCTCGGTCCAGTAGACCCGGGAGGCGCCCGGGGCCACCCCGGCGGCCAGCAGCGTGGCGGCCACCGCCGTGCCCGTGGCCACACCGGCGGCCCGCCACCGCCGCGTGACCAGCAGATAGACGATGAAGATGGCAGGGGTGAGCTTGATCGCGGCGGCGAGCCCGATTCCGCAGCCGGCGAACCTGCCACGCCCCGTGGACAGCAGCCACGCGTCCGAGAACACGAGGACCAGCAGCAGCAGATTGACCTGTCCGAAGCTGAAGGTGTCCCGGACCGGCTCCAGCAGGGCGAACAGGCACCCCGCCACGAGAAAGGCGAACCACGGGTGCCAGCCCTGTCGGCGGGCGATCGGGCCGATCAGCCAGCACAGCAGGGTGGCCGAGGCGGCCACATTGAGCAGCATGCTGATGGTGATCGCGCCCGGCCAGCTCACCAGGGCCATCGGCAGCATGCACAGGGCGGCGAAGGGCGGATAGGTGAATCCGTACTCGGTCCCGTCCGCCCCGGGGATGGTGAAGTCGTAGATCCGGCCGTCGCGCAGCCAGTGGCCCACGGCGCCGTAGTAGACGTTCAGATCGAACCAGTGCCGGTGCAGCGGAACGGTGATCAGGAAGAGCGCCGAGGCCCCGGTGAGAGCGAGCGCCAGCAGCAGCCGTCCACGCGTCGTGGTGGGCCCCGTCATGCCGAACGCTCCGGCAGCCGGCCGCCCCGCGCGCCGGACAGTCCGGCCGCGGTGGCGAAGCCCGGGGTGCGCCGTGCGCACCACAGCGCACACAGCGCCAGCGCGCCCCCGCACACCGCGAACGTCAGCTGTCGCGAATCCGGGGCGAACCCGCTGGGCAGTACGGCCAGGGCCAGCACCCCGCTCGCCGCCGCGACCGCGTTGCGCACCGCCCCGCTCGGCGCCGCCGCCGCGATGAGGAACATCCCCCACAGCACATACCAGGGCCGGATCGCGGGGCCCAGCACCGCCACCGCCATCAGACTCAGCCCCAGGGCGTACAGCGGGCGGCGCCGAGGCGGACGCAGCCAGGCGGCCGAGATGATGACGGCGGTCGCCACCAGCCCCAGCGCATGCCACGCCGGGGTGGCCAGCGGAGCCAGACCGCTGCCGACGGCATCCAGCACGGCGCCGGTGGCCCGGCCGAGGGCGCTGGTCAGCGCCCAGTTGTCGGGCGAGGCCGGGGTGGACAGGGCGGTGACCCAGCCGTACCCGGTACCGGTGGCGGCCGTTGCCACGCCCGTGGTGACCAGCGCCAGTGCGAGGGTGGCCGGCACGGCCCCGGCCCGCCGCCTACGGCCCTCCACCTGGCGCGCCCAGAGCGAGGCGACCGCCAGCAGCCCCAGCGCCGCGGGTGCCTTGACCAGGGCGGCGAGCGTCACCAGCACCGCACCGCACGCGGGCCACCGGCCCGTCGCGGCTACCAGACCGGCGCCGAGCAGTCCGAGCATGATGGCGTCGTTGTGCGCCCCGCCCACCAAGTGCAGCAGCAACAGCGGGTTGAGCCCGCCGAGCCACAGCGCGGCGCCCGGATCGGTGCCGCAGCGCCGCGCGAGAACGGGGAGGGCCAGCACCATCACCGCCACCCCGAGCAGGGCGAGCAGCCGCAACCCCAGCACCCCGAGGGACACTTCGGCGCGCGCGGCATGCGCGATCGCGCTCTCGAAGGCCAGGGACACCGGTCCGTAGGGCGTCGGGGTGTGCTGCCATCCCGGCGCCACCTCGGCCGCCAGGGGGCCACCGAGCCGTACGGGGCCATGCGTATAGACGTCGATCCGCGCGTGCACCATGGCGCCCTGCGCGAGATAGCTGTACACGTCCCGGCTGAACAGCGGGGGCGCGGGCAGCAGCGGAGCCGCCCAGGTGGCGAGCGTCAGCAGCAGGCTGCGCCGGCCGGGCGGCTCCGGGCCGCGCACTGCGCGCCCCAGCCACCACCACGCCGCCACCAGCAGAACCAGTCCGAAGTAGGTGCTGACCAACCCGAGCGCCGCTCTCCCGGAGTCCGGGGTGAGGGCATCCCCCACGGGCAGCGCTCCAGCCGTCGCTCCGCCCGCCGCCAGGGCCACCGAGCCCGCGAGCCCGAGCAGCCGACAGTGGTGTGGAGCGACGGCGACACCTTGGACGAGAAGACGACGGACCAGCACCTGGCCAGACTCGCCGTGACGCATGGCCGAAAATTGACGCCACGGTCACCGGCGGCTGGCCGCCGGATGTCGGCCGGGTCATTCGGCCGGGTCATATGGCGCCCGCGGCGATCGATGACCAGGGCGCCCGGTCGACCACCAGTTCCCGGAAGCTGCGCACCTCCCAGGGGCTGTTCCAGCCGAGCACTCCGACCACCCGGCCGCGGTGGCCGTACGCCACGACGAAGCGGCGGTCCTCGAGCTCGCCGTGGACCACGGCGAGCTCGGCGTCGGCGGGGAAGATGCCGTACGCCTGGATATGGGCGTCGTACTGGTCGGTCCAGAAATACGGCACGGGGGCGAACGGCTCGTTCGCGCCGAGCAGATTGCGGGCGACGGCCTGAGCCTGTTCGGTGGCGTTCAGCCGGTGCTCCAGCCGCATCCGGCGGTCGAAGTGGTTGTTGTGCCAGGAGGCGACGTCACCGGCCGCGTAGATGCCCGGCGCCGCCCGGCAGGTGGCGTCGCATTCGACACCGTTGCGCAGTTCGAGACCGGATCCGGCGAGCCAGCCGATCGCCGGGGTGGCGCCGATGGCGACCACGGCGACATCGGCGTCCAGCGTCGTCCCGTCGGCCAGTTCGAGCCCGGTCACCCGGCCGTTCTCCGCGAGGAACCGTTTCACATCGGTGCCGCAACGCATGGACACCCCGTTGTCCCGGTGCAGCTGCCCCACCAGTCCGGCGATCCGGTCGCCGAACTGACGCCGCATGGGCACCGGGCGTGGGTCGATCATGGTGACGTCGAGGTTCATCCTGCGGCAGGCCGAGGCCGCCTCGGCGCCCAGAAAGCCCGCCCCGACCACCGCCACCCTGGGTCCGCGGCGTAACTCGGCGCGCAGGGCGAGGGTGTCGTCGAGCGTGCGCAGCAGATGCACCCCGGCGAGATGATGCGCGTCGGGCAGACTGCTCGGGATGACGCCGGTGGCGATGACCAGAGCGTCGTAGGGGACGGTGTCACCGTCGTTCAGCAGGACCCGCCGGGCGGCGATGTCCAGTCCGGTGGCGGACCTGCCGAACAGCAGCTCGGCGTCCAGGGCGGACAGCTCCTCGTCCGTGCGCAGCTTGATCCGGTCCGGCTGCCAGGCGCCGATCAGGATCTGCTTGGACAGCGGGGGCCGGCTGTAGGGGGTGTGGGGCTCGTCGCCGATGAGGGTGAGCTTTCCCTCGTATCCCAGGGAGCGCAGGGTCACGGCCGTGGTGAGCCCGGCGACCGAGGCGCCCACGATGACCACGTCGTCCGGCGTGCTCACCACTCGGCCAGGCCCGAGGCGCATAAGTCCTGATGCGGGGTCACCAGCATGGAAATCTCCGGACGATGGGGGCGGGGCGGTGCGGGCCGTACGGGAGCCGGGGGAGCTCCGTCACCAGGTGACGGGCAGCTCGTGGACTCCGTAGACGTCCGAGTCGTGCGTGAAGGGGAGGTCGGCGAGGTCCGCGGCCGGCCGCAGGCAGCGTAATTCGTTGTAGCGGGTGACCAGCCAGGCGGTGCTGCCGTCCCACAGCCGGACCTTCTGGAGTGGGGCGTCGGCCTGCAGCCTTCGCAGATCGGCGGGCGGGGAGAAGGGGCAGCGCATGCTCTTGTCGATCGGGTAGCCCGGGGTCGGGTCCGTGCCGGCTGGCGCGTCCGTGAGCGTGTCGGTCATGTCTCCTCCGTTGCCGCGGAATGCCCTGGAGCAATTACTGAACGAGCGTTCGGTAACGGGCTGATGGGAGGCTAGTTGGCGTTCGGTACCCAGCACAACACGCTCCGCTCAAAGACGGCCACCATCGAACACATATGAGCCTGGCATGTGCATCCGCGCTCAGGAGACCGGCCATCAACGCGTCGCGCGGAGAGCCCCGGGCGGCGCAGTCCCGGCTTCGGCGATCTGCGCACTTCACCGTCCGCGGCAATGGCGGGTTCTGGTCGCTGCCGGTCATCGCCGTGCCATGGCCCGGCGGACCGTCCGACGCCCGGCCCCGGTGTCCGGACGTCCGTTACTGTCGGTACGTAGAGCAACACCGCCGCCTCACATGGCGGAAATACGCGGGTTACGAAGCATCCGCATTGCTCACGTACGGTCAAGGGAAGCCCGGTTGATTCCACCCGATCAATACCACCCGTACCACGGAGGATCATTGCGCGCGCTGACCTCACCGCCCGAGTGGCTGACGCACTCCCTGCGCGGGGTGCGGGGGCTGCGGGGCCCCGTGCCCTGGGCGGCGGTGCTCCGCGGAGCCCTCGGCGTGGGTCCGCTGGTGGCGGCCGGAGTGACCTCGGGCCACACGTCCGCCGGAGTGATCGCCGGGCTCGGCGCCATGTTCGCGCACATCAACGACCGCCCCGCCACCCGGGCCACCCGGCCGGTGCGCATCGGCCTCCCGGCCCTCGCCGGGGCCGCCGGTCTGCTGACCGGGGCCTGGCTCGGGACCCTCGGCCTCGGGGCGTGGATCGCGCTCGCCCTCGCCGCCGTCGGACTCGTCTCCGGCGCGATCAGTGCCATCGGCCCGGTGTGCTCGTCCGCCGGGGTGCAGTTGATGGTGCTCGCCGTGGTCGGGGCGGGCATGCCGCTGCCGGAGCCCCCCGCGGTACGGGCGGGCCTGCTGCTCGCCGGCGCCGGCTGGGTCATCGCGATGGCCGCGCTGCTGCCCCGGGTGGTGCCGCCGCGCACGACCGCCGGACCCGATGGGCGGAGCGCGGTGGCCGCCGTCTACGACGCCCTCGCCGACCTGATGGCGGCCGTCGGCACCGACGGTGGCCAGGCCGCGCGGCGCCGGCTGACCTCCGCCTACGACGCCGCGTACGAGGCGCTCTACGCCCACCGGCTGCCGTTGCACCGCCCCGACGACGAGGAGCGGCGGCTGCGCGACCGGCTGGCGGTGGCCGGAGCGCTCAGCGAGGCGGCGCTCACCCTGCTGTGGGAGGACGAGCCACTGCCCGCCCACGTGACGCGCGCCCCCGCCCAACTGGCCCGCTCCGTACGCACCGGACAGCCGCCGGGGAGGCTGCCCGCACCCGCGCCCTACACGGCCGGTCATCTCGCCGTGCACCGCGCGGTGCTGCTCGCCGCCCGCGTCTTCGACGGCGAACCGGCGCCCGCCGTCGGCGCCGTCGTGCCCGGACACCGGCAGCGGCTGCGCCGCGCGCTCGGCCCGGCGGGCCGGGAGTACGCGGCCCGGGTGGCCCTGTGCGTGGGCGTGAGCACCGCGCTCGCGCGGCTACTGCCGAGCGACCACTGGTACTGGCTTCCCGCCACGGCCGCCTTCCTCGTCAAGCCGGACATGGGCCCGCTGTTCTCCCGGGCCCTCTCGCGCGCCCTCGGCACGGCGGTGGGCGTCGCCGTCTTCGGCGGGCTCGCCACGCTGCTCACCCCGGTCACGGGCATTCCCGGAACCTGGCCGGTGCCCGTCGCGGCCGTCTGCTCGGCGCTGATCCCCGTCTCGGTGCGCCACTTCGCGCTGCAGACCGCGGTGCTCACGCCCCTGCTGCTCTCCCTCGTCTACCTCGGCGGTGACACCGACCCCGGGTACACCCGGCTGGTGGACACGCTGCTCGCCTGCGGTGTGGTGCTGGCCGCCGGGGCGCTCCCGGGCCTCGGCGGGCCCCGTGCCCAGGTGTCCGTACGGCTGTCCCTCGCGGTCCGCGCCACCCGCGACCACCTCGACCGGGTCCTGACCGCCGACGCGCCCTACGCGATCCGGCTGCGGCTGCGCCGCGAGGCGTACCGCGCACTGGCCGACGCGCGCCGTGCCGCGGAGGTGGCGAGCGCCGAACATCCCCCGTTCGGGCGGGACTCGGCGGCCTGGGCCCCGGTGGTGCTGGCCCTGGAGAAGACCGTGGACGCGGCCACGGCCTGCGGCGTTCGCATGGACCAGGGCGCCCAGCGGCCGGACCCCGCCCTCGCCGCCCGGCTGCGTGCCGGACTCTCCGATCTGGCCGACGCCGTCGCGCACCGCCGCCCCCCGACGGACCTGGTGCTGCCCGCGGGCGCGGCGGTGGTGGACTGCGCGACCCTCGCCGACGTCACGGCGGGGCTGCGCCGCGCCCGTGACCTGGCGGCCTGCTAACCCTGCGATGGAGCCTCTTTCCCGGGGTCGGTCAGCCCGGTCACCCGCAGGGTGATGTTCAGTCGGCCCGCCGTCAGCCCGGTGGCCGGGTCGCCGGTGCCGGGAAGGATTTTCGGGACGCCGTGATAGGCGTAGCGGGAGGGGCCGCCGAAGACGAACAGATCGCCGGAGGCGAGTTCGAGGTCGGTGTACGGCTTGGCGCGGGTCCGGGTGTTGCCGAAGCGGAAGACGCAGCTGTCGCCGATGGTGAGGGACACCACGGGTGCGCTGGAGCGTTCGTCCTTGTCCTGGTGCATGCCGAGGGTGGCCTGGCCGTCGTAGAAGTTGATGAGCGCGGTGTCGGGGGTGTAGCCGTCGCCGGCCGTCTCGTCCTCGTACGCCTCGACCAGGGCGCGGCGGCCCAGGTCGGCCATCCAGTCCGGGAATGCGGCCACGGCCGCCCCGTTCACATCGCCCGCGGTACGGGTGTACCGGTACGGCTGCCAGTGCCATCCGACGCACACGGTCTGGACGGACATGACCCCGCCGCTCGGCAGTGCGGTGTGCCGGATCGGTACGGGGCCACTCGCCCAGGCGCGGCACGCCACCACGAGTTCGCGCTGCTGGTCGAGGGTGAGCCAGCCGGGGACGTGGACGGCGCCGGGGGCGATCCGCAGCCGTGGGCGGGGGATCAGCGCGTTCACCGGGTGCCACCGCCGACGCCCTCCAGAAGCAGCAGTCGCTGCTTGCGCTCCAGCCCGCCGGCGTAGCCGGTCAGCGAGCCGTTCGCGCCGATGACCCGGTGGCAGGGGCGCACGATCAGCAGCGGATTGCGCCCGATCGCGGTGCCGACGGCCCGGACGGCGGCGCGCGGCGCCCCGGCCCGCTCGGCGAGTTCGCCGTAGCTGACGGTCGTGCCGTACGGAATCGCCTCCAGGGCCTGCCAGACCCTTCGCTGGAAGTCCGAGCCGCCGGGGGCGCATTCGATGTCGAACCGGGTGCGGCTGCCCGCGAAGTACGCTCGCAGCTGGTCCACGATCTCGGCGAAGGCCAGGTCGTCGCGGACCCAGTCGTTCCCGACCGTCACCCCGCCGTTCTGGCCCGGCACCGAGAGCGAGGCGAGCGCGGTGCCGCCCCGGGCGGTGGCCGACTCCTCGCCGGCCAGCAGCAGTTCGCCCAGCGGGCTGTCGATGGTGGTGTAGAGCGTCATGATGTTCCTCGTGTGGTGTTCTGTGCTGCCGGAGCGTTCCAGAAGTGGTGCATGGCGTAAGAGCGCCATGGGCGCCAGTCCTCGGAGTCCTCGAGAAACGCCCCGGCGCGGCGCGCCCCGGCCCGTATCGCGACATCCCCCTCCAGCAGCACATCCGGGTCGCCCAGGGCCCGCATCCGGATGTAGCCGGCCGTCCACGGGCCGATGCCACGCAGTGTCAGCAACTCCTTCTCGGCCTGGTCGCGATCGGCGCCGGCGTCGAGGCGCACCGCGCCGTCGGCGAGCGCCGCGGCGAGCGTGCGCAGGGTCGTCCGTCTGCTCTCCGGCATGCCGATCTCCGCGAGCGACGCGTCCGCCAGGTCCTGGGCGGCGGGGAAGAGACGGGTGAGCCCGCCGTCGGGCTCGGCGAGGGGCTCGCCGTACGCGGCCACCAGGGCGTTGCCCAGGGTGCGCCCGGCGGCGACCGAGACCTGCTGGCCGAGTACGGCGCGCACGGCCAGTTCCCGCGGATCGGCGGCGCCCGGAGAGCGCAACCCCGGCCGCACGGCCACCAGGGGCGCGAGCGCCGCGTCGGCGCCCAGCCGCTCGGCGACCGCGTACGGATCGGCGTCCAGGTCGAACAGGCGCCGGATCCGCTCGGTGGCGGTGGTCAGATCGCGCAGTTCGGTCAGGCGCAGCCGGCACTCCAGCCAGCCCTCGCCCGCCCGCTCGTCGACCTCGACGACACCCGCGGCGTGCGGCAGCCGCAGGGTGCGGCGGTAGGTGCGCGCGCCGGGGGCGCCCACGACCTCCTCCAGACCGGTCAGGGCGCGCCTCGCGAGGTAGTCGAAGACCTGAGTGGCGTCGTACGGACCGCGATAGGCGAGCCGCAGCGGCACCCCGGCCGCGCCACCGCGGCCCGTCCGCCCGATGGGGCCGAACCGGGCGTGCCTGCCCGGACGGGCGGCGCGCAGCTCGGTCGGGGTGGCGGCGTAGATCTCGCGCAGGGTGTCATTGAACTGCCGCACGCTGGAGAAACCGGCCGCGAACGCGATCTCCGCCGCCTGGAGCGTGGTGGTCTGCAGCAGGATCCGCGCGGTGTGGGCGCGCTGGGCGCGGGCGAGCGCGACGGGCCCGGCGCCGAGCTCGGCGGTCAGCTGCCGCTGCACCTGCCGCGTGCTGTAGCCGAGCCGGGCCGCGAGCCCGGCCACCCCCTCCCGGTCGACCACACCGTCCCCGATCATGCGCATCGCACGGCCGACGGCGTCGGCGCGGGCGTTCCACGCGGCGGAGCCGGGTACGGCGTCGGGGCGGCAGCGGCGGCAGGCCCGGAAACCGGCGCCCTGGGCCGCTGCCGAGGTCGGGAAGAAGCGGACGTTCTCCCGGCGTGGCGTGGTCGCGGGGCAGCTCGGCCGGCAGTAGATCCCGGTTGTCACGACGGCGGTGAAGAATGCGCCGTCGAAGCGCGCATCGCGGCTGCGCACCGCCTCGTACCTGCTGTCTTCGCTCATCACACCCCCACTGTGCGGCATGAGCCAGGGGTCGCGCTGGCGGAAAACGGACATGGTGCTCGCGGGGTGGTGGGCGGTGGGCGGCGGTGCGCGGTGGCCTGCCGGTGCTGATGGCCTACCGGCGACTGTGGTCGGGCCGCGGGGTGTCCGCGGCGGTCCGGACACCGCTCGTCACCGTCCGCGATCCCTGCCCGCGCCGCCGGGGAAGGGCGGCGATCGCGATGGCCGCAAGCGCCACCCCGATGCCCACGAAGGTCGCCGTGGTCACCTCGGCGCCCGCCCGGGGGAAGGCCAGGTTCAGCGTGAGTGACCCCAGCAACTGACCGGTGATGGTGGCCAGCCCCAGGATCAGCACCCCCAGGTGGTGGACGGCCGCGACGGCGACGGCTATGAACACCACGCCGACCGGTCCGCCGAGGTACACGTACCACTCGTCCGGGAGGTTCCGCGGCGGGTGCACCGCGAGCGCGTGCACGGCGAACACGGTGGCCAGCGCCGTCGCACCGACCGCGAAGTTGGTGAAGGTCGCGGTCGTGGCCGAGCCGGTGGCGACCCGCACATGGCCGTTGACGGCCTGCTGCCAGCTCACACAGGCCCCGGCGACCAGCGGCAGGACGAGCATCCAGTACGGGAAGCCGGCGGTGAGCTTGCCGGCCATGGAGACGGCGACGGCCGCCAGGATGAGCAGGGCGCCGACGACCCGGGGCCCGGTCAGCGGCTGTGGCCCCGCTGGGCCGAGGCCCTTGCGGTCGAAGACGAGCCCGCCGGTGGTCTGCCCGGCCACCACGGCCACGGTGAACAGGGCCACGCCGAGCGCGGTGACGGTGACGGCCTGGGAGAGCACCAGCAGGGCGCCGCCGCACCCGCCCAGCACCTGCCACCACTTCAGCCGGTGTGCGCATACCGCGCGGACGAGGGCGGCGGGTCCCGCGGCCGCGCCCTGCCCCGTACCCGCGCCCCGCCCCCTGCCGTCGCCCTGGTCCGTACGGCTGTCCCGGGCACGCCGGGCGCCCGCGGCGAGCAGCCCGGCGCAGATGACGACCAGACCGGAGCCGAAGGAGATGAGTGCCGCGGCGTAGGGATCGTGCATGCGATGCGCCAGCTCGCCGTTGAGGCGGGACTGCACGGCTATGAGACTGCCCGAGACGACTGCCAGAAGCAGCCAGAGCGCGTACATCGTGGTTCCTCTCGTGTTCCTGGGACTCGGGAGCCCCGCCTGGCGCGGCGCGCCGGCCAGCCTACTGCCGCAGCTCACCGTACGGAGCGGGGCCGGCCGGCTCCACGCCCGGGCCGCCGGCCGGGGAACTCGGGCACCTCCGTGGCCTTGCGAGGACCGCGAGCGGACCGGAGACTACGAGTCGCCGGCGATCTCCACGCCGCCGCACCTCACTGGCGGACGCGGCATCCCCGCCCACGCCGCCGGACCACGGCGCACCCCACCAGGGCGCGTCCCACCGGGATGTGTCCCACCAGGACAGATCCGACCGCGACGCGTCCGACCCGGACGCGCCCGAAAGCCGAGGAGAAGGACCCGCATGACCACGAAGACCGGCGCGAGCGCTCCTGCCGCCGCCCAAGCCCCCTCGGGCCCCGCCGGCCTCGCGCCCCAGGACGCGCTGCTGCACGAGGTGGAACAGCGGGTGCTCTGGCTGGCCACGGCGATCATCGACCACGCCAACCGGGTGCGCCCCAACCCCACCGGGCTGAAGGTCGGCGGCCACCAGGCGTCGTCCGCGTCGATGACGACCATCATGACGGCGCTGTGGTTCGACCGGTTGCGCTCGGGCGACCGGGTGTCGGTGAAGCCGCACGCCTCACCCGTGCTGCACGCCATCAACTACCTCCTCGGCGAGCTGGACGAGCGGTATCTGACGACGCTGCGCGAGTTCGGCGGGCTGCAGAGCTATCCGTCGCGGTCCAAGGACCCCGACCCCGTCGACTACTCCACCGGTTCGGTGGGCATCGGCGCCACCGCCCCGATCTGGGGCGCGCTGGCCCGCCGCTACACGGAGTCCGTGGCGGGTGGCGCCGGGACGGGACGGCAGTACTCGCTGGTCGGGGACGCGGAGCTGGACGAGGGCGCCTGCTGGGAGGCGATTCTCGACCCGATGGTCGGCGAGCTGGGGGAGATCTGCTGGATCGTCGATGTGAACCGGCAGTCGCTGGACCGGGTGGTGCCCAACATCGGCGCCAACCGGCTGCAGGGCATGTTCGAGGCCGCCGGATGGCAGGTGCTCACCGTCAAGTACGGCGGGCTGCTGCGGGAGCTGTTCTCCCGCCCCGGCGGGGACGCGCTGCGGCGGCGCATCGACGAGATGACCAACCCCGAGTACCAGCGGCTGCTGCGCTGCACCCCGGAGCAGCTGCGGACCCGGATCCCGGGGGAGGGGCCCGACGCCGCCGCGCTGCGCCGCCTGCTGGAGCCACTGGACGACGCCACCGTGCACGCCGCGATCCGCAACCTCGGCGGACACGATCTGCGCGCCCTCGGCGAGGCTCTGGGCGCCGTGGACGACACCCGGCCCACGGTCATCTTCGCCTACACGGTGAAGGGCAACGGGCTGGCCAGCGAGGGCCATCCGCAGAACCACTCCTCGCTGCTGTCCGCCGAGCAGATGGCCGAGCTCGGCCGGCGCGTCGGCATGTCGCCCGAGGCGCCGTGGCAGCGGTTCGACCCGGACTCACCGGCCGGAAAGCTGTGCGCCCGGGTGGCCGAGCGGCTGCGTCGGGACCCCATAACCCTCAACCCGGTCCCGGAGCTGCCCGCCGACATCGGCCGTACACCCTCCGGAAAGGCCACCACCCAGGCGGCGCTCGGCCGCGCCCTGCTCGACCTCACCCGGGCGGCCCCCGAAGCCGCGCGCCGGGTCGTGACACTCTGCCCGGACGTCAGCTCCTCCACCAACCTGGGCGGCTGGGTCAACAAGGTCGGGGTGTGGTCGCCGGCCGACGACCGCCGCGACTGGTTCGAGGACGACCCCGAGACGATCCTGCACTGGCGGGAGCGGCCCACCGGCCAGCACCTCGAACTCGGCATCGCCGAGGGCAATCTGGTCGGGCTGCTCGCCGAGCTGGGCGCGACCTGGAGCCGCTGGGGCCAGCCGCTGCTGCCGATCGGCGTCCTCTACGACCCGTTCGTCGAACGGGCGCTGGAGCCCTGGTCGTTCGGCATCTACGCGGGCGGGCAGTCGATCCTGGTCGGCACGCCGTCCGGAGTCACGCTGGCCCCGGAGGGCGGTGCGCACCAGTCGATCACCACGCCCTCGGTGGGGCTCGAACAGCCGGGCTGCGTCACCTACGAGCCCGCCTTCGCCATCGACGTCGAGTGGACGCTGCTGGCCTCGCTCGCCCGGCTCGGGCGGCCCGACGGCAGCTCCGCCTATCTGAGGCTGTCCACCCGTCCGGTCGACCAGAGCCTCGCGGCCGTGCCCGCCGACCCGGCGGCCCGGGAGCGCCGCCGCCGCCAGGTCGTCGCCGGGGCCTACCCGCTGGTGCGCAGCGCCGCCGGGCGGCCGGCGGTGACGATCGCTGCCATGGGCGCCGTGGTGCCCGAGGCGCTGGTGGCGGCCGAGCGGATGGAGGCCCAGGGCACTCCGACGGACGTGGTCTGTGTGACCAGCCCCGGGCTGCCCTTCGAGGCAGTGCAGGCCCGCTCCGGCCGTGGCGCGGGGGACAGCTGGATCCTGGACGCCGCGTTTCCCGCTCACCGGGCGGCGCCGATGGTCACCGTCCTCGACGGCCATCCGCACACCCTGGCCTTCCTCAGCGGCGTCCATCAGGTGCGCGCGAGCCATCTCGGGGTGACCCGGTTCGGGCAGTCGGGGGATCTGGAGTCGGTCTACCGTCACCACGGTCTGGACGCCGACAGCATCGTCGGCGCGGCGCTCGACGTGTGCTGACGCGGCGTATGGCGGGCGGGTCAGCGGACGCTCAGCCCGCCGTCCACCTCCATGATGGTGCCGGTCGTCCAACCGGCCTGCGAGGAGGCGAGGAAGGCCGCCGCGGCGGCCACGTCCTCCGGCTCACCGATCCGGCCCAGCGGACAGGCCTCGCGGGCGTGGCGGTCATGGCCGTGCCGCTCCTCGGTGCTCATCGGGCCGAGACGGTCCCGCTCGTAGGCGGGGGTGCGGACGGCGCCGGGGGCAATGCCGTTGACCCGGACGCCGGACGGCCCCAGCTCATTGGCGAGCGCCCTGGTCATCGCGTTGATGGCGCCGCGCGTGGCGGAGTAGGCGGCGGACGGACGGTCGGCGGCCATCTTGTGCGCCCAGTAGCTCGTGATGTTGATGATGCTGCCGCGGCCCTCGACGAGCGCCGGGAGCAGCGACTGGGCGAGCAGATAGGGCACCCGGACGTTGAGGTGCAGCATCGAGTCGAAGGTGTCGGCGGAGGTCTGGGCGAGGGGGCTGAAGTGCGCCGTCGCCGCGTTGTTGACCAGGGTGTCCACCCGCTCGGTGAGCGCCAGCACCTCATGCGCGGCGGTGGCGGCGGCGCCGGGGTCGGCGAGGTCGACGGAGACGGTCCGTACGGTGGTCCCGTGGCCGGCCAGCGCATGCCGCGCCAGGTCCAGCTGCTCCTGGTCGCGGGCGAGCAGCACCAGATCGGCCCCCAGCGCGGCGAAGGCGTCGGCGATGGTATAGCCAAGGCCCTCGCTGCCCCCGGTGATCACTGCGGTGGTGCGGCCGAGACGGCTCACGGCGGGGGCTCCCGTCGGTGGGGTGGGGCAGAAGCGTGTGCGCGGGAAATCGACGGGTAGGACGAGCCTGATGCCGATCACAGAGCCGCTCAATGGACGGATCTTGTCCGGTTAATGATCAGCCTACGGACGGTGGCCGGCATCTGTCCATTTCTGACGATCTGACCGCTGTGAGCGCCTGCCCTTCAGCGCAGCGGCCGCGGTGATCGCACGCCGCTGCCGCACACTGGTGTGTCATGGAGCTGCAGATCACCGCCACCTCGCCTGAGCATCCGGCCTCTCTTCTCGATCTGCCGTGGAACATCCCGCTGGAGGAGTGGCCCGAGGAGCATCTGGTCACGCTGCCCCGGGGTATCTCCCGCCACGTGGTCCGGTTCGCCCGGGCGGGCGGCGAGGTGGTCGCGGTCAAGGAGGTCGGCGAGTGGGCGGCCGTACGGGAGTACGGGCTGCTGCGCGATCTGGACCGGCTCACCGTACCGGCGGTGGACGCGCTCGCGGTGGTCACCGGGCGCACCGACGAGCGCGGCGAGCCCTTGGAGCCCGCGCTGATCACCCGGCATCTGGTGGGATCGCAGCCGTACCGCTCGATGTTCGAGACGACCATGCGGCCCAGCACCATCAAGCGATTGCTCGATGCGCTGGCCGTGCTGCTGGTCAGGCTGCATCTCAGCGGTTTCGCCTGGGGTGACTGCTCGCTGTCCAACACCCTCTTCCGGCGGGACGCGGGGGCGTACGCGGCCTATCTGGTGGACGCCGAGACCGGCCAGATCCAGCCACGGCTCACCAGCGGACAGCGTGAGTACGACGTCGAGGTGGCGCGGGTGAACATCGCGGGCGAGCTGATGGACCTGGAGGCGAGCGGCTCCCTGCACCCCTCGGTCGACCCGGTGCTGTTCGGGCGGGCCATCGCCGAGCGGTACGGCGAGCTGTGGCATGAGCTGACGCGCCAGTCGGTGTATCCGGTGGCGAAGCGCCACCACATCGACCGGCGCGTCCGGCGCCTGAACGACCTCGGCTTCGATGTGGCGGAGATGCAGATCGAGCGCTCCCCGGACGGTGACACGGTCACCTTTGTGCCGAAGGTCGTGGACGCGGGCCATCATCAGCGGCAACTGCTGCGGCTGACCGGCCTGGACGCGGAGGAGAACCAGGCCCGCAGCCTGCTCAACGACCTGGAGACATGGATGGCCACTCAGGACGACTACGCGCCCGGCGATCCGCTGGGCGCGCGCCCGGAGGTGCTTGCCCACCGCTGGGTCCGCGAGGTCTTCCGGCCGACCGTACGGCGCGTCCCCCGGGAGCTGCGCGGGGCGATCGACACCGCTCAGATCTACTACGAACTGCTGGAACACCGCTGGCTGCTGTCCGAGCGGGCCGGCCATGACGTGGGCCTCGACGCCACCGTCGAGGGCTACATACGGACCGTCCTGAAGAGCCGCCCGGACGAGCGATGAGACGAGCGCCGCTCAGGACGGCAGCGAGGACAGGACCCGAGAGATCGCCGCGATGACATGCGGGGCCTGGTCGTTGAGGTAGAAGTGGCCGCCGGGATAGATCCGCAGATCGAAGTCGCCGGTGGTGTGCTCGCCCCAGGCGCGGGCCTCCTCGACCGTCGCCCTGGGGTCGTTGTCGCCCACATACGCGTGGATCGGCGCCGCCAGCCGCGGACCGGCGGTGGGGCGGTAGGTCTCGGCCGCCTTGTAGTCGCTGCGGATCGCGGGCAGGACCATCCGCAGGATCTCCTCGTCCCCGAGGACCTGGGAACCGGTGCCGCTGAGCGACTTCATCTCGGCGATCAGCCCGTCGTCGTCCCGCAGGTGGACCGTCTCGTCGCGGTGGCGGGACGGGGCGCGCCGCCCCGAGGCGAACACCACGGCCGGCACCACACCCTTCATCTCCAGGCGCAGCGCCACCTCGAAGGCGAGGGACGCCCCCATGCTGTGGCCGAACAGCGCGAGCGGCCGGTCCGAGTACGGCAGCAGCTCGGGCAGCAGGGCGTCGGCCAGCTCGGGGATGGTCTCGATGCACTTCTCGTGACGGCGGTCCTGGCGGCCCGGGTACTGGACGGCGAGCACGTCGACCTCGGGGGCGAGGGACTTGGAGACGGGAAAGTAGAACGAGGCGGACCCGCCGGCGTGGGGCAGACAGACCAATCGCGTCGCCGCGGTCGGCGCGGGGTGGAACTGCCTGATCCACAGGCTTGTGCCGGTGGGGTGTGCGGTCACCTGATGTCCTTTCGTGCCGCTGGTATCCCGGCGGCCGTCGCAGGTTGTCGCGGGCCGTCGCGCGCACGCCTCGGGCAACGCGCAGAGAGCGTTTGCCAGCCTGCCGGGGCATGACGAACGGACGCAACCCCTATTTCGGACGGGCGCACCCCAGCGTCGTCCTCAACGGCGAGCCACGCTCAGCCCGTTGCGGGGCGCGGCTCCGCTCGGTCCGATGTACATGCGGTTGACGTAGCGGGATGCCGGATGTCCGCTGGGTTGACGTAGCGGGATGCCGGATGTCCGCTGGGTTGACGTAGCGGGATGCCGGATGTCCGCTGGGCTGAGGTAGCGGGATGCCGGATGTCCGCTGGGCTGAGGTAGCGGGATGCCGGATGTCCGCTGGGTTGACGTAGCCGGACGCCGGATGTCCCCTCGGCTCGCGATTTGCTGGCGCTGGGTAACGCGGTGGTCCTGTATCCCTTTATCTTGCTGAACCATGATGCTGACGCGCCGGGAGCGCGAGATTCTCGCGCTGTTGCGACGGGACCCGCTGGCGGGTGCCCAGGCCATCGCCGACGCCCTCGGCATCACCCGGGCCGCCGTCAACGTCCATCTGTCGAACCTGGGGAAGAAGGGTGCCATTCCGGGGCGCGGCTACATCCTGCGCCAGGAACACACGGTGGTGGTCATCGGCGGCGCCAACGTCGACGTCAAGGTGCGCAGCCTCGCGCCCGTCGCGTATCACACCAGCAACCCGGGTCGGTCACACACCAGTTGGGGCGGGGTGGCCCGCAACATCGCGGAGAACCTGGCGCGGCTGGGCACCCCGACGCATCTGATCGCCGCCGTCGGACAGGATCCCGCGGGGGAGCGGCTGCTGAGCGAGACCCGGGCCACCGGGGTGCGCATCGATCACGTCCACCGCAGTGCGCATCCCACCGGCACCTATACGGCGGTGCTGGACGCCGAGGGCGATCTGGTCGTGGCCATCGCGGACATGGCCGCCACCGATGGGCTGAGCCCCGAGCATCTGCACCCCGCGCGCGAGCTCATCGGCCATGCGAGCATGCTGGTGCTCGACGGAAACCTCTCGCCTCAGGCGCTGTCGTACGCGCTGGACCTCGCGGCGCCCACCGGGGTGCAGACGCTCATCGACCCGGTGAGCGTCCCCAAGGCGGCGCTGCTGACCCCGCTGTTCTCCGGTGAGCGGCCCGTCTTCGCCATCACCCCGAACCTGGCCGAACTCGGCGCTCTGACCGGCCGCCCAGTCGACGGCGGCGACGGGGAGCTGCTCCGGGCCGTGGCCGTCCTCCATGAGCGCGGCGTCCAGCATGTGTGGGTGCGGCTCGGTGTCCGCGGCTCCCTGCTGAGCACCCTCGACGAGGGCCGTCACTTCCTCGACGCGCCACCGGCGGAGGTCCAGGACGTCACCGGCGCCGGTGACGCGATGCTCGGCGCGTTCGTCCATGCGCTACTGACCGGCGCCGACCCCGTCGGCGCCGCCCGCTACGGCCACGCCGCCGCCGCACTGACGGTGGCGAGCCCCGCCACCGTACGACCCGATCTGACCCCGCGCCTCGTCGAGGCCGCGCTGAACGCCCCACTGTGGAGGACCACATGACCGCCCCCAACCCCCGGCCGGCCCTCACCGAGGAGGTCCGGGACGCGCTGCGCGACGGCCGTCCCGTGGTCGCGCTGGAGTCCACGATCATCAGCCATGGCATGCCGTTTCCGCAGAACGTGGAGATGGCCACCGAGGTCGAGGACATCATCCGCGCGCAGGGCGCGGTCCCGGCCACCATCGCCGTCCTGCACGGCACACCCCGCGTCGGCCTGGAGCGGGCGGACCTCGAACTGCTCGCCACCAGCCCCGAGGTGTGCAAGGTCAGCGTGCGCGACCTCGCCCATGTCATGGCGCACGGCGGCCATGGCGCGACCACCGTGGCGTCCACGATGCGGCTCGCCGCGCTGGCCGGGATCCGGGTCTTCGTCACCGGCGGCATCGGCGGGGTGCACCGCGGAGCGCAGCAGACCTTCGACATCAGCGCGGATCTCACCGAGCTCGCCACCACCCCCGTCGCGGTCATCAGCGCCGGAGTGAAGAGCATTCTCGACATCGGGCTCACCCTGGAGAAGCTCGAGACGCTGGGCGTACCCGTCCTCGGCTACGGCACGGACGACTTCCCCGCGTTCTACTCCCGCGTGAGCGGCTTCCCGACCCCGCTGCGCGTCGACTCGCCCGAGGAGATCGCTGCCATCATGCGCGCCCAGTGGGGCCTGGGCATGACGGCGGGGCTGAGCATCGCCAACCCGGTCCCCGAGGCGGACGAGATCCCCGCCGAGCGGATCGACGGCATCATCGAGCGGGCGCTCGCCGAGATGGACGAGGCGGGCATCACCGGCAAGGACGCGACCCCCTATCTGCTCGGCCGCATCGTCGAGCTGACGGGCGGCGAGAGCCTGCGCACCAATATCGCCCTCGTCAAGAACAACGCCCGCCTCGGGGCGCGGATCGCGATCCACTACGCGGAGGCGGAGGGCGGATTGACGGCGACCGCCTTGAAGAACGTGTAGTGGAAGGTGCCGTCCTCGTCGGCGGTCCGGTGCAGATCGGCGATCCCCCGATCCCAGTCGGCCGCAGTGGACAGCCCCGCGGCCAGCGCGTCCTGGCGGACGGACGCGACCATGGCGATGAAGGTTTCGCGGGTGAAGCCCTCGACCAGCGCCGGCCGGGTCCGGTCGGCGTAGACCGTGCGCGGGAAGACCGTGACCTCCTGGTATCCGGCATGGGTCAGCAGCGGCTGCAACTCCCGCCCGATCAGGGCGTTTCCGCCCGCCGCCGACTGGAGCCGGATCTGCCCGTCGATGGCCGCGCGGGCGTAGGCGCTCCGGGGGTGGAAGAACGCGGAGCCGTGGTCGCCCTCGATCACGGTGAGGGTGCCACCGGGCCGTAGCACCCGCCGCAGCGCGGCCAGCGCGGCCAGCGCGGCGGCCAGATGCTCCAGGACGAAGCAGACGAAGAGATGGTCGAACGCCGCATCGGCGAAGGGCAGATCGAACAGATTGGCGCGGCACCACTCGACCTCCGCCCCGGGAGACTGGGCCGCCACCCGCGCACGGGCCTGGGCGAGCGACGCCTCGGAGACATCCACCGCGACGATGCGCGCTCCGGGGCTGGACGCGGCCAGATGCGCCGTCTGAGCGCCCACCCCGCAGCCCACTTCCAGCACCCGGCTGCCCGCCGGATACGCGGTGCCGGTGTGCAGAAGCGCGGCCAGGGTGTCCGCCTGGTCCCCCAACCGCCGTGCCTCGCGGTCCGAATACCCGTGCACATAGGGAATCGCCGTCGCCATCCGCCCCTCCCGAAGGGTCCGCTCTGTCGTCACCCCTTGACCCTGTCGCGACAATGGCTCAGTGAACAGGTCCAAAGAAGGCCCCGACGACCGGTCCATAACGCCCGGTGCCGATTTTCTGCAGCTGCGCCTCGACGAGGCTCCGGCGGGCGGGCTCTCCGACTGGCTGGCCCGGCGACTGCGGCTCGCGATCGCGGACGGCCTGCTGCCCGTCGGCAGCAGGCTTCCGGCCACCCGGGTGCTCGCCGCCGAACTGCGCGTGTCCCGGGGCGTGGTCACCGAGGCATATCAGCGCCTCACCGAGGACGGGCATGTCGCCGGGCGCGGGCGGGGCGGAACCATCGTCGTCGCGGTGCCCGTCACGGCACCGGCGGCGCCCACCGCCGCCCGGCCGCCCGCCCCCGCCGGCCCGCTGTTCACCACCGCCCCGGGTGCCGATGTCTTCGACGCGCTGCGCGCGGCACCGGCCCGGATCGATCTGTCCCCGGGCCTGCCCGACCTCACCGCGTTTCCGCGCACCGGGTGGCTGCGCGCCGAACGCCTGGTCCTCGCCCAGCTGGCGCCGGGCGAGTTCGGCTACGGAGACCCCCGAGGGACCCCGGCGCTGCGCCTCGCCATCGCCCACTGGCTGGCCCGCAACCGCGGGATCCGGGCCGACCCCGACGAGATCGTCGTCGTCGCGGGCACCGCCCAGGCCCTCGGGCTCCTGGGGCGGACGGTCCACGACGACGGGATCCGGACGATCGCCGTGGAGGACCCAGGCTCGCTCGGCGCCCGTCAGCATCTGCGCCACCAGCGTCTGGAGACCCCGCCGGTCCCGGTCGACGCCGAGGGCGTCCGGGTCGACGCGCTGCGCGAGCGGGGCGCGCCCGCCGTACTGCTCACCCCCGCCCACCAGTTCCCGACCGGGGTGGTGCTCGGCGCCGACCGGCGCCGTGAGCTGATGCGCTGGGCCGGGCAGGGCGGGCTGATCGTCGAGGACGACTACGACGCCGAGCACCGCTATGACCGGCCCCCGGTCCCGGCCCTCCGGTCGATGATCCCGGAACATGTCTGGTACGCCGGGAGCGTGTCCAAGCTGCTGGCCCCGGCGCTGCGGGTGGGCTGGGTGCTGGCGCCGCCCCGGTACCGGGACGCCCTCGTCGAGGCCAAGCGCTACGCCGACCTCGGCAACTCCGTCCTGCCCCAGTTGGTGCTGGCCCGGCTGATGGAGTCCGGCGAGCTGGAACGTCGGCTGCGGCAGGTGCGGCTGCGCCACCGCCGCCGAAGGGACGTCATGGTCGGGGCCGTCCGGGACCGGCTGCCCGGGGCGCTGGTGCACGGCGCCGCGGCGGGGCTGCATCTGATGGTCACCTTCGACGCCGGGTTCGCCGACACGGACCTCGCCGCCGCGGCGCTCGCGCGTGGAGTGAAGGTGCAGCCGCTGTCGTGGCACAGCCAGCGGCCCGGGCACCCACCGGGACTGGTGCTGGGCTACGCCGCCACCATGGCGACCGATATCGCCGAGGGCGTGGCGATCCTCGGCGACCTCGTACGGCGCTTGCGCTGACGACGGGCACGGATGGGGATATTCCGGGTGCGCGGTCAGGGGCCCCGCCCTTACGCTGCGAGCGGGCCGCCCGGTGCAGGGGGGGGCGCCGAGCCGGCCAGGGGGGGTGCCATGAGCGTGACGGGCGACGACCGGCCGAGAGCGGCGCCCTTCGCCACCGCCCAGGTCCTCGGCATCGCCGCCGTGCTCGCCTGTGTGTTGACCGGGCTCTCCGGGCGGTACGGCTTCCACCGCGACGAGTTGTACTTTCTGGCCGCGGGCGACCGTCCGGCGTGGGGATACGTCGACCAGCCCCCGCTGACCCCGCTGCTGGCCAGGGGGGCCACCGCCGTCTTGGGGAACACCCCGGCCGGTGTGCGGGTGCCCGCGACACTCTGCTGTGCCGCCACCGTCATCCTGGTCGCCCTGGTGGCCGGAGAGCTCGGCGGAGGCCGCCGGGCGCAGGTGCTCGCCGCGTGCTGCGCGGCCACGTCGGGGTTCGTCCTGGGGATCGGGCACCTGGCCTCCACGACCACCGTCGACCAGTGCGTATGGGTGCTGATCTGCTGGCTGGTGCTGCGGCTGCTGCGCACCGGGGACGGCCGCTGGTGGATCGCGGTCGGAGCGGCCGTCGGCATCGGTCTGCTGAACAAGTACCTGGTGGTGCTCTTGCTCATCGCCCTGCTGCCCGCGGTGGCCGCGGTGGGGCCGCGGCGCGTGCTGCGCGGCGGGTGGCCGGCGGCCGGTGCCGCCGTCGCGCTGCTCCTCGCCCTGCCGAACGTGTGGTGGCAGGCGCGGCACGGATGGCCGCAGCTCACGGTCGCGAAGGGGATCAGCTCGGACGACGGGACCGAGAACCGCGTGATGTTCCTCCCGCAGCAGATCCTTTATCTCTCCCCGCTGTTCGTACCGGTCTGGATCGCGGGATGGCTGCGGCTGTGGCGCGAACCCGCGCTCCGCTGGGCCCGTGCGATGGCGGTGGCGTACCCGCTGCTGTGCGCGCTGGTGCTGGCGACCGGCGGCAAGCCGTACTACGCCGTTCCGCTGCTCCTCGTCCTCACCGCGGCAGGATGCGAGGCCGTGGCCCGATGGATCCGGGCGGGGTGGCGCACGGCACGGGGCCGCACCGTCGCGGCGGCCCTGGCCCTGACGGCCGCGGTCAGCGCCGTGCTGTCCCTGCCGGTGCTGCCGCCCGGTGTCCTCGCCGTGCCGAACGCGGTCAACCCGGAGCAGGGCGAGCAGATCGGCTGGCCCGCCCTGGTGACCGCCGTGGAGCAGGGCTGGTCCCGGATCCCCGAGGGCCGCCGCGACCGTGCCGTGATTCTCGCCGAGAACTACGGGGAGGCGGGCGCCATCGAGTACTACGGTCCGCGCCATGGACTGCCGCGGCCCTACTCGGGCCATATGAGCTACGCCGACTGGGGACCGCCGCCCGACTCCGCGGACGGTCCGGTGCTGGTGGTCCGTCAGGACGGGGACCGGCGCATCGCACGGCACTTCACCGGCTGCCGCGAGGTCGCCCGCGTCGACAACCACCACGGTGTGGACAACGAGGAGCAGAACGCCGCCGTCATGCTCTGCTCGGGCACCACCGCGCCCTGGTCACACCTGTGGCCCTCGCTGCGCCACTACTACTGACGGCGGGCGCCCACGCGCGGGCGGCTCACAGCGAACGGACCTCGGCCAGCTGGACCCGCCCGCCGATCTCTATGGAGCCGTCCGGCTGGGGGCTGGTGAGGATCTGAGACCCCTCGCCCTGGGTGACGTTGAGGGCGCGGCCCAGCTCGCCCGAGAGGACCAGGGCGGCTGCGCCGGTGGCCTCGTCCTCCACGATCCCGTCGCCGCGCCGGGGGAAGGCGCGGGCGCGCACCCGGCCCGCCGACTCGTCCTGCCATGCCCAGGCGTAGAGCCAGCCCTCGCCCGGCGGCGGGGAGGGGAGCGCGTCGACCTCGGCCGGGGAGGCGTACCGCTGGGTGCGCCGCCCCGACGCCCACTCGGGGCGGCCGGTGATCCAGGTGAACTCGCCGTCCTGCCGGGCGGGGACCTCCCCGGCGGGCGGCAGCAACTCGGGGAGGTCCAGCAGCCAGGCGGTGCCGACCAGCGGATGGCCCGCGAAGGGCAGCCGGACGCTCGGAGTGTAGATGTCGACCACGCCCCGCTCCGGGTCGTCGACGAACACGGTCTCGCTGAAGCCCAGCCGGGCAGCGAGCGCCTGCCGCTCCGGTTCGCCGGTCACCGCACGGCCGTCGCGCACCACGCCGAGTTCATTGCCCCCACGGCCGTAGGGCCCGCAGAACACCTTGAGTACGTCGAGATCCGTCACCCCGGCATTCAAACATGATCGTCGCGGGTGGGGTGCGCCGCACCCGGCAACCGGACAGCCGGGGCCGGTTAATCGGTTGCCCGGCCGTCCCCCCGGTGCTCAGCTGGCGGGATGGATCGAGACGCGGTGCTGGCACTGTTCGACCGGCAGATGAGACAGGGCGCCCGGGCCGACGGCCCTGGGGCGAGAGTGGAGCGGGCGGGTGGGGTGGTGCGGCAGACCGGGACCCCCGACGACTGGAACGGGGTCCTGTGGTCGGCTCTGGACCAGCACACCGCGGACGGGGAAATCGCGGCGCAGATACGGTACTTCGGCGGATTGAGGCGCGCCTTCGAGTGGAAGCTGTACGCCTACGACCGGCCCGGCGATCTCGCCGGGCGGCTCCGGACGGCCGGTTTCGTCCCCGAGTCCGCGGAGACGCTGATGGTCGCCGAGGTCAAGGATCTGCCCACCGAGGTCCACCTGCCCGAGGGCGTCCGGCTGTGCCCGGTGACCGACGCGGCGGGTGTGGACCTGGTGGCGGAGGTCCATCAGCGGGCATTCGGCACCGACAGCACTCACCTCAGGAATCGGCTCCTCAGCCGGCTCACCGAGGAGCCGGAGACGGAGGTCTCGGTCCTCGCCATGGCCGGTGACCGCCCGGTGAGCGCGGCGCGGATGGAGCTGCCGCCGGGCACGCGGTTCGCCGGGCTCTGGGGCGGGGGCACCGTGCAGGACTGGCGGGGCCGCGGAATCTACCGCGCCCTGGTCGCCTTCCGCGTCCGGATCGCCGCCGAACGCGGCTATCGCTATCTGCAGGTCGACGCCTCCAGCCAGAGCCGTCCGATCCTGCGGCGGCTCGGCTTCGTCGCGCTGACCACGATCACGCCGTATGTGCACGGGGCTGAGCCACCGTCACCGGCCTGAGGGGCGCGCTGACAACACGAAGACAGCCCAGCAGGACGTCAGTCAGTGGGCGAGCCACGACCACCGGAACCTGCCTACCAATATCAATGTCAGTGGTGTGTTCTACGGTCAGCCCATGACCACGTCCGACGATGTCCGTCAGATCGCGCTGTCGCTGCCGCAGACGACCGAGAAGATCGCCTGGTCCATGCCCACGTTCCGGGTCGCGGGGAAGATGTTCGCCACGCTGCCCGAGGACGAGACCTCGATGGCCGTCAGGTGCCCCAAGGAGGAGCGCGACGAACTGGTGCTCGCGGAGCCGGAGAAGTTCTGGATCGCCGACCATGAGGCGAACTTCGCCTGGGTGCGGGTCCGGCTCGCGGCACTGGACGACAACGACGAGCTGCGTGACATCCTTCTCGACTCCTGGCGGCAGGCGGCCCCGGCCGCACTGCTGGACTGAGCGTGCCGCGCGGTGACCGGTCCTTCTCGAAATGTGGCGGTATCCGCGTTCGAGGAGACCACCGACACGAGTGAAAGCCCGGACTGTTCCGGGTAATCGGAGTGCCGTCTTCCGGTGCGCGGGGTTCCCTGGAAGGGAACCGCCGAGGGAGGCCGCATGGTGCACGGTCGCCGCAGTACGAGCCGCTCCGCGGCGTGCGGCGGGCCGTACCCCATCGCCGTCATGCTGCTGCTGGCGGCCACCCTGCTGCACGCGATGCTGACCCTGGGGGCCGGCCAGGTGTCCCCCTCCGGCCCCGACCACAAAGGGCCCGTCGCCGTGGCCCCCACCGCCCCGGTCGCCGGCGAGGACGGCTCCCCGGAGCCGCGGCCCGCCGTGGTGCGCGCCCGGGAGGACGGTGAGCACCCGGCCGGGCACACCGGTCACCCCGGGCGCGTCTGGCGGGCCTCGGCCGGCACCCATCGATCCCTTCCGACGACGCCCGGCCCGCTCGCCGTCGTCACCGTCCGCAGCGGCCTCGTCGGCCGGAAGACGGGCGTTCGCGCGGTCGGCACCGGGGCCGAGCCGTCCCTCATCCAGTTCTCCTCACGGACCGCCGTGCTGCGCTGCTGACCGGCCCCGGGCCGTCCGCCACCCCGTTACCGCGCCCATGCGCGGATCCCGGGTGCGGTACGCCCTCCCCGGCCCGCCGTCCACGCCCGACACCGCAGGAGTACTCGCATGCCGATCGATGTGTTCGCCGCCATGCGCGCGCTGATGCGCGCCGAGGCCACCCGGTGCCCCACCGCCCCGCCCACCACGACCGCCGACCCCTCCCCGCCCCCGGCCGACCCGGTGGCCGCCCCGGTCCCTGCGGCGGCCACCGTCCCCGGTCCCATGCCCGCGGCGGCCGCCGCACCACGACGACCGCGGCGCCTGCCGCGCTGCCGCGCCTTCCTGCGCGCCGTGCGCCGAGCGGTGTCGCTCTGCCTCAAGGGACGCGCGGCCAGGGAGGAAGGGTGACGGGGCGCTCCGCCTCCTCCTCATCCCGGTCCGTCGCCGTGGCCGTCGGGTCCGTTGCCGTGGCCGTCCGGTCCGTTGCCGTGACCGCCCCGCACCGCATCCCCCGCGTCTCCCGCATCTCCTGAACCCCCGGTAGCCCCGCCCGACAGCAACCGCTCGCGCTGCGCCACGGCCCAGGCGTAGCCGGGGTTCATCTCCACGGCGCGCTCCAGATCCGCCAGCGCCTCCGTCCGCCGGCCCAGTGCCTCCTTGGCCAGCGCCCTGCTCCCCAGCGCCCAGGCGTATCGCGGATCGAGGGTGAGCGCCCGGTCGTACAGCGCGATGGCCTCCTCATACCGCCCCGCGAAGCGGTACACCTCGCCGCGCTCGCCCAGTGTCCCGGGGGTGTCCGGCTCCAGTCCCTCGGCCCGGTCGAGATCGTCCAGCGCCCCCGTCACATCGCCCAGGGCGCTGCGGACATGGGCCCGCCGGACCAGGGCCCAGGTGTAGTCGCCGTTCAGCTCGATGGCCCGGTCCAGATCCGCCAGCGCCTCCCGCACCCTGCCGAGCGCGGCCTTGGACTGGCCGCGGCTGCCGAGGGCCAGATGGTCCGCCGGATCGGCCTCGATCACGCGGTCGAGCTGGCGCAGCGCCTCCTCGTGCCGGCCCGCCCTCCGCCAGGTCTCCCCGCGCTCCCGCAGGACCCGCCTCGATCCCGGCTCCAGCGCGTCGGCGCGGTCCAGCGCCTCCAGAGCCGCGGCGTAGTCCCCGGTGGCCCGGTGGATCACCGCCTGGCCCAGGTGCGCCCGAACCATGCGGGGGTCCAGGTCGAGTGCTCGGCGGAAATCGTCCAGCGCCTCCTCGTACTCCTCGGCCGAACGGTGGTGCCGGCCCCGCACGACAAGGGCCGCCGCCCGCTCGGCGTCGTCCGGCTCCGAGCGCCCGAGCAGCAGCCCCAACAGCTCGATCCCGTGCCGTCGTTCGTCCGCCAGCGCGGCCACGGCGCGCTGCCCCCAGGTGCGCACCGCGTCCGCGTCGGCGTCCTGGCCCGCCTCGACCAGCATCCGCGCCCAGCGGCGGGCGATCGGCGTGCCCGCGTCGCAGACGTCGATCCCGTCCCGCAGCACGGCGGGCAGCGCCGCCGACGGCCGGGCGCAGAGCAGGTGGTACGACTCCTCCAGGCGCAGCGCACGCCACGCGTCCTGCTTCCACAGCGCGGTCGCGTCCAGGCCCTCCGCCGCCTCCTCCCGCCACCGGGCGAAGGTCCCGGCCAGCCGGGTGTGCGCCGCGCTCCACCGCTGTGGCGAGCCGGTCTGCTGGAGGCGCAGCATCGGGGCGCGGACGACATCGTGGTACCGGGCCGATCCGGGGGGACCGCTGACGAAGGGGAGCGACCGCAGCCAGCCGAACAGGCAGGCCGCGGCCTCGTCCACGGCTGCCCGGAAGACGTCCTCGTTGAGCCGCCGAGGCAGCGCGCCCGCCAGGGCGGCGGACCGGCGCACCGGATCGTGCTCCCGCCTCAGGAACCGCTCGACGGCCGTGGCGCTGGGGTCGGCCAACTCGCCGGGGTGGCCCGGGGAGCCCGCGTTCTCGGCGAGGGTGGACACCAGGACCGGCAGCCGGCCGGAGAGCCGTAGCACATCCCGTACCACCGGCTCGTCGGTGATCCCCTTGGCGGCCAGGAGCTGCCGGGCCTCCGCGTCGGTGAACGGCTCCAGGGGCAGGTCGGCGACGACATCGGCGAGGTCCGCCCAGCAGCCGGGGTCGAGCCGGGTCTGCCCGGCGAGTACGAACACGGTGTTCGGGGGCAGCGTGCCATGGCGTTCGCTGGTCAGCAGGGAGCGCAGCCAGGGGCCGAGCAGGGGGCCGGTGCGCTCAAAGGTGTCGAAGAGGAGCACGGCCCACGGCGCCTCGGCGGCCGCCTGCGACAACTCCCTGACCAGCAGCGGAGTCAGCGCCTCGACCGGGTCCAGCACCAGTTGGACGTCCTTGTGGTCGCGGAAGCGGGAGCTGAACGCGGCCCGCAGCCGGTCGGTGCCCTGCGCGAGCGGCAGCGGGTCGACCGCCCCGGCCAGCGCTCCGACGCCCGGCACCATGCCCAGGCCGGCGAGCCCCGCCCGCGCGGCGGTCAGGCTACCGGCGCTGGGCCCCGGCGGCTCGCCCTCCGCCGGAATCGACTCGGCCTCGTGGCGGCGCTGCCGATAGGTGGCGAGCTTCCGGTCCAGGGTGGCGAACTCATGCCCTTGCCCGGCGAATTGGGAACTGATGGCGGCCATCGCCTCGGGCACGCTGTTCACCGTCTCGTCGACACGCGCGGTGAGCGCCCCGTACTCCAGGCGGGCGGTCTGCTCCAGCTGACGGAGGAGCCAGGTTTTGCCGACGCCCGCGTTGCCGTGGATGTGGAAGAGGAAGCGATGGCGTTCGTCCTCCGGGGGCAGCCCGAAGTTGGCGCGGAACGCCTCCTGTTGCTCGCGCCGGCCCACGAACCCGGCGCGTCTGCGCCGCTGGATCAGCTCCTGCATCGACGGCCGCGCCCGCCCCATCGGCCCCTCCTCCGGTCCGGCTCCAGTCTGCCACCCGGAGCATGGCCCGCGAGCATATTCCTTAATGGTTTTCGTTTTCATTTAGCCTTTGGAGGTGAACACCATCCGCCCGTGAGCTGCGCGCCCAGCCGCGCGACGCCAGTGCCACGCGGGTCCGCGAGCGGGACGCCGTGGACGGACGGCCGCGCGGCCATCTGCGTGCCTTCGGCTTGTCCCGGGTGCGGATCCGCACGGAGGCGCACGCCGGACGTCTGCCCGGGGTGCGCAAGGCCGGCTGGTGGTTGCCCCGATCGTCCAGTGGGCCCATCGCGTGCCGCACGCGCCTACGCCGGACGACGGCCGGGGGTGCGGTGGCCCCCCCGTCGAGCCTGTGTCAGGGCACACCCGCGAGACGGAGCAGTGCCGTGGTGGCGGCCGCCGCGATGACGATGACCATGAACGGGGCCTTGCGCCAGGCCAGGACGGCGCCCGTGAGGACACCCGCCGGTCTGGCCCAGCCCGCGAAGCCCTGGGCCTGGGTCAGGGCGGCGGTGGCCAGGAGTGCGACGAGCAGCACCGCCGCTCCGGTGGCGAGCAGTTGCTGGACCCGGGCGGGCGGCTGGAGGCGGCCGTGCAGCAGCGGACCGGCCAGCCGGAAGCCGTAGGTGCCCACCGCCAGCAGGAGGATCGCGGTCAGGGTCATGACGGCCTCCGGAGGGCGAGCAGTCCCGCCAGTGCGAGCAGGACCGGTAGGCCCGAGGGCAGGAACGGGGTGGCGGCCAGCGCGATGGCGGCGCCGAGCACTGCGGCGCGGCGGGTGCCGGGGTCCCGTAGCGCGGGGAGGGTGAGCGCGAGCAGCACGGCCGGATACGCGGCGTCGAGGCCCAGCGCGTCGGTGTCGCCCAGCGCGTCTCCGGCCAGTGCCCCGGCGAGCACACAGACGTTCCAGACGGTGAACAGTGCGAGGCCCGAGAGCCAGAACACGCCTCGGCGGCGGGCCGGTTCGGGCTCGGCGAGCGCGAAGGCGGCCGTTTCGTCGGTGATCAGATGGGCGCCGAGCAGCCGGGCGGGGCGACTGGTCCCGAGGGAGTCGGCGATGGCCAGGCTGAGGGGCGCGGTGCGGGTGTTGAGCAGCAGCCCGGTGGCCGCTGCCGCGAGCGGACTGCCGCCCGCCAGCAGAATGCCGACCGCGCTGAACTGGGCGGCGCCCGCGAAGACGAGCAGCGACATCGCCACGGGTATCCAGGCGGGCATGCCGCCCGCGACCGCGATCGCGCCGAAGGAGATGCCGATCACCCCGTCGGCGAGGCAGACCAGGGCCACGTCGCGCAGTAGGCGCGGATCGTATGTTCGGAGAAGCGAACGCATGTTTCCTAGAATGAACACAGGGAAAAGTGTTCGTCAAGCCGAACGATCGTACTTCTGGAGCGAACGATGACCGATGGCGCCGCCCCCCGACTGCCGCTGGACCGGATCGCCGCATCCCTGCGCCGGGAGCGCGTGCGGGCCGGGCTGTCGCTCTCCGAGCTGGCCAAACGGGCGGGAATCGCGAAATCCACGCTGTCCCAGCTGGAATCGGCGACCGGCAATCCGAGCGTGGAGACGCTGTGGGCCCTGGGTGTGGCGCTGGATGTGCCGTTCAGCGCGCTGGTCGATCCGCCCCGCCCGGCGGTGCGGCTGATTCGGGCGGGGGAGGGGCCGTCCGTGCCCTCGGAGCGGGCCGACTACAGCGCCACCCTGCTGTCCTCGAGCCCGCCGAGCGCGCGGCGGGATGTCTACTTTCTGCGGGTGGAGCCCGGTCCGGGGCGGGAGTCGGATCCGCATATGCCGGGCACCGTCGAGCATCTGATCGTCAGCACCGGGCGGGTGCTGGCCGGGCCGCACGACGAACCGGTCGAGCTCGCCGCCGGGGACTATCTGTCCTACCCCGGTGATGTGCCGCATATCTGCCAGGCGTTGGAGCCCGGCACCACCTGCGTGATGATCATGCAGCACGGCTGAGGCCCCGCGCCCTCCCTCGTTCAATCGACGACGTACTCGATTCATGGCCTGGGGTGCGCCGGAGACCGGCGTCCGCCGCAATGAACCGAATTCACTCCGCGAACGCGGCGTTGGGTGAGGTGGCCGCCGCCGACGCCGCCTTCCCGACCTGGGCCGCGATGGCCCCGTTCGAGCGCCGCGGGTATTCCTCACGACGGCGGATCTGCTGGAGTCCCGCGCCGCCCAGGCCGCTGAGATCATGGCCCCATGAGGCCGGGGGCACCACGCCGTGGGCCCACTTCACTCCGGCGCTGGCCGCCAAGGAGGCCGCCGCCGCGATCACCGCGCCGCGCGGCGAGGTGCTCACCGCCCAGGAGTGGCCGGCGGCGGTGAGCCCGACGGCGCGGTCCATCCGGCGAAGGTGCTCGGTGCGTCACCCCGGACATGAACCTCCACCACGCCGAGGCGTTCGGCCGCCAGGTCTGTGTGATCGAGACCTTCGCCGCCGACGACCGGGCCGTGGCCGTGGCAATGCCGCCGACCCCGGCCTCACCTGCGGCATCATCGCCGAGAACGGCACCCATGGTCTGCGCGTCGCCCGCCGTATCAGCACCGGCATCGTGCATGTGAACGATGTGAACGACCAGTCGGTGACGGACGAGCCGCAGGCTCCATTCGGTGGAATCAAGCAGTCGGGATACGGACGCCTCGGAGGCCGCTGAGGCATCGAGGCATTCACCGACACCCGCTGGATCACCCTCACCACCCAGCCCGCCCACTACCCCTTCCAGGTTTCGACCCGCGGATCGACATCCGGCTCGCCGCCGCGCCCGAATCGCACGGTCGGGCCGGGTCGAGGCATTACCTTGACGATCACTACACAAGGTCGCAGGGAGAAGAGCAGGGAGAAGACGATGGTGACGAGGACGCGATCGAAGAGCGTCGGCGCGGGCCGGGGTATGCGCCGGACCGCCGCCGTGCTGGCCGTCGGCGCGCTGGGCCTGGCCGGGCTCACGGGCTGTGGCGCGGACGGCGCGAAGGACTCCAGGGCTGACGGCGACAGCCGCGCGCGGAGTGAGCCGAGCGCGGCCGCCACGACGACAAGCGCTCCACCCACTTCCGCATCCGCCAAACCCTCCGCATCCGCCAAACCCTCCGCATCCGCCAAACCCTCCGCATCCGCCAAACCCCCCGCATCCCGCAAACCCTCCGCATCCGCCAAACCCCCCGCGGACGTCAGGGCGTGCTTCGACGGCACCTGCCAGATCACCCTGACCAAGCCCACCACGATCGACATCGACGACGCCATCGGCATCAGCTCGCTCTCCATCAGCCGCATCACCGCGAATTCCGTGACCCTGGAGGCCACCACGCCGACCGGATCGCACCTGACTTCAAGGACGGGGCAGGGCGGCCTCAGCGTCCTGAATGACATGGCCATCCGGGTGAAGCAGATCAAGGACGGGACCGTTGTTCTCGCCCTGTCGGTCAGGGAGTAGCCGCACCGGTTCGGTCAGAGGGAGTAGCCGCACCGGTGGCGAGGAGATCGTGGGCAGCCGGTCCCGTGGGGCTCAGCTCATGTACGGGACGAGGCGGACGGCCCCGGGGCGGCGGGCCGCCAGCCGCGGCAAGCGGATGGTGGAGCGCGCGACCTGCTCCTTGGCGCGGGCGGCGGCGCCCCCGCGCAGGATCCGCTCGCGCGGGGAGTCGTCCGCCCGTACGAACTGGATGAGCCCGTCCCGGCGGCCGAGGCTCACCCCCTGCGACAGATAGCGGAAGTTCGGTCCACGAAGACCGGCCCGGGGGCTGCGTTGACATCGCGCCGGTGCACCACCATCGTCGTGGGGTCGAGCCCCCGGGTGAGACGGTGGGCGAAGCGCGCCACCTACTCGTTGCCGAGGACCGGGACACGGGCAGCGGCGACCTTGCCGCCACCGTCCGAGCGCCAGACGGCCTCCGGGTCGAGGATCTCCAGCAGCCCGTCCGTGTCGCCGCCCATCACCGCCCGGAGGAACGCGTCCAAGGCGCGCCGGTGCTCACCGCGGTCCACGGATCGCCGTGGCGCCTCGGCCCGGACCCGCTTGCGGGCGCGCGAGGCCAGCTGTCGTACGGACTCCGCGCTGCGCCCCACCACCTCGGCGATCTCGGGGAACGGCACCGAGAAGACATCGTGCAGGATGAAGGCGGTCCGCTCGGCGGCAGTCAGCCGTTCCAGCACGGTCAGCAGCGCGAGGCCCACCGACTCGTCGAAGGCCCACCGACTCGTCGAGCGTCACCCGGTCCTCCGGCCCGCCGTCCGCCATCACCGGCCCGGGCAGCCATGGCCCGACATACGCTTCGCGCCGCACGCGCGCGGAGCCGAGCAGGTCGTAGCAGATCCGGCTGACGACCGTCGTCAGATACGCGCAGGGGTCGTCGGCCTCGCCGCCGGGCAGTGCCTGCCGGCGCAGCCAGGTCGCATGTACCGCGTCGTCGGCGTCGGCGACCCGGTCCGGTGATGCGATAGGCGACGGCCCACAGCCGGTCGCGATGCCGTTCGAAGTCTGCCGACTCCGCCATGTCCTCGATCCTCTCGTGTGCCTGAGCTAAGGGACGGCACAGCGCCCGGGAGTGTGACATCCGGCCGTATCACCGGGGCGGGGCGGGCCGGTCGTATGCGTGGGGTCGTATACGTGAGCACGGGAGAGACGAAAGGGACTGGCGCCCGGACCGCACCCAGGCGTAAGCAAGAGATGTGCAGACGCGGCAGGGTCCCCCGGATGCGGGCCGGCCAAGGCGGCACCGCTCCGCCGTGGCCGCGATCCCCCTGCTGCTCATTCTGCTGATCACGATCGGCGATGTGCTGGCCCCGGCGAGCGTCCGGCTCGGCCCCGTGCTGATCGCCGCCCCCGCGATGACCGCGTCGTTCGCCGGGCCCCTGCTCACCGGCTGCGTCGGACTCGTGGCGGTGGGCGCCCAGATCGGCATCAATGTCTGGGAGGGCGCTCTGACCGCGCCCAGCCGCCTGGCCGAGCTGCTCACCCTGGTCCTGGTCTCCGTGCTGATCGTGCTGTTCCGGTCGGTACTCGACCGGCGCGCCCGCGAGCTGAGCCGGGTCCGGGCAGTGGCGCATGTGGCGCAGAAGGTGCTGCTGCGCCCACTGCCCGATCGGGTCGGCCCGCTGCGGATCGCCTCGGTCTATCTCGCGGCCGAACCGGGCGCCGAGATCGGCGGCGATCTGTACGCGGCGGCGCGCACCTCGCACGCCACCCGGCTGATCATCGGCGACGTCCGGGGCAGCGGGCTGACGGCTGTCGCGGACGCCTCGCTGGTGCTCGGCGCCTTCCGGGCGATCGCCCACTGGCCCGTCCCACTGACCGACCTCGTGGCGCATCTGGACACCGCCCTGTCCGCGGAGCGGACCGAACCCGCGGACCAGGCGCCCGGGGCGGGGGAGTCGTTCGTCACCGCCGCCGTGCTGGAGATTCCAGACGACCGGTATGTGGTGCGGATGGTGAACTGCGGGCATCCGCCGCCGATCCTGCTGCGCGACTCCACGGTCAAGGCGCTGGAGAGCCCGGCGCCCGCGCTTCCGCTGGGGCTCGGCGACCTCGCGGCCGACCGCTACCACGTCGAGGACTTCCCCTTCGAGGACGGCGATCTGCTGCTGCTCTACACCGACGGGGTGATCGAGGCGCGCGACGCGAAGGGCACCTTCTACCCGCTCACCGCACGGCTCCCCAGCTGGGACGGCGAGGGCCCGCAACCCCTCGTCGACCATCTCCGCCACGATCTGCTCAGCCATATCGGCGGCCACCCCGGTGACGACGCCGCGCTGGTCGCCCTCGAACGCCGAAGCGCGGGCGGCTGAGCGGCGCGAATCCGCTCAACAGGTTCACTCGGCCGAGCACCGCTAAAATGGTGACATGGGGAACGGGAACCAAGGCCCTGAGGACTTCGGGCCAGACCCCCTAGGCGACTTCCTCGCCCGCTTCCTGGGAACGGGGCCGGCCGGGCAGCGTGCCGACTCCCGGCATGTCGATTTCGGCAGGCTGATGAGCGAGCCCGCGCGCCACCTTGTCTCGGCCGCCGCCTCGTACGCCGCCGAGCACGGCAGCACCGACCTGGACACCGAGCATCTGCTGAGGGCGGCGCTCTCGTCCGAGCCGACCCGGACCATGGTCACCCGCGCCGGGGCCGATCCCGACCGGATCGCCCAGGAGATCGACCAGGAGGCCGGGGCGGGCCCGCCGCGCAATTCGGTCGCCGTCACCCCCGCCGTCAAGCGGGCGCTGCTGGACGCGCATGAGATAGCCCGCTCCCGGGGCGCCTCGTACATCGGCCCCGAACATGTGCTGATCGCGCTTGCCGCCAACCGGGACTCCACCGCCGGGCAGATCCTCAACGCCGCCCGCTTCGAACCGCGGGCCGCACCGCAAGGAACGGCCGGTCCCCTCGGCCCCCCGGTGGACCAGCGGCCCGTCAGGGACCAGAGCGCCACCCCGACCCTCGACCGGTTCGGCCGCGATCTGACCGAGATGGCCCGTGAGGGCCGGATCGACCCGGTGATCGGCCGCGACGAGGAGATCGAGCAGAGCATCGAGGTGCTCGCCCGGCGCGGCAAGAACAACCCCGTCCTCATCGGCGAGGCCGGTGTCGGCAAGACCGCCGTCGTCGAAGGGCTGGCCCAGCAGATCGTCGATGCCGACGTACCGGACATCCTCCTCGGCCGCCGCGTCGTCCAGCTCGACTTGGCGAGCGTCGTGGCCGGCACCCGCTTCCGCGGCGACTTCGAGCAGCGGCTCACCGGCATCATCGACGAGATCCGCGCCAACTCCGATCAGCTGATCGTCTTCATCGACGAGCTGCACACCGTCGTCGGCGCCGGCGGCGGCTCCGAGGGCGGCTCGATGGACGCCAGCAATCTGCTCAAGCCGGCGCTCTCCCGCGGCGAACTCCATGTCATGGGCGCGACCACGCTCAAGGAGTACCGCCAGTACATCGAGAAGGACGCCGCCCTCGCCCGCCGCTTCCAGCCCATCATGGTCCCCGAGCCGACCCCCGGGGCCGCCGTCGACATCCTGCGCGGGCTGCGCGACCGGTACGAGGCCCACCACCAGGTCCGCTACGCCGACGAGGCGCTGCTCGCGGCCGTCGAGCTCGCCGACCGCTATCTGACCGACCGCTTCCTGCCCGACAAGGCGATCGACCTGATGGACCAGGCCGGCGCGCGCGTACGGCTGCGCTCGAGCGCCCGCGGCACCGATACGCGCGCCCTGGAGCGCGAGGTCGAGCAGCTCACCCGGGACAAGGACCAGGCCGTCGCCTCGGAGCAGTACGAACGCGCCACCGCGCTACGGGACCGGATCGCCGAGCTGAGCGGCCGGCTCACCAAGGACACCGGTACGCATTACCATGGCGGCCGCGTCGCCGAGGTCACCGTCGAGGACATCGCCGAGATCGTCTCCCGGCAGACCGGGATCCCCGTCAGCAGCCTCACCCAGGAGGAGCGGGAGCGGCTGCTCGGCCTGGAGGAACACCTCCGCAAGCGGGTCATCGGCCAGGAAGATGCCGTCTCCGCCGTCGCCGACGCGGTGCTCCGCTCCCGGGCCGGCCTCGCCGACCCCGACCGCCCGAGCGGCAGTTTCCTCTTCCTCGGCCCCACGGGAGTCGGCAAGACCGAACTCGCCCGCGCGCTGGCCGAGGCTCTCTTCGGCAGTGACGACCGCATGATCCGCCTCGACATGAGCGAGTACCAGGAGAAGCACACCGTCAGCCGGATGATCGGCGCTCCGCCCGGCTACGTCGGGCACGAGGAGGCCGGGCAGTTGACCGAGTCGGTGCGCCGACAGCCCTATTCGCTGGTCCTCTTCGACGAGGTGGAGAAGGCTCACCCCGATGTCTTCAACATGCTGCTGCAGGTCATGGACGACGGACGGCTGACGGATTCCCAGGGCCGCACCATCGACTTCAAGAACACCGTCATCGTGATGACGAGCAACCTCGGCTCGGAGGCCATCACCGGGCGCGGCACGCTGGGATTCGGTACCGGGGACGAGGAGGCCGACGAAGACGCGCGCAGGGAACGGGTGTTGCGGCCCCTGCGCGAGCACTTCCGGCCTGAGTTCCTGAACCGTATCGACGAGATCGTGATCTTCCGTCGGCTCGCCGATGAAGAGCTGCGGCAGATCACCGACATGATGCTGGAGGAGACCCGGCGTCGGCTGCGGGCCCAGGACATCCCCATCGACTTCACCCCCGCCGCCGTCCAGTGGCTCGCCGAGCACGGACACAAGCCGGAGTACGGCGCCCGCCCGCTGCGCCGTACGATCCAGCGCGAGATCGACAATCCGCTCTCCCGGATGCTGCTCGACGGCACACTGCGGCCGCACCACCCGGTCGAGGTCGACGTGGAGGACGGACGGCTGGCCTTCCGCACGGACGGGACGGAGTACTCCGACCACACCCAGCGCACCCAGCGCACCCAGCGGTAGCGGGTCAGCGGCCCATCGTGAGGCCGTCTCTCTTCGCGTCCCGGCTGAGGACCGCGTCCTGGATGAGGTTCAGGGCGCTGGTGTAGCCGGCGTTGCCGGGGCTCTTCTCCAGTGCGCGGGGGAGGTTGACGAGGGTGATCGGGTCGTTGTCCACGGCGTGCGGAATGAACTCCGCCTTCTTGACCTCCCATGCCTTGCCCGCGGTGGCGGGCGGCGCGAAGGTGAAGCGGGCGGCGGAGCCCATCTGCCCGCGCTTGTCAGGCATGATGCCCGCGATCTGGTCGCCCATCCCGTAGACCACCCAGGTGCCGTTGACCTTCTCGTACGCCTGGGGGATATGGGCGTGGGTGCCGATGATGAGGTCGATGTCACGGCGCCCGCCACGGGCCGACGCGGTGAGCTTCTTCGCGAGCGAGAGCTGGAGTTCGTCCGGCGCCTGCTGCCACTCGGTGCCCCAGTGCACGCTCACCAGGACCACCTCCGCCCCGGCGCGCCGGGCGGCCCGTGCGTCCCTGATGATCCGCGCCGGGTTGATGAGATTGACCAGCCATGGCTTGCCTTTGGGCACCGGGATGCCATTGGTGCCGTAGGCGTAGGCGAGATGTGCCACCTTGGCGCCCCCTGCCTCCATGATGGTCGGCCGGGTGCTCTCCGCGGCCGAGCGGGCCGATCCGGCGTGCTTGAGGCCGGCCCGGTCCATGGCGTCGAGGGTGCGGACCACTCCGTCGGTTCCGGCGTCCAGCGTGTGGTTGGAGGCGGTGGAGCAGGAGTCGTAACCGAGCCGTTTGACGGCGTCGGCCAGCTGCGGCGGCGTCTTGAAGGTCGGGTAGCCGGTGAACGGCCCCTGGGCGGCGCCGTAGACCGTCTCCATATGGCAGATCGCCAGGTCCGCCTGGGCGACGATCGGCGCGGCCGCACCGAGCATGCGCCGGAAGTCGTAGCCGTCGCCGCCGGCGTCCGCCCGCGCCTGACGGATGACCGAGTCATGGACCAGGAGGTCCCCGGTGGCCACCAGAGTGAACCCCTTGGATCCGGCCTGCGCCCGGGACTCGGCCGCCGTCTTCGAGGGCTTCTCCCCGGCGTCCGGGGCGGCCGGTGTTCCGCCGCCGCACGCGGTGACGGTGCCGAGCAGTGCGGCGGCGAGCAGCGCCGTCCGATGGTGTCGGTGAGGGAACACGGTTCACTCCGCACTCATGTGGGCGAAATAGATCGGATTGTCATATTTATATGCACGGCGCGAGGGGTCCTTGCGGGGCGGAGCGGAGCTTCACTGGATCGGCCGACCGGGCGGATGCGCCCCTCGGGCGGCGGCCGCCCCCCCTTGTCCGCCGGGGAAGGGTGGCCCGGTACCGTCAATGACCTGCGGAGGAAGCCCGAGCGGCGCGATACGGAGCGGAAGGCCGAGTGTGAAGATCGACTGGAACAGGCGTACCTGTGCGCGGCGCGGACATGTCACCTATGTCCCCACGGAGGACACGCTGCGTGAGCGGCTGCACGCCGCCACCGCCCTCGGTGACGCCTGGCGCTGTCTGCGCTGCGGTGACTTCGCCCTCGGCGAGCCCCATGGCGCGGGGCCCGCGGCCGACGCCCCGCTCGTCCCGCGCGGCAAGGCGCTACAGGACTTGATCATCATGCGTTTCATCGCCGTCGAGCGGGTCATCCGCGGGCTGTTCGTCCTGCTGGCCGCCGCCGCGGTGTGGAAGTTCAGCAACAGCCGTAACTCGGTGCACCGGCTCTTCGACGAGTACCTCACCGTCTTCCGCCCGGTCGCCCGCCACTTCCACTACGATCTCGACCACTCCCCGGTGGTCGACACGATCCGCGAGACCTTCGAGTACCGCCACTCCACGCTGGTGCTCGTGGCCGCCGCCCTGTGTGCCTACGCGGCGATCGAAATCGTCGAGGGCGTGGGGCTGTGGATGCTGAAGCGCTGGGCCGAGTATCTGGCAGTGGTGGCCACGGCCGCCTTCCTGCCGCTGGAGATCTATGAGCTGACCGAGAAGATCAGCTGGTTGAAGATCGCCACCTTGATCGTCAACATTCTCGCGGTGCTGTACATCCTGCTGTCCAAGCGGCTGTTCGGGCTGCGTGGCGGGCGCGCGGCCTTCGAAGCCGAGCGGCACAGCGCCTCGCTGATGGAGGTGGAGACGGCGGCCGGCGCCACCGCGGTCTGAACCGTCCGCCGCGACTTCCGTTCCATTGTGGCCCGTTGTGATGCGCGATGCGCGGAGCCGGCACCATGGATCCGCTCCGTCATCACCGCTCGTGCCGCGGCCGCGCTTCGCGCGGCCCACCAGGTGTTCGAGGGGGAGCGGAGTACGACAGGCGGTGGTGCTGGTGGTGTTCGACTCCGCAGAGCCACCCGAGGGCCTGCCGCCGGAGCGGCGTGCCGCCCATGAGGCGCGCGCCGCGTGGGTCGCCGAGGCCGGGGAGTCGTTTCTCAGCTGCTTCACCCCGGAAGAACTGGCCAAGGAACTGCGCCGGTTGGGCTTCTCCGAGATCGAGGACATCCGCTACGGCGCTCTTCCGGCCCGGTACGAGGGCGAGCGCCGTGAGGCCGATGGGGCTGCGCAGTCCAGGGAGCCGTCACGGTCAGCGGACGGGGGATCTGATGTGATCCACACCTGGCTCCAGCGAGGCGGTTATGCGCCGCGGGGGGTGAGGCCCGGGCCGCATGATGGCCGAGACCTCAGCACCACGAGCGTCGAGTTCGGTGTTCTCTGACGGCCGCTCGACGACGTCAACGTGCAGGAAGCCTTCGCGGTCCTGCGGGGATCGCTCTCGAACCGAGCGGTGAGGACGACCTTGCCGTACCGGTCGGCGCCCCTGTGGGCGGTCACGGCGACACCGACGTCCACCGTCCTGCCGGCCTCGGCGGTGGCGAGCCGGTTGGCGGTCACGCGGAATGCCAAAGGCGCCGGGCTGCGGATTGCCGAACCGGGTCGATCCGGTCGGCCGGCTGACCGTGAACTCCTCGTCGGGGTAGTCCAGCACAGCGCGCCCTTGAAGGTGCGCTGCGTGGGCTCGACGGCCGGATCGGCCCACGGTCCATCGAGACACACATGAGGGCCAACTTACCTGTCCGGTACGGCGTCTGCGGCTGCCGAGCCGATCAGAGAGCGCGATAGCGTGTACAGGCCAACGGAAGGCTGTCGGCCTGGGGGAATGCCCCGGCTTCCCGTCTGGCGCGACTCGTGGATACCCAGCACTAGGAGCCCTCTTGACCAGCCCGGAACAGCGCATGGCTGACCTGCTCAAGACCTTCGGTGAGCCTGCGGCGAGCACCGCGTACCTGCTGTGCGACCGGAACCCGGCCGACGCCGTCGCGTTCACGGTGGTGGACAGGAACATGACCGGCCATGACATGACGTTCGGCGAGCTGCGGGACCGTTCGTCGCGGATGGCCGGTGCCCTGGCCGCCCTGGGAGTCGGCGTCGGCGACCGCGTCGCCACCTTGATGGGCAAGTCCGCCGAACTGCTGGTCGCCACCCTCGCGATCTGGCGGCTCGGGGCCGTACAGGTACCGCTGTTCACCGCGTTCGCACCGCCTGCCATCGGCTTGCGGACCACCGGCAATGGCACCAAGGTGGTGATCACGGATGCCGACCAGCGCCCGAAGCTGGACCCGGAGTCCGGATTCACCGCCGGGCGTCCCTGGCAGATCGTCACCGTCGGCCGGGCCACCGGGTCCGACCTGGCCTTCTCCGAACTGGAGGGACACGCCCCGCTCTCCGAGCCGGTGGCCGCCGGCGGCGACGGGATCATCGTGGAGCTGTTCACCTCCGGTACGGCGGGCAATCCCAAGGCCGTCCCGATTCCGCTGCGGGCGGTGGCGGGCTTCGCCATGTACCAGGAGTTCGGGCTGGGCCACCAGCCCACCGATGTGTTCTGGAACGCCGCCGACCCCGGGTGGGCCTACGGTCTGTACTACGCCATCATCGGGCCCCTCGCCCTCGGGCGGCGCAGCCTGCTGCTGGGCGGCCTGTTCTCCGCCGAGTCCACCTGGAATGTGCTGTCCCGCCACGGTGTCACCAACTTCACCGCCGGGCCCACCGTCTACCGGAAGCTGCGTGGCGCCCAGGTCCCCGTCCCCGGCGATCTGCGGCTGCGCCGCTGCTCCGCCGCTGGTGAACCGCTGCCGCCGGACGTCGTCGACTGGGCGCGCGAGGCGCTCGGCGTCCCCGTGCGCGACCACTACGGCTCGACCGAGCTGGGCATGGCGATCGCCCACGCCTGGCACCCGGACCTGCGCCGTGACATCAAGCCCGGCTCCATGGGCCGTCCGCTGCCCGGCTGGGACGTGCGGATCCTGCGCGAGGACACCAACTCCGCCGTGGCCGCCACCGGTGTCCCCGGCCGGGTCGTGGTGGACATCGACGCAAGCCCCTTGATGTGGTTCACCGGTTACCGCGACGCGCCGGAGCGCACCGCCGAGAAGTTCAGCCCCGATGGACGCTGGTTCTACACCGGTGACACCGCCGCGCGGGACGAGGAGGGTGATCTGTTCTTCGCCGGACGCGACGACGACGTCATCCTGATGGCGGGCTACCGCATCGGCCCGGTCGAGGTGGAGAGCGTGCTCACGGAGCACGAAGCGGTGATGGAGGCGGCCGCGGTCGGCGTACCGCACGAGGAGTACGGCGAGGTCGTGGAGGCCTTCGTCGTGCTGCGTCCCGGGACGGAGGCGGGCGACGCGCTCGCCGCCGAGCTGCAGAACCTGGTCCGGGAACGGTTCGCCACGCACGCGTATCCGCGGAGCATCCACTTCGTGCCCGAGCTGCCGAAGACGTCCAGCGGCAAGACCCAGCGCTTCCTGCTGCGTCCGCGGCAGACGTCCTCACGCCGCCGCTGAGGCGGTTCGGCGACCACGCCCGGAGCACCGCGCCCCTGTCCCGTGGATCACACCGGGACAGGGGCGCTTGTGCGCTCAGCCCTTGGAGCGGGACACAGCCTCCCGTACGGCCTCCTCCGTGCGTCCCACCACCGCCGAGCCGTCGTCCGCTGTGATGATGGGCCGCTGGATCAGCTTCGGGTGCTCCGCGAGCGCCGCGATCCAGCGGTCCCGGGCGCTCTCCTCGCGCGGCCAGTCCTTCAGCCCGAGTTCCTTGGCGACCGCCTCCTGGGTCCGGGTGATGTCCCACGGCTCCAGCCCGAGCCGGTCCAGCACCGTGCGGATCTCCTCCCGGCTCGGCACGTCCTCCAGATAGCGGCGGACGGTGTAGCCGGCACCCTCCGCGTCGAGCAGACCGAGTGCGCTACGGCACTTCGAACACGCCGGATTAATCCAGATCTCCATGGCGCACACCGTACCGCGAGACCGGCTCGGACCGGTCCTGACCAGGGGGCTTTGTCAGTGGTCGGCCGTAGAATAGAGGCAGTTGAAGGGAAGGTTCCCGACCGTCTCAGGAGGATGCCGATGGCCGTTGCCGTAACCCCTCTTCCGGAACTGCCGAGCTTTCCGACCCTGCCGAAGAAGCGGATGCCCGCCGGGCACCCGCGTGAGTGGTACGAGTCCCACAACCGCCGCCTGAAGGCCATGCGCCTGGCCATCGCCCTGCTCAACTCCGGCGTCTACCGCCCGGAGCAGGCGCCCAACCGCAGGATACGCACCACCGCGGCCCGGATCGGGGTCCGCCCGCCCTCCGACACCACCTGCCGGATGGTGCGTTCCCTCATCCGCGACGACCGCTGACCACCACGGCTCCCGCCGCGTCCCCCGGGGGCGCGGCGGGGTGCCCACCCCCGGCGAGGCCAGGGCGGCGGAGCAGCGGCCCCCGCGCTCAGTACGTGGGCAGCGGTTGCTCCGCCCAGATGCACTTGCCCGTCGGGGTGAAGCGGGTGCCCCAGCGGTGGGAGAGTGCGGCGACCAGCTGGAGCCCGCGGCCGCCTTCGTCGGTGTCCGAGGCGCGGCGGATCCGGGGCGTGGTCGGACTGCCGTCCGAGACCTCGCAGAGGAGGCTGCGGCTGCGCAACAGCCGTAGCTGGATCGGGCCCTTGGCATGCCGCACCACATTGCCGACCAACTCGCTGACCAGCAGCTCGGTGGTCATGGCCAGCTCGTCCAACTGCCAGGCGCCGAGCTGGTCGCGCACCAGCCCGCGGGCCTCGCCCGCGGCGATGGGGTCGTCCGGCAGTGGCCACGAGGCGAGGTTGTCCGGGGTCGTCGAATGCGTCCGGGCCACCAGGAGCGCGGCGTCGTCCTGGGTCTGGGACTGCTCGGGCAGCAGTGCGGCGACGAGGGTGTCGCACAGCTGGTTGAGGTCGTCGAGGACCTTGGCGTCGCTGCGGTCCGCCGGGCGTGGGTCCCGGTCGCCCGCTGTCAGGCGGGCCAGCAGCCCCGGCGTCGTGGCGAGCGCTCTGGTCAGGGTCCGGGCGAGATAGGCCATGCCGCGGTCGATGTCGCGGGTGGCGGACTCGATGAGGCCGTCCGTGCACAGCACCAGGATGCTGTCCTTGGGCAGGTGGACCTCGATGGTCTCGAACGGCGGGGTCGCCGCGCCGAGCGGAGGGTCGGGGGAGAAGCCGGGGGAGTGAACCGTGCCGTCGGGGTGGATGATGGCGGGCGGGGGATGCCCGGCGCAGGCGAAGGCGCAGCGGCTGGTGGTCGGGTCGTAGACGGCGTAGAGGCAGGTGGCGTAGAAGTCGTCGCCGAGGGCGCCCACCAGATCGTTGAGATGGGTGAGCAGCTCGTCGGGCGGGAGTTCCAGATCGGCGAGGGTGTGCACGGCGGTGCGCAGCCGCCCCATGGTGGCTGCCTCGGAGAGCCCATGTCCCATCACATCGCCGATGACCAGGGCGACTCGTTCCCCGGACAGTGGAATGAGGTCATACCAGTCGCCGCCGACCTCCATCCCCTCGCCCGCGGGCAGATAGCGGGCGGCGGCGGTGATGGCGGGCAGCGCGGGCAGGGTGCGGGGGAGCAGACCGCGCTGCAGCTCCTGGGCGCGGGTGTGCTCGGCGTCGTACAGCCGGGCCCGTTCCAGCGCCTGGGCGACCAGTCCGCTGAGCGCGGTGAGCAGGGTGCGCTCCTCCTCGGTGAAGTGGCGCGGCCGGTCGAAGGAGACGACGCAGTACCCGGCCTGCTGATCGGAGGCGACCAGCGGAAGAAACGCCCACGCCTTCTTTCCGCTCAGCGGAAGGTAGCCGACCACGTCCGGGAATCGTCCGGCGTAGTCCTCGGGCGAGGAAATGAAGATCGGGATACGGGATTCCAGTACCTGCACGACGGGGGAGAAACGCGGCACGGGGATGTTCTGGAGGTAGGTGAGGAATCCTTCCGAATATCCGCTCGCGCCCACCAGCCGCAGCCGCTCGTTGTCGATCAGCTGGCAGACCAGCCCGGTGGCGCCGAACGGCGGCAGCACCCGGTCGGCGACCACCTTCACCACCTCCCGCACGGTCAGCGTCTCGGCGAGAGCGCTGGTCAGCTCGGCGATTCGGGTTGCCCGCTCGGTGGCCGCGTGGGCGGCGGCGGAGCGCTCGGCGTCCAGGGCCCGGCGGTCGGTGACATCGGTGATCAGGATCGCCATTCCCTCGGGCACCGGGACCAGCCGGAGGTGGTACCAGCGGTCGCTGCTCGGCCGGCGGGCATGGAAGTCGATGGGCGCCCTGGCGGACGCGGCGCGCCGGAAGCGGGGCTCCACCCCGATCGCCCGCGCCCTGGGCAGCTCCCACAGCACCTGGCCCAAGAGGTCACCGGAGGCTTTGAGGAAGTGCTCGGCCTCGACATTGGCGAAGGTGATCCGCCCCTCCGCGTCGACCACCAGGAATCCGTCGCCCAGGTACTGCAGGGCGTGGCCGAGGGAGTCCCGGGCGTTCCGGGTTCCGGTGGTGTCCCATACCGTGCCGACCATCCGGGCGGGGACACCGCCCTCCTGGGACACCACGGCCCCCCGGGCCTGCACCCAGCGGTACGCCCCGTCGGGCTGCCGCACCCGGTACTCGACGCTGTACACGCCCCGGTCGCGCAGCGCCTCCGGGCAGGACACCGCCTCCACCCAGGGCAGGTCCTCGGGGTGGATGGCGCCCAGCCAGGTGGTGACCTGGCCATCGAAGGTACCGGGGGCGAATCCCAGAACCGACTGGGCCTGATCGTCGCAGGTCAGGCTGGAGGTACGCAGATCCCATGCCCAGGCGCCCATCCGCGCCGTGCGCAGTGCCCCCTCCAGCGTGGGGCCGGGCCCCCGCCCCTCCGGAGGCCGGGTGGGCCCGTCGCCCGTGGCGCCGGCCGGGGCCGCCCACGACCCGGGCAGCCGCCCGGCGGCCCAGCGCGTGACCGTACGGGCGAGCTCGCGCTGCGCCGTGTCGCCCGTTCGGGGCGTGGCCGTCAGCACCGACAGCACGCCGATCGCCGGGCCGTCGTCCATGGGCACCGGGACGGAAGTCATGCAGAGGTCGGGGGGACCGGTCCGGGCCAGGGAGCCGTCGCCGATCGCCGGCTGGGAGGCCCAGACCGGGACGCTGTCCTGGAAGGCGCTCATGGGGGCGACGGGCTCACCCCAGCGGATGGACTGCCAGGCATGGACCAGCGGTCCGGTGAGCCCGCTGGTGGCCACCAGGCGCAGTCCCAGCCCGTCCTGCCCGCGCAGATGGGCCATCCCTCCGAGGCCCGCAAGCCCGGCGACCAGATGATCGAGTGCCAGCCGCAGCAGCTCGGCGTCGCTCAGGCCCTCGCCGGCCGCTTCGAGCAACCGAAGCCGGGCCTCCTCCGGCTGACCGGTCGGGGCCTGTGCGGGACCCGGGTGCCGATCATGTACACCCATTCCATCACCTGCGCTCCGGGGGTCCGGGTGGACTTCCTCGCGCTCTCATCCACTCCCTTCCAAGGATATGTCCGAATTTCAACGATTTCATCATGCGAGGTGGGAGTTGGCTTCCCGTTGCGGGGCGCGCCGAGCGGACGCACGCTCTCCTTGACGGAGGGAGTCCCCCATGACCCAGCAACCGCCGTCGGGGGCGGTCGACCGTCCGGTCATCGGCTCGTACGCCACTTATGCCGATGCTCAGCGCGCGGTCGATTACCTGGCCGACAGCAAATTCCCGGTGGAGCGCACGGCGATCATCGGGTCGGACCTGCGGATGGTGGAGACGGTGCTCGGCCGGCTCACCCGGGGCCGTGCGGCGCTCGCCGGCGCCGGTACGGGAGCCTGGTTCGGCCTGCTGATCGGGCTGCTGCTGTCCGTGTTCGCCCCGGGACCCCACCATGTGATCGTGCTGCTTTTGAGCGGTATCGTCTACGGCGCCGTTTTCGGTGCGATCTTCGGCTTTGTCGGACATGCCATGACCGGGGGACAGCGCGACTTCGCCTCGCGCAGCCAGATCGTGGCCGCGCGCTACGACGTGGTCGCGGACGCCGAGGTCGCCGAAGAGGCACGGAGCATGCTGGCCACGCTCGGCCGGTGAGAAGACTGACCCGGACAGGCGGAGATTCGGGTCACGCCTGGCCGGCCCGGCGGCCTGCGGTCCGTAGCGCCTTGTGCAGGGCGCCCACCTCTTCGGGTCCCATCTGTTCGACGAAGTGGGCGAGCGCGGCGGGCCGGTCCTCGGTGGTGCGCAGCGCGTCCTCCATCAGGGCGGCGGTGTATTCCTCGCGGCTGCGGACCGGTGAGTACACCCAGGCCCGGCCCTCCTTGGCGCGCAGCAGCCAGCCCTTGTTGTAGAGGATGGTGGCCACGGTCATCACCGTGGTATAGGCGACAGGTCGGTGGTCATTGATGTCGTCCACGATCTCCCGGACCGTCGTGGGACGCTGCCAAGCCCAGAGGCGGTCCATGATCTCCGCCTCGAGCTCCCCCAACCGTCGCATGGAGCGCTTCCTTCCGCCGTTAGTACGGAGGCCCATAGTAGAGACCCCGCCACGGCCCGCTGCGGGCGCCCGGCGGAAATCCTCAACTCCCCTTGTACGCGATACGCTTGGCGCCGCACGCATTCAGCATCGACACAGTGCCGAGGAAGGGGAGTCCGGGTGACTGGTCTCAACAAGGGGCTTCGGAAAATCGAGGTGGCGCTCAAGTGGGATCCGAGCCCCACCGGTGAGCCGGCCAACGATCTCGACATCGTCGCGGCACCCTACCCCGCCGGGGATCCTTACGGTGAGCCCGCGTATCTCGTGCACTTCGAGAGCCGCTCGCCGGACGGCACCATCACCCTCAACAGGGACAGCCGGACCGGCCAGGGCTTTGGCACCGATGAGTCCATGACCCTGGAGCTCGACCGGATATCGGCCGATTACTCGCGGGTCGTTGTGGGCATAGTGATCCAGCAGAGTGCCGGACGGAAGACGTTCGGGGAAGTCGCGAACACCCATGTCCGTATTGCCGAGGGATACACCGAGCTGATGGCGAGCGACTTCACCGGTGTCTCCGAAGCCACTGCGGCCACGGTCGCGGTATTCACTCGGGACGACTCGGGGGAATGGGGAATGCAGAGCGCTATTCGCGGATTCGATGCTGACCCGGAAACCTTTGCGCAACTGATGGGCAAGAATTATTCCTGAGCGGTCGCGTTTGTCTCAGCAATGGCCCCGGTTCTGACATCGAGTCACCCATACGGACCGCCCCTCCGAGTGGAGGGGCGGTGCGATCCGGGTTCTCAGACGTCGGCCGGCGGGCGGCCCGGGGAGCGCGGCCCCCGGGCCAGCGTGTAGCCGCCCACCCCCGCGAGCGCCGCGAGGGCCGCTCCGGCCAGGGTCCACACCCAGCGGTCCGACCACCAGCCGGAGCCCCAGCCGTCCGCCGGCTCGGCGACGGCGTGCGAGGTGTCCGCATCGCCCTTGTCGTCCGATGACCCCGACCCCGAATCCTCCGGCGGCTCGGAGTCCGTCTCGGAGAGCACCCCGGCCCGCAGCACCGGGTTGAGCGGGGTCACCTTCCCGCCGTCCGCGTGCGCCCCGCCCGCGTCCCGCGCGGACGCCTTGATCTCGGCCTCGACCGGCAGGCCGAGATCCGGGTCGGGCAGATCGACCACGGTCAGCCGCACGTAGTACGCGCCTTCCAGCGGGTCGTTGGACCAGCGCTCGGCCCAGGACCGCACCTGGCGCACGGTGCAGCTCAGGCTGATGGACTCGTCCTGCTGGGCCGCCCTGCGCGTCGGGGTGCCCGAGGCGCACGGCTGATGGCGGCGCAGCCCGTCGTAGACGTCGATCTGCCAGGTGGCGCTGCCATGCCGGGCCGAGCCGTCCGGCAGCTTGAGCTCCGCCTCGACCCTCGGGGTCTGCCCGGCGGCAGCGGGGAACACCCAGTACAGATAGTCGCCGGTGGAGGCCGAGGCCGTGGCCTTCTGGCCCTGCTCGATCCGGGTGGCGGTGCGGAAGTTCGTCCCCGCCTCGGTGGGCGCGTCCTTGCCGTCCCGGCCATCCGCGGACGCCGGCGCGACGGCGGTGAAGAGGGCGGCGGCGCACAGGGTGAGCGCGGCGCCCACCGTACGAAGGCTTCGCATCAGTTGGTCCTCCAGACGGTGACACGCCAGCGGGCAAGCCAGCCCCACAGCAACCCCACGAGCAGCCCGCCCACGGTGAGCACGCCCAGCAGCACCCAGCCGCGGCCCAGGCCGAAGGCGGCCACATCGGCGGGCCGGTCGTCGTTGTCCACCACGTCGACGGCCAGCTCGACGGGAAGGCCCGGAGTGCGCTTGACGGACGCGGGCGCGGAGAACGACTGGCTCAGCTCCAGGCACACGGTCTGTCCCGTCGTGTCCTCGTCGTTGTCCACATCGGCCACCGGGTAGCGCAGTCCGCTGGAGATGACATCGGTGCGGCCGCTGCCCGCCTCGCTGCCGCGCACCAGTTCCCGGCCACGCGGTGTCACCGCCCGCAGCAGCACACCGTAGTCGGGGTCGACGGCGCGGTCCGCGGCGACGCTCGCCGAGGCCCGCAGCTCCTGACCGGGCGCCACCTGCACCCGGTACCAGCGGTGTTCGCCGAAGCTCTCCCGGTCGCTGTAGAGGCCCGCACCGAGGAACGGGGCCTTGGCGCACTGTGCGGCGCCCCCCACCGCGGTCGGCGTCCGGGCGGGCGTATCGGCGGAACGCCGGACCAGTTGCTTGATACGGCTCGAGAGCTGGTCCCGGTGCTGGATCGCCGTGTACGTGCCCCCGGTGGCCTCGGCGATGCAGCTGAGCTGCTCGCGCACCTTGCGGTCCAGCGTCAGCCCGAGCGTGTCGACGACCAGATGGGTTTTGTCGGCGGCCAGTTCACGGGCCACATCGCAGGGGTCCGGTTGACCGCAGGAATCCTCGCCGTCCGTGATCAGCACGATCCGGCGGGTCGCGTCACCCCCCTTGAGGTCCTTGGACGCCCCGCGCAGCGCGAGCCCGATCGGCGTCCAGCCGGTGGGGCGCAGCGTGGCGACGGCCGTCTTGGCCTCGGTGCGGTCCACCTGGCCCACCGGGTAGAGCTGCTCGCTGTCCTGGCAGCCGACCTTCCGGTCCTTGCCCGGATAGGTGGCGCCGAGGGTGCGGATGCCCAGCCGTACCTCGTCGGGGGTGGCGTCCAGCACCTCGTTGAACGCCTGCTTGGCGGCCGCCATCCGGGAGTCGCCGTCGACGTCGCGGGCCCGCATCGAACCGCTGACGTCCAGCACCAGCTCGACCTTGGGGGACGCGTGCGCCGGTTCGTCGGCGTAGGCGGCGGGAGGGAGTATCAGGCCGCAGGCGAGGGCCGCGAGCAGCCCCAACGCGCCTGTCGCCAGACGTTTCTTTATGATCACCAGCGCATCTTATGAAGCATCGTATGACTGCTCCAAAAGCTTGGAGCGGCCGGGCGTACCACGCTCGGTGTACGGGAGGTGTCCGGCTACTCCCTGGGAAGGGGGTGAGAATCCGCCCGGTGTCAGCTTCGGCGTCCGCGACTCCTGTCTAGGGTTCAGACATGGATCTCCGAAAGACCCGGCTGCGCGGTCGGCGGCTGCTCGCCGCGGTGGCCACCGCGGTCGTCCTCGCGGGCGCCGGCACCTGGGCGGTCGCGGCCACCGACGGCCCTCCGGCCGTCCACCGCGAGGAACGCGTGCTGGACATGCCGGGGGCGCGCATCGACACCTCGTACTTCACGGCAGGGCCGGGCCGCAGGCCCGCGGTGCTGCTCGCCCACGGTTTCGGGGGCAGCAAGGGCGATGTCCGCCCGCAGGCCGAGAAGCTGGCTCGCGACGGCTACGCCGTGCTGACGTGGTCGGCGCGCGGTTTCGGTGCCTCCACGGGCAGAATCGGGCTCAACGACCCGGACCATGAGGTGGCCGATGTCCGGCGGCTGGTCGACTGGCTGGCCAAGCGCCCCGAGGTACGGCTCGAAGGCAGGGGCGACCCACGAGTGGGCGTCGCCGGAGCCTCCTACGGCGGGGCCATCTCGCTGCTCGCCGCCGGTTACGACCGGCGGGTCGACGCCATCGTGCCCGAGATCACCTACTGGAACCTCGCCGACGCTCTCTTCCCGAACGGCGTCTTCAAGAAGCTCTGGGCCGGACTCTTCTTCACCACCGGATCGGCCGATCTCTCCGCGGCCCAGGGCGGCCGGGGAGACCGGGACGGGCAGGGGGACCCGGGCGGCCAGGGATCGCCGGGCGGCGGCGAGGCACCGGTGGACCAGGGGGCCACGGGAGCCCCCGCGCCCAAGCCCACGGAGGCTGCTCGCAGTTGCGGGCGCTTCGAGAAGCAGCTGTGCGCGATGTACGAGCGCGTCGCGGTCGCCGGACAGCCGGACGCCGCCGCGCGCCGGCTGCTGGAGGCCCGCAGCCCATCGGCCGTCGCCGACCGGATCAAGGTGCCGACGCTGATCCTCCAGGGCCAGTCCGACTCCCTCTTTCCCCTCGGCCAGTCCGACGCCATGGCGAAGGCGATCCGGGCGGGCGGCGCACCGGTCGCCGTCGACTGGACCGCCGGCGGACACGACGGCGGCGACCGGGAGACCTCGCGCGTCCAGGCACGCACCAGCGCCTGGTTCGACCGCTATCTCAAGGACGACAAGGGCGCCGACACCGGACCCGCCTTCCGGATCACCCGCACCGGCGGCGTCGACACCACCAATGGGGCGGTCCAGCTGCGCGGCGCCACGAGCGACCGCTATCCGGGGCTCGCCGACGGACCGCGGACCGTACCGCTGCGCGGACCGGAGCAGTCGTTCGCCAATCCGCCCGGCGCGGGCCCGCCCGCCATCTCCACGGTGCCGGGTGTCGCCGCGCTGTCCCAGGCGTCCTCTTTCGGCTTCGGCTTCTCCCTCGACGTACCCGGCCAGTTCGCCCGCTTCGACTCCGCGCCGCTCATCAAGCCCCTGCGCATCACCGGGTCGCCCACGGCGAAGGTGCGGGTGCGGGCGGACTCACCCGACGCCGTCCTGTTCGCCAAGGTGTACGACGTCGGGCCGGACGGCCGGCAGGTGCTGCCCTCGCAGCTTGTCACGCCGCTGCGCGTCACCGGTGCGGCCAAGGGCCGGACCGTCACCCTCCGGCTGCCCGCCGTCGACCACGAGCTCATCGCGGGCCACCGGCTGCGGCTTGTGCTCTCCTCCACCGACCTCGGCTACGCCTCCCCGCCCCAGCCCGCCACCTACACCGTCGGGCTCGCGGGCGGCGGCCTCACCGTCCCCCGGGCGCCCGCTGTGCACACCCAGCCCGCCCCGCTGCCCTGGTGGGTGTGGGGTCTGCCGCTCGCCGGCGCCGCGGTGGCGCTCGCCCTGCTGCTGACCGGCAGGCGGCGCACGGCCACGCCCGCACCCGACCCCGAACTGGCCGACGTACCCCTCCAGATCACCGGCATCGGCAAGCGCTATGCCAAGTCCGCCGACCGGTACGCCGTGCGCGAGCTGTCCTTCCGGGTGGAGAAGGGGCAGGTGCTCGGGCTGCTCGGGCCGAACGGTGCGGGCAAGACCACCACCTTGCGCATGCTGATGGGGCTCATCGCCCCCGACGAGGGCGAGATCCGTGTCTTCGGCCAGGCCATCAGGCCCGGTGCGCCCGTGCTCTCCCGCGTCGGCGCCTTCGTCGAAGGGGCGGGCTTCCTGCCCCATCTGACGGGCCGGGCCAACCTCGAGCTGTACTGGCAGGCCACCGGGCGCCCCACCGCCGACTCCCACATCGAGGAGGCGCTGGAGACCGCGGGCCTCGGCAGTGCGCTGGAGCGTGCGGTGCGGACGTACTCCCAGGGCATGCGGCAGCGGCTCGCCATCGCCCAGGCCATGCTGGGCCTGCCCGATCTGCTGATCCTCGACGAGCCGACCAACGGGCTGGACCCGCCGCAGATCCGCGAGATGCGCGAGGTGATGATCCGGTACGCCGCCGCCGGCCGCACGGTGATCGTCTCCAGTCATCTCCTGGCCGAGGTCGAGCAGTCCTGCACCCATCTGGTCGTCATGGACCGTGGCCGGCTGATCCAGGCGGGCCCGGTCGGTGACATCACCGGCACCGGCGGCAGTGTGCTGGTGGGCCACGAGGGCGAGCTGAGCGATGCCCTCGTCGACAAGGTGGACGCGCTGCCCGGTGTCGCCTCCACCCGCCGCACCGACGACGGACTGCTGGTCCTCCTGGACGGGGCGGCCCCGTCGCGGCTGCTCGCCGAGCTGGTGCGGCTGGAGATCCCGGTGACCAGCTTCGGGCCCAACCGGCGCCTGGAGGACGCGTTCCTGACGCTGATCGGAGGAGGATCCGCGTGAACTCATCGACGAGGGAGGCGGCAGAGGGGACGGAGGCGGCGCCCGGCTACCGCGGCCGCCACACCCTGCCCCTGCGGGTCGAGGCCGTACGGCAGCTGCGCCGGCGCCGGACCCTGGTGATGGCGGTGGTGCTGGCCGCGCTGCCGTTCGTGCTCGTCGGGGCGTTCGCGATCGGCGGCACCCCCGAGGGGCGGGACGACCGGATCACCCTGATGGTCACGGCCACCTCCTCAGGTGCCAACCTGGCCGCGACCGCGCTGTTCGTCTCGGCCGCCTTTCTGCTGGTGGTGCCCGTCGCGTTGTTCTGCGGTGACACCGTCGCCTCCGAGGCCAACTGGTCCTCGCTGCGCTATCTGCTGGCCGCACCCGTGCCCAGGGCCCGGCTGCTGGTGAGCAAGCTGGCCGTGGGGCTCGGGTTCAGCGCCGCCGCGATGGTGCTGCTGCCGCTCGTCGCCCTCGTGGTGGGCACGCTGGCCTACGGTTGGGGGCCGCTGCGGATCCCCACGGGCGGCGAGCTCGCCCCGGGGGACGCGCTCGCCCGGCTCGCCCTGGTGGTGACGTACCTCTTCCTGTCCCAACTCGTCACCGCGGCCCTGGCGTTCTGGCTCTCCACCGTCACGGACGCGCCCCTGGGGGCGGTCGGCGGCGCGGTCGGGCTGACCATCGTGGGCAGTGTGCTGGACGCCGTCACGGCGCTCGGCTCCTGGCGGGACTTCCTGCCCGCGCACTGGCAGTTCGCCTGGGCCGACGCACTCCAGCCCCACCTGGAGTGGAGCGGAATGCTCAAGGGGATGTCGGTCTCGGTCACCTATGCGCTGGTGCTGTTCGCGCTCGCCTTCCGTGGCTTCGGCCGCAAGGACGTGGTGTCCTAAGCGGTTACGGCGAAGTCACGTGCTGATTGTTCTCGGCGTCCAAGCCCTCGGCCAGGCCGAACGGCGAGGGATCAGCGGCGAACTTCACCGCATCCGCTCAGCGCGGCTGAGGACCCCGGTCAGTAGTCCTTGAGGACGAGCGAGTCGACCACCTCGTAGAAGTCCGCGCTGCCGAAACCGGTCAGGTCCGCCACGCCGTCGCCACCGGCGATCTCGGCCTCCATCCGTTCCTTGTTGGCCAGGGCGAGCTCCTGGTTGGCGGTCACATAGTCGCGCAGCTCGCGCTCATAGGCGGCGAAGGCCGTGGTGTGGTCGCCGTCCGCGGCCTTCAACTCGCCCGCCAGGACATACGCTCCGGCCAGGGCCATGGTGGTGCCCTGGCCGGAGGCGGGGGAGCCGCAGTAGCCGGCGTCGCCGAGCAGCGCCACCCGGCCGCGCGACCAGGAGTCCATATGGATCTGGGCCACGGTGTCGAAGTGGAAGTCGCTCGCGCCCCACATGTACTCCAGCAGCCGTGGCATCTCCCAGCGCGCGTCCGCGTACCGCTCGGCCACCAGCCGCTTGTGCTCCGAAGCGGTCCGGTCGCCGAGAACCCGCGTGGGCGGCTCGTCCGACTCGAAGCCGACGTAGACCCGGGCCTCGGTGTTGTCGCGGACGCTCATCACCATCCCTCCCCACAGGTCGCCCTGCAGGGAGTAGAGCACCTGCCAGCGGTCCAGGCCGAGATAGTTCGGCACCGTCCACACCGCCAGATAACCCCCGAGCGGCCGGATGAAGTTCTCCTCGGGGCCGAAGACGAGCGCGCGTGTGGCGGAGTGCACTCCGTCGGCGGCCACCACGAGGTCGAAGGTGCGCGAGGCACCGCTGCGGAAGGTGACGGCCACCTCGTCGGAGCCTTGGGCGAGTGCGGCGATCGAGTCACCGAAGAGATACTCGATTCCATCTCCGCCCGCGCCATGGAGAATCGACGCCAGATCGTCGCGGAGAATCTCGACATCGGGGCGGTCGAGATCCCCGCCGGTCGCGGTGTGTGCGGTGGTGCTGAACAGTTCCTTTCCCTCGTCGTCCACGGTCGACATGCCGCGCAGGCCGGTGGCGTGGCCACGGATCTTCTCCAGGACGCCCATCCGCTCGCACACCTCGAGCGCCGGACCCCGCACATCGATCGCCTGCCCGCCGGGACGCAACCCCGTGGCTCGTTCCACCACCGTCACCCGGAATCCATAACGGTCGAGCCAGTAGGCCAGGGCGGGGCCGCCGACGCTCGCACCCGAAATCAGGACTCTCTTATTCCGCATGGTGCTGTCCCTTTCGTGTTTCAACCACTGGAATCTCCTGTCCCCAGAAGCCTGAACGAGGGCGCCGACACCTCACCGACGTGGCACCCACGACGGACCGACAGGTCACCGACATGCCCGAAGCGGTTAACGAGAGTGTTACAGCGATGAGTTGTGCGGTTCCACAGTGATCGTTGAGACTGGAGTTTCCGACTGGCAGAACAAGAGGGCCGGTCGGCCGTAGTGGTGACGTTCGGTCCGCCCCCCACGATCCAAACAGGATGGGACCTCATGCACTTTCCGCCGGAGCGTGTTCGAGCCTGGCCAGGACCCCGCCGGAGACCTCGCCTCTCCCTGTGCGGATCGCTTACGGCCACGGCGTAAACGTCGTCGCGAAAACTCCCTACCGAACGGCGGTGGCCCGCCACGGCCAGGCCGGAATTCGGTATGCCCGGGTGGCCCGTTCGGTGACGCACGTCTTTTCGCAGAAAGGAACTCCCCAGGTGCTCACTTCGCACCATCCCCGATCACGCGCATCCGATCCGACCCAGCCGACCCAGCCGACCCAGGCGAGCGGGCATGTGCTCGCGGTCGGCGCCCCGGGACCCAGACTCGATGAGCTCACCCGCACCCTCGTGTCGACCGGGCACGAGGTGAGCCACGCGGCTCCCGGCGACATAGGGCGGCAGGTCCAGTAGTCCCCTCCGGACGCCATCGTCGCCCTGGACGACGCCCACGACGGCCTGGAGGTGATACGCGAGGTCCGTGCCGCCCCCGTGCCGGGCGCTGCCGCTGCTCATGGTCACCGACGCCCCCGGACCGACCGGGGTCGCCGATATGCTGCGTGGCGGCGCCGACGACTGCGTCACTGCCCCCTCCGATCCCGTCGAGCTGTCCGCCCGGATCGAGGCGAAACTGCGCCGAGTCCCGGTCCCCGTGGAGAACCTGCTGCTCGACCCGCGCACCGGCCTCTACTCCGAGCCGCACTTCCTCGGCGAACTCGACCGAGAGCTGAAGAGGGCCGACGACAGCCGTAGCGGCGGCGTCGTGGCCATGGTCGGCGTCGCCGAGATGGCCGCCCTCGAAGCCCGGCTGGGGCCGAGGGCGCGCCGCGAGGTCGCCGACCGTCTGGCGGGTGTGGCGGAGAAGCTGGGCGGCGTGTGCGACCGGCTCGGCTGGGACGAGGACGGCCACCTGCTGATGCTGATGCCCGGTGTCGAGGAGGACACCGCCCGCCGTGAGCTGCAGCGGTCCGCGAACACCGTGGCCGGCACCCGCTTCGTCGTCGCCGACGAGAACGTGCGGCTGACCCCGGCCATCGGATGGGCGCCGCTGACCGACTGCGCGGACCGCGTACAGGCCGTGGCGAAGGCCCGGGACGCGGTGGACGAGTCGATCCGTCACCGGGATCTGCGCCCGGTCAAGTACGCGGCGTGGATGCGCGGCACCGCGCCCGGCCGACGCCCCCTCGCAGCGGCGGTCCACGCCCTGCTGTCGGCGCTGTCGCCCTTACTCGTGCTGCTCTTCGGCGTGGGCATCCCCTTCGTGCTGTACCAGCAGATGTACGAACTGGGCTGGGACATCGGATCGGCCGCCTACTGGGTGGTGGTGTCCGGACTGGTGCTCTCCGCGGCGCTGATCGTGCTGGAGTGCCTCTTCTCGCTCGACGCCACGCCCCGGCCCGAACGCCCGGCGCAGCCGTATCCACCGGCCGGCGCCGTCATCGCCGCGTATCTGCCGAACGAGGCCGCGACCATCGTCGACACCATCGAGTCGTTCCTCCGCCTGGACTACCCCACTGTCGGGCCCCGGGGGCCGGGGGCTATCATCTGGCGCGTTCTTTACTGTGTAACACCTGTGCATCGGATCGCCCCTCGCCCTCGTGATCGGGCTTTACTGGTGCACGGCAACCAGCCACGCCAGTATGGGGAGACCTCAGCCAGATGGGCCGACACAGCCGACCGACGCCTGCGCAGCACGCACGTGCCACGACGCTGAAGGCTGCCGCCGCCCTCGGCGTGGCGGGCACCATAGCCTTCGGCCTCCACTCGACGTCCGGCGGTGACAAGTCCGTCCAGGCGCGCTCCGATGTCAATACCCAGCAGGATCAGGTTCCGGACATCGAGCCCACCGGCGACGACAAGCCCGTACCGAGCCATGTGTCGCCCTCGGAGTCCGCGAAACCGAAGCTGGTCGGCGACGGTACGGACGAGACGGACAGCGGGCAGGGCACGGGCGGCGGCGGTACGCACAGTGGCGGCGGCTCCGGGCGCCACGCCAAGCCGGACACCGACACCCCGACCGCCACGCCCCTGAAGGACACCCCGTCCCAGGCGCCCGCCGCACCGGCGCAGCGGTCCGATCAGGTCTTCCCCTCGCAGCCCTCCTCGCCGAGCCAGGCCCCGAGCGCCGACCCGTCCACCCCGGCGGAGCAGCCCGGCGAGCAGCCGCACGCGCCGCAGTCCGGCGGCAAGCACGGCAAGGGTCTGGTGGGCGGCGTGGTGGACGGCGTCGGTGACACCCTGGACGGGGTGATCGGTGGCATCGGCGGGGCGCTGGGCGGCTGACGCTCACCCCTTGGCGAAGGCCTTCAGGCCCTGCAGAGTGCCGTTGAACCTGTTGTGGTCTCCCACCAACGCCCCGGCGGAGGTGTACTGCCACAGCGTGTGTTTCCTCCAGCCGGCCGGAAGCGCTCCGGGCGTCGCGGCGTACCGCGCCAGCCACAGCGGGTTCTTCGCGGCGAAGGCGCCGCTGTTGCCGGTGCACGACCTCCACCAGCCGGTGGTCGTGTAGATCACCGGCGCGCGGCCGGTGCGCGCCGTGACCTTCTTGCTGAAGTCCCTGATCCAGGCGACCATCTGGGCCTTGGTCTTCCCGTAACAGGCCGCTCCGTACGGGTTGTACTCCAGGTCCAGCACCGGTGGCAGCGTCCTGCCGTCGTCCGACCAGCCCCCTCCGTTGCTCACGAAGAAGTCCGCCTGACGGGTGCCGCTGGACTCGTCGGGCAGCGCGAAGTGGTATGCCCCGCGGATCATGCCCTTCTTGGAGGCACCCGTGTACTGCGCGGTGAACGAGGGGTTCTTGTACGTCGCGCTCTCGGTGGCCTTGACGTAGGCGAACCGCACGCCTCTGTCCCTCAGGGACGTCCAGTTGACAGCGCCCTGATGGTCGCTGACGTCCACGCCCTCCACCATGGCGGCCCCAGCGGCCTTGGGAGCGACGCCCGGGTCGCTCTTCTCGTGCTCGGCGAGGGTCGAGCCCATCCAGTCCTGCTCCGGGTGCGAGACGGAGGGGGCGCGGGCCGGACGGGCTCGGGTATCTGCGGCGGGGTCGGTCGTGGAGGCCATGGCGGGCACCAGAGTGGCGAGGACGGCCGCGCCGACCGTGACCCCCAGACCGCCGATGGCGTAGGGCGAGCGCAGGGGCGAAGGGGCCCTGTGTCGCCCCTTACCGGCTTTTAAGGACATCTGTTCCTCCGGGAGGGGTGCTCCGTGGGGAGAGCGCACGGAGATGCCGCCGTGATGCGTGGGGGAGCAGCACATCCGTTCCGCGTCGAAGGTATGCGCGAAAATCAGGGAAAGGGAAGCGGATTGCGGAATTCTGTCACCGGGTCAGCAGATCACCGCATCGCCGGCCGCCGGCCCGTCCGGAATCCTGTACCCGGCCACCAGCGTCCGTGCCGCCTGGGACGCGCGGGCGGCGATCTCCTCCACGACCTCGGCCGGATCGCCGAACTTTCCGTCGAGCAGCTGGGCGACATAGCCACGGGCCAGGGCGTGGAGCGCATCCAGCAGGGCGACGGCGGTCGCCGCTCCCTGGCCGGGCGGCAGCACCGCGAAGGCGCTGGGGAGCAGCATGTCCACGAACTCCCTGCCGCTCTCCCGCACCTCGGGGTGGGCGGCCCGCAGACCGGGAGCGAAGAGGATGTCCAGCCCGCCGCGGTAGCGGGCAGCCGCACGTACGAAGCTGCCCGCCACCATGGCCAGCCGTTCCTGTGGCGACTCCACGTCGGCCACGGCCTCCTCGTAAAGCGCCCGCAGCCGCCGCGAGATCTCCAGCGCGGCGGCCGCCAGCAGCGCGTCACGGTCGGCGAAGTGGCGGTACGGCGCGGCCGGGCTCACCCGGGTGCGGCGCGCGGCCTCCGCGACGGAGAAGCCGCGCACCCCGACCTCGTCGACGATCTCCAGGGTCGCCTGAACCAGCGCGGCGGCCAGATCGCCGTGGTGGTAGGTCGCGCGTCCCTTTCCGGTGGGTGCCATCCGGCAGACCCTATCCGACCCGTCGCTGCCGCTCTCCGGACCCTGGCCCGCGCTTCTCGGCCTCCAGGCGGGCCGCCCGCAGGGCCTCGCGCGAGCGCTCCAGCCGGATCGGCAGATCACGCACCCGCTGTCCTGTCGCATGGTGGAAGGCGTTGGCGATCGCCGCCGCCCCGCCCACGATGCCCAGCTCGCCGATGCCCTTGCCGCCGACCGGATTGGGGGTGTTGTCGCTTTCGTCCAGCCACATCACCTCGAACGCCGGGACATCGGCGTGGGCGGCGATGTGATAGCCCGCGAAGTCGTGGTTGGCGAAGTCACCGAAGACCGGATCCACCTCGCCGATCTCGTGCAGCGCCATCGACAGGCTCATCGTCATGGCCCCCCGGAACTGCGAGCGCGCCGTGTGCGGACTGATGATCCGTCCGGCCGCGAACACCCCCAGCATCCGGTCCACCCTGATCTCACCGGTGTCGCCGTCCACTCGCACCTGGGCGAACTGCGCGCCGAAGGTGTGCCGCGACAGATCGGCCCGGTTGCCCAGATCCTCGGTGGTGTCGGCCCGTACCTCAAGACCTCCGTCCGGGACGACGCCTCCGTAGGTGTCCAGCTCCTTCAGCAGCGCACGGCACGCCTTGTCCACCGCCCAGCCCCAGGAGGCGGTGCCCATCGAGCCGCCCGCGAACGGCGCCGGGCCGAGCGAGGCGCGGCCGATCTCCAGCCGCAGCCGCGACGGCGGGATGGCGAGTGCGTCCGCCGCCAGCTGTGTCAGCGCCGTGCGCGCGCCCGTTCCGAGGTCGACCGCGGCGATCTTGACCACGAACGTGCCGTCGGTCTCGGCCCGCGCGAGCGCGGAGGAGGGGAAGGTGTAATCCGGGTGGTGCGAGGCGGCCACACCGGTGCCCACCAGCCAGCGGCCCTCGCGCCGGGCTCCCGGCGCCGGATCGCGGTGCTCCCAGCCGAAGCGGGCCGCGCCCTCGCGCAGACACCGCACCAGGCCGCGGCTGCTGAACGGCTTGCCGCTGCTCGGATCGACATCCGGCTCATTGCGGATCCGCAGCTCGATCGGGTCGATGCCCAGCTTCTCGGCGAGCTCGTCCACGGCCGACTCCAGCGCGAACATCCCCGGGGTGTGGCCGGGAGCGCGGAACCAGGCGGGCGTCATCACATCCAGCGGCGTCACCTTCACCGTCGTCCGGACGTCGGGCGCCGCGTACATCATCCGCGTCGACGACACCGTCTGGTCGGCGAACTCCACCAGCGTCGAACGCTGCTGCACCGCCTCGTGGTCGATGACGGTCAGCCGCCCGTCCGGCTCGGAGCCCAGCCGGACCCGCTGGATGGTGGGCGCCCGGTACGGAATCAGCTGGAACATCTGCTGACGGGTCAGCGCGATCTTCACCGGCCGCCCGACGGACTTCGCGGCCAGCGCCGCCAGAACCGTCGGCGAGCGCGGAATGCCCTTGGACCCGAAGCCCCCGCCGATGTGCTCGGCCACGATCTCCACCGCTTCGAGCTCGATCCCGAACAGCACCGACAGCAGCTGCGCACTCATGAACGGGCCCTGGTCGGAGTTGTACAGCGTCAGCCGGTCCTCGTCCCACGACGCGATGGTTGCATGCGGCTCCATCGGACTCGGGTGCTCGACCGGGGTCGTGTACGTCGCCTCGACGCGCACCGGAGCGGCGGCCCACGCGCGCCCGGCGTCCCCGCGCTCCACGAACCCCGGCGAACCGTCGGTCACCGCCTCGGGGACGTAGGCGCGTTCGTCATCGGCGCGCAGGACCACGTCATGCGGCTCCTGTTCATAGCTCACCCGGACCGCCGCCGCGCCCTCGCGCGCCGCCTCCAGGGAGGTGGCCACCACGGCGGCCACGATCTGGCCGTGGTACGCCACCTCGGGGGACTGCAGCACGAACAGGTCCGCGCCCACCTCCGCATCCGCGTTCAGCCGGGGGGCGTTGGCGGAGTCCAGCACCGCCAGCACACCGGGCCGGGCGAGCGCGGGGGAGCCGTCCACCTCCGTCACCCGGCCACGCGCGATGGTGGCCTGCACCGGCCACACATAGCCGACGTCCCGCGTCGGGAACTCATAGGCGTAGCGCGCCGCGCCGGTGACCTTCTCCAGGCCGTCGACCCGGGTCATGGGGGCGCCGACGCTCTGCTCGATGGTGGTCATGCGCGATCCTCCCTCGCGATGAGATCGCGGATCCCCGCGACGATGAGATCAATGGCCAGGTCCACCTTGAACGCGTTGCCGGGCAGCGGACGCGCCGCGGCCAGCTCGGCCCGAGCCGCCTCGCGCAGCGTCTCCTCCTCCGGCCGCCGGCCGCGCAGCCGCTCCTCGGCGATACGGGCGCGCCACGGCAGCGGCGCCACGCCGCCGAGCGCGATCCTCACGTCCGCGAGCGAGCCGTCGTCGGCCAGCGACACCGCGGTCGCGGTGGACACCAGGGCGAAGGCGTACGACCGGCGGTCGCGCACCTTTCGGTAGCGCGTCGCCGCGCCCGGTGGCGGCGGGGGGAGCTCCACGGCGGTGACGAGGTCGCCGTGGTCGAGCACGGTCTCGCGGTGCGGGGTGTCCCCGGGCAGCAGATACAGCTCCGCCATTGGGACGGTGCGCGAGGCCCCGTCCGGGGACCGCACATGCGCCACCGCGTCGAGCGCGACCAGCGCCACCGCCATGTCGGAGGGATGGGAGGCCACACAGTGGTCGGAGGTGCCCAGCACGGCCAGATCGCGGTGGGCGCCCTGGATCGCCGGGCATCCCGTGCCCGGCTCGCGCTTGTTGCAGGGCTTGGTCACGTCCTGGAAGTACACGCACCGGGTGCGCTGGAGCAGATTGCCGCCCACCGTGGCCACCGTGCGCAACTGCCCGGACGCGCCCGCCAGCAACGCCTGTGCCAGCAGCGGGAAGCGCTGCCGTATCCCCGGATCGCCCGCCAGATCGCCGTTGCGGACCGTGGCGCCGATCAGCACCGAACCGTCGTCGCGGTGGTCTATCCGGTCGTACGGCAGCCGGGAGACATCGACGAGCAACCCGGGGTCCGTGACGCCGAGCTTCATCAGGTCGACCAGATTGGTGCCGCCGCCCAGATAGGTGGCGTCGGGCCGCTGGGTCATCAGCGCGGCAGCCTCGTCGGCATCGCCCGCGCGGGCGTACGCGAACTCCTTCATCGCACGCCTCCGACCGGGCTCGCGGCGGCGGTGTCCGTGCCCGGGGCGCCTGCGGCCTCCAGAACGGCTTCCACAATGCCGTTGTACGCGCCGCAGCGGCACAGGTTGCCGCTCATGCGCTCGCGCACCTCCTCCGCGTCCAGCTCCGCGACATCGGCCACGCCCGCGGCGGTGTCCTCGGTGACATGGCTGGGCCAGCCGCGCCGGGCCTCGCCGAGCGCTCCGATCGCCGAGCAGATCTGGCCCGGGGTGCAGTAGCCGCACTGCAGCCCGTCATGGGTGAGGAACGCCCGCTGCATCGGGTGGAGTTCACCGTCGTTTGTCAGTTCCGCGACGCCCTCGATCGAGACGATCTCCCGCTCCTCGGCGGCCACCGCGAACATCAGGCAGCTGTTCACCCGCTCGCCGTCGACGAGCACGGTGCAGGCGCCGCACTGGCCGTGGTCGCAACCCTTCTTGGTGCCGGTGAGCCCGAGTCGCTCGCGCAGCACATCGAGCAGAGTCGTCCGGTTGTCGATGGTCATGGGGTGGTCCGTGCCATTGATCCGCAAAGTGATGTCGCTACTCGGAGAGTGATGTGAGAGGCTCATACATTGAATGTATCAACCTCTTACATTCAGCGCGCGGTGAAAGGGAATTCGCATGCGGGACGTCGTGGCCGAGATGTACCGGTGGTGGCACGAGGGCGAACCCTTCGCCCGCGCCACGGTGGTGGCGACCTGGCACTCCTCGCCGCTGCCGCCGGGGACGAGCATGCTGGTCGGGCCCGACGGCTCCGCGGTCGGCAGCGTCTCCGGCGGCTGTGTCGAGGGCGCCGTCTATGAGCTGGCCCAGGAGGTCACCGCCGCCGGGACACCGGTGCTCCAGCGCTATGGAGTCAGCGACGACGACGCCTTCGCGGTAGGGCTGACCTGCGGCGGCATCATCGACATCTATGTCGAGCGCATCCACCGTGCCGGATGTCCCGAATTCGGCGACATGGCCACGGCGGTGCGGGCGGGAGAGCCGGTGGCCGAGGTGATCTGTGTGGCGGTCGAGGGCCCCGATCCAGCCGGACGGCTGGGCCGTCGGCTGGTCGTACGGCCCGACGGCACCACCGGCTCGCTCGGCTCCGGGCGGCTGGACGCGGCAGTCGCCGAGGACGCGCGCGGGCTGCTGGCCGGCGGGCGCACCGAGACCCTGCGCTACGGCCACGACGGGGTGCGCACCGACGAGGAGCTGACCCTGTTCGTGTCCGTCCATGCCGCGCCGCCCCGGATGCTGGTCTTCGGCGCGGTCGACTTCGCCGCCGCGATGGCCCGGATCGGCGCGTACCTCGGCTATCACGTCACCGTGTGCGACGCGCGGCCCGTCTTCGCCACCCGGCGCCGCTTCCCCGAGGCCCATGAGGTGGTGACCGACTGGCCGCACCGCTATTTGCGCACCGAGGCCGAGGCGGGCCGGATCGACGAACGCACGGTGGTCTGTGTGCTCACCCATGACCCGAAGTTCGATGTGCCGCTGCTGGAGGTGGCTCTGCGCCTGCCCCTCGCGTACGTGGGCGCCATGGGGTCCCGGCGCACCCACGACGACCGGCTCCGCCGGCTGCGCGCCACCGGGCTCGGCGAGGACCGGCTGGCCCGGCTTGCCTCGCCGATCGGCCTGGACCTGGGTGCCCGCACCCCGGAGGAGACCGCGGTCAGCATCGCCGCCGAGATCATCGCCGACCGCTGGGGCGGCAGCGGCACCCGGCTGGCCTCGCTCGGCGGCAGGATCCACAGCGACCACGCGATGCGGCCGGCCGCCGGGGACTGAGGCGGGGGAACAGCCGGGCCGAAGGGTCGTCACAATGGTCCCCGACCGGGATTCGGCCTGAGCCCGAACCTGTGGTGGGCGGCGGCGTTCCTCGCCCTGGCGGGCGTCGCAGACATGGTCTCCATGGTGTTCCGCGGCGCGATTCTGCAGTCCGCGGTCACCGACGACATGCGCGGCCGGATGCAGGGCGTGTTCACCGTGGTGGTGGCGGGCGGTCCGCGCATCGCCGATCTGCTCCACGGCACGGCGGGCTCCCTGGCCGGAGCCCGCACCGCGGTCACCGTGGGCGGGCTGCTGGTCGCCGCGGCGACGCTGGGCCTGGCCGCCGCGGTGCCCGCCTTCCGGCGCTACACCCGCTGATACGGCGGACCGGCCGTGCACCCCTGGAGACGGGCGGGTGCACGGCCGAAATGGCTCAGGCCGACTGCTCGCTGCGGTCGCCGCCCCACAGTGAGTGGAACGACCCCTCACGGTCGGTGCGCCGGTAGGTGTGCGCGCCGAAGAAGTCCCGCTGCCCCTGAATGAGCGCCGCGGGCAGCCGCTCGGAGCGCAGCGCGTCGTAGTACGCCAGCGCCGCCGAGAAGCCCGGGGCCGGCACCCCCAGCTCGGCCGACGTGGCCACCACCCGCCGCCAGGCGTCCTGGGCATCGCCCAGGGCCTGGGTGAAGTAGTCGGCGGTCAGCAGCGTCACGGGCTTGCGCTCCTGGGCGTACGCCTCGGTGATCCGGTTCAGGAACCGCGCCCGGATGATGCATCCGCCGCGCCAGATCCTCGCGACCGCGCCCGGGTCGATGTTCCAGTGGTACTCCTGGCTGCCCGCCTCGATCTGATGGATGCCCTGTGCGTACGCCACGATCTTCGACGCGTACAGAGCCTGCTCGACATCGTCGGCGAACCGCTCCGCGTCCGCGCCCGTCAGCTTCTTCCCCGACGGCCCCGGGAGCCCCTGGGCGGCCTCCCGCAGATCGGCGTGGCCCGACAGCGAGCGGGCGAACACCGCCTCGGCGATGCCGCTCACCGGTACGCCCAGGTCCAGCGCGGTCTGGACGGTCCAGCGGCCGGTTCCCTTCTGCTCGGCCTGGTCGAGCACCACATCCACGAAGGGCTTGCCGGTCCCGGTGTCGACGTGGCCCAGCACCTCGGCGGTGATCTCGATCAGATACGACTCCAGCCGGCCCTCGTTCCAGGTCCGGAACACCTCGGCGATCTCGCCGGGCGCCAGTCCCAGCCCTCGCCGCAGCAGGTCGTAGGACTCCGCGATGAGCTGCATGTCCGCGTACTCGATGCCGTTGTGCACCATCTTCACGAAGTGGCCGGAGCCGTCCGGGCCGATATGGGTGCAGCACGGGACCCCGTCCACCTTGGCGGCGATGTCCTCCAGCAGCGGGCCCAGCGACTCGTACGACTCCTTGGATCCGCCCGGCATGATGCTCGGGCCGTGCAGCGCGCCCTCCTCACCACCGGAGATGCCGGTCCCCACGAAGTGCAGCCCGCGCTCGCGCAGCGCGGCCTCCCGGCGCCGGGTGTCCTCGAAATGGGCGTTGCCGCCATCGACGATCATGTCGCCCGGCTCCAGCAGCGGGGCGAATTCCTCGATCACCGCATCGGTGGGCGCCCCCGCCTTGACCATCATCACCAGGCGGCGCGGACGCTCCAGAGAGGCCACGAACTGCTCGGCCGTCTCGGCGGGCACGAAGTGGCCCTCGTGACCGAACTGCTCCACCAGCGCCTTCGTGCGCCCGTAGGTCCGGTTGTGCACGGCCACCGTATGGCCGTGCCGGGCGAAGTTGCGGGCCAGATTGCTGCCCATCACCGCCAGTCCGGTCACCCCGATGCGAGCCTGCTCCGCCATGGTTTCCCATCTCCTGCCTGTCGGTCGTCGTCCATGCCATTGGGTATGCGCGGTGTGCCCGGCGTTTCGGGTACCCCGCCCGGCCGCCGCTCACGACCGGGGTTGCGGTACGGGGTCCGTGCCGCACATACGAGGGTGCCGTCCCGGCCCGGACGGCACCCTCGAACGCGCGGCTTTCCCGCCGGCTCGCCTATCTCGGCATCTCTGCCGCCGTACCGTTGACGGTGCCCGTGGCCCTGGTGGGGCGCTCGAGGATGCCCCGGGTGTCGGCGGCTGGTGCCTCGGAGGCGGCGGCATGCTGCGGTGCCGAGGGGTCGGCGGAGCCGCCCGCGGTGCCGTTGCCGCCCTGCGGATGCGAGGAGCCATTGATCTTCTCGATCGCCTGCCGGGCCTGCTCACCGGGGGAGCGGGCCGCGAGCGGGGGTGGCGTGGGCGGGGCGGTGGCCGCGGGCTGGCTCCGCTCCTGCACGGGCTTGGCGTGGGCGCCGACGGTATGGATCTGGTTGCGCAGCCGATGGCTGACCGCCTCGTCGAGGCTCACCGGCCGCTGGAACTGAGCCGCCAGCCGACCGGCTTCCTGACCCAGCGCGGCGACGACGTCCCAGGGCAGATGGAGCACCAGACGGACTTCGGCATCACCGTCGGGGAGCGCTTGGATGGGAGGGGGGAAGCGATCGTTCATGTACGGGTCCTCCGGTCTTGGGGTCGGCCCGTGCGGGACGACGCGCGTCCGGCTGCCAGGACGCACACAGAGCCATACGGAGGACCGGTCCGTCGCGTTCACCCATTACCACAAGGACTGCCGCGGCCCCACGTCAGCTCTTGCTGAGCAGGATCGTCACCGCGGCCAGGATCGCCGCGAGCACCAGCGCCGCGATGCCGTAGATCAGCCGCTGCGACCGCAGGCCAGGGAGCAGCGCGTCAAGGGCGATCCGGCCCGATCCGGACAGCGCGAGTCCGGCCGCGCTGACCCCGATGACCATCGGGAACTCGAATCCGCCGAACCAGCCGAGCGGCCAGGCGGCGGCCACCGCGTTGGCCATCGTGCCCGCGACGGCGGCGCCGGCCAGCGGCGTGAGCAGCCCCGCGGCGAGGGCCAGACCGCCGAAGGTCTCGCACAGCCCCGCGATCACCGCCATCGCCTTGGGGGCGGGGTAGCCGAACTGGGCGAACGCCAGGGCCGTCTTGTCGATGCCCAGCCCGTGCCACCAGCCGAACAGATGCTGCGCGCCGCGCGCGGCGACGGTCAGTCCGACGGCGAGTCGTATGAGCAGCAGACCGGCGTCATGGGCGGTCAACACCGCGGCCGAGGATCTGGGCGTGGCCGGGGCCGAGGGATGTTCGTCCGGAGCGGAGGCGTTCCGGGGGTGGGATTCAGACATGGCGCCCTCGTCGTGGTCGGGCTCGGCGGCCAAGCGTCGAGCCGGATATCCGATATGCACCTTACGTGTGATTATTCCACCCGAATGGCGGGGTTCAATCCGTAGGCCGCTTCGGGACGGGCCCGTCACCGCCGCAGCAGCGCCTGCGTGGCCGGATGCCCAGCGGCAGGGCGGCCCCGGCCGGACAGCACAGGCCGGCCGCCGTCAGGGCCGTCTCGGCGGCCGGGGCCGGCGCCGGGCCGCCGGCCTCGGCCGCCCGGCGCCGGGCGGCCGTCCCTGCGACCGGCCCGGGCAGGACCACGCTGGCGCCGCCGCGACCCTGATCACCGTCTCGGTCCCGGACGCCTCGCCGGCGCGCTCGGGCCGGACGGCCGCCGGCCTCGCCGGCGCCGTGGCAGGGGCCGCAAAGGCGGCCCCGCCCGCTCACGCCGTACGAAGCGGGCCGACAGCACGAGGACCAGCATCAGCACGCCCCGGGCGCGGGTCGGGCCAGCCCCGGCTCGGCCCCCGGGCGACCAGCACCCCGAGTGCGGCGAGCGCGGGGCGCTCACAGCACAGGCAGCGGCGGGGCGGGCGCGCATACCAGTGACGTGCTCAGCGGCGGGGCGGGCGCGGGGCGCTCACGGCACAGGCAGCGGCGGGGCGGGCGCGCATACCAGTGACGCGCTCAGCGGCGGGGCGGGCGCGCATACCAGTGACGCGCTCAGCGGCGGGGCGGCAGCCGGTGCAACTCCACGGCGGTGAGCCGCCCGTCCTCGATCGCGGCCGTCATGAACGTACAGTACGGCTGTCGTCGCCGGTCGGTGGGGGAGCCGGGGTTGAGCAGCCGTAGCCGTCCGTCGGCCGCCGTGGAGTCCCAGGGGATATGGCTGTGGCCGAACACCAGCACATCAAGATCGGGAAACCGCTCCGCACAGCGCCGCTCCCGGCCCTGCGCCGGCCCGGTCTCATGCACCACGCCCAGGCGCACCCCGCCCAGCTCGGCGCGGGCCACCTCCGGCAACCGCGCCCGCAGCTCGGGCCCGTCGTTGTTGCCATGGACGCCGATCAGCCGCCGCGACCGCGCTTCCAGGAGGTCGAGGGTGGCGGTGTCCACCCAGTCGCCCGCGTGGATGACGACGTCGGCATGTGGCAGCCGCGCGAGCAGTTCCTCGGGAAGTGCTTTGGCACGCCGGGGAAGATGGGTGTCGGACATCAGCAGAAGACGCACGCGGTGACCGTACCGTGCGCATCACCACCGCCCGCACACCGCGCAGGGAGAACACCATGGCCGAGCGCCCGCCGCTGCCGCCCTTCACCCGGGAAACCGCCATCCAGAAGGTCCGCCAGGCGGAGGACGGCTGGAATTCCCGCGACCCCGAAAAGGTGGCGCTCGCCTACAGCGTGGACTCGCGCTGGCGCAATCGGGCGGAGTTCCTCCAGGGCCGGACGGACATCGTCGCCTTTCTCACCCGCAAGTGGTGGAGGGAGCTGGACTACCGGCTCATCAAGGAGCTCTGGGCCTTTGACGGCAACCGCATCGCGGTGCGCTTCGCCTATGAGTGCCATGACGACTCCGGCAACTGGTTCCGTTCCTACGGCAATGAGAACTGGCGGTTCGACGCCGACGGCCTGATGACCCAGCGCCACGCCTCCATCAACGACCTGCCCATCAAGGAGGCCGACCGCAAGTTCCACTGGCCGCTGGGGCGCCGCCCGGACGATCACCCGGGCCTGAGCGACCTGGGGTTGTGAGGTCGCTACCAGAGCCAGGGAGCCGATCCCGTGTCGGCCCACGTGGCGAGCTCCTGCCCGTCGACACACAGGATTCCGCACTGAGCGGCGTAGTCGATGGCGGGCTCGGTGAACTCGCTGGTCGTGACCACGATGGCGATATGGGCCTCGTGGACGGCGAAACATGTGCCGCCGAAACGCTGGACGTCCTGCGAGCCGACTTTGTGGGTCGCGTCGTACCGCTTGCACTGGATGACCAGGCGCCGCCCGTCCGGGGTGGTGGCGAGGACGTCCGCCCCCAGGTCACCGGCGCCGCCGACGACGCTGGTGGCCTCGCAGCCGTCCCGTTCGCACAGGTCCGCTATCGCCTGCTCGAACTCGTCGGGGTCCATCGCGTCGTAGTCGGCCTCCCAGGAGGGAACCTCCACCGGGGGAGCGGGGACAACCGCGTCCGGCGTCAACATGCCGCCGGGCCCCGCGGGGGCCAGGGCGAGGCGCCGGACGGCAAGGCGGCGCCGGCGCATCATGACGGCGGCCGAAAGTACCAGCAGACCAAGCGCCAGGGCGGCGATGGGATGGTCCTCGGCCGCCCGGGCGGCGGCTCTCGCGGTGATCCCCGCCGCGAAGAGAACGATGCCGATCAGCCCGCAGCAGACCGACAGGTTCCGCAGGCTGAAGGCGTACTGGCGACGGGTACGTGGTCGACGGGCGGGAGTGGTCATTGGGCGGCGGCCCCCCTCGTGGACGGCATCAAGATCATTCAGCCGCGTGCCCCGCTGCGGCGTTTCCACACCGGAGGCCCGGCGGCGACACGGCCGTCCGCCAGGAGGGGCCGGATGAGACGATGCCGTGGCGAGAGGTGGTGACAGCGTGACAGCCGACGCGGTGAGCGACCGGTATCCACGGCCGCTGGTGACGGCTGGGGAGGCCGAGTGGATCTGGCGGCTGCTGTCCGTCGAGGCGCTGCGGGAGGGGGTCAAACCGGAGACCGTACGGCTGGCCGTGGTGGTCGGCCTCGCCCGCGCCAGCGGCGCGCGCTACGGCGGCCTGCTGCGCTGCACCCTGCCGGCGCTCGACCTGGACGCCGGATCGGTGACGCTCGAACACGGCAAGCACCGCGTCCCGCGCCGGCACGGTCTGGACCGGGGCACGATCCTGGTCCTCCGTCACTGGCTGCGAGTGCGCCAGGAGCTCTGCGCCGAGCTGGAGGGTTCGGTGCCGGACGCCCTGCTGCTGACGGTGCACCACACCCATGACAACGGCGTGACCGTGGCCGCCGGGCTGCCCATCACGCGGCAGGGGCTGGTGCTCTCCTGGCGCCGCTTCGTCCATCGCACCAACGCCACCTACGCCGCCCGCCGTCCCCCGCTGCCCACCCGCTTCGAACAGGTTCGCCGCGTCTGGGACACCTGATGCCCGGCCTGCCGCGGTACGCCGGAGGGCGGGGCGCTCGAGCGCCCCGCCCTCCGGCACCCGGTCGGCTACACGGCGTCGGATCCCGCCGCCGCGGCGCGCGCCGTGACGGTGAAACGGGCCTGCGCGGTCGCGCCGTTCACGGTCACCGCGAGGGTGGCCGTCCCCGGGCGCAGCGCGGTGAGCTTGCCGCTCACCGGGTCGAACGCCGCCACATGGCGCGGTCTGTGCCCGGCGTGGGACGGGTCACCGATGTACAGATTCGGCGACCCGTTCCAGTCCGCGCTCACCGGGAAGCCGGCCGGCACCGTGCGGGCCTTGGGCCCCTCGCCCTGGACGACGGTCGCCGTGACCCCGGAACTCTGCCCGGCACGCAGCTCGGCGGGGGCGGTGAGGGTCAGGCCGTCCACATGCGGCCGGGTCTGCACGGAGACCCAGTCGGGCCCGCCCCTCCACGGCGCGTGGCGAGCCTCGGCCCGCTCCTTCAGCGGGACATGGTCGACGCCGACCATCGACCAGCCGGTGAAGCCGCCCTGGTCGGCCGGGGTGGCCGGGTTCTTGCCCGAATTGCCGTTGATCAGATAGGGGACACCGTCCACCCGCGAGGCGTGGAACGTGCCGACGTGACCGCCGATGAACGCCGCGCCCTTGCCCGTCGTACGGCGGAAGTCGGCGAGCCAGTTCTCCAGCAGGGCGGCCTCCTTCCGGTCGCTCAATTGGCTGCCCCGCTGCGGAGTGGGGTCACGCGGCGGGACGTGCTCGATGACCATGACCGAGCCGATGTCCGGGTCCGTGGCGGCCGCGTCCAGCCGCTGACGCAACTCCTTGATCTGGTCGAGGCCGCCGCCGCGCAGTCCGAGGCTCGACGTGTCGAGCGTGATGAAGCGGGTGCCCCGGTGGTCGAACGTCCGGTGGGCGGGCCCGAATTCGGCGGTGAAGTTGTCGATCCTGCCGCCCATGACCTCATGGTTGCCCGGCACGTAGTACCAGGGCAGGTCGTCGCCCAGCTCCTCCGTGAGCACGGTGCGGGCGAAGGAGAGGTCGGCGGGGGAGCCCTCGTCGACAAGGTCCCCGTTGATCACCAGGAAGTCGGGTTTCGCCGCCTTGATCTCCCGCAGGGTGCGGCGGGCCCGCTCGACGATCGGGCTGTCCGGCTCGCGGGCCACGAACTGCGCGTCCGACATCACCGCGAACCGCCAGTCCCGGCCCTCGGTCCGCGCGGCGGTCGAGATCAGGGGATCCCGGCGCACGCTCTCCTTCGGCAGCTCGACGGAGGGCGGCACCCGCGCCGTGAGGTCGTCGATCACGACGCTGCCGGTGTACTGGCGGGTGGCGGCCGTCTCGGCGAGATAGAACCGGTTCACCTTCAGCGGGTACGCGACCCCGGCCGGCACGGTGAAGTCCACATGCCGCCAGCCGGTCCAGGTCACGTACGGCCCCCGCAGCAACTGGTCCGAGCCCGCCGCGTCCTTCAGATGCAGCGTGGGCCACGCTCCCTTGCCATCACCCTTGACCCACAGGCCGAACGACTGCGGCTGTCCGTCCACCGCGAGCGGCTGCGGCGGGGTCACATAGGCGGCGCGCGTGGCCGTGGACCGGGTGAAGTCGTACGTCAGCTTCAGCCCGTTGCCGGTGTGGCCGTCCGGCGTTGCCTCCGCCGAGCCCAAGGCGCGGGCCTGGCTGAAGGTCCATCGGCCGGCGTCGTCGAAGGACGCCTCCTGGCGCTCGGTCAGTCCGACGGTGACGGCGAGCACCGTGCTGACGTCCCCGACGGTGACCTTGACCTGCCCCGCGGTCCCGTCGCCGCGCGCGGTCACCGTGAAGTTCCCGGTCTTCGCGTCGGGGACGATGTCGAACAGGGCGTGGTCGTAGTCGAGTCGGACATCGGACGGCTCGATGGGCGCGCTGGTGCCGTGCGCGTCCAGCCCGGCGATGCCGAAGCGGCCGGTGGCCTCGGCGTCGGCCAGACCGACCAGCCGGGTGGTGGGCTGGATCCGGTCGAGGCGGTCCAGGACGGTCAGCTCGAGGGAACCGTGGGCGGCGCCGCGCCGGGCCGAGACCGTGGTGTCGCCGCCGTGGCGTGCGGTGAACGTGCCGTCCGCCGCGACCCGGCCGATCCCCTGATCGGCCGACCGCCAGTGCGGTGTGCCCGCGGCAGGGCCGTATGTCTCGTCGTAACCGGCGGCGGTGAGACGGCGGGTGAGCCCCGGGAAGACCCGCTCGGGGTGGCCGCCCCTGATGGGGCCGACCGTGGGCGCGGACCCGGCGTCGGTCACCGTCTCCACCCAGAACCCCTTGAGCCGGCCGCTGCCGTCGGGGGCGGTGAGAGCGAGGCCGTTGGGGACGGTGCGCTCGCTGCCGTCGGACGGGCTGTTCTCCACCCGTGCCGTATCGCTCCCGGGCACGCGGGCGACGAGGGTGGACGAGCCTCCGCCGTCGAGGTTGAGCGCGCTGTAGGAGCCCGCGTCCTTCATCATCAGGCCCAGTTCGGTGAGGGTGACCCCACCGCTGTCGGCCTGTCGCCCGTCGACGGTGAGGATCTGCATCGTCCGCCCGTCCCGGGAGAAGCCGACGGCGGTGCGCGGGGCCGCGGTGTTGTTGCCCTCGCCCTCGTGACCGACCGCCTTGCCGTCGACGACCAGCAGCTCCCGGCCGCCGACGGCGGTGCGCGGGGTCTCGCCGCTGTCCGTCCGCGGCCGGTACTCCCACGACACGGCATCGCCCACCGCCAGCCGGGAGATCGCGTCCGCCCCCGCGTCGCGGCCCTCCAGCACGGTCGCGCCGGCCGGGATCTCGCCCTTGCCGGGCGCGCCCGCCGCCTGGGTGACCTTGCCGTCGACGACCGTGACCTCGGCGGTGCGCCGCGCGCCGTCCACCGTCTGGGCCCGGTCCGCCTCGCCCCACTGGGCGTTGTAGGCCCCGATGCCGCCGGCCGGGACATTGGCCGCGTTGAGCGCGGCGAGCGGATGCGTGCCGTCCGGGAGGGTCAGCGTGCCGTCGAAGTAGAGCTGGAGGACGCGCCCCGCGTCGGCCGGCCCAATGCCCACGGCCCTCCCGGGCCCGGCCGCGGCGGCGGAGTTGACGATCCGGCCGTCGCTGATGCCGGTGCCTTCGGGGGCGCCGGTCTGATTGATGTCGAAGAAGTCACCGTTGATCGCCGCGACCGTACGGCGTCCGGGCCCCGCCTTGTGCTCGGCGGCGAGCCGGGAGACTGCTTCGCGCTTGGCGACCTTGTCCGGGTGCAGATAGTCGACCTTCGTCCCCCCGGTGAGGTCGACCGACAGCGAGTCGACGCGCAGCCATTTGTCGGACTCCAGCCGGTCGTACGAGGTCAGCAGCGTCCCGGGGGCGACCGGACGGGTCGAGCGGGCGGTCTCCAACCCGTCGCCGTCGGCCACGGACCGGGTACCGGGGGCGGCGCCGGCGGCCGGTGGCGAGACCGGCCGCAGCATTTCGGCCGAGGTCCGGGGGAGCGGTTCGGGCGCCGGGGCGGGGGTGTTGTCGGCGGTGGCCTGGCCGGCGGCGCCCAGGACAAGGGCGGACACCGCGGCCACAACCGCCATGGGTCTGGCGAACGCGACAGGAGGCACGGCAACTCCATGGGGCCGGGGAACTCGTGTGGTTCACACGTACAGCGCCCCAGCATCCCGGCGGAGTTGGCCGGGCACCAGAAGGCGTCGGCGACATCATGGAGAACAAACGCCCGTGCGGGGCGGATCAGGGGAGCGAGTCACCGTCCACGTACACCCATGCGCCCCCCTCACGCACAAAACGGCTGTTCTCGTGGAGCTCGCCCGTGCGACCGCCCTCCACGTACCGCGCGCGGAACTCGACGGTGCCCGTCCGGTGGAACGCGCTGCCGTCCTTGCTCCCGAGGATCTCCAGCCCTACCCAGCGCAGCCCGGGGTCGAGCCCGACGCGGGGCGGCCGGGTGGTGGGGTGCCAGCTGCGCAGCAGATACGCCTCGTCCCGGACGGCGAAGGCGCTGTAGCGCGAGCGCATCAGCTGCTCGGCGGTGGCCGCCTGGGCCTCACCGCGGTGCAGCCGGCCGCAGCAGGCTTCATAGGGCGCGGGCAGCCCGCAGGGGCAGGACGTCGGGGCGGGGCGGGCCGGCCGCGGACGGCGCGTACGTCGGGACATGGCCCCATTGTTCCTCGAGTTCCTCGACCTCCTCGACCTCCTCGACCTCCTCGGCTCCGCCTCGTTCCGGTGGAGCGTCCTGGTGCTGCCGGCTCCGGTACTGACCGCGGTCATCGCCGCCCGCGCACACGGCTTCCCCGGCGAGCGCGTGCGGACGAGCGCATGAACGACCGCCCCGCCGTACCGAGTGGGGAGTCAGCTGGGGAATAGTGCCAGGTGATTGAACGGAAGCTGCCGTGGCGCCGTACGGGTAACGGCGGCTCCGCCCTCAGGGCCGGATCCGCCCTGCCACCACCGGGCCTCGCACGGAAGGACCTTCGGGTTGTCGCGCCACACGAGCTCTCGTCAGCTGCCGAAGCTGCCGCATACGGACAAGGAAACCACCGAGGAGGGCCCGACGCCGGAAGGGCCCCCGGACGCCGGTGCCAAGGGTGACGGCGCCGGTGGTGGTGAGGCCGCCGCGGCGGGTGAGGCCACTGCGGGTGACGCGACCACCGGAGAGGGCGCCGAGGGCGAGGGTGCCGCCGAGGATGGCGCGACCGCCGGTGAGGCCACCGAGGGTGAGGCCGCCACCGGGAAGAAGGCCGCCGCGAGTGACGCCGCCGAGGGTGAGGGTGCCACCGGGAAGAAGGCCGCCGCGAGTGACGCCGCCGAGGGTGGGGGTGCCACTGCGGGTGAGGCTGGGTCGGGTGAGGCCGCTGGGGGTGACGCCGCCACGAGTGAGGCTCCCACGGCTGACGCCCTCTCGGGTGAGGCCACAGCGGGTGAGGTGGCCACGGGTGGTGCCACCACTGGTGAGGCGGCCGACGGAGAGGCAGCAGCAGGGCACGCTGCCGCCGAGGGTGGGGGTGCCACCGGGAAGAAGGCCGCCGCGAGTGACGCCGCCGAGGGTGGGGGTGCCACTGCGGGTGAGGCTGGGTCGGGTGAGCCCGCTGGGGATGACGCCGCCACGAGTGAGGCTCCCACGGCTGACGCCACCTCGGGTGAGGCCACAGCGGGTGAGGTGGCCACGGGTGGTGCCACCACTGGTGCGGCGGCCGACGGAGAGGCAGCGGCAGGGCACGCTGCCCCGGGTGGCGCTGACGGTCGTGGCGCTGACGGTCGTGGCGCTGACGGTCGTGGCGCTGACGGTCGTGGCGCCGACGGCGGACGTCCGGATGACGAGGCCGCGGTCGACATCACGGCCGGTGCCGGCCCCGTCACCGGCGACGAGCGTGACGGGGCGGGCGAGGCCGTCGCGGCTGGCGGCTGGCGGCAGCGGTATCCGGTCGCGGCGCGGGCCGTGGCGTGGACAACCACCGGCTTGGCCTGGGCGGTGGTGCTCTTCGCCCTGCTCATGCCGAATCAGCTCCTCGCCTTCACGCCCGAGGAGTTCATGCGTCTCCCGGGGGAGGCGATCTTCGGAGCCGGTCTGCTGCTTCTCCTGCCGCCGTTGGCGAGGCGGGTGGCGGCGGTGCTCGGCGGAGTGTTCCTCGGTCTGCTGACGATCCTGAACCTCCTCGACATGGGCTTCAACGAGTTCCTTGGACGAGGGTTCAACCTCGTGCTCGACTGGATACTTTTCGACGACGCCGAGTCGTACCTCGAGGACTCGATGGGCCACACGGCGGCGCTGGCTGTCGTGATCGGGGTTGTGGTCCTCGCGCTCGCCGTGCTCGGCCTCATGGTGCTGGCGGTGCTCCGGCTCAGCAAGGTGATGGCCCGCAACAGCGCCCTGGCGACCCGTACCACCCTGGTGTTCGGGACCGTCTGGATCATGTTCGCCGCGCTCGGCGTGCAGGTGGCCGGGGTGCCGGTGGCTTCGAAGAGTACGGTCGCGCTCGTCAAGGACCGCGCCGAGCGGGTGCGCAAGACCTTGAAGGACGAGAAGGAGTTCGCCAAGGTGGCCGCCGTCGACGCGTACGGCGACACCCCGGGCGACCAGCTGTTGACCGGGCTGCGCGGCAAGGACGTCATCATCACCTTCATCGAGAGCTACGGCCGCAGCGCGATCGAGGACGAGGGGATGGCGCCCGGGGTCGACGAGACGCTCAAGGCGGCGACCAAGAAGATGGGCGCGGCGGGGTACTCCGCCAAGAGCGGCTGGCTCACCTCGGCGACGTACGGCGGCAGCAGCTGGCTGGGCCACTCCACGTTCCTGACCGGCCTGTGGATCGACAATCAGAACCGCTACCGCACCGTCACCGCGGGCGATCACCTCTCCATCACCAGCGCCTTCAAGCGCACCGGCGCCTGGCGGACGGTCGGCATCATGCCGGGTGTCCAGAAGAACTGGCCAGAGGGCAAGTTCTACGGCCTCGACCATGTCTACGACTCAAGGGAGCTCGGCTACAAGGGACCGAAGTTCAGCTGGTCGACCATGCCCGACCAGTACGCCCTGAAGGCATTCGAGCGCCTGGAGCACGGCAAGAAGCACGACAAGCCGCTGATGTCGACGGTCATCCTGACCTCCAGCCACCAGCCCTGGGCGCCCATTCCCAAGACGATCCCCTGGAGCAAGGTCGGTGACGGCTCGGTCTACAAGGGCATCCAGAAGGCGGGGAAGAAGCCGGGGGACGTGTTCTACGACTCCACCAAGGTGAAGACCGAGTACGGCAAGTCGATCCAGTACTCGGTGAAGAGCCTCACCGACTACGTGGTGAAGTACGGCAGCAAGAACACCGTGCTGGTCTTCCTCGGCGACCACCAGCCCCTCGCGCGGGTCAGCGGAAACCACGCCAGCCGGGATGTGCCCGTCGCGATCGTCGCGCACGACAAGTCCGTCCTGGACCGGATATCCGACTGGCACTGGCAGGACGGGCTGATGCCCGCTCCGAACACCCCGGTGTGGAAGATGAGTTCCTTCCGCGACCGTTTCCTGAAGGCCTACGGCCCGCAGCCGGGGTCAGGCACCCCGGCGCCGAAGAAGCGGTAGCTCCGGGCGTCAGTCCTCCTGTGTCTCCGGCGCCCGCTGTCGCGCCTGTCGGGCCGCCATGCGCTCGCGTTGGGGAAGGACCGTGTACTTCGGATCCTCGGCCGAGCGCGTTCCGGCGTGGAAGACGCCGAAGCGCGTACAGGCCGAGGCCGCAAGCAGCGCCGCGCCGCCGAGGGCCGCGGCGGCGCGGCTGCGGCAGCCGAGCAGGGCGCCGCCCAGGGCGCCCGCCACCGTGAGCGCCTCGGCCGCGCGCATGAGCCGGCCCGCCCGGCCCTCCCGGTAGGTCTCGGCGACCACTCCGAGGCGGCGTTTCATGGCCTGGACGGCGACGGTCTCCAGCGCCGCGCCGAACAGGGCGGCGCTGCGAGCCGGGGCGTTCTCGGCCACCGGCGAGGTGAGCAGAGCCATGCCGCCGGCCGCCGCCGCGGCCGAGCCGACGAACACAAAGGGCAGCTCGCGATAGCCGTCGTGCCATCCGGGGACGGCCGTGTCGGCGGCCAGCACCGCCGTGTACGAGGCCACTGCCGGACCCAGCAGCGCCGCCGCCACGGTGGCGGCCCGGCCGGTACGCGGCAGCCTGCCGCCGACGTCCAGTACGGCGGCGGCCCCGGCCACCGGGCCGTACGCCGCCAGCAGCCATGAGCCGACGCTCATCGGCGAGGTCGGCTTGAACACCCGCAGCATGTTGGCGAAGCGCTCCGGGCGGCCGAGGTCATGGACGAGGGCGGCGGCGGAGCCGGTGATGGACACCAGCGAGGAGATCTTGAGCGCGCGGGCCATGACCGGGCGGCGGGTCAGCTCGGCGCCCGCCGCGGCCACCGACCCGGCGCCCGCGAGGCCGCCGAGGAAGAAGTAGCCGGCGATGTCCCGGGCCTGCCAGGTGGGCGGGTTGAGCACGGGCCTTCCGTAGTACGAGGTGAACTCGGCCTCCGGCACCACCAGTTGCTCGCCCTTGCGGCCTTTGCGCCTCCCGCGTCCTTCGCGGCCAGGCCGCGTCTCGCCGTTCCACAGGCCCTGGCCGACCCGCGCGTCACGCCCCGGCCGCTCGCCTCGGATGCCGTCCCGGGTGACGTCCGACTCGCTCATCAGCACTTCCCTTTCATGAGGCCCATGAGACCCATGAGGCCGCGGCGGGTACGGCCGCGCGGCATACGGCCGTGGGCGGCGAACACGGCGATCATGCCGCCGAGCAGGGTCAGCGCCGCGGCGCCCGCGTGCCGCCACATCGAGGGCAGATCGCGGGTGGTGACGACCGGGTCCGGCGGCAGCCCGTACACCTCGGGCTCGTCCAGCAGCAGGAAGAAGGCGCCGTCGCCTCCAACGCCGTCCTCGGGGTCATGGCCGTACAGCCGGGCGTCGGGGACGCCGACGCGGTGCAGCTCCTCCACTCGGGCCGCGGCGCGCTCGTGCAGCTCCTCCAGCGGGCCGAACTGGATCGACTCGGTGGGACACGCCTTGGCGCACGCGGGTGCCTGGCCCGCGCCCAGCCGGTCGTAGCACAGGGTGCACTTGAAGACGCGGCCGTCCTCGGGGCGCTGGTCGATGACCCCGTACGGGCAGGCCGGCACGCAGTAACCGCAGCCGTTGCAGATGTCCTCCTGGACCACGACGGTGCCGAACTCGGTGCGGAACAGCGAGCCGGTGGGGCAGACGTCCAGACAGGCGGCGTGGGTGCAGTGCTTGCACACGTCCGAGGCCATCAGCCAGCGCAGCTCGGTCCGCCCGTCCGGGGACGGCGGCGCGGGGGTGGTGGGCGTGATCGCCGCTTCCTCGGGCGGGGTGCCGGAGCCGCGCCGCGCGAGGGCGAGCACATCGACATCGCTGTGGTCGACGGCGGCCTCGGCGTGGCCCAGCGGCTTGTTCTGCTCGATGAAGGCGACGTGGCGCCAGGTGGACGCGCCCAGGCCCCCGGTGTTGTCGAATGACATGCCGGTGAAGTCCAGCCCGTCCTCCGGGATGGCGTTCCACTCCTTGCACGCCACCTCGCACGCCTTGCAGCCGATGCACACCGAGGTGTCGGTGAAGAAGCCCACGCGCGGCGGATGCGCCTCGTGTCCGGCGTCCCCGGCGGGGTCCGGTTCGGCCCCGGCCAGCAGATCGCGGCCGATCAGCGACGGGCGCTTCGAGGTGTCGGTCATCCCCGCACCCGCGTTCCGGTCGGCACCGTGATACCGGCGCGTCGCCGGTAGGTCTCGAGCAGAGCGGTCAGCTCCGGGCCGCGGGGGCGGCGGCCGGGACGGATGTCGGCGGTCAGGGCCTTCACCTCCTGGATGTGCACATTCGGGTCGAGGGCGGCGGCGGCCAGCTCATTGGCCGAGTCCCCGCGCGTATAGCCATTGGGGCCCCAGTGGAACGGCAGCCCGATCTGATGGATGGTGCGGCCCGCGACCCTGATCGGGGACATCCGCTCGGTGACCATCACCCGGGCCTCGATCACCCCGCGTGCGCTGACCAGCGTCGCCCAGCCGGCGTGCTCCAGCCGTCGCTCGGTGGCCAGCTCGGGGGAGACCTCGCAGAAGAACTCCGGCTGCAGCTCGGCCAGATACGGCGTCCAGCGGCTCATCCCGCCCGCCGTGAAGTGCTCGGTGAGCCGGTAGGTGGTGACCACGTACGGGAAGATCTCGCTGCCCGGCTCATCCGCGCTGGGATGGACGGGGTTGTGCTCATCGGGGATCAGCACCAGTACCGGGTTGCGCTGCTGGTTTGGGTAGAGGGGGTTGCGCACCGGTGAGTCCTGCGGCTCGTAGTGCGCCGGCATCGGGCCGTCCACCAGCCCGGCCGGGGCGTACAGCCACCCCTTGCCGTCGGCCTGCATGATGAACGGATCCACCCCGCTGAGCGCGTCCGGGCCGTTGGCGTCCTTGGGCGGCCGGTAGGAGGGGGCCCGGTCGGGGATGAAGTCGGGGATGTCATGGCCTGTCCACTGCCCCTCGCCGGCGTCCCACCACACCAGCGCCTTGCGCTCGCTCCATGGCTTCCCGGAGGGGTCGGCCGAGGCGCGGTTGTAGAGGATGCGCCGGTTGGCGGGCCAGGCCCAGGCCCATTCGGCCGCGACCCAGTCCTGCTCGGTGTGGGGCTTGCGCCGGGCGGCCCGGTTGACCCCGTCGGCGTACACACCGCAGTAGATCCAGCAGCCGCAGGAGGTGGAGCCGTCGTCCTTCAGCTGGGTGTACGCGCTCAGCGGAGTGCCATGTGCGTCACGGCCGTTGATCTCGGCCAGGATAGCCTCGGCGCTCGGCTCCTCGAGCGGGCCCTCGGTGCGGTAGGACCAGTCCAGGGCGTGTACGAGGCGGTCCATCGGGTCCGTGGAGTCCTTCAGCCGCTCCTTGATCCGCCGGCCCAGGTGGTACATGAACCACAGATCGCTGCGCGCCTCGCCGTCCGGCTCCTTGGCGGCGAAATGCCACTGCAGCATGCGGTTGGTGTTGGTGAAGGAGCCGTTCTTCTCGGTGTGGGCGGCGGCGGGGAAGAAGAACACCTCGGTGGCGATGTCCTCGGTACGCAGCTCCCCGGTGTCGATCTCCGGACCGTCCTTCCACCAAGTGGCGGACTCGATGAGGGAGAAGTCGCGGACCACCAGCCAGTCCAGGTTGGCCATGCCCAGCCGCTGCATCTTGGCGTTCGCCGAGCCCACGGCCGGGTTCTCACCCATCAGGAAATAGCCCTTGCACTCCCCCTCGAGCTGCGCCTTCACGGTGTGGTAGGTGCTGTGGGAGCCGGTCAGCCGGGGCAGAAGGCCGAAGCAGTAGTCGTTGTCCGCGCGCGCCGCGTCGCCGAAGTACGCCTTGAGCAGGCTGACGACATACGAGCGCATCTCCCCCCAGAAGCCCTTCTCGGTCTTTATGGCCTCGATGAAGGTGTCCAGGTCCTCGTGCGCGTGGGCATGCGGCATGGGGATATAGCCGGGGAGCATATTGAACAGGGTCGGGATGTCGCTGGACCCCTGGATGCTGGCGTGGCCGCGCAGTGCCTGGATGCCGCCGCCCGGGCGGCCGATGTTGCCGAGCAGCAGCTGAAGGATGCTCGCGGTACGGATGTACTGGGCGCCCACGGTGTGCTGGGTCCAGCCGACCGCGTACACGAACTCCGAGGTGCGGTCCGGGCCGGAGTTCTCCACCAGCGCGCGGCAGACCTCCAGGAAGGTGTCCTGGGGGATCCCGCACGTCTTCTCCACCATCTCGGGTGTGTAGCGGGAGAAGTGGCGCTTGAGGATCTGATAGACGCAGCGCGGATGCTGGAGGGTGCGGTCGGTGTGGAGTTCGGGCGGAACGGGTGCGCCACCGGAGCCATGGGACTCGGAGGCGGCCGCGGCCGCTAGGGTCGCGCCACGGCGGGTGCGCTCCTCGTACAGCTCGTCGGCGTCGCCCTGCGGGGCCTGCACCTCCGCGCCCTCGTAGCTCCAGGTGCGGATGTCGTAGTGGCAGGTCTCCACGTCGAGACCGGAGAAGATCCCGCCCAGGTCCTCGGTGTCCTGGAACTCCTCGCTGACGATGGTCGCGGCGTTGGTGTACTCCAGGACGTACTCGCGGAACTCGTGGCCGCCCCGCAGGACGTGGTTGATGATGCCGCCGAGGAAGGCGATGTCGCTGCCGGCCCGGATCGGCACGTACAGATCGGCCAGGGCGCTGGTGCGGCTGAACCGCGGATCGACATGGATGACCTTCGCGCCGCGCGCCTTGGCCTCCATGACCCACTGGAAGCCCACGGGATGGGCCTCGGCGAAGTTGGAGCCCTCGATCACGATGCAGTCCGAGTTCTGCAGATCCTGCAGAAAGGTGGTCGCGCCGCCCCGGCCGAAGGAGGTGCCGAGCCCGGCGACGCTGGAGCTGTGGCAGACCCGGGCCTGGTTCTCCACCTGGACCACCCCGAGCCCCGTCCAGAGCTTCTTGATGAGGTAGTTCTCCTCGTTGTCCAGGGTGGCGCCGCCGAGGCTGGCGATCCCCATGGTGCGGTTGACGGTGACGTCGTCCTGTTCCCGCTGCCAGGTCTCCCGGCGGGTGCGGATCACCCGCTCGGCGATCATGTCCATCGCGGTCTCCAGGTCGAGCCGCTCCCATGCGGTGCCGTACGGGCGGCGGTAGAGCACCTGGTGGAGGCGGGAGTCGCCCGTGGTCAGCTGGAGCGTCGCCGATCCCTTGGGGCACAGCCGGCCGCGGCTGACCGGCGAGTCGGGGTCACCTTCGATCTGCACCACCCGGTTGTCCTTGACATAGACGTTCTGGGCGCACCCCACCGCGCAGTACGGGCAGACCGACTTCACCACCTTGTCGGCGGTCACCGTGCGGGGTGCCAGGTTCCGGGTGACCGCCGAGGTCGCGGCCGCGCCGCGGCCGAGCGGGTCCGCCCCGGTCAGCTGGCGGTAGACGGGCCACTCCTGGACCCAGGTACGTACGCCCATCGCCTGTCCTTTCGCGCTGTCCGGCCCGCCTCGGCCCCTGCACATGGTCGGATACGGCGCATGGGTTCCCGTAGCGATCTGTTTCACACCCCTCCCGCACCCGGATGCGCCGAATCGGCCGTCGTGGGGGTGGACGCCTGCTCCACCGGCTGGGTCGCCGTGACCCTGCGGGAGGGCCGCTTCGCCGGCGCCGGAACGGCCAAGGGGCTCACGGAGCTGCTGCGCCGGGTGCCGGACGCCGCCGTGGTGGCGGTGGACATGCCGCTGGGGCTGCCGGCGGCCGGGTCGCGGAGAGCCGACAAGCTGGCCGTGGAGAAGCTGGCCCCGCACCGCTCCCGGGTCTTCCCGGTGCCGCCGCGTCAGGTCTGGGAGGAGGCGGACTACGCCGCGGCCAATCTGTGCTGCCGGCGGCTCACCGGCCATGGGATGAGCCGTCAGTCCTGGGGGCTCGCGGCGAAACTGCGTGAGGCCAACGCATGCCGCGACGGAGGCGACTACCGGCTGCACGAGGACCCCGAGGTCTCCTTCGCCGCCATGAACGGCGACGAGCCCGTGGCCTGGAGCAAGAAGAGCTGGAACGGCCAGGCGGTGCGGCGACGGCTGCTGGCGGACCACGGCATCGTCCTGCCCGTCGACCTCGGCCCGGCCGGCCGGGTGCCGCCCGACGACGTCCTGGACGCCGCGGCGGCGGCCTGGAGCGCGCACCGCATCGCGCTCCAGGCCGCCCGGAGCCTTCCCGACCCGCCCGAGCCGGCGGACACGGGGCTCCCCGCCGCGATCTGGTACTGACTCCGGCGCGCGGATGCCGGGAGGCCGCCCGAGCCGTGCCTCGGGCGGCCTCCCCTTCCCCCACCCCCCGGAAATGGATCTCAGGGGCGTCAGCCGTCAGACGCTGACGCCGCGGGCACGCAGATAGGCGAGCGGGTCGATGTCGGACCCGTAGCGCGGGCTGGTGCGCACCTCGAAGTGGAGATGCGGACCGGTGGTGTTCCCGGTGTTGCCGGACCGGGCGATCCGGCGGCCCGCCTCCACGGTCTGCCCGGTGCGCACCGTCAGCGCCGACAGATGCGCGTACTGGGTGTACAGCCCGTCGGCATGATGAATGATCACCTGGTAGCCGAAGGCGCCGCCCCACCCCGCGGCCACCACGGTGCCCGGCGCGGCGGCGCGCACGGAGGTGCCGATGGGTACCGCGAAGTCCACTCCGGTGTGGTGGCCGCTCGCCCACCGTGAGCCGCGGACGCCGTACGCGGCGGTAATGGGGCCGTTGACCGGTGCCACATGGCGGCGCGCGGCGGACGGGCGGACTCCCTGGTGGCTGGGGGCCGCCGTCGCGCGTTTGGGCGGGGCCGCCGTCGCGCGTTTGGGCGTGGCCTTGTGCGGGTGCCGCGCACCCGAGGGGAGGGTGAGCCGCTGCCCCGGACGGATCAGATCGGGGTTCGCTCCGATGGTGCGGCGGTTGGCGTGGTAGAGCGCCTTCCAGCCGCCGCGGACGGACGCACGGGTCGCGATGCGGGACAGCGTGTCGCCGCGGACCACCGCGTACGAGCCGGAGGCCGTCGCCCGCCGGACCTGGTGCCTGTCGCGGTGGGAGGAGCCGGACCGTGTCGAGGGTGCCGATCGTGTGGATGGCTTGGCCGGTTTGGTGGGCTTGGCTTGCCCGGCCGGGTGGTGGGGGGTGCGCTTCGGGGTGTGTTTGGGGGTGTGCTTGGCCGGCGGTTTGGCGCTCCGGGAGCCGTCGCGGCTCGCCACCTTGGCGGACGGCCCGGAGCGCGTCAGCCGGGCCCGGGCGGAGCAGACCGGCCAGGCACCGGGACCCTGCCGGCGGAGAACCGCCTCGGCCACCCGGATCTGCTCGGCCTTGCTCGCCAGATCGGCCCGCGGGGCGTAGCCGGCGCCGCCGAACGCCTCCCAGGTGTGCTGCGAGAACTGCAGCCCGCCGTAGTAGCCGTTGCCGGTGTTGATCCTCCAGTTGCCTCCGCTTTCGCACTGGGCGACCTTGTCCCAGGTCTCGACCGGAGCCGCGTGGGCGACGCCGGCGCCGAGGAACGGCAGGACGATGCCGACGCTGCCCGCGGTCAGGGCTGCGCACAGCGGGGAGACCCGGCTGTGCGTCGCGGGGCGGCGGTGACTTCCTCGTACGGCCATGGGGCTGGTTCCTCTCCACAACGGCTCTCGACGTGCCCTCCGGAGGCCCCGGCGGGCTGTACGAGTACCGCAGCCGCACTCCGCAGGTCACAAGGCGCAGGGGGCCTCACGGACCGCCGTGCGCCGCCTGATACCGCCCCGTGGAGGACTGATGCTCCCTCAGGTGCGCATGGGCGGGCGCGTCGAGGGCCGGGGGCGCACGGACCGAAGCGTCACCGGGCGGCCGGCCGCTGCCCGGAGTTGGTGATCGCGCCCCGTCGGCCGCCTCCGGGCGGCGGGATAAGGATTCTTCGGCGCGCCGTGGGCGGCGGCCGATATTCCGCCGGATGGTTTCCCGTTGATCGGTTACCGATCCGGGCCGGACGGCCGGGCGAATTGCGAGCCGGACCGAGGCGGTTCGGCGGGGGCGGGCCGCCGGTGGGCCAATGCGGAGCCCCGTATCCGTCGGACGCGTTGCGCAAGATCTTCTTCGGGGTTATTGCGTCGGCGCCAGGCCAAGATCTTCTCTCTTGGCGACCGGTCCGCGGCGGGCGGCGGTAACCGCGCGGCGCCGGCCGGGAACCTGCCGCACCGGCCCCCGGGCCGGGCCCCGGGGAAAGGAACGAAGCCGAGGAGAGCGGGGGCGGGGAAATAGGAGGCCCGGCGGCACCTCGCCCCGCCTCGCCCCGCTATGGTCCGGCAAGAAGGGGGGGCTGGCCCGCGCTTCGGCTCAACGCGGTACCCGGCCAACGGACTTGACGTGTCGTTTGCCCTGTCTCCCGCGGCGCATCCTCTCGCCGACGACTCGCGTACCGCGGCAGTTCTCCGAAATCAGCCGGTCGTCATGGCGGTCGGGAAGTGGCGGAGAATCACGCGGTCCGTGTATAGCGGGAACCGCGCCGCTGCGCATATCATTGACGTACATCGACTTCATAGCTGAGCCGCTCGCCGGAGCGGCTCCGCATATCACCCCTCACCCGGCACCACCGGGACCTGAGCGACGCCGAAGCCGTCATTTCCGCACGGCCTCCTCCGCCGTCGGCATGAAACGGTGAGCTGGGGGTTCATATCCCCGGGGCGGCGTAGCGCGCCTACGGCATATGCGGGTCGTCACCGCTCCAGCGCACTGGCCCACCTGTCGCACCTCGCCGTGCGCCGTACGGCTGGACGCCCGGCCGGGGGCGCACACCGCTGCGGAGCGTGCCATGAAACGCCCACCGGCCACCGGGCAGTGCCCCGAGGCGATCAGCACGCCCGCGTGGTGAACCGTCCGGGGCTGTTCACCGTGTCGCTACTGCGGACGACAGACGCTGGGGGGAAGAGGGCGACGGTGGAATGTGAACAGGTACGCGTCGAGCTGGCGGCCCACGCCCTCGGCGGGCTGGAACCGGCCGAGGCGCAGGCGGTGGAGGATCATCTGGCGGGCTGCCCGGCCTGCGCGGCCGAGTGTGCCGGCCACGCCCGCGTGGCCGGGCTGATGGGCACCGTCCAGGGGTGGGAAGTGGCGCCCGACGCACCGGTCCGTGGACCCGGGCCTGAGCGTTCCCTCGACGCCCTCCGCGCCCGCCGCAGCACCGAGCGCGACGAACGGGGCTGAGACGGCGCATGCCGTGGTGGCCGGCGGGGAGCGGGTTAAGGTGCCCGTGTGCCGACTATTGTTGAGCTGATCTCCTACCCCATCAAGGGGTGCGCCGGTGTTTCCCTCACCGACGCGCCGCTGACGGAACCGGGTCTGCCGCACGACCGCAGCTTCATGGTCGTGGACCGGGACGGTGTGTTCCGCACCCAGCGGCGGTATCCCCGGCTCGCTGTCATCCGCCCCGAGGTCGCCCCGGACGGGCAGCGGCTCACCCTCTCGGCGCCGGGCGCCGGCCAGGTGAGTTTCGGGATCGACGTGGCGTCCGCACGGCGCGATGTACAGCTGTTCGGGGCCCCGTACCAGGGCATCGACCAGGGCGAGGACGCGGCCGGATGGCTGTCGGAGGTGCTGGGCGAGCCGAGCAGGCTGGTGCGCGTGCCGCCGGAGCACGACCGGGTGGCCGACGGATGGACACCGGGCACCTCCGGCTACGCCGACAGCAACGCCGTGCACATCATCTCCCGGTCCACCTTGGACGCCCTGAACCAGCGGCTCGCCGAAGCGGGCGGTGAACCCCTGCCGATGTCGCGCTTCCGGCCCAACATCGTGATCGGCGGATGGGAGGAGCCCCATCTGGAGGACCGGGTGCGCCGGATGGACATCGGCAATGCCCAACTGGGCTTCGCCAAGCTCGGCGTGCGGTGTGCCGTCACCATGGTCGACCAGAGCACCGGAGCCAAGGCGGGCCCCGAGCCACTGCGTACCCTCGCCCGCTACCGCCGCGGGCCCGAGGGCGGCGTCGTCTTCGGCGCGAAGTTCTCCGTGGTCCGGCCCGGCAAGATGGCCGTGGGCGATGAGGCGGCGGTCACCGCCTGGGACGGTCCGCCGCCGGGAACGATCCCGCGATGACGCCCTCGGGCCTCGCCGCTGCCACACGGCAGGCGCTGCCCGAGGTGATGGACGACCTGGGGACGTTGGTCGAGGTGATGGACGACCTGGGGACGTTGGCCGAGGTGATGGACGACCTGGGGACGCTGGTCGAGGTGATGGACGACCTGGGGACGTTGGTCGAGGTGATGGACGACCTGGGGACGCTGCCCGAGGTGATCGACGACCTGCGGACTCTGGTCGAGCCGCCCCGCCGCCCCGCGGCACGGCGGCGGTCCACGGCGCGGCCGAGGACGCGTCAGGAGACCAGGAAGTCCGCCTCGCCGGCCTTGGCGCCGCGGATGAACGCGAGGATCTCGCTGCGGGTGTAGATCAGCGCCGGGCCGTCCGGATCGGTGGACTGACGGATCGCGACCCGCCCGTCGTCCAGCTTCAGGGCCTCGACGCAGTTTCCGCCGTTGCCACCTCTCCACGGCTTGCTCCAGCCCTCGCTGCCGAGGTCGGCCGCGCGCATGCCGTTGTGAATGCGATCCATCCAGATCAGAGCTCCTTGCGGAAATCACCGAGGATTTCCTTTGTGCGTCGTGCGGTTGCCGCCTGGGCCGCCATGCGGTCCATGGCCTCCAGATGGGAAGCCACCTCGATACGTTCATCGAGGTAGACGGCGCCGGTCAGGTACTCGACGTAGACCATGTCCGGCAGTTCGGGAACAGCGAAGCGGAAGAGGGCGAACGGTCCATAGGTGCCCGGATGGTGTCCGGAGGCGAACTCCGAGATCTGCAGCGTGATATGCGCCATCTCGGTGCTCTCCAGCAGCCGGTCCACCTGCCGCCGCATCACCGCCGGTGAGCCGACGCTGCGGCGCAGCACGGTCTCGTCCATCACGACCCACAGCCGTGGCGCGTCCGGCCGGGTGAGCAGCGTCTGGCGCTCCATGCGCAGCGCCACATGGCGCTCCACCACTCGGGTGCCCGCCTGACCGACGGCGCCGGTCTGCATGACGGCCCGGGCGTAGTCCTCGGTCTGGAGCAGCCCGGGGACGAAATGCGGCTCGTACGCCCGGATCATCTCAGCCGCGCCCTCCAGGCTGACATGCACACTGAACCAGTCCGGAAGGATGTCGTGGAACCGCTGCCACCAGCCGGGCCGGTTGGCCTCTTCGGTCAGGGTGATGAACGCCTCGAGCTCGGCGCCGGTGATGCCGTAGGCGTCCAGCAGCATCCGCACATACGGGACCTTCAGCCCGACCTCGGCCGTCTCCATCCTGCGGACGGTGGCGGGCGCGACCCGCAGCACCTTCGCGGCTTCCTCGCGCCGGAACCCCGCCTTCTCGCGCAGATCCTGCAGACGCTTGCCGAGGACGACCTGGCCCACGGTCGGGGCCGACCGCGGTTCGCTCACCTGAAACCCTCCCTGACCGTCCCTCTTGCCGATGCGCGCAGTGTGCCATGCCCAGGACGGCCCGGACACACTGCACAGGCAACTCTGCACAATTCACAGTGGCTCTTGCCAAGTGTGTTCGGCGGTGCGCATAGTTGCCTCATGATCCCCTTAACGCGGCCGTGGCCGGCCTTCGCTGGATGACTCACGCCTTCGCCGGTGCGCTGACCCCAAGGACGGGGCGTGCCTACGACGCCGTGGGGGTGACCGAGCGGAACGGACCCCGGGTCATGGATCTGCTGCCCCGGGCGGGCTGTGTGCTCGCCGACGCGGGGCGCTGGTGGTGGATCGTGCCGCCCCAGTCCGACGTCGGGGTCAGCTGGCCGCCGCTGACCCACTACGCCGTCGGCGGCCGGATGGCCGGTCCGTCCGAGGGACGGACCGGCCTCGCGGGGGAGGAACCACGGCTGGTGCACTGGCCCCGCGACAACGAGCCGTACACCCACCCGCTGCTGCTGCACATCGCCGTCTGCGCGGCGGCCGGAATTTCACCGGCCTGGCCGCGCGAGGACCGGCGGCCACCGTCATGACAGGCCGTCGTCCTGCAGATAGGCGGCCGGGCTCGGATAGCGCCGCAGCGCCGGGCCGCGCCCGGTGGGCTCCTCGTCGGGCTCGGCGGCAAGGGCAGCGAGATCCGCGGGGTCGTAGGGCATGGCCCGCGTCTGCTCCACCGGGGACGGCTCCGGTATGACGGCCGCCGTCTTCTGTCCGTAGACGGGGATGTTGTCGACGGTCGTCTCCTCCGGAGACATCCCCGGCTGGGCGTATGCGGCGGTCGCCATCTGCGGCTGAGGCGCCTGGGCCTGGACCACCGGGATCCGGGAGGTCTGCGCCAGGGCGTTCTGCAGCTGTGGGTCCTGCAACTGCGCCCTCGGGAACTGGGAGTTCTGCGGCTGGGGCGCCTGCTGCATCAACGGCTGCTGCATCTGGGGGGCCTGGCTCTGGGCCGGCTGGAGCTGCGTCTGGAACTGCTGAGCCTGCTGCGGGACCGCGGCCGGGGCCTGGTACGGCGTCTGCACCGGGGGAGTGGCGACGTACGCGGGCGCCAGCTCGGCGGGCCCCTGCTGCTGGGTGTATCCGTTCGAGCCGCCCTGGAAGGACGCCGGCTGCCCGTACGGATCCACGCCGCCCTGCGAGGCCGGCAGGGCGGCCGCCGGGTAGAGCGGCTGCTCCTGCGCCGCCGGCGCGGCGGCCAGCTGCGGCATCTGCTGGTACAGGTAGTCGAACGACTGCTGCTGGGGCGCCGAGTACATCGGCGTCTGCTGGTCGTAGCCGACCTGGGGAGCGTAGAAGGACGTCCCGTACAGCACCGTGCTCAGCCCGGTCAGCAGCCGCTGCACATCCGGCTGGGAGCGCACCACCAGACGCATGAACTGACTGCTGCTGCCGAGCTTGTTGCCGCATTCGCGGACCAGCACCCCGTGCTGGGACAGCAGCTGGCTTCGGACCCAGGTGCCGTCGATACCACCCGGCAGCTTGATGAAGACGAAGTTGCCCTGTGAGGGATAGACCGTCACCCCGGGCAGCCCGGCCAGCTGGTTGGTCATCTGCTGCCGGTCGAGGCTGATCATCCGCAGGCTGTCCATGTACTCCTGCCGGTAGCGCTTCAGCATGAAGACGATGACCTCGGCGAAGGAGTTGAGATTCCACTTCGGCAGCCGGGAGCGGATCTGCACGGCCAGCGCCGGATTGGCGACCAGATAGCCGAACCGGACGCCGTGCAGCCCGAAGTTCTTGCCGAGGCTGCGCAGCACGATGACATTGGGGCGCAGCACCGCCTCGTCGACGACGCTCGGATACGCCTCGGAGTCGGCGAACTCCAGGAAGGACTCGTCGATCACGACCAGGTCGAGGTCGGAGAGGGCGTCCATGAGGCCGATGACGGCCTGGCGGGACAGCAACCCGCCGTCGGGGTTGTTGGGGTTGCAGATCACGGCCACCCGTGAGCCCCGGGAGCGGACGAAGTTGACGAACGCGGACGGGTCGAGCGCGAAGCCGTTCATCTCCGGGAGCTGGAACATGTCGACCCGTTTACCGGTCTCCATCGGCTGGTCGGTCCACCGCCCGAAAGTGGGGATCGGGACCGCCAGGCTCTCCTTCACCAGCAGATGGTCGATCCAGGTGATGAGCTCCGTCGAGCCGTTGCCCATCGCCATGGTCTGCGGCTGGAGCCCGAGCACATCCGCGAGCTCGGCGGTGATGGTCTCCGCGGAGCTCGGGTAGTAGGTGAGGATGTCCCGCAGCCGGACCGCCATCACGGCGAACATGGCGGGAGTGGGGAAGTACGGATTGCAGGGGATGCAGAAGTCCACGAGCTCCTGTCCGCCACCCGTGACCCCGGCGCGGTTCAGCGCGAAGTACGACGGGCTGTGGGCGGTGCCACGGAAGAGCTCCATGGCATCACCGGTATGGCCGACTGGGGCAACAGTCACGGCGGGACCTCCTCGGTCGCGTGGGCCGCGTCGATGGACTGACACGGCCGTTGCGGCTCGTCCCTCGAGCCTGACGCATGATCCCTCGAACGCGGGGCGGGTGAGGATTTTCGTGGGGTCTGTGAAGAGTTGCGGGACAAGTGCGCCTGTGTCGAATAGAATTCCGCCCCTTACGCTCCTAATGAAGAAGAGCGCCGCTGGACGCGTAGGAAGCCGTCAGCCCGGAGGGCCGGCCGGGCGCTCGCCGCCGGCGGGCGCGGTCCGGCTCTGTTCCGCTACCCAGAACGCCACCTGTGCACGCGAGGTGAAACCGAGCTTGCTCAGAATGTGCTCAATATGGCCCTCGGCCGTGCGCTGAGCGATCACCAGTGCCGCGGCGATCTCCTTGTTGCTCAACCCCTGCGCGACCAGCCGGGCGATCTCCGTCTCCCGCCGGGTCAGCGGCGACGGCCGTTCGCCCACCGCCGCTTCCGCCGTGGGCAGTTCGTCCTCGAGAGCGTAGACCAGCGCCTCGTCGTAACGGAGCCTGGCACCCTGTCTGAAGGCCGCGTTGTAGGCCGACTTGCCCAGAACCCGGACCACGTTCGCCACGCATTCCTCGTGGTAGTGGACCAGATGCCCGTAGCCGGACAGGGGGGCGCCGATGGCTTGCCAGACGGTCTTCAGGATCCCCAGGAGCCTGGCCGCCCGCGGGTGGTCCCGGTCGGTGGCCGCGATCCAGGCCAGAACTTCCAGATTGACCCCGACGCCCAGCGGGTCGTCCAGCGAGCGGTTGAAGTTCAGGCTGTCCTTCTCCAGGGCCGCCGCGCGGGCGTTGTCGCCCTGGCGCCACACCTCGATGCCAAGCGCCATCATCGTGTAGGCCCGGTGCCAGCCCTCCCCGTACGCGTCGCACACCTCCAGCGACTCCTCGCCCAGCTCGATGGCGCGCGGTGAGTCACCGACGAAGGAGTGGGCGAGCGAGAGCCGGATGAGCGTCAGGGCCAGCCCCACCGGGTCGCCGATGGCACGGTGGCGGGCCACGGCCTCCTCGTAGAGCGCCATCGCGGAGGCGGTGTCGCCGCGGTACATGGCGACCATGCCGGAGTAGAGCGCCGCATAGGCGAGGGCGGGGTCGAGGCCCAGCCGGTCCCCGAGGTCCCGGCTCTCGTCGAGCATGGCCGCGGCGGCGTCGGTGTCGGACTGGATGATGGCCAGCCAGCTGTCGGTCCACAGCGCCCGCGCCCGTATCTCGGTCGGCTCGTGGCACAGGGCGAGCCCCTGGTCCAGCCAGCGGCGGCCCTCGGCGAGGTAGTAGCTGGTGATCCAGTGGTAGAGGAGGTCGGCCGCGATGCCCAGACCGAAGATGGCCTGCTCCGGTTCGGCGAAGCTGGACTCCAGGGCGGTGCGCAGATTGGCGTGTTCCAGCTGGAGCCGGGTGAACCACTGCACCTGGGCCGGTCCGAACAGCGCCGCCCGGGCGTCGGCCGCCAGCATCCGGTAGTAGTCGCGGTGGCGGCTCAGCCGTGCGGTCTCCTCCCCGGACGCGCCGAGCCGCTCACGGCCGTACTCACGCAGCGTGTCCAGCATCCGGTAGCGCACCGCCGTGTCGTGCTCCTCCCGCAGCAGCACCGACTTGTCGACCAGCTCGGTCACCAGGTCCAGGATCTCCTCGCGGGCGATGCCCTCGCCCGCGCAGACCGCCTCGGCGGCCTCCAGGTCCAGGGATCCGGCGAAGACCGAGACCCGGGCCCACAGCAACCGCTCCCGCTCGGTGCACAGTTCATAGCTCCAGTCGATCAGCGCCCGCAGGGTCTGATGCCGGGGGAGCACCGTCCGGGAGCCGATGGTCAGCAGCCGGAAGCGGTCGTCGAGCCGGTCCAGCAACTGCTGGACGGACAGGGCGCGCAGCCGTACGGCTGCCAGCTCGATTCCCAGCGGAATGCCCTCCAGCCGCCGGCAGACCCGCTCCACGGCCCCCCGGTTGTCCTCGGTGATGTGGAAGCCGGGCAGGATGTCCCGCGCCCGCTCGACGAACAGCCGCACCGCGTCGCACTGCGCGAGCGCGCCGGTGGACAGCCGCGGGCCATCGGCGTCGGGCAGCCCCAGCGTCGGGACGGCAAGGGTTTGCTCGCCCGCGGTGCCCAGCGCCTGCCGGCTGGTGGCCAGTACCCGCAGCCGGGGCGCCTCCCGCAGCAGCCGGCCGGTGAGCAGGGCGCAGGCCTCCAGCAGATGCTCGCAGTTGTCCAGGACGATCAGAGCCTGTTTGTCCCGCAGATGGTCGACGAGGACGTCAATCGGCGGCCGGGAGGAGTGGTCCAGTACCTCCAGGGCCTCGGTGACGCTCTGGGCGAGCAGCGCGGGATCGTCGAGCTCGGCGAGTTCGGTCAGCCAGACGCCGTCCGGGAATGCCCGGCGCGCGTCGTCGGCGACCCGGAGCGCCAGCCGGGTCTTGCCGACCCCGCCCACCCCGGTGAGGGTCACCAGACGCGAGGCGGACAGCATGCGCTTGACCTCGGCAGCCTCATGCCGTCGCCCTACGAAACTCGTCACCTCGGCCGGCAGCCTGCCTGTCTGCCGCCCGGTCGAGGTGCTCGTTGCCACCGCACCCATCGATGCCTCGCACCAGCCTCGGGCGGGCGGGGCTCGCCCGCACGGACCGAGCCGCCACTTTCCAGGCTATGCCCGCTGGGCAGGCGTCGCCCACCGCCGCGAGGGCGGCCGGCCATCGTCCAGCGTGACCTCGCCGCGGCGGCCGGATCAGGTACCCATCCGGGGATATCTCCCCTCCTCGGATGGTGCCGCGCCACTCCATGCTGGAGGTCTCGGTGACGAATTCCGTCGGCCGTCGGCGGACGACCGAAAGACCAAGCGATGATCCATCAGCCTCCCTGTCCTCCCGCTGAGGCTCCGGACCAGCCGGCATGAACGCCGCGACACTCACCCTCACCGCGCCCATGAGCACGGTGCGCCGGCCTGCCCGGCCGGGACCCGCCACCAGCGGCGGGATGTCCTGGCTGCTGCCGTCCGAGCCCGCCTCGGTGCCCCGCGCCCGCCGCCTCGCGCTCATTCAGGTGGCGGCGTGGACGCTGCACGAGCTCGCCGACGAGGCGGAACTGCTCGTCAGCGAGCTGGTCACCAACGCTTTGCGGCACGCCGTCGGGCCGATCAGGCTGACGCTCTCGCTCTGCTCCGCCGACCGCGCCTTCCGGTGTGAAGTCTCCGACGAGGACCCCGGGCTGCCCCGGGTGCGCCGGGTGTGCGACGACGACGAGGGTGGGCGGGGGCTCCATCTGATGGAGGGACTCTCCCGCTGCTGGGGCAGCACCCGTAGCGCGGCGGGAAAGGTCGTCTGGTTCGAGCTCCACACCCGCCGTTCGGCCCTGGAAGCCGTCCTGGAGGACGGTGCCGACCACACCGACCGACCGTGAGCCGACGAAGGGAGATGCCATAGACGACTCCATGCCTCGTACCCACACACAAGTGATACCGATCGGCCCGGGGACGGGATGGTGAAAGCCCTCACCACGCCTTCCGTCCTCGGGCCTGCGATGTGGCCACAATTGATCGTCGTCGTTCGGTTCGGGTAGCTTTACGATCGCACTGAGTAGCATACTTTTCCGATACCTCGCAAAGACATTCGTGGAAAAGACGGGCCGGAGGGGGCTGCCGTGCTGAACCGGACCGACGCCTCCGGCTTACCCGGCACGCTGGCCGGGCGCGCCGGCGAACTGGCCGCGCTGGGCGGCCACGCCGAGGCCGCCCGCGCGGGGCGGTCCGGCCTCGTGGTCCTGTCCGGCCCCACCGGAATCGGCAAGACGAGCCTGCTGCGTGCCTTCCTCGACGGCGACGCCTGCCGGACGATGACCGTCCTGCACGGACGATGCGGTGAGGTCGAGGCCGGCGCGGGCTACAGCGGCGTACGCGCCCTCTTCGGCGGCCTGGGCCTGACCGCCGAGGGCGCCCAGGACTCCCCGCTGCTGCGCGGCGGCGCCGGCCGCGCCCTGCCCGCCCTCATGCCCTGCCCCGCCGACGAGGAGCCGCCCACGGCCGCGGCCGTCTACCCGGTGCTGCACGGCCTGTACTGGCTCGCGGTGAATCTGGTGGCGCAAGGTCCGCTCGTCCTCGTCCTCGACGATGTGCACTGGTGCGACGAGCGGTCGCTGCGCTGGATCGACTTCCTGCTGCGCCGGGCCGATCATCTTCCGCTGCTGGTGGTGCTGGCCCAGCGCACCGAGGCGGAGCCGGCCGCCCCCGCGGCCCTGGCGGACATCACCGCCGGGCCCCGCGCCTCGGTGATCCGCCTCACCCCGCTGACCGGCCCCGATGTGGCCCAGATGGCACGGCAGGTCTTCGAGGCGCCCATCGCGCCGTCCTTCGCCGAGCGCGCCGCCGCCGTCTGCGGCGGCAACCCCCTCACGATCGCCCGGCTGCTGAGCGAGCTGCGGTCCAAGGGCGCGCGGCCCGACGAGACGGCCATCCGCGCGATCGCCGAGGTCGGCCAGTACGTGGTCGCCCTGTCGGTGCGCGCCCTCTTCGACCGTCAGCCCGACTGGGTGCGCGAGGTGGCCACCGCCGTCGCGGTGCTCGGGGAGGAGGACGCGGAACACATCGGCGCGCTGGCCCGGGTGCCCGCCGCCCGCGTCGAGGAGGCCGTGGCGCTGCTGCGCCGCGTCGAGGTGATGGCGCCGGACCGGATGGACCTGGCCCATGACGTGGTGCGCTCGGCGGTGCTGGAGGCCGCCGGGCCGAGGGCGCTCGCCCGGCTGCGCGCCACGGCGGCCCAGCTGCTCAGCGACATCGGCCGGCCCGCCGAGGAAGTCGCCAGCCAGCTGCTGCTGGTGGACGGCACCCCCGAGCCGTGGATGCGCGGGGTGCTGCGGGAGGCCGCCGCGCAGGCCGAGCACCGTGGCGCCCCCGAGGCCGCCGCCCGCTATTTGCACCGGGTCCTGGAGGCGGAGCCGCAGAGCGTGTCGGTCCATGTCCAACTCGCCAAGGCGCTGGGGGAGACCAACCCGGTGGAGTCCATCCGCCTGCTCGAGCACGCGCTCACCCTCGCCCCCGACGTACGTACCAGGGCGCCGATCGCCGTGCAGCTGGGCATGACCAGCCTCACGGTGCAGCGGTCACCGGCCGCCGTACGAGTGCTCGGCGCGGTGCTCGACGAGCTCGACCAGGAGATCGGTCCCGAACCCGAGCCCCGCGACGCCGAGTTGCGCACCCTCGTCGAATCGGCGCTGCTGATCACCGGGTCAGATGAGAAGGCGACGATCGGCACGGTCCGGGAACGCTTCGCGCGGATGACCGAGCCCGTCGGGGACACGCCCGCACAGCGCCAGATGCTCGCCATGATGACCGTGCTGTCCGCGATGGAGGGCCGGTCACCGGAGCGGACGGTGCGACAGGCCCGCCGGGCCCTGCACACCCCGGGCCCCGCACTCGGCAACTGGTCGCTGCTCACCTCGGCGTTCGCGCTGAGTCTGGCCGACGAGGTCGAGGACTCGCTGCGGGCGCTGGACCGCTCGCTGCGGCACGGCCAGGAGAACGCGGCGGTGTGGTCGTATGTGATCACCCTGTCCACCCGCGCCCTGGTCCTGTACGGCATCGGCGCGATCCCCGACGCGCTGGCGGACGCCCAGACCGCCGTGGAGATCATCGGCGAGGAGCAGTGGAGCGCCAATGTGACGATGCCCCAGACCTCCCTTGCGCTCATCCTGATCGAACGGGGCGAACCGGAGCGCGCCGAGGAGCTGCTGGCCGCGGTCACCCGGCCGAACCTGGACGGGTTCGTGCTGGAGTACCACTACTACCTGCTGGCCCGCGCACGGGCCCGCTGGGCGCTCGGCGACGCCGACACCGCGCTGCGGCTGCTGCTGGACTGCGGCGCCTCCCTGGAGGAGACCGGGTTCGCCAACCCGGCGTTCGTCCCCTGGTGGGTCGAGGCCGCCTGCGTCCTCGCGGCGGAGAAGCGGCCCGGCCAGGCGCGGGACGTCGTCGACCACGGCACCGAGCTGGCCCGGCGCTGGGACACGCCCCGTGCGCTCGGACTCGCCGCCGTCGCCCGGGGCGTGACCAGCCCGGGCGAGGCGGGCATCGACCTGCTCACCGAGGCGGTCGGACACCTCGCCGGCTCGCCCGCCCGCACCGAGCACGCCCGCGCCGAACTCCTGCTCGGCGGGGCGCTGCTGGACGCCGGCCTGACGCGCGACGCGCGGGAGCGGCTGCGGACGGCCGCCGACCTCGCCCAGGGCTGCGGCGCGCTCGCGCTCGCCCGGGACGCCCGGCGCCGACTGGTCTCCGCGGGCGGCCGGATGCGTGAGATCACCGCCTCGCCGATCGATCTGCTCACCGGCACCGAGCGCAAAGTCGCCAAACTCGCCGCCCGCGGGGCGGGCAACCGCGAGATCGCCGAGTCACTGTTCGTCACCGTGCGCACCGTCGAAATGCATCTCACCAGCGTCTACCGGAAATTGAGCCTCACTCAGCGCGCCGAACTGGCCTCCGTGATGAGCGCCCCGGACATCCCCGACCCCCAGGCGCCGGCCTGGGTCCACGCCTCACGCGGCCGACGCTGAGCCGTCATGGCAGCCCGGTTACGCGCCTCGGCTATGCGCCCGGCTTATAGTCACACCATGCAGCTCAACGGGCTCCCGTTCCCAGGCCGCGAACGAGAGCAGGCCATGCTGGCCCAACTGGTCACCGAGCTGGGCAAGGGCCGCCCGGCGGTGATGACGGTGACCGGCCGGCCCGGCTTCCTCCAGAGCGAGCTGCTGGGCTGGACGGCCGGGTTCGCCGAGGACCACGGTCTGCGCGTGCTGCGCGCCCGGGGGACCCCGGGCGAGAGCGAACTGCGCTACGGCATGGTGGGGCAGCTGCTGACCCCCATGGAAGGGCTCAGCGACGGCTCGCTCCACGCCCTGGCCGGACAGGGACCGGAGGGCCGCTTACCGGGCCTGGCCGAGCTGCTGCGGACCGCCCACGACCGGCCGACGTTGCTGGTCGCCGACGATGTGGGATGGCTGGACCCGGCCTCACTGCACTGGTTCGAAGCCCTCGTGCGGCGGCTGCCCGGCACCCGCGTCGCCCTGCTGGCGAGCGCCACCGGCGCCGTCCACCCGGGCTGGTGCGGGGTCGCCTCCTCCGGGCTGGTGCGCAGCACCCAGCTCGCGCTGGCCCCGCTCACCCTCCGGGACGTCGCCACCACCGTGGCCCTGATCTGCGGCACGCCCGGCGACGAACCCTTCACCGCGGCGGCGCGGGAGATCACCGTGGGCAACCCCGCGGTGCTGCACGAGGCGCTCGCACTCTTCACCGTCCGCGGACACGAGCCGGTCGCCGCGCGGGTGCCCGAGCTGCGCGCGATCATCGAGTCCGTCTGCGGCGAATACGCCGACCGCGCGCTCAGCGGACTGTCCGACACGGCGGTCGCCGTCGTCCGCGCCCTGGCCGTCTGCGGCGAACTGGTGGACCTGCCCCTGCTGTACGCGCTCGCCGGGTCACGCACGGCGAGCGAGCCGGGGCTGCGCCTGGCGTTGGAGGCGAGCGGGCTCGCCACCGCCGGCGGCACCGGACTGCGGCTGTGCTGCCCGGAGGCGGGGGGCTGGGTCCTCGCGCAGATGCCCGCCGGTGAGCGCGCCGATCTGTACGCGCGCGCCGCCGAGCTGGCGTACCGGGCGGCCGTACCCGACGAGGACATCGCCCGGCTGCTCCTCGCCGCCCGGCCGGTCGGCGAGCCGTGGGCGCTCCACACGCTGCGCCGCACCTGCGCGGCGGCGCTGCGCGCGGGCCGGTCCGCGCACGCGATCGCCTGTCTGACCAGGGCGCTGGAGGAGCCTTTGGAACCGGCCGCGCGCGCCCAGCTGGGCCTTGAACTGGCCGCCATCGAGGTGCTGACCGCCCCCGAGGCAGCGGACCGCCGGCTGGAGGAGATCATCCGGACTCCCGGCGACGAGCTGGCCCAGGCCCGTACCCGCGCCGCCGACCTGGGGTTCGCCCGGGGCAGCGTCGAGGGGCTGCGCCGCGCGGTGACGAGCGCGCTGCCCACCGCCCGGGGCGGTGAACTGGACGAGATGACGGCGCTGTTCTGGCTCTCCCAGGAGGACCGCCGGGACGACACCGAGCTGATGCTCCACGACCTCGACCCGCTGCCCGAGGACCCCCTCTCGCCGGCCCAGGCCGGCGCCCGCGCCTGGCAACTGGCACTGCGCGGCGAGGACCTGGCCATGGCCAGGGCCCTGGCCCGCCGTGCCCTCACCGGCCAGGACTGCGGAACCGCGCTGATCCTGCCCCGGCTCGCCGCCGCCCGCGCCCTGTGTCTGACCGACGACATGGACGAGGCCGAGGTCAGGCTGGACGTTCTGCACACCGAGGTGCGCCGCCGCCGCGTCCGCGCCGCCGCCGCGATGGTGCTGGCCTTCCGCGGCGAACTCAATCTGCGCCGCGGCCGGCTCGACATGGCCGAACGGGATGTCGCCGCCGCCGAACGGGCACTGCCGCAGTCCCAGTGGCATCCGCACTCCGCCCCCTATCTGACCGCCGTGAGGATCACCGTCGCTCTGGAGAGCGGCCATGACGACCAGGCCAGGGCGCTCGCGGCCGCCCCCGCCGCGTCGCAGGACGGCATGGCCTGGGCCTATCTGCTCTTCGCCAGGGGAACGGTGGCCTCCTTGGACGGCAGGACCGCGGAGGCGGTGGAGCTGTTCCGGGGCGCCGGCCGTGAGCTGTTGCGCCGCGGGCACCTCAACCCCGCCGTGATGCCCTGGCGTTCGATGGCCGCCGGGGCCTGTGAGGCACTCCAGGACCACGCCGAGGCGCGGCGGCTGAGCGAGGAGGAGATCGCGCTGGCCCGGCGGTGGGGCGCGGCCAGCGCGCTCGGCTGGGCCCAGCTGGGCGCCGGGCGGGTGTCCCATGAGGACCGGGCCGGGCAGCTGCGCGAGGCGGTGCGCACCTTGCGTGGCACCCCCGCCCGGCTGGCGTTCGCCGGAGCGCTGACGGATCTCGCCGAGACCGAACTGGACGCGGGGAACCTGCAGGCCGCGGCACCGCTGGTGGCCGAGCTGGCCACGTTCACCACCACCCACCGGCCCTCGAGCAAGCTGGCCGAACGGGCGCGCTCACTCGCCGGACGGCTGGGCCGGCCTGCCGCCCCCGCCCTCGGCCCGCATCCGGCGTGGCCCACGCTGACCGAGGCCGAGCGGCGTACCGCGATCCTCGCCGGACTCGGCCACGGCAACCGGGAGATCGCCGACATGCTGACGGTGACCAGACGCACGGTGGAGCTGCGGCTCAGCGGCGCGTACAGAAAGCTGCGCATCGGCGGGCGCGTGGAGCTGCGCGCACTGGTGCGGGCGACGGAGGGGTATGGAACGGATGTTGCTTGAGCGGGAGACCGAGTCGGCACAGCTGGCGGGCGCGTTGCGGGCCGCCCGTACGGGGACCTCCTCGCTGCTGTTGCTGACCGGCCCGCTCGGCATCGGCCGGACCGCTCTGCTGCAGCATCTGCCCGCCCTGGCCGGGGCCGAGGACGTCCGCGTCCTGCGCGCCAACGCCGCCCCGATGGAATCGGACTTCGCCTTCGGCGTCGTCCGTCAGCTGTTCGACAGCCTGCTGACCGGCGCCCCGGAGGAGCTCCGCGAGCGCTGGCTGCGGGAGCACGGCGGCTTTGCCCGTACGGTCTTCGCCGACGACGCCAGGCCCGTCGGTGAGGGCCGATCCGCCGCATCCGAGGCGATGCTCCACGGTCTGCGGCTTCTGCTGGCCGATGTCAGCACGGACAGCCCCCTGCTGATCCTCGTGGACGACCTGCAGTGGGTGGACGCCCCGTCGCTGCGCTGGCTCGCCTATCTGTCCAGGCGGCTGCACGGAATGCGCGCCGTGCTCGTCTGCACCCTGCGCGACGGCGATCCGCGCGCCCAGGACCCCGTCCTGCGCGAGGTCACCGACGCGGCCGGGCGGGTGCTGCGTCCCGCCCCGCTGACGCTCGGCGCCGTCAAGGGGATGATCCGCGAGCAGTTCGGTGAGCCGGGCGACGAGGAGTTCGCCCGGGCCTGCCACGACATCTCCGCCGGCAACCCGCTGTTCCTGAGGTCGCTGCTGACGAGCCTCGCCATCAGCGGCCACCGGCCGACCGCCGGCCACACCGTGGCGGCCCGCGACATGCGCCCCTCCCAGCTGCGGGAGCGGCTCGCGGGCGGTCTGCGCACCCAGCCGCGGGCGGTACGGGACCTGGCCGCCGCCATCGCGGTCTTCGGCGAGCCGGGCGAACCCGAACTCATCGCGCGGCTCGCGGGGCTGGACCCGATCGGATTCGCCGCGGGCCTGCGCGCCATCCACCAACTGGGGCTGCTCGCCGCCGAGGAGGAGCCGCGCTTCGTCCACCCGGTGGTGAGCGACGCCGTCGAATCCTCGCTGACGGTCGCGGAGCGCGAGCGGCTGCACGACGCGGCGGCGGCGCTGCTCTACCAGGCCGGATGCCCGGCGGAGCTGGTCGCCGCCCAGCTGATGGCCGTCACCACCTCGCACCACCCCTGGTCGGTCGAGGTGCTGCGGGCCGCCGCGGACACCGCGCTGCGCCGCGGGGCGCCGGACATCGCCGCCCGCTATCTGCGCCGCGCGCTGCTGGACGGCTCCCTGCCGGGCGAGTCCCGGGCCCGGCTGCTGATCGATCTGGCCACCGCCGAGCGCGGCTTCGACCCCGCCGCCTGCGAACGCCATCTATCGCAGGCCATACCCCTGCTCACCACCGCCAGGCACCGGGCCGCCGCCGCGCTGCGGATCTCCCCGGCCATCGTGGGCCTGGCGCCCCCGTCGGTCATCGATCTGCTGCACCAGGTCGCCGAGGACCTCGGCCCCGCCTGGTCGCTGGAGGGCACGGCGCGCGATGTGGCCCTGCGGCTGGAGGCGCGGCTGCGGCACGCCGGGCACGAGGACCCGGCGGAGCTGGCCGCGGCGGTCGAGCGGCTGACCGGGATGGGGCAGGACCCGCCGCTGGGCTCCGCCGCCGAGCGCGAGCTGGTGGCGGTTCTGCTCACCTCGGCCACCGTCACCACCCGGCTGCCCGCGGCCGAGGTCACCCGGCTGGCCCACCGCATCCTGGAGCGCGAACCGGCCACCTCCGGCCGGGCGCACACGGCGCTGCCGCTGGTGGCGATCGCGCTGGTCGCCGCCGACTCCATCCAGGGCGTCAGCTCCTGGCTCGCATTGGAACAGCACACCCGGCGGCAGGACACCACCGTGGTCGACGCGCTCGTCAACGTCGAACAGGCGATGGTGCTCACCGCGCGCGGGCGTGCCGCCCAGGCCCGCGACCATGCCGAGCGCGCCGTACGGCTGGCCGAAACCCACTGGCAGGAGGTGGGGGCGATCTCCACCGTCGCCCTCACCGGGGTCGCCCTGGATCTGCACGACCCCGCGCTGGTCGAGTCGATCCTGGACGGCCCCGGGCGGCGCCGGTCCTCGAGCCTGGCCCTGACCGCCGCGCTGCAGATCCTGGGGGCGTCCCAGGAGGCCGGGAAGGGCCGTTGGACCAGTGCCCTGGAGACCGTGCTGGCCTGCGGCCGGCAGCTGGAGGCGTCGGGCTGGCGCAACCCCGTGCTGTTCCCCTGGCGGCCCCTGGCGACCACCCTTCAGCAGCGCCTCGGTGACACGCGCGCCGCGCTGGCGCTCGCCGAGGAGGAACACGAGCGGGCGACGGCCTGGGGAGCACCCGTCGCACTCGGCCGCGCACTGCGGATGAAGGGCCGGCTGCACAGCGGCGAACGCGGAGTCGGTCTGCTGCGGGAAGCGGTCGACATCCTGCGCGCGTCGGCCAACGAGCTCGAACTCGCCCGCGCGCTCGTCCTGCTGGGGCGGCGGCTGACGGGCAGTGCCGAAGCGGGCGCCGTCCTCCGGGAGGCATCCGCCCTCGCCTCGGCGTGCGGTGCCGGCTGGCTCGTCGAACGGGCCCGCACCGCGGCCGGGGGCGGCGCGGGCGCCGTACGGCCGGAAGCCACCCTCACCCGTACCGAACGCACCGTGGTCTCCCTCGTCGGCCGGGGTCTGACCAATCAGGAGATCGCCGATGAGCTGGGAGTGACCTCCCGCGCGATCGAGAAGCATCTGACGCACGCGTATCGCAAGCTGGACGTCTCCGGCCGCCGCGAGCTGATCGAGCTGCTGCCTCGCATGGATGGCTAAACGTCTCGTAAACGGTGCTAATTCAAGCCGGGGAGACATGCTCTCCGAACCCCGGTGAACCGACCGTACCGACCCACCGAAACCCTGCGGTGCGGACCGAACCTTCGGCGCCCCCGACCACAGGATTGGGCGGTCAGGGCCCTGTTGACGTTGACTGATGTGCCCGGGGCTCCTTAGTCTCCATTCTGAAATCACATTGGAAATCGAATGCTGCGGATAGCCCGCTATTCGTTTCGCGTAATGAGAAATTCAGGAAGGGATGGCAGTCCCTTGGGAATGTCCGCTCCAGCAGATTCGGCTCGGTCAACCCCCCACGAGTCCGGATGCGACCAGACCGAGTACGCGGATCTTCTGCGCCAGTTCGACCAGCCCGGGGTGTGTGTCGTCTGTCTCGACCCGTCCTTGACGGTGCAGCAGGCCAACCGGGCATTCTTCCGGCAGTTCGAGGACTCCTCGACGGACGTCTGCGGCCGAGACTTCTGCGACCTGGTCCATCCCAGCGTCCAGCAGTCCCTCAGGTGGCAGTTCACCCGGCTCGTCGACGGCACTCGCCATCGCTTCGCCGCTCAGGCGGTCCTCGTCGGAGCGGGGGGCTCCGCGTTCACCGGCGCGCTCACGGCCGTCGCCGTGCGCGAGGGCAGCTCCCATGTCGCCTCGATCCTGGTGGTGCTGCGCCCCACCGCGGGCGGCGGCACGGTGGACATGGTCACCGACCGCAAGAAGATCGTCAGCGAGATCGAGGCGCGCATTCTGGAGGGCATCGCCGCCGGCATGTCCACGGTGCCCCTCGCCGCACGGCTCTACCTCAGCCGGCAGGGCGTCGAATACCACGTGACGCGCCTGCTGCGTAAGCTGCGGGTCCCCAACCGGGCGGCCCTTGTCTCCCGCGCCTACTCCATGGGTGTGCTCAAAGTGGGCTCCTGGCCTCCGAAGGTCGTCGACGACTTCGTCAAGTGAGCCCTCGTGTGCATACGGCCGTGGCCGACCCCGACCGGGTCGGCCACGGCCGTGTCCTCAGCTGGGCGCAGCGGGGCCGCGGGAGAGCCGCAGCACGCTGAAGGCGGTGAGCGCGACATGCAGTTGGGTGCGCTGCTCGCCCGACTCCAGATCGCAGCCGAGCAGCCGCTCTATCGCGTGCAGCCGCTGATAGAAAGCCTGCCGGGACAGGCTCGCGCGCTTGGCCGCCACCGTCTTGTTGCCCGCCGCGTCGAGATAGGCGTGCAGTATCGCCAGCAGATCGGTGCCGTGCCGCTCGTCGTAGTCGACCAACCGCCCCAACTGCCGCTCCACGTAGTCCTGGAGCCGCACATCACCGCGCAGCGCGTACAGCAGCTGCCGCAGCCCGATATCGCACAGCTCGTGGAACGGCTTGTCCGGGGTGCCCGGAACGGCGGCGTCGGCAACCCGTGCCGCCTCCTGGAAGGAGCGGGCGGTCTGGGACAGATCCGCCACCTCGGAGCCGACGCTGACGACCGCCTCCGGACGGGACGCGCGGACGGACCGGCTCAGCCGCTCCACCAGCGGCCGCCAGGGGGTGGAGGGATGGAAGGCGAGCAGCACGCCGATGTGGCCGCCCGGCACCGCGCCGATCAGCACGGCGGCACCGGCCGCCCCCAACTCGTCCGTCAGCCGGTCCTCCAGCTCGGTCGTCTCCTCGGCGCCGGGGCCGGGGGTGATCAGCACGACGATCAGCCGGCGGCCCAGGACCGGCATGCCCAGCGCCTCGGCCCGGGCGCGCGCCTCACCGGTCGAGCGGCACCGCTGTTCGACCAGGTCCAGCAGCAGCGTGCGCTGCGCCCGCCGCTCCCAGCGGGTGTGATGGGTGAGCCGGGCGATGGTCAGGGCCGTGGCCGTACGCTCCAGGACCATCGCGTGCTCGGGGCCGACCGCCGGGGCACCGGCGGCGTCCGGGAGCATCAGCAGCCGGCCCCAGCGCTCGCCCCGGTACTCCACCGCGGTCACCAGCCAGTCCTCCGGGCCACTGGCCCCGGTGCGGTCGGGCGAGGCCGTGGCGCGTGACCGTCGTTCCCAGCCGGTCAGCACGCCCTCCGCGCCCTGGCCCAGGGCGCCGCAGATCACGGCCTGGTGAACCAGGTTCTCCAGCACCACCGGATGCCCGCTCAGCTCGGCCGCCATGCCCACCACCTCATCGGGCTCGGCGCCGCGCAGGGTCAGCGCGGTAAACGTGTCATGAACGTCCTGCGCCCGGCGCAGGCTCTCGATCTGGCTGCCGATGATCAGCGAGTGGATGATCTGGGTGACCTCCACGAAGTTGACGCTCCTGGAGAGCAGCACGAGCGGGAAATCGCGGGCCTGGCAGGCACGCACCAGCTCCGACGGCGGCCGGTGGTAGCGCCGCACCAGCTCTATGACCAGGCCCGCGGCGCCGACGTCCGCCAGCTCGTCCACGTAGCGGCGCACCACCGAGGCGTCCTCGGGCAGCGGCATGCCGGTGGTCAGCACCAGCTCCCCGCCCTTGAGGAACGACGCCGGATCGAGCAGCTCGGTGACATGGACCCAGCGGACCGGCCGGGACAGCCCACCGTGGCCGGAGACCACCTCGGGCACCCCGGCGGCCAGCACCGGCAGCCGCAGCACACCGGCGAGGGTGAGCGGCGCGGGCCGCGCGGCGGCGGCGCGGGGTTCGGTGCCGCCGGAGCCGTCCATGCCGATCACTCTGACAAGCCGGTACACCCTGCGCAACCACGCGGTTGACACAATGTCCAGCCGGCCCCCGTTGACAGATCGTCCATACCGATCACATCCCGGCGACACAATGATCATTGTCTTCGCCCGGCTCGCTCCACCACGCTCGAAGAGTCCGTTCATACGCCGACCTTGTGGGTGTGGGAGAGAACCATGACCGATCTGTCACCGCAGCTGCGTCAGGCCACTCCGGTGGTCGCCGTCCGCGGAGAGGGCGTCCATATCGACGGTGAGGACGGACGGCGCTATCTCGACTTCACCGCGGGTATCGGCGTCACCAGCACCGGACACTGCCATCCGCGGGTCGTCGCCGCGGCCCAGGAGCAGGTCGGGACCCTGATCCACGGCCAGTACACCACGGTCATGCACCAGCCGCTGACGCGGCTCGTCGCGAAGCTCGGCGAGGTGCTCCCCGAGGGACTCGACAGTCTGTTCTTCACCAATTCCGGGAGCGAGGCGGTGGAGTCGGCCCTGCGCCTCGCCCGCCAGGCGACCGGCCGGCCCAATGTCCTCGTCTGTCACGGCGGTTTCCACGGCCGCACAGTCGCCGCCGCGTCCATGACCACCTCCGGGACCCGCTTCCGCTCCGGCTTCTCGCCCCTGATGAGCGGCGTCGTGGTCACCCCGTTCCCCACCGCCTACCGGTACGGCTGGGACGAGGAGACCGCGACCCGGTTCGCGCTGCGCGAACTGGACTACGTCCTGCAGACCATCTCCCCGCCCGACGACACCGCCGCGATCATCGTCGAACCGGTGCTGGGCGAGGGCGGCTATGTGCCCGCCACCGAGGGATTCCTCCAAGGGCTGCGCGAGCGGGCCGACCGCCATGGCTTCCTGCTCATCCTGGACGAGGTGCAGACCGGCGTCGGCCGCACCGGACGGTTCTGGGGCCACGACCACTTCGGCATCCGCCCCGACATCCTGGTCACCGCCAAGGGCCTGGCCAGCGGCTTCCCGCTGTCCGGCATCGCCGCCTCCGAGGAGCTGATGAGCAAGGCGTGGCCCGGCTCCCAGGGCGGCACCTACGGCGCCAACGCGGTGGCCTGCGCCGCGGCCGCCGCCACCCTCGACGTGGTCCGCGACGAGAACCTCGTCGCCAACGCCGACGCCATGGGCGCGCGGCTGCGCGCCGGCCTCGAGGACGTGGCCGCGAAGACCCCGGCCATCGGCGACGTCCGCGGCCTCGGCCTCATGCTGGCCAGCGAGTTCGTCACCGAGGACGGCGAGCCGGACCCGGCGACCGCGGCCCGGGTGCAGCGCGCCGCCGTGGACGAGGGGCTGCTGCTGCTCCTGTGCGGGGCCTGGAACCACGTCGTGCGGATGATCCCCGCCCTGGTCGTCGACGAGACGGCTATCGATGAGGGGCTGCGTGCCTGGTCCGCCGCCGTGACCGCCGGAACGGCGGCCTCCTGACCGCCGCACTTCACTCAACGGGAGCCATCGGCCGCCGCCTGCCCGGACCCCGGGCCGGCGGCGGCCAACAAAGGAGAGTGCCGCCATGTCCACCCCCTCGTATCCCGCCGCCGACGACGTCCTCGCGGCGGTGTCCAAGAAGCTGTACATCGCCGGGTCGTGGTCCGACGCGGCCGGCGGTGCGACCATGCCGGTCGACGACCCGGCCACCGGTGAGGTGCTGTGCGAGGTCGCCGACGCGAGCCCCGCGGACGGGCAGCGCGCCCTGCTCGCCGCCCAGGACGCCCAGGAGAAGTGGGCCGCCACCGCACCCCGCGCGCGCAGCGAGATCCTGCGCCGCGCCTATGAGCTCATCATGGAGCGGGCCGACGCGCTCGCCGCGCTGATGACGGCCGAGATGGGCAAGCCGCTCGCCGAGGCGCGGGGCGAGGCCGCCTACGCCGCGGAGTTCTTCCGCTGGTTCTCCGAAGAGGCCGTCCGTATCGACGGAGGCTTCTCCACCCTGCCCGACGGCAAGAACCGCATGCTGCTCATGCGCCGGCCCGTCGGCCCCTGTCTGCTCATCACCCCGTGGAACTTCCCGCTGGCCATGGGCACCCGCAAGATCGGTCCCGCGATCGCCGCCGGCTGCACGATGGTGCTCAAGCCCGCCCCGCAGACCCCGCTGTCCAGCCTCGCCCTCGCCGGAATCCTGGAAGAGGCGGGGCTTCCGGCCGGGGTGCTGAACGTGGTGACCACCTCCCGCGCGGGCGAGGTCGTGGAGCCGCTGCTGGCCGGCGGGCACATCCGCAAGCTCTCCTTCACCGGGTCCACCCAGGTCGGGCGCACGCTGCTCGCCCAGTGCGCGCCCGCGGTGGTCCGTACCTCCCTGGAGCTCGGCGGCAACGCCCCCTTCATCGTCTTCGACGACGCGGATCTGGACGTCGCGGTCGAGGGCGCCATGACCGCGAAGATGCGCAACATGGGCGAGGCGTGCACGGCGGCCAACCGCTTCTTCGTCCACTCCTCCGTCGCGGCCGAGTTCGCCGACCGGCTCGCCCGGCGCATGGGCGCGCTGGTCGTCGGCCCCGGAAGCCGCCCCGGCGTCGACGTGGGCCCGCTCATCGACCAGGCGGGCCGCGACAAGGTCGAGGAGCTGGTCGCGGACGCCGTGGCCCGCGGGGCCGAGGTCCTCGTCGGCGGCTCCACCCCCGAGGGGCCGGGCTGCTTCTACCCGCCGACCGTGCTCACCGGGGTGTCCCCCGCGAGCCGGCTGATGGAGACGGAGATCTTCGGACCGGTCGCGGCCGTCCTCACCTTCGACGAGGAGGACGAGGTCGTCGCCACCGCCAACAGCACCGAATGGGGCCTGGTGGGGTATGTGTTCACCCGGGACCTGAACCGCTCGCTGCGGGTGAGCGAACGGCTGGAGGTCGGCATGGTCGGCCTCAACACCGGCCTGGTCTCCAACCCGGCCGCCCCCTTCGGCGGCGTCAAGCAGTCCGGGCTCGGCCGCGAGGGCGGCCGGGTCGGCATCGACGAATTCCTCGACTACAAGTACGTCGCCGTCCCGGTCTGATCCACCGGCTGACCTCCCACGCCCGCCCGGGACCCCACGCGGTCCGGGGCGGGCGCCGTGCCGTGGCCGGAACCGCCGGCCCTGCCCGGCCGTTGCTCCCACAGGCGCGGCGGTGAGGAGCGGGCATGGGCGAGTTGGTCCCCGGCGGCAATCAGGCGCTGCCGGACGGCGCGCTGACGATCCACGTGCCGGGGCCCTTCGATCTGTCCGTGCTGATCACCGGTGCGGACGGAAAGGTCGCGGGCGACGGCGACTTCGTCTTCTTCAACCAGCCGTCCGCGCCCGGCGCCCGGCTGCACGGCGAGACCGTCACCCTGCACCCGCCCCGGCTGCGCCCCGGCGCCGACCGGGTCACGGTCGTCGTCAGCCCCGCCGACCCCGGCACCTCGCTGGGCCGGCTGCCGGTGCCCGTGCTGAGCGTGCTGGCCGGCGGGGGAGGGTTGCTCGCCCGGTTCACCCCGCCGCGTCCGGCCCGGGAGACGGTGCTGCTGCTCGCCGAGGTCTACCGGCGCGGCGACCGATGGAAGGTGCGGGCGCTTGGCCAGGGGTATGCGGAGGGACTGGCCGCCCTGGCCCGGGACTTCGGCGTCGACGTCACCGACGACGGCGCCCCGGCCCCGCGCACGACTCCGGCCCCGCGCACGAGTCCGGCCCCGCCCACGAGTCCGGCCCCGCCCACGACTCCGGCCCCGCGCACGACTCCGGCCCCGCCCACGACTCCGGCCCCGCCCACGAGTCCGGCCCCCGGCGGTACGGCGGGCGGCGCCGCCCTTCAGGTGGTGAACGCCGCGCGGTCGCGGGCCGGGGCCGCGCCGGTGGCCCTCGACGGGAGGCTGACCGCGGCGGCCGAGGCGCATGCCGGAGCGATGGCCGCCCACGGCCGGCTCGCGCTGGAGAGCCCCGACGGGACGTCGCTGTTCCACCGGATCGCGGCCCAGGGCTATGTCTGCCTCACGGTGGCCGAGCACCTCGTCTCCGGCCCGCGCACCGCTGAGGAGTTCGTGGACTACTGCCTGGCGGGCCACGAGCGCAGCGGCCCGTTCCGGGATCCGGCCGTCGTCCATCTGGGGATCGGCCGGGCCGTCGGCCCCGCCACCGGGGATGTCTACTGGACCGCGGTGTGGGCACGGCCGTTCACGGCGGACGGCCTGGTACGCCTGGCGTCCGATGTGACCGCGCTCACCAACGCCGAGCGGGCCGCCGCCCGGCTGGCACCGCTGGCCCCCGATCCCCGGCTGGCCAGGGCCGCACAGGCACACAGCGACGACATGGTCGCCCGCGACTTCTACGCGCACACCGGCCCGGAAGGCCAGGAGCCCTGGGACCGGGCCAGGGCCGCCGGAGCCACCCATCGCGGCATCGGCGAGAACATCGCGTGCGGCCAGCGCTCCCCGGCCGAGGTGGTCCGCGGCTGGATGGACAGCCCCGGCCACCGCGCCAACATCCTCAGGCCCGACTTCACCCATATCGGCGTCGGCTGCGCCACCGGCAGCCGCGCCGGCACCTACTGGACCCAGCTCTTCGGCGCCGCCGGATAGCTGCGCCTGGGATCATGGCCGCGCGGGGCGGCGCGTCAGGTGCGGGCCTCCAGATCGCGCCGGGTGGCGTCCCCGTACACCCCGTTCGCGTCGCCGCGGATCCCGTACCACACCTGGAAGCGGGACACGGCCTGGGAGAGGTCCTGGTCGTACAGGCCGTCGACCGGCCCGTCCTGATAGACGTTCGGAATCCGCAGCAGACGCTTCTGGAGGTCGATGACCCGCGGGCCGGTGTCCCCAAGGGTCAGCACGTTGCCCGGCACGCTCTGCTGCCCCCCGCCGCCCGGAGCCTGCGAGACGGTCGCGCTGGGTGCCGGGGGAGCGCTCGGCGTCCCGGGTGCGCTCGGCGTCGCGGACGCGGTCGCGCCGCCGGACGCCGGGGCCGACGCTCTGCCGCCCGCCCCGGGCTGGGCCGCCCCGGTCGCCGCCTCACGGGGCAGCATCAGCACCAGGGAGAGGGCGACGCCCGCGCCGAGCCCGGCGATGAGCGTGACGGCGGTGCGGGGAGGGCGCCGTAGGACCGGGCCGGGGGGTGCGTGCGGCGCGTCCTGCGGGGTCCACGCGTCGGCCGCCGCCGGGCCGCCGTCCAGCTCCTGGGTGTCGTCCTCGGCAAGGGATCGGGCCTCCGGCGTAGGCGGGGCGCCCGGCGGCCGGAAGAGATGGAGCTCCTCCATCCACTCCTCCACCGGCGGGTCCGATGCCGCGTCGGGCTCCAGCACCGGGCGGAAGATCGCGGTCGGCTCGATCACCTGACGCCCGGTCGGCCGGTCGGGATCGGGTTCGGCTGCCATACAGACCTCCTTCTGCGCCCCATAGCGTCACGCGGGGATACGGGCGCGAGCCCGCGATGACTCAAATCGATCGCCATCCGGCGGCGGCGTGGCGCCGCTGGGTACTCGTTACAAAATGGTGCTCTGGCCTCGGGGACAGCGAAGGGAGTCCATGCGATGGAGCGGACCACATGCTGTGTGGTGGGGGGCGGCCCCGCCGGGATGGTCCTCGGTCTGCTGCTGGCGCGGGCGGGCGTGGAGGTCACCGTTGTGGAGAAGCACGGGGATTTCCTGCGCGACTTCCGCGGCGACACGGTGCATCCGAGCACCCTGGCACTCCTGGACGACCTGGGCCTCGCCGAGCGGTTCGCCGCCCTGCCGCAGCGGCATGTGCACTCCGTCCAGCTGCCCATCGGCCAGGACGGGGAGCTGCTCACCGTCGGGGACCTGCGCGCACTGCCGGGTCCCTACAACTACGTGGCGATGGTGCCGCAGTGGGATCTGCTCGATCTCCTGGCGGACGAGGCCGCGCGGGAGCCCTCCTTCTCCCTGCGGATGAACACCGAGGCGACCTCCTTCCTCATGGAGGGCGGCCGGGTCACCGGAGTGCGCTATCGCGACCGCACCCCCGGCGGGGGCACCGGTGAGCTGCGCGCGACCCTCACGGTGGCCTGCGACGGCCGGGACTCGCTCGCCAGAGACCTGCCCGAACTGGGCCTGCGGGAGTTCGCGTGCCCGATGGACGCGTGGTGGTTCCGGCTGCCGCGGCACGAGGGAGATCCGCGCGGGCTGGTGGGCAACGTCGGCGACCGCTTTGTGACGGCCATGATCGACCGCGGGGACTATTGGCAGTGCGCCGTGCTGATCCCCAAGGGGGCCGATGCCGAGCGCCGCGCCGACGGCCTGGACCGGTTCCTGTCCGCGTTGGCGGACGCCACCCCCTGGATCGCGGACCGCAAGCCGGAGCTGCGGGACTGGGACGAGGTGAAGCTGCTGGACGTACGGATGGACCGGCTGCGGCGCTGGCACCGTCCCGGGCTGTTGTGCATCGGCGACGCGGCGCATGCCATGTCCCCCGTGTTCGGGATCGGCATCAACCTCGCGGTCGAGGACGCCGTCGCCGCCGCCCGGTATCTCGCAGGACCGCTGCACGACGGGGCCGTCGGCCTGGGCGACGTACGCGCCGTCCAGCGCCGCCGGTGGCCGACCGCCGCCGCGACACAGGGGCTGCAGCGCCTCGCCCACGCCCGGGTCATCCAACCGCTGCTGGCCGGGCGCGCGCCGGCCGGCGGGCGGGGACGGCCGCTGCGGCCGGCCGAGGTGCTCACCAGGGCGCCGTGGCTGAAACGGGTGCCGGCGTACTTCCTGGCCTACGGCGCGATGCGCGAGCGGCCGCCGGCCGCGTCGCTGCGGCGCCGGCGCTGAGGCCGAACCGGCCGTAGGGAGCCGGGTACGGAGGTTTCCGCACCCGGCTCGCCAACGCGCGGGCCGCCGGCGGGCGGAGACCGTGTGCGCGGACCTCGCTCCTCATGCCGGCCGCCGCGTCCGCCCGCCGAGTGGGTCGCCAGGGCCGATGCGCACAAGGGCCCGTACGGATCACGGCCGAGTGACCGGTGACGCGCTCACAGCCCGCGCAGCCGCTCCATCTCGCGCCGGTCGCGCTTGGTGGGACGGCCCGCGCCGCGGTCGCGCAGCGCGATCGGCACGGTGTGCTCGCGGGGCGGCGGGGGAGGGCTGTTGTCGACAAAGCACTCGGCCGCGACCGCCGCCCCGACCCGCTTGCGCACGATGCGTGAGACGACGACGATCCGGTCCCGCCCGGCGTGGCGCAGCCGCACCTCGTCCCCGGCTCGCACCGGGTGGGCGGGCTTGACCCGTTCGCCGTTGACGCGAACGTGGCCGGCGCGGCAGGCCGAGGCCGCCATCGAGCGCGTCTTGGTGAGCCGTACGGACCAGATCCAGCTGTCCACCCGTACGGACCCCTCGTCTGAAGCCATACCCCGACTCTAATGTCTAAGGTGCGACGCATGAGCGCACATTTTGACGTCGTGGTCCTGGGGGCGGGGTCGGGCGGCTACGTCGCGGCGATCCGCGCCGCGCAGCTCGGTCTGACCACGGCCATCGTCGAGGAACGGTACTGGGGCGGCGTGTGCCTGAACGTGGGCTGCATCCCGTCCAAGGCCCTGCTGCGCAACGCGGAGCTGGCCCAGCTGTTCATCCATGAGGCCAAGACCTTCGGCATCCGGGTGAACGGTGAGGTGACCGCTGACTACGCGGTGGCGTTCGAGCGCAGCCGGAAGGTGGCGGACGGCCGGGTCAGAGGCATCCACTATCTGATGAAGAAGAACAACATCACCCAGTACGACGGCCGGGGCACCTTCACCGGCGCCCATGAACTGCGGGTCGCGCTGGGCGACGGCCGGACGGAGTCCCTGACCTTCGGCCACTGCGTCATCGCCGCGGGCGCGACCACCAATCTGCTGCCCGGCACCTCGCTCAGCGAGCGCGTGGTGACGTACGAGGAGCAGATCCTGTCACCGGAGCTGCCCGGCAGCGTGCTCATCGCGGGCGCGGGCGCCATCGGCGTCGAGTTCGCGTACATCATGCACAGCTACGGGGTGCAGGTGACGCTGGTGGAGTTCCTGGACCGGATCGTGCCGCTGGAGGACGAGGAGGTCTCCGCCGAGCTGACCCGCCGCTACCGCAGGCTCGGCATCAACGTCCTGACCTCCACCCGGGTGGAGGCGATCAACGACGCGGGGCCCGCGGTCAAGGTCATGGTGACCACGGGCGGCCAGCGGCAGACCCTCCAGGCGGGTCGGGTGCTCCAGGCGATCGGATTCCAGCCGCGGGTGCGGGGATATGGCCTCGAGAACACCGGGGTCCGGCTGACCGAGCGGGGCGCCATCGACGTCGACGGCCGGTGCCGCACCAGCGTGCCGCACATCTTCGCGGTCGGCGATGTGACCGCCAGGCTGATGCTCGCGCACGCGGCCGAGGCGATGGGCATCGTCGCGGCCGAGACCATCGCCGGCGCGGAGACCATGGAGCTGGAGTATGTGATGATCCCGCGGGCGACCTTCTGCCAGCCGCAGATCGCCAGCTTCGGCTGGACCGAGGCCCAGGCGCGCGAGCAGGGCTTCGACGTGCGGGTGGCGAAGTTCCCGTTCACCGCGAACGGCAAGGCGCAGGGGCTCGGCGACCCCGGGGGCTTTGTGAAGCTCATCAGCGACGGCCGCCACGGCGAGCTGCTGGGCGGCCATCTCATCGGCCCCGAGGTCACCGAGCTGCTGCCCGAGCTGACCCTCGCCCAGCAGTGGGATCTGACCGTCCACGAAGTGGCGCGCAACATCCACGCCCACCCCACGCTCAGCGAGGCGGTGAAAGAGGCCGTCCACGGGCTCGCCGGACACATGATCAACATGTGATCCAGGGAGGCCGTCGTCAGGAGATGTTCCGGCCCTGGTCCAGCTCCCAGGCCACCTGGGCGACATCGGCCATGGTCGCCACGATGTCCGGCGGGTCGCCCTCGCCGTTCAGATGCCGGTACTCCGTGGCCACCGTGATCACCAACCGCTCGGGCAACCCCAGGGACGGAAAGGTGTTCTCGGCGATGAGCGTGCGGGCCGCCTCCAGGGCGGGGACCCCGGCGGTGTGCAGCTGATGGGCACGGTCGCGGACATGCTCCAGATAGCCGATATGGCCACGGACGCCCTCCCGGTCCAGGACCGGGCCATGGCCGGGGACGATCACCTGTGCCCCGGTGGCCAGCACCCGCTCGCAGGCGGAGATCACATTGCCGAGAGGGCCCGCCCAGTGCACCGCGTGGTCGCCGGGGTCCCGCGGACCGGACGCGAAGATGACATCACCGGTGAACGCCACCTTCTGCTGCGGCAGACAGGCGACCAGATCGCCGGTGGTATGGGCGGACGGCAGCCCGAACAGCTGTACCGGCACCCGGCCGATCCGCAGGTCCAGCTCGCCGACGAAGGTGAGGCTCGGCTCGACGACCTGGGTGGCGGACCAGTCGAACCGCTGGAAGTGGCGCTGGAGATACCAGCCGAGCGGCGTCGCCGGATCGCTGCCGCGCACCATGGCGTGCAGGTGCCGCGGTTCGGGTTCCCAGGCGATGTGTCCGAGCGCCTCGCGGGTGGCGACCACCTCCGCCTCGGGCACGACGTCGGCGCCCCACAGGTGGTCGCCGTTGGCATGGGTGACGATCACCCGTCCGATGCGTCCGCCGTCGGGCAGCAGCGACCGGCTGCGGTCCAGGAAGTCCTGGGCCATGTGCCGGTCGTAGGGGGTGTCGACCCAGGCGGCGGCGCCTTCGGGGGAGACGATCAGACCGCAGTTGGCCAGCCCCCATCCGGTGCTCGGCGTGGGGGACCAGAGATGGACACCGTCGGCGACGGTGAGTAACGGCGACGTCGAGATCATGGACGCAGGGTATGCCGGTCGGCACGCCGCAGGACAGAGCGCCCGACAGGCCGTCACACCGCCCGGCGGTCAGGCGGTCATCGGCCGGTCCGCCGGTCCGACCGGGGCCGGCAGCCCGGTGGCGCCCGCCAGATAGCGGTCCACGGCCGCCGCGGCGGCAGGCCGTCACACCGCCCGGCGGTCAGGCGGTCATCGGCCGGTCCGCCGGTCCGACCGGGGCCGGCAGCCCGGTGGCGCCCGCCAGATAGCGGTCG